>JBBRLX010000005.1:0-187338 GCA_038231135.1 Candidatus Eiseniibacteriota bacterium | reverse complement strand
TGGCTCGCCCAGGCGGCCGACGGTATCGCCAAGGCGCACGCGGCCGGCATCGTCCACCGCGATCTCAAGCCGGGCAACATCATGGTCACGAGCGACGGCTTCGCCAAGGTGCTCGACTTCGGCCTCGCCAAGCTCACGGAGTTGAGCGATGCCGACCCCGACGCCACCAACGCGCCGACCGTTGCCCATGACCGCACCAGCGAGGGGATGGTCGTCGGCACCGCCGCCTACATGTCGCCCGAACAGGTGCGAGGCAAGGGCGTTGACCACCGGTCCGACATCTTCTCGTTCGGCTGCATTCTGTACGAGGCGGCCACCGGTCGCCGCGCATTCGCGGCGGACTCGTCCATCGAGACTATGCACAAGGTTCTCAACGACACGCCCGTGCCGGTGGAGGAGATCAACGCGCGGGTCCCGGCCGAACTGCGCCGCCTGATCCGGCGCTGCCTGCACAAGAACCCCGAACAACGGCTCCAGTCCATGAAGGACCTGGCGCTCGAACTCCGCGAGATCGAAGCCGAATACGACGCGCTTTCGGCCTCGGCCAGCTCCGGCAGCCTGTCCTCTGCGGCATCCGTCGCCGTAGCCATCCCAAAACGCTCGAGCCTGCTCCCCTGGATCGTGACCGGCGTCGTCGTGCTGGCGGCGATGGCACTCGCCTGGTGGAGTCTGCGGCGCGGCAATCCGCGTGTGGAGTCGTTCCAGAACATGCGCATGACGACTCTGACCAGCTCGGGTGATGTCGCGGACGCAACGCTGTCTCCCGACGGTCGGTACCTCGCCTACATCTCCGACAGGGCGGGAAAGCGGACCCTGACCGTTCGCCAGGTGGCGACCGGCAGCGACGTGGTCATCGTGCCTCCCCGTGACGCGCTCCTCGGTTTTCCGTCGTTTTCCCCCGACGGTAATTATCTGTTCTACACGGTGCCCCGCCCCGACCGCCAGGCCTACAAGTCGCTCTACCAGGTGCCCTCCCTGGGTGGCCAGCCGAACGAGATTGCTTTCGACGTGGACTCTCGAGCGAGCCTGTCTCCGGACGGCAGGCAGCTGGTATTCGTGCGTCATGCCTCGACGCCGGCTCCGGACCGGCTGATCGTCCTCGACATCGGCAAGCGACAGGAACGGATCCTCGCCGAAATTGCCAAGCCGGTAGACTTCCTCGGTTCGCCGTCGTGGTCGCCCGACGGAACTCAGATCGCCGCAGTCCTCGGTGATACCGGCCCGGGCCCACAGGTTACGATCGCACTGTTCGACCCGCGGGACGGACGGCGCAGGGATTGGGTGAACCTCGCCCGTACGTTTCCCACTTCGGTCACCTGGGTTCACCGTGGCACCGCCCTCGCGGTGAGCGGGCAGTTCCTGGCGACGTCGATCTACCGCCACATCGTGCTGTATCCGTATCCGGAGGGGCGACCGTCGCGCGTCACAAACGATTTCAACGACTACGGCAACGTGTCGGCGTCGCTCTCCGACGAGACCCTGGCCGCGGTGCGCGCCAGCAAGAGCACATTCATCTACCTCGCCGATGCCGATGGACCCACCGTGCGCCGGCTCACCACCGCGACCGGTCCCGAGAATTCGTTCACACAAGCCACTCCATCCGATACTGGCACGATCTTGTGCAGCTCCCCCAGGAATGGAGTCCTGCAGGTCTGGGCGATCGACACGGACGGCGGAGCGCCGCGAGCGCTGACCGGCATGGACTCTTTTGCCTTCAACCCGACTTCGGCCGCCGGCGTGATCGCATTCGATCACCTCGACAGCACCGGGATTCAGGTGTGGTTGATGAATGCTGGCGGAGGCTCGCTGCGACAGCTCACGCGGGACGCGCGCTCCCAGGTGGTGGAACTCTCCCGCGACGGACGCCACGTAATCGTCGAAAGCGAGACACCTGGCAACCTCGAGCTCATTTCCGCCGCCGACGGCCGTGTCCTGCGGCACTTCGACGGCAGTTCCGGTGCGGCGACGTTCTCGCCGGACTCCCGCTTCCTGGTTGTGGGTCGACCCGAGTCCGACGCGCAGGGAATCCAGCGAAACCGCTTCGAGATTTTCCCGGTCGAAGGCGGCGCGGCGACATCCGTCGTGCGCCCGCCCGCCAATGCCACCGACTTCCGCTGGGCGCCCGACGGGCGCTCCGTGACCTACCTCGACCGAAGCGATCCAGCCTGGAACGTGTTTCGGAGTTCGCTCGACGGTAGCGGGCCCACCCCGGTGACACACGTCACCGACGGACGCATCGTGAAGCACGCGTGGTCGCCCGATGGACGCCGTCTCGGGATCCTCGTTCGTACAGGTGAACGCGTGGATCTGTGGATGACCGACCCGGAAGGCGGCAAGCCGGTCCGGGTCACGCAGATCTCACCCGAGGTCGTCAGCAGTTTTCGATGGATGCCCGACAGCCGGCGTCTGGTCGTCGAGGCTTCCACGCGGCCGTCGGACGTGGTGCTGATTCGCGAGTTCAGGTAGCGATCCGATGAAAGCGGCTGTCATCACGCGTTACGGATCACCCGACATCGTGAAGATACGCGAGGTGCCGAAGCCGGCGCCCGGGGCCGGCGAGGTTCTGGTTCGGGTGTATGCGACGACGGTCAACCGGACGGATTACGGTGAGCTCCGAATGCCGTTCCTCGCGCGGCTCATCTTTGCGTTCGGGCTGGGCTATGGGCTCCTCCGGCCGAGGCGCTCGATCTTCGGGCTGGATTTCGCCGGCGAAGTCGCAGCGGTGGGCGCCGGCGTTACATCGTTCAAGCCGGGCGACCGCGTGTTCGGCATGTGTCCGTCGAGGAGCAATGGCGCGCATGCGGAATATGCCTGCGTGCCCGAGCACGGGCCCATCGCCTCAATGCCGGCAGGAACTCGCTTCGAGGAAGCCGTGGTGTGCGAAGGCGCCTTCTATGCGAACACCGGTCTAAAGCAATTCCACGTCGGGCCGGGTCACAAGATTCTGATTTATGGCGCGTCCGGCGCCATCGGCACGGCCGCCCTCCAGCTGGCGAAGTCCTACGGCGCCGAGGTCACCGCGGTCGTCGCCACGCGGCATCTCGAACTCGTCACGTCCCTCGGCGCGGATCGCGCGATCGATTACACCGCCCAGGACTTCACTGGGATCGGCGAGCGTTTCGATGTCATTTTTGACGCGGTCGGCAAGGCTGGCTACTACCGGTGTCGGCGCCTGCTCAAGCTCGACGGGGTGTTCATGGCGACGGATGTCGGCCCGCGGTGGGAGTATCTGCCGCTCATACTCTGGTCAGCGATCACGCGGAGCAACCGGGTCATCGTTCCCCTTCCGGCGCGGGGAAGCGGCCACGCATTCGTCGACTTCATGAGGGGCCGCATCCAGGCTGGCCAGTTCCGGGCGGTCATCGATCGCAGCTATCCCCTGGACGAGATCGCCGACGCCTACCGCTACGTCGGCACCGGACAGAAGACCGGCATCGTCGTGGTCCAGGTCATACCTCACGACGAGCGGGCGCCGGCGGGCTGATTTGCGAGGAATTTGGAGGCGGCACCCGGATTCGAACCGGGGCGCAGGGGGCAATTGGAGATTCTCAAGGTCCTACCGGAGGGTGTCCCCGGGATCCTACCGGGGGCCCTTGAGCACAGGGATGAGTGAATACGTGCTAAAACCGATTATCACGTACAGAAGAACACGGTGGGGGGAGGCTGGCAAGCCTCGAAGCACGCGCCTCGGACCAGCCGCGCGGTCGAGTGCTCTAAGCATCCGCAGGGTGATAGCTTCTTGTTCGTCCCCGACCTGTTGGGAGGAGCGCAGACTAGGAGGCGGCACCTTGACCACTAGCGAACTCAGGCGCGCTTGGCGATGGCTCGCAGCCGGGCTCTTCGTCCTTTGCGTTTCGGTAGAGCCGGCCGCGGCGACCGTCCCGATGGCACCACCGCCCGAGCCGATGCGGAAGGTGCAACCAGTCTATCCGGACAGTGCGCGCCACGCAGGCATCCGAGGGACGGTTATTGTGCAGGCGCTGGTTGGGAAGGACGGTCGCGTTAGAGAGGCGCGGGTGATCCACCACGTTCGAGGCTTGGACGAGGTCGCGGTGGTTGCAGCGAGAAAATGGGTGTTCAAGCCTGAGTTGGCGAACGGTCAGCCTGTGTTCGCGTGGGTTGCTGTGCCTTTCCAATTTGGTCCAAGAGATTGGACCGCGGACGATTCTGAGGATTCGAAAGCGGCCTCGACTCTAGTCTGGGCGGTCGTTATTCGGCCGGATTCTTCTCTGAGCCTTGTGGAGTGCGTTGCATTTTATGCCGCACGGCTCAGAGACTCTACGTATATCGAGTACGCCGAGGATGGCGAGCCAAGGTCTTGGCTGGTCGCGCCCGAGGAACTCGGGGCTATCGGGGCGCCAGCGCTTCCTCTGCTCATCCAGGAATTGGAGTGCAGCGAGGACGTGTACGAGCGGACGCAGGTCTTCTATGCGCTCAGGCTGGCGGCGCAAGGGCCGGGCACCGAAGATGCCACAATACAAGCAGAGCTAAGTACGGTCCTAAACCGATTCCCTTCCGCCCTTCCTCCGGAGTCTGAACACGCTTCGTTGAAGGCGGCCTGGTTGACGTGGTGGGAGCATCAGCACGCTCGTCTGGAGTGTTCCGGTCAGCGGTGAACAGTGCCGGGATTCCTGGAAGCGCATTATTGCGGCCTTGTCGCGGAACCGGTGTTACGTAAACGACTGCTCATCCGCGCCCTTCTCGACGAATTCGAGTTCCAGCACTCGCTCAAGCACGCCCGCTGCGATGCCGTGGCGGGCGGGTCGCGACAAGAGGAGGCTCCGAATGCGCTCCTTCACCGGGGCCGAGCCGCCACATCGCTCGGCCGCGACCAAGGTGTAACGATAGGCCGCCAGCACATCGGCGGTGGTGATTTCGTGTCCGTGCCCAAGCGCGAGCCAGTGCAGGGCGAGCTCGCCGGCGCCGACGGCAAACGCCGGCTCGCGTTCACCGAAATCCCTCGCTGCCCGAGTAAGCGTCCTTGGGTCACAGGGCGAGCGGCTCGCCAGGAGGAGCGCCTCCTTGAAGAGCCCAGCGTCCTTCGCCGCGGCGAACCACTTCCCCTCCTCCGTCGGCGTCGTTGCCGCGAGGTCTGCGAGAATCTCGCGGGCGGCCCTCTGTGGGTACTTCCTGGCGACAGCCCGAAACGTCGCCAGGTTGGTGGTGCGCTGGTTCGCTCTCAGCCCATAGGGGTAGGCCTCCTCGACGTGCCCTGTGCCGAGGAGAATCTCCTCGCAGATAGAGTCGACCGCGTAGTCGCTGGCCCATGGACTCCGGCACGCCTCTGCGTATCGGACGGCCTCGGTAACACGCCCCTTCGCGGCCAGTGCTTTCACGGCCCACCGCTTGTACGGCCAAATCGTGTCGACGCTCACGAGCTCGATGAGTTCGTCGAAGCGCTCGCTGCGATAGAGAGCACTGAGGCACATCGAGGTGCCGTGGAAGTGACCGCGGAGGTTCCGGTCCGGACTGAGCGCCATGCGCGTGATGTCGACGAGCCGGTCCACCCACGCTGAGGCAGTCTCTGTCGAGGCGCAGACGTCGCCCCAGTGGTCCGCAAGGCTCTCGATGTACGGGATGGCGTCAGCCTGGTGCGCTTCAAACAACCGCTCAAGCCAATCCGCGCGCGTCTTCGCGTCCGCCGGCGCGCGGGCGATAATCAGCACCAATTCGGCAATTGCTCTGTTGACGGCGGAGCCGATGGCTCCCGAAGAGCTGTCGACGTGCTCAAGGGCCGGCGAAACTCGTTCGAGGAAGGCGACAGCTCCGTCGCCGGCGAGCACCGAATCGGCCCTGGCCACCGCTGCAATCTCGGCGACAGCCTCCGCGACGCGTGCCATTGCTGGCCGCGACTTCCAGCCAAAAGCGTGGCGCCGAAAGCGGGACTTGAATCCCCAGCGGTATGCTCTCGTTGCTGCCATTGGCTGCGCGCTACGGCGCCTGCGACCCAGGGTGCTTCGCCTCGTACTCGGCGATTTCCTGGTCCCGCTTCTCACTCAACGCCTGCGCTCGCCCAACGATGAGCCGCCACTCTTTCGCCGTGGGTCGGTCCCTCCCATCCTTCTTCATCGAGTTGACAGTGCCTGGAATCAGGCCCGTCAACTCTCCCCATGAATCGTGCTCATGACGAAAGCCTCCTGAAGGGGTGCGTCGACGGCCGGCAGCTTCCAAGTCAGGCGACCCTCTTGCGCTTGGCTGGCTTTTGAACGGCGGTCGTCCTAGGCGAGCGCCGCGGCACGAAGCGAATCTCGACGCTCTTGCCCACCGCTTCAGCAATGCGTCGAAGGAGTGCCACGGAATGGCCGTCGTAGTCCGCATCCTCGAGGCGCGAAATCACCGAGCGTGAGGTTCCGACCTTCTTTGCGAGCTGGGCCTGGGTGAGCTTTGCCTTGGTGCGTAGCTCGTAAATCAGCATGGCGACCTTCGCATTCGCCACGGACTCCTCGTACTCGGCTTGGCGTTTCGGGTCCTCGCCGACATGGCGGTCGTAGAGGTACTGGAGCGCCGGAGACTCAAAGCGGTGTTTTCGTGGCATGGCGTTACTTCCTCGGACTAAACGTGTGCTTGATGGGCTCGGACCGAAACCGCGCCATTCGCTCTACGGCCCGGTCGATTTCGCGTGCCGGCACGGTCGCCTGCTGCTTAACGATGCCGTGCGAGACAACGACCGCCCTCCTCCCATGGAAGAAGTAGAACATCCGGTAGTTGACCCCTTCTCGCTTCGCGCGAAGCTCGTAAATCCCGTCGCGGAGATATTCCGCGTGCGGACGCCTCAGTTCATGGCCGAGCTGCTCAAGAAGCCTCAGGCGTTCGAGGCAATCGCCCCGCGCCCTCCGCGGGATGGACTCGAACCAGGCGAGCAACGGCACGTCTTCTTCGTCACGAAAGAGGAGCACCTCCGTGTGCGGCATCGCCTTCTCCTCAATTGTCTCAATTTTGCGTCATTAGTCAAGGGGCTCTCCGCCGGCGATGCGAAGCCTGATTTGGGTGTGACCCGCCCGGGACCGGCTTCGTAGGAGCCCCGTGCGTACGGGACTATGCGTCCGTGAATTGCGAGGCAACGAATTGGAGGCGGCACCCGGATTCGAACCGGGGAATAAGCGCTTTGCAGGCGCTCGCCTTACCACTTGGCTATGCCGCCCCACAGGGGGCGGAAACGTAGCACTGCGAGCGACTTGCCGGCAAACTACCGCCGCGGCAATCCGCGTACTCCCATGAGCCCTACTTCCCCACCCGCACGCTGCGCCTGACGAGCCCGACATGCTTCGCGACGTCGGCGACCCGGTCGATCTCGGGCGCATACCAGTAGTCGACTGTCACGCCGTGGCCGCCGTCGACGACGTCGGCCAGCTCGAAGTAGTCCGTGCCGTAGGGATGCGCGCCTGACTTCGTCGCCGACGCCACGAGCGTCCGCGACCTGCAGGTTCGCGCGTCGATCCGGTAGATGCCCGGCTGCCCTTGCACCGGCCCCGCCGACAGCAGGACGTCGCCGGTGGGACCCACGGCGATCGCGGTGATGTCGCGCACGCGGACGCCATTCGGGGTGGTCGCGTCGAAGCGCTGCCCTTCATGGGTGACGCTAAGGCTGCAGGGTTCGGCGACGATCCCGGTCCAGGTCTCCTGGGGACGCATCGTCACCCATTCGCCACCCGGGGGATCATCGTCGTCACCACGCGTGGTCTTGCAGGACGACGCCACGCCGAGGCATAGGAGCATCGCTACACAGATTCCCAGGCCGTACATTCGCGACGGAACCGGCACGCGATCGCGCACCATGTTGCCCCCGGATACGCCAAAGGCGACGTCCTTTCGGACGCCGCCTTGTGCGTGAGGTGGTACCTCGGACGCTTTAGACCTTGCGAACGTTCGCTGCCTGAAGCCCCTTCGGGCCACGGGCGACATCGAACTCGAGCGCCTCACCCTCGGCGAGAGTCTTGAAACCATCGCCCTGAATGGCAGAGAAGTGCACGAACACGTCCTCGCCACCCTCCTGAGAAATGAAGCCAAAGCCCTTCGCCTCGTTGAACCACTTCACTGTGCCACGAGCCACTGTGCAACTCCTTGAATCCGGATCCGAGGATCCGCTTTACTGCCGCCCGTTTACGCGGCGGCTACGCTCGGTCTCTGTGACCGATGATCTCGGGATTCTGCGGGCCAAAAAAATAACCGCCAGAAGTTGTCCCTGGCGGAAATAAACGACCTTTGACACTCGCCGAAATCACCCGAGAACATCGGTAGTATCGGCCAGCGTTCTCAAAAACACAAGCACTATTTCCGTAGCATTTCGCAGCGATTCGGGGAACGGCGCGCGGACGGCTATGGTGAAGGCATGATTCGACTTCGCCCACTGCTCCTCGCCATCCTGCTGGCGGTGGCCTCGTCTCCCGCGCACGCGGTCGAGCAGGTTCGCGTGGGCATGATGAGCCTGGAAGCCCCCAATGGCTACGGCGCGCAGCTCCAGGCGCTCGCCGTGGAATCGCAGAACATCCTCCCGCGCCTCGAATCGGATCTCGGCGTGCGCGCGGACGGCCGGTTCTACATGGTGCTGATCCCTGCGGGCGGCGCGCCGGACTCCGGATTGCGCGCGCTGGATGCAACGGTGCCCTGGTGGGCGGCGGGATATACGGTGCCCGAACGGCGGCTGTGCGTGATCCGCATGTCGATGGCGGGCCGCTACCCGAACGGCTCGATCGAAGCGGTGCTGGCGCACGAGGCCACGCATCTGCTGATCCACGACGCACACGGTCCGCCGTTGCCGTTGTGGTTCGAGGAGGGCGTCGCGACCTGGGAGGGCCGCCGCTGGGAGTTCCGCGACGTGGTCGCCTACTCCACGTCGCTGCTCACCGCCGACCTGCCGAAACTGGCGGAGCTGGACTCGTCGTTCCACGCCTCGGCCGCCGAGGCGCAGCTCGCATATGCCGGGTCGCACGCGTTCGTCGCGCGCACGATCCACACCTACGGGCCGAACGTGGTGCGCGATCTCCTCCGCGCATCCCGCACCGAGCCGTTCCCGCGCGCGTGGGAGCGCGTGACGGGAACCACGCTGGCGCGCGCCGAGACCGATTGGCGCCGCGCCAGCCTGATTCGCTATCGCTGGATTCCCGTGCTCACGGCGTCGAGCACGCTGTGGATCGGCATCACGCTGCTGTCGGTGGGGGTCGGCATGCGCAAGCGCGCAGCGCAGCGCCGGGTTCGCGAGCAGTGGGCCCGCGAGGAACGCGAGGCCCAGGAGCCGATTGAGCCGTGGTTCGAAGGCGATCAGCCGTGGATCGCGCCGGGCTCGGAGCCACTGGATGTCGACGACCCGCCCCCGCCAGCGCCAACTCCCAGCCCCGGTCCATCGCCGCCCGACGGAAGCTCCTAAGGCACGCTGGCGGTGCCCTGGCCCCAGCCGAGCTGAATCACTTCGAACGAGTCGGCGGTGAGGTGGCCGAACGCCGGATTCAGCACGTCGTTGTTCCAGCGCACGTCCATGGTGCCGCTCACGTACATGTCGCTGCCGTTGTCGGCCACGATCAGCCCGTAGGTCTTCATGGCCTGGAAGATCTTCCGCACGTCGGGGGGGTAGCTCGAGAGGTCGACCGAGCCCTTGAGCCTGAGCCTGGCCCCCATGGGCAGCGCGCCCGCGGTGTTGCCGGCGTCGTGGGACGCCGGCCACGCGTGGCCGTTGGTCGCTCGCACGGTCATCCGGAACGCATGCGAGATCGGCCCGGCGGCGGCGACTTCGTCGAAGCGCACGAGGCCCGGCAGGATCGGCAACCCCGCGGCGTCCGCCGAAGTCGAGCCTTCGGTCCGCCGCATGTTGGTCGCGAGATTGAACACGGCGCCCGAGGCCGCCTCCCATCGCGACAGCGTTGCGTTCCAGTGCGTGGCATAGGTCTCGAACAGCAGCCATTGGTCGCGATCGACCACGATCAGATGCCGATCGCCGCTCGGGCCGCCACCCGCGACGTCGCCCTCGATGTAGCCGGGCTGGGTGCGCGCCTCGTCGGGGATGGGATAGCCGGGCGGCCGTCCCGGCGCGCCCGCGTCGCTCTCGCTGCCGTAGGGCGAGAACACCACCGGCAGCAGCGCCTGGTCGCCGCCGACTCCCACATAGGGAATGCCGTAGGGCGGCGGGCCGAAATCGGGATGCATCGCCCGGGTCGCGGTCGGGTTCTGCGGAGTGCGCCCGCTGACGAAATCGATGAATGCCGAGGAACCGGGATCGACCGGCGCGTTCGAGATGTCCGCGTTCCACCAGTTGTTGGGCGGAAAAATGCGGCGCGCCGACAGGTCTTCGAGCAACACCACCGCGCTGGTGGCACGCCGCACCGGCCCCGGGGCGGCTGGCAACGCCGCGCGGCGAGACGTGTCGGAGCATCCGAACAGCACGGACGCGATCAGTACCTGCGCCATGCGCATGAAGCGGCGGCCGCGTGGATCGAGCATCTCGAACCTCCAGCGGCCAGGCTGAATGCAACGGTTCATCGTGGGGCGTGGCGCCGGAGCCACCGCCCAAATCTTCAGGCGCGTTGCTCGTCCGGCTGCCAGTCGCGAATCTGCTGTTTGATCTCGGTCGGCGAGGCGTGCCGCCCGTCGAGCACGTTGCGCGCAAGCCCCGCCAGTTCCTGATCGCCCGCGAACCGCAGCGCCACGAGCTGTGCGGGGGTGAAGCGTCCGAACTGGGCGGCCAGCTCGGGGGCCAGCATCTGCAGGCGCAGCCGCATCTCCAGGCGAATGACGCGATCCTGCACCTTGAGCGCGAACGCCCGCGCGTAGAACGCCACCAGCGCCACCACCACGCCGAGGATCACCTCGTAGAACGCGTCCGGAGTGCGGCTGGTCAGGAACTTGCGGATGGCGTGCACGAGATACGCCGCCAGCAGCACATAGACGCCGAGGTGGAACACCGGCACGACCCGCCGGTGGTTGCTCAGGTTCTGGGGCACGCGCTCTCCTGTGGCGGGTGGCTCGCGGCGACGGGCCGTCGCAGCCGGGTCAGGCGACGGCCGCGGGCTTCATGTTCGAGAGCCGGGACAGCGCGTCACCGAGACCCCGGTGCAGCGCATCCACGTCCGACGGCTTCCACTTGAGCGGGTCCTGGCGCACGAACGTCGTCTTGTCGGTGCGGTTGTCGAACCGCGCGACCGGCAGCAGGATCGTGGCGCCGCCGGGCTTCACGACCTTCACGTGATCGGGCTTGCCCGAGTTCGCGATCAGCCAGTCCATGTCGTCGCAGCCGTAGTCGCCGAGCATCACCGGCATCGGCACGCCGTGATTGAGGATCGACCCGGGATCGTTGGGATCGGTGCGCTCGGTGTTCTTGCGACGGGACTCCTCGGGGGTGACCCACACATAGAGGATCGATGCGCGCTTGAGGATCGCGTCGCTGAGCCGCGACAGCGAGTACTGGTAGCCGAGCGGCGCTTCGAGCGGCGGCTTCGCGTCGTCCGGGCCGCCGCGCGCGAACTCGATCACCACGGTCTTGCCGTCCAGGGATTCGGGAATGCCGGTGTTCTTGTCGCGCAACAGGTCCGCCGCCTCGCGAGCGATGGCGTCGACCAGCTCGCGGCGCAGCGGCGCGGGCAGCTCTCCGAACGCCGGCTCCGCTCCCACCTTCGTGCGCGCGGCGTCGAACCGGTCGAGCAGCCATTCGGCCGGCGACGCCGGGCTCGGGTGGCGGCGGTGCACGAGGTCGTCGTAGTCCTCGTTCAACAGCTCGATCAGCGTGCCCCAGTCGAGCGGCTGCCGCATCGGCAGCTCGTCCGACAGGAAGAACACGCCGTCCGACTTGCGCGTCCGCAGCTCGTGACTGATGCGCCGCATCATGTGCACGTACGGGTAGTCGTCGAGCTGCACGGTCGGCCCGATGTGGAAGTCGTCCAGGCACTGCTCGGGCGTGAGATGGGCGAGATAGCGCCGCACTTCGGACTTGCCCGAGGCCGGCAGCGCGAGCAGCAACAGAACGTCGAGAACACGGGACATGGCAGACCTGTCGGCGGAGGGTTGGGATGGATCGTCCGGTCGCGAGTCACCGACTATAGGTAGCGGCGAGCGCGCCTGCAATGGTGGCCCTCCCGTGCGGGAACCGGTAATTTCAGGCTCATGAACGCCACCCGTCTCCGCCTCGCCGCCGTCGCCGTGCTGATCGCGACGAACTCGTTCGCCGCGCCCGCCGCTCCGCTGTCCATCTCGCAGTTCCTCAAGATCCGCACGCCCAGCGCTCCCTACATGCTGCCGGACGGCGCGCTGCTGCTGCGTGACTCGCCCGATGGCGTGAGCCAACTCTACCGCATCGCCCCGGTGACGGCAGCCGGCGGCGAGCCGTCCTACCGGCCGGGCGTCGCGACGGTGACGCGGCTGACGAACTACGAGGACGGGCTCTCGAACTATTCGGTGTCGCCGGACGGGCACACCGTGATCCTGATGAACGCGGCCGGCGGCAACGAGAACACACAACTCACGCTGATGGATCTGAATGCACCCGCCGGCACCGCGCTCGTGCCGGTCCTCGCGAATCCCACGGTGCAGGCGGCGGTGAACGCGTGGTCCCGGGACGGCTCCGGGTTCTTCTACTCAGCCAATCGGGAATCGCCCAACGACTTCTACCTCTATCGCTACGACATCGCGACGCGAAAGCACACGCGCGTGCTCGCGCAATCGGGCAGCTGGGAGGTGCGCGGCGTGACGCGCGACGGCGCGCGCGCGCTCGTCGAGCACGCCATCTCGGCGTCCGACGTGCGCTGCTTCGAGCTCGACGTGGCGACGAGCCGGCTGCGCGACATCACGCTGGTGCCCCGGGGCGGCACCGCGGCGTGCGAGGTGGTCGACTACCTGCCGGACGAGCGCTCGGTGCTGCTGCGCTCCGACTACCGCGACGGGGTCACGCGGCTCTACGTGCGCGACCTCGCGACGAACGCGGTGCGCCAGCCGATCGCGGCGCTGGGCCGCTACGACCTCGAGGTCGCGGGGCTCAACGACGACCGCACGTTCCTGTTCACCGCCACGAACGAGGACGGCTTCCGCGTCATGCACGTCTACACGGTGCCCGGTTTCCGGCCGCTGGTGGTGCCGGCGGCGGAGCGCGGCCTGGTGTCGCCGGCGGGGTTCCGCGGCTTCACCATGACCTGGACCCGGACCGACACGCGCACGCCGAGCGCGGCGTTCGCCACGGTGTATCCGCAGGCGGCGGCGCGGGGCGGCATCGCGGCCACGGCGCTCGTCACCCGCCAGCTCACCTGGCCCGACGATCAGGGCATCGAGCTGGCGAAGTTCCCGCTCCCCACGCTGGTGCACTATCCGGCGTTCGACCGGCGCGAGATCCCGGCGTTCCTGTTCCTGCCCGCGGGGTACACGGCGGGCCAGCGCATTCCGTTCATCGTCATGTACCACGGCGGCCCCGAGGGCCAGAGCCGGCCGCAGTTCAGCGCCACCACCGCGTACTTCGTCGCCCGCGGCTACGGCGTGATGCTGCCGAACGTGCGGGGCAGCACGGGCTATGGCCGCGCATTCCAGATGCTCGACGACTACCGGCTGCGCTGGAACAGCGTGCGCGACGGCGTCGACGCGGCGGAATGGCTGGTGAAGAGCGGCTACGCCGAGCCGGGCCGCATCGCCACCTACGGCGGCTCGTATGGCGGCTTCATGTCGGTCGCGTGCGTGGTCGAGGATCAGGACCGCGTCGACCGCGGCGCGCGCCACGCGCGGCTGTTCGGCGCCTGCGTCGACGTCGTGGGCATCGTCAACCTGCGCACGTTCCTCGCGGGCACGAGCGGCTACCGGCGCAAGCTCCGCGAAGTCGAGTACGGACCCATGGCCGACAGCACGTTCCTCGACAGCGTGTCGAGCATCCGCCGGGTGGACAAGATCCAGGTGCCGCTGTTCATCGGCCACGGGTTCAACGACCCGCGCGTGCCGGTGGGCGAGGCGATGCAGCTCGCGCTGGCGCTCCAGCAGCGTGGCCGGTCCCCGCGGCTGTTCATCGCGCCGGACGAGGGCCACGGGTTCGCCAAGCTCGACAACCGGATCTACTTCTACGACCGCATGGCGACGTTCCTCGACGAAACGATCGGGAACCGCCAGCCGGAGCCGCAGCCGCCCGGAGACGCCTCGCCGAACTGACCCTGGACAGGGACGCAAAACGGCGACCCGGCACCAGGTGTCGGATCGCCTGTTCGAAAACGTGGGGACTGGGGAAACCGGCGGCCGTCAGTTCGTTTCCGAGTGCGCGTCCTCGATGGTTTCGGTCACAGCGCCTTCGTCGACTCCGAATTCACCTTCTGCCATCATCTCGGGCACGATTCCGGACTGCTCGTCACCCCGCTGGTCCTTGCGGGCGCGGCGCGCCTCGCGCTTCTCCGTGGCCTTCGCCTTGCGCGCCTGTTCTTTCTGTCGCTTGAGAAAACTCGGTCGGCTTTTTCCCGGCATGGTCATGTGCTCCAGGGTGGATGGGCCGCGGCGGAGCGAACGCACCGCCACTCACGTCTCGATTCGCCCCATCATGCCAGAGTCCGGGGTCCGGAGCACGCGGGCGTTTTGGATCGAGGGGGGCCGCCCAGGGCGGCCCCTCCGGTCGGCGGTCAGACGGGGCGGCGCCCCTGGATGACGCGAATCAGCACCGACGCAATCGCCAGCAGCAGCAGGACGTGAATGAATCCGCCCATCGTGTAGTTGGACACCATGCCGCCGAGCCACATCAGGAACAGCAGAACTGCGATCGTCCAGAGCATGAGGTTCTCCCGCAAGCGTCCCAGGTCAGGGGTCTCGCCGCACCGGCAATGGACGCCGAGCCGGTGCAAACCCGTCTGCTGTCTCAGAATGGCACCTTCCGTGCCACGTCGTGACTCGCGTGGCACACAGGAATGAGGCGGAAACGCGCCCGGGTAATGAGTTCGTAGCCGGAATCGTGTAAGGGTTGCGTCAGTCACTTGTATCCGCTACAAGAACCGTGCCCGCAATGAATTCACGCGGACAAGCGATTCAACAACGCCGGGGTTTTGGGCTAGACTGCCGCGTTGTTCACAACACGGTGACGCGCTGCTGAGCGGAGGACGATTCTTGTCGAATGTGTATGGCATGCGGATCGAGGGGATCTCGGGGTACGTACCCGCGCATGTCTGGTCGAACGCGAAGGTCGCCGCCCGGCTGCGCCTCGAGCGCATGCGGGTCCGCCGCCGGTCGGGCATCGGGACGCCGCTCCCCGCCGACGAGGCGAAGCTCTACGAGACCAGCGATCGCTGGGTGCGGCGGTTCATCGGATTCAGCGAGCGCCGGTTCTCGGCCGACGGCGAAGCCACGATCGACCTGGCGACCCAGGCGGCGAAACAGTTGCTCGACAAGACCGGCCGCGCCGCCGCCGACATCGACGCGATCGTATTCGCGAGCGTGACGCCGTCCTATCTCTATAGCCCCCCCGACGCCGCGCTGATCCAGCACGAGCTGGGCATTCCGGTGTGGCAGGGGCCGGTGCCCCGCGAGATCAAGGGTGCGGACGTGTCGCTCGCCTGCAGCAGTTGGGTGGCGTCGCTCACCATGAGCTACGCGCTCATCCGTTCGGGCCTCGCCCAGCGGGTGCTGCTGATCGGCGCCGACCGGATGAGCGCCGCGATCAACTGGCGCGATCGCGGCTTCGCGACGGTGCTCGGCGACGCGGGCACTGCGACCTTGTGCTCGGCGGTGCCCGAGGCCGAGGACTGGTTCGCGCCCGAGCAGTTCTGGAGCTGGCTCGACGGCAGCCAGGCCGCGCTGATCCTGACCCCCGCGGGCGGCTCGCGCACTCCGACGATCACGCCGGAAGCGCTCGAGCTCGGCCGGCACCGCCTGGCGATGGACGGCGCCGGCGTTCGCAAGTCGCTGGTGCCGTTCATGGGCGGACCGGCGATCGATGCCGCGCTCGCCAAGGCCGACTGGCAGATCGGCGATCTCGATTTCGCGGCGCTGCACGAAGCGAATCTCGTGCTCAACGGATCGATCCTGTCGGTGTGGCGCGAGCGCGGCTTCCGCGGTGACGTGGTGAGCGGCGCCGGGCGCTATGGCAATACCACCAGCGCCTCGATCCCGCTGGCCCTGGCGTTGCATCCCGAGGCGCTGACCACGGGCCGCAAGTTCGGACTGTTCGGCTTCGGCGGCGGATTATCGGCCAGCTTCGCATTGGGCACGGTGCGCCACGCCACCGGCGCATGGACGAATCCGCACGGAGATCACTGACAGTCCATGACTAACAGCTCCGTGACTCGGCACGGACGCGGCTTCGATAGATTTCACCGATGTGTGGGCAGCCTGCCTGCCGCACGTATGAAAGGCTGCACCCGCCGTGCGGGCGGGGCTGAGGCCTGTTCTCGAACCGTGAACCTGGATTCGTATTCGATGACCCCTATGCAACCCCATGCCGTTTCGCGCCTGCGTCGCTGCACGAGTCTGCTGATCGCAATGACATTGCTCGTGACGGCCGCGGGCTGCAGCGCCAAACCCAAGCCGCGCACTCCCCGCGTGCCCGTCACGGTCGCACCGGTCGAGGAGCGCACGGTTCCGTTCGAGCTCGGCTCCACGGGCACGGTCGAACCGGTGCAGACGGCCGCGGTCGGCTCGCAGGTCGGCGGCATCATCACCAGGGTCACGTTCCGCGAGGGCGCCGAGGTGCAGAAGGGCCAGGTGCTGTTCCTGCTCGACGCGCGCCCGTTCCACGCCACGCTGGTCCAGGCCCAGGCAATGCTGGCCAAGGATCGCGCGCAGGCGGAGGCCGCGCGGCTCGACGCCGAGCGCGCCGCCAAGCTCGTCGGGCAGAACGTGCTGTCGCAGTCGGACTGGGACCAGAAGCGCACCACGTCCGAATCCATGGCCGCCACGGTGCGAGCCGATTCCGCCGTAGCCACCACCGCGCGCATCAACTACGAGTACGCGTCGATCCGCGCGCCGATCGGCGGCCGCACCGGCCGGCTGATGGTGCACGAGGGCGACTACGTGAAGTCCGGCACCTCGGACCCACTCGTCACGATCAACCAGATTCGCCCGGTCCTCGTACGCTTCACGGTGCCCGCGAACCAGGTGGCCGCGGTCCAGCGCTATCGTAACGGCTCGCCCCGGGTGATCGCGACCGCGTCAGGCTCCGACAGCTCGCACTTCACGGGCCGGCTGGTGTTCGTGGACAATGCGGTCGATCCCGCGAGCGGCACGCTGACGCTCAAGGGCGAGTTCCCGAACGCGGACGGGCGGCTCGTGCCCGGAGAGTTCCTCGATGTCCGGCTGGTGCTCTACGAGGACCGCGCGGCGAAGGTGGTGCCGTCGGCGGCCGTGACGTTCGGCCAGAGCGGCGCGTACGTGTACGTCGTGCAGCCGGATTCGACCGTCGCCCCGCGCACCGTGGTCGTCTCGCGCACGGTGGACGACATCACCGTCATCCAGTCGGGCCTCGCGCCCGGCGAGCAGGTGGTGACCGACGGACAACTCCGGCTGTCCCCCGGCGCCAAGGTCATGATGCGCACACCCGGCTCAGGGCCGCAGAAGAAGTAGTCATGCAGTTCGAACCCGGGCGGAACCCGCGATGAACCTGTCCGAAATCTTCATCCGCCGGCCGGTGATGACCACCCTGGTCATGATCGGCATCCTGATGTTCGGCATGGTCTCGTACACCCAGTTGCCGGTGAGCGACCTGCCGAACGTCGACTATCCCGTGATCTCGGTGAACGCCAGCCTGTCGGGCGCCAACCCCGAAACGATGGCGTCCGCCGTCGCGACCCCGCTCGAGAAGCAGTTCTCGACGATCGCGGGACTCGATGCCATGACGTCGTCGAGCAACCAGGGCAGCACGTCGATCACGCTGCAGTTCACGCTCGACCGCAACATCGACGCGGCGGCGCAGGACGTGCAGGCCGCGATCGCCAAGACGCTGCGGTCGCTGCCGACCGGCATCATCCCACCCAGCTACCAGAAGGTGAACCCGGCCGACCAGCCGATCCTGTACCTGGCGCTCACCTCCAGACTGCTGCCGCTGTCGCAACTCGACGAATACGCCGAGAACACGCTGGCGCAGAGCCTGTCGATGGTGAACGGCGTGGCGCAGGTGTCGGTGTTCGGCGCCCAGAAGTATGCGGTGCGCATCCAGCTCAATCCGCAGGCGCTGTCGGCGCGCGGCATCGCGATCGGCCAGGTCACCGATGCGATCAGCGCATCGAACGTCAACCTGCCGACCGGCATCCTGTGGGGCGCGGACCGCGCGACCACCGTGCAGGCGAGCGGCCAGCTCCAGAAGGCGAAGGATTTCGCGAACATCGTCGTCGCCTATCGCAATGGTTCGCCGGTTCGGCTCGGCGACCTGGGCGACGTGAAGGACGACGTTCAGAACAACAAGGTGGCGAGCTGGTACGAGGGCCAGCGTGCCATCGTGCTGGCGGTGCAGCGCCAGCCCGGCACGAACACGGTGGCGGTGGCGAACGCGGTGCTGGCGCTCTTGAACAAGCTGCGCCCCCAACTCCCCGCCTCGGTCCAGATCGCGACGCTGTACGACCGTTCGGAATCGATCCGCAAGTCGGTGTCGGACGTGCGATTCACGCTGCTGCTCACGCTGCTGCTGGTGGTGCTGGTGATCTTCCTGTTCCTGCGCAACCTGCCCGCCACGATCATCCCCAGTGCTGCGCTGCCGCTGTCGATCATCGGCACGTTCGCGCTCATGAAGCCGCTGGGTTACAGCCTCGACAACCTGTCGCTGATGGCGCTCACGCTGTCGGTGGGGTTCGTGGTCGACGACGCGATCGTCATGCTCGAGAACATCCACCGTCACATGGAAATGGGCAAGACCGCGATGGTCGCGGCCCTCGAGGGCTCGCGCGAGATCGGCTTCACGATCCTGTCGATGACGATCTCGCTCGTCGCCGTATTCATCCCGGTGCTGCTGATGGGCGGCCTGCTGGGCCGGCTGTTCCACGAGTTCGCGGTGACGATCAGCGCGGCCATCCTGGTGTCGGGGTTCGTGTCGCTGACGCTCACGCCGATGCTGTGCAGCCGGTTCCTCACGACCGAGGACAAGGAGCACCACGGCCGCACGTACATGGCGATCGAGAACTTCTATCAGCGCACGCTGGGTTCCTACGAACGATCGCTCATGTGGGTCATGGACCATCGCCCGGTCGCGCTCGTGTTCTCGCTCGCGATCCTGGCCGGCACCGTGGTGCTGTTCATCCTGGTGCCCAAGGGCTTCATCCCGAGCGAGGACGTGAATCGCATCACGGCCACCACCGAGACGGCCGAGGGCACGTCGTTCGACTCCATGGTCAGGCACCAGCAGCAGGTGGCGGCGATTGCTCAGAAGGACCCGAACATCCTCGCGTTCATGTCGGCGGTCGGCGCCGGCGGCCCGTCGTCGTCGTCCAACCAGGGCCGGCTCATCATCCGGCTCAAGCCGCGCAACCAGCGCAGGCTGTCGGCCGACGAGGTGATCCGCGAGTTGCAGCCCAAGCTGTCGCAGATCCCGGGCATCCGCGTGTATCTCCTGAATCCCCCGCCGATCAACGTGGGCGGCCGCAATTCCAAGAGCCAGTATCAGTTCACGCTGCAGAGCACCGACACCGATGCGCTGTATGCCGGCTCCGACGCGCTGCTCGCGAAGATGAAGGACCTGCCCGACCTGACCGACGTCACGACGGACCTGCAGGTGAAGAATCCGCAGGTCAGCGTCGAGATCGACCGCGACCAGGCCGCGGCGCTCGGCGTGTCGGCGCAGCAGATCGAGAGCACGCTGTACGACGCCTACGGCTCGCGCCAGGTGTCCACGATCTACACGGCCAACGACCAGTACTGGGTGCTGCTCGAGCTGCAGCCCGACCACCAGCGCGACCTGTCGGCGCTGCAGAACCTGTACATCGCGACCAGCACCGGCGGACTGGTGCCGATCAGCGCCGTCGCCCGCATCTCGCCCGACGTGGGGCCGCTGAGCGTGAACCACCAGGGCCAGATCCCGGCCGTCACGCTGTCGTTCAATCTGCGGCCCGGCGCCTCGCTCGGCCCGTCCACGGACGCCGTGCAGCGGCTGGCGCGCGAGACGCTGCCGTCCAACGTGACGACCAGCTTCGCCGGCACGGCCCAGGTGTTCCAGTCCAGTCAGCAGGGCCTGCTGGCGCTGCTGGTGATCGCGGTGCTGGTGATCTACCTCGTGCTCGGCATCCTGTACGAGAGCTTCATCCACCCGATCACGATCCTGTCGGGGCTGCCGTTCGCGGGCTTCGGCGCGCTGCTCACGCTGCTGCTGTTCCACACCGAGCTGACGATCTACGCGTTCGTCGGCATCATCATGCTGATCGGGCTCGTGAAGAAGAACGCGATCATGATGATCGACTTCGCGCTCGAGGCCGAGCGCCGCGAGGGCAAGTCGGCGCGCGACGCGATCATCGAGGCGTGCAGCGTGCGATTCCGGCCGATCATGATGACGACGCTCGCGGCACTCATGGGCACGCTGCCAATCGCGATCGGGTTCGGCACCGGCGCCGAGTCGCGCCGCCCGCTCGGGCTCGCGGTGGTGGGCGGCCTCGCGTTCTCGCAGATCGTGACGTTGTTCGTGACGCCGGTGTTCTACACCTACCTCGACGCGTTCCAGCACCGTTTGAGCCGGCGGCGGAGCCCGCGCGGGGTGGCGGCGGAGCGTGACGAACCCCAGCCGGCGCGCGAACCCGCGCCCAAGCCGGCCGTCGCGCGCGTTTGAGGCCTCAGACCGGCGCGGCCGGTTCGAGCCCCACCGAGCGCCACAGGAACCCCATGTCGACCGGCGGGCGCTGCTCGGCGCTCGCGCGGCGGGCCTCGCCGGCCTCGTAGTCGCGCAGCAACTGCTCGACCTGGGCCCGACCCGCGGGAGTCGTCACCGCCTCGCGCGGCGTGCGATTGCCCAGCACCGGGATCGGCTCGTCTGCCCAGCGGGCGCGCAGCTTGTGGTGCACCTCCTGGAACACGTCGCGCCGCTGCTCGGGGGACAGCGTCGCGAGCGGGTCGGCGGGCTCGGACTGGGCGCGGCGGCGGAACTCCTCGAGCGCCGCCGGGCTGCGGGGGTCGATGACCTCGCGGCCCAGGTGCCGGACACAGTCGCCGGCCAGCGCCTCGAGCCATTCGCGGCCCTCGTCCGCAGCGCGCAGCGTGCGGCCGAAGCACAGCAGCCGGTCCGGCGCCTCGGCGCGGTTCAGCGCCCAGCGGATGCTGCGCAGACCGCCGGGAGTCTGCGCGGGCCGCAGCCACTTCCAGCCGTCCGCGGCGTCACCCTCCACGTCGGGCTTCGCCGCCAGCCGCTCCGCGAGTTGCGTCCAGTTCAGCACATCGTAGAAATCGTTCACCAGCAGCAGCGGCTCGCCGGTCGCGCGATCTGCGATCTGCGGCGGCCCCACGGGATGAAACGCGTCGAGCAGCCACAGGTCGCGGCACACGTCGCCGAGCGTCGCCCCCCCGGAGTCCGGCGTGAATGCGGTGTCGGGCGTGAGCCCCAGCTCGACGATCAACGCGCGCGCGTCCGCTTCGATACGCCCCTGCAGCCACGGGCCCACCGGGCACACGGTGCCCGACGTGCACCACGTGCCGTCGAGCATCACGATGCGCAGCAGGAACCGGTCGCCCGGCCGGCCGTGCGCGGCGAGCGAGCGGCTGTAGACCTCGAGCGGCGGCCGATCGGCGAACAGCCGGTCGCGCAGCGTCACGCGCGAGCCGGACCCGATGCCGGCGATCTCGTACAGCAGCGTCGGACGCCGGCCCAACTCCTCGATGAACGCGCGTTGCGCGGGGGACAGCGCGGGACCGCCGGATTCGAGCACCAGATCATGGGCGCGCCGTTCGACCGCGTCGCCATTGGCGCCGATCGCGATCGCGCCCTCGGCGAGCAGCCACTCCTCGGCCAGCGCTTCGGTGGCGTCGAACAGCTCGACCGGGCTGTCTTCGAGCTTCTCCATGTCCTCGTCTTCGAGCGCTGCATAGAACTGCTCGGAGATCGCATCGCCGCTCGCCTGCTCGTAGGTGTCGCCGAGCCAGTCGACAGCGATGCGCATGCCGTCCATGCAGTGCTCGCGCAACCGCTCGAATTCCGCGGCGGCGTTCATGTGGCAGTGCTTGTACTTCTTCCCGCTGCCGCACGGGCAGGGATCGTTGCGCCGGGGATCGTCCATGATGCGAGAGTATCGGTCGGCGCGGAAAATGGAAACGGAGTCCGCCTGAACCCCCATTCAGGAAGGACTCCGCTCCATGAACTTCTTCGAGCTGTTCGAGCTTTAAGGAAACCCGCTCGCATCCGTGATCCCGGCCAGGGAATCCCCTCCAGCGACGGAAGGTGTCTCGCCGGGCTATACGCGATCAGCAGGTCTCCTGCGCCGCCCGAGGCACTGGAATCCACGGGCCGCGCACACATTGGATGCACACACGGGCAGTCGATTCGATAATTGACTCTCGCGTCATAAAAGACCCGCTAACACGTTGCAAACTGCGTGTTCCTACGTAGATGCTTGATTTTATGGAAGTTGCGTCGAAGGCGCCGTTGGCCTTGCGAGCGACGGTTCGCGCCGATGCCGCCCTGCGCCGCGAGGGCCCCGCCCGAAGGTGGAGCCCGCATGGGCGGCGTGCGGTCGGAGCCCCCTACCTCGCCCCGACGGGGGATGCGCCGTTGCCGGTCACCGCGTAGCGGGCCGGCTCGACCGCCGAGCGGCGAGCCACGGCGCAATCCTTGGGATCCGTCGCGGGCGTGAGCCGGCGACGTTCCGCGTGTCGCTGTATTCGCATCGCCCTATCGCAGGTTCCGTACCATTCCGAGAATTCGATGTCGCGCACGTATTTTCATCGCTTAACCGCGCCCATGGCATCGGATCGATGCGCCGCGGGATAACGCGTACAACGGGGGCGTGAAAGAATTTCATCTGGGTCGCCGGGCACGCAGCGGTGGCGCCACGGGCTTCAAGAAGTTGTGGAGCGGGAAAGGCCACAGAGGCTCGACGTCCTCGACGGAATTCACCGAGACGACGGAACGCCCGCCGAACGCCGCTCAGCCGGCGTCGGCCAGTAGCGCCTTCAGATCCAGCGGCTCGCTGACCATCGCGACGCCACCGTTCGCGTCGCGTGGCCACTCGGATCGTGGGCGGTCGCGATAGAGCTCGAGACCATTGCCGTCCGGGTCGCGCAGATAGATCGCCTCGCTTACCCCGTGGTCCGACGCGCCGTCGATCTCGACGCCGGCGCCGATCAGGCGCCGCAGCGCGTCGCCGAGCGCCGCGCGGCTGGGATAGAGGATCGCCACGTGGTAGAGACCGGTCGCGCCCCGCGGCGGGGGCGCGCCGCCCCGGCTCTCCCAGGTATTGAAGCCCAGGTGGTGGTGATAGTCGCCGGCCGACACGAACGCCGCCGCGGATCCCATGCGCTGCTGCAGCGTGAAGCCCAGCACGCCGACATAAAACGCCAGCGTGCGATCGATGTCGGCGACCTTGAGGTGCGCGTGGCCGATCGTGACGGTGGGATCGATCGGGTGCGGAGCGGACTCGGGCATTCGGAACCTCCTGGGCGGCGAGTATGCACGCCTGCCGTGCGCGCGTGAACTCGGGTATTGTTCCGTCGGCACTGCGCGGCTCACGCTCACGCTCTGGAGGCAACGATTCCCCGATGGCGTCCCCGCTCGAGTTCGTTCCCGGTTCGGTCGTGGCCCCGCGCGGCTTCCGAGCGGCGGGCGTGTTCTGCGACATCAAGCGGCTCGGCACCGGCTCGGGCTCGGACAAGGGTGACAAGCCCGATCTGGCGCTGATCGTGTCGGATCATCCGGCCACGGTGGCGGGCATGTTCACCACGAACCAGGTGTGCGCGGCGCCGGTGCGGCTGTGTGTCGAACGCGTGAAGGACGGCAGGGCCCGGGCGATCGTCGTGAATTCCGGCAACGCGAACGCCTGCACCGGCCGCACCGGCGCCGCCGCCGCCCGCGAGATGACGCGGCTCGCCGCGGTCCGGCTCGGCGTCGAGCCCGATCAGGTGCTCGCGGCGTCCACAGGGCGCATCGGCGTGACGCTGCCGATGGATCGCGTCGCCGCCGGCATCGGCGCCGCGATGGCCGCGCTGGGCGGCGACGCCGCGCACGGTGATGCCGCGGCCGAGGCGATCCTCACGAGCGACACCCGCCGCAAGCAGATCGCATGCGAGTACGGCCCGCGCGCGGCGCGCGTGCGCATCGGCGGCATGTGCAAGGGCGCGGGCATGATCCAGCCGGGCATGAGCGCCACCGGCCGGCGCCCCGCGGCGGCGCCGCGCGCGGACGGGCTCCACGCCACGATGCTGTGCTTCGTCACCACCGACGCCGCGATCGCCGCGGCCCCGCTGCGCGCGGCGCTGCGCGACGCCGTGGCATCGAGCTTCAATCGCATCACGGTCGATGGCGACATGAGCACCAACGACACGGTGCTGGTGCTGGCGAACGGCCGTGCCGGCAACGCGCGCATCGGCTCCACTCGCGCGCCGGGCTACCCGGAGTTCGCCCGGGCGCTGGCGCGGGTGTGCCTCGAGCTGGCGCTGATGATCGTGCGCGACGGCGAGGGCGTGCATCGCGTGGTCACGGTGCGCGTGCACGGCGCGCGCTCCTACGCCGACGCCGACGCCGCGGCCCGCGCGATCGCGAACAGCGCGCTCGTCAAGACCAGCTGGCATGGCGGTGACCCCAACTGGGGCCGCATCCTCGATGCCGCCGGCTACAGTGCCGCACGCGTCGCGGAGGCGCGCGTCGACATCGGCTATTCGGCGCCCGGCGGCCGTGACGTGCTGTGGTCGCTCAGGCGTGGCCAGCCGACGACGGTGCCGTTCGAAGCGCTTTGGCATGCCGTCCAGCCCGTGGAGTTCGACCTGCACGTGCACCTGCACCTCGGGCGCCATGGTGCCGTGATGTACGCCGCCGACCTCACCGAGGACTACGTAAACTTCAACAAGGGCACGCTCGCCGATCCCGCCGACGTGTCGGCGCTCGGTGGCTGACAGCAACGGCGCCGCGCCGCTGTCGCGGCTGCGCGTGTTGCAGGGCCTCCAGTGCCCGCGCCAGTTGTGGTGGCGCGTTCACGATGCCGGCGCCCCCGAGCTCACGCGCGTGGCGGGCCTCGAATGGACGTTCGAAGAGGCGCGCCACGTCACCGAGCGCGCCCGCGGGCTCGTCCCGGGCGGCGTGCGCATCGACCTGCCGCATGCGAGCTGGCCCGAGCGCGCACGCGCCACCGGGGCCGCGCTCGAGTCGGGCGCTCGGGTGCTGTACCAGGCCGCGTTCGTCGCCGACGGGGTGTACGTGCAGGCCGACATCCTGGAGCGGCTCGAGCGCGGGTTCGCGCTCACCGCCGTGCGCAGCTCGCTGAGCGTGAAGCGCGGCCACCTCGAGGACCTGGCCGTGCAGAAGCACGTGATCGACGCGAGCGGCATCGACGTGCGCCGCGTCGCCGTGATCCATCTGAATCGAGACTGCTTCCACCCCGACCTGAGCAACCTGTTCGTGGTCGAGGACGTGACGGCGGCGATCGCCGAGCGCGTGATGGCGCTGCCGCCGCGCATCCGCGCGATGCACGTGGCGCTGGGTGGGCCGCTGCCGCAGGTGGCGATCGGCCCGCACTGCGACGACCCGCGCACCTGTCCGTTCAAGCGCTGCTGGCCGCCCGCGCTGCCGCACGCGATCCTGTCGCTGTACCAGAGCCACGGCAAGCTCGCCGACCTCGAGGCCGCGGGGTATTCGACGATCCACGACCTGCCCGCGGGCCTCGACCTCAACTCGATCGCCGAACGCCAGCGCCGTGCCGTGCAGACTGGTCAACTCGTCGTGGAACCCGGGCTGGCCGCGGCGCTCGAAGTGTTCGTGCCCCCGCTCGCCTATCTGGATTTCGAGACCGTCGATCCCGCCATCCCGGCGTGGCCGGGCTGCCGTCCCTATTCCAAGACGCCCGTGCAGTTCAGCTGCCACGTCGACGGCCCCGACGGCGCGATCGCGCACCATCACTGGCTGGCGTCGGGCCCCGGCGACCCGCGACCCGAGCTGGCGCACCGCGTCGCCGACGCCTGCAGGGGCGCGAACACCGTGGTCGCCTACTTCTCGAACTTCGAGGCCAACTGCCTCGAGACGCTGGCGCTCGCGGCGCCCGAGCGCGCCGACGAGCTGCGTGCGATCGCGCTGCGGCTGCGCGATCCATTGCCGGTGCTGCGCGAGTTCGTCTACCACCCCGAGTTTCGCGGCAGCTTCAGCCTCAAATCCGTGCTCACGCCGCTGGTGCCCGATCTGGGTTACGCCGACCTGGAGATCCGCGACGGCGGCATCGCGAGCGTCCAGCTCAAGCGCCTGCTGCTCGACGGCGACCGGCTCGAGCCCCACGACCGCGAGCAGCTCGCGGCGGCACTCGATCGCTACGTCGAGCGCGACACCTGGGCGCTGGTGCGACTGATGGAGCGGCTGCGGGAGCTGGCGCGCGGGGAGTGAGGCTAAGGGCGGCGACGATGCAACCGTCCCCGGGGACGGTTGAGGTCTACGGCTTCGCGCGCAAATACTGCGACGGCCACGGCGCCGGCGCTCCCAGCGCCTGCGCCGCGTGCAGCGGCCAGTAGGGGTCGCGCAGCGACTCGCGAGCCAGCAACACCACGTCGGCGTCGCCGTTCTGCAGCACGGCCTGCGCCTGTGCGGGCTCGGTGATCAGGCCGACGGCGCCGGTGCGGACGCCCGCCTCGCGGCGGATCGAGCCGGCGAACGTCACCTGATAGCCGGGGCCGGTCGTGATCTGCTGGTGTGCCACCGCCCCACCGCTCGAGCAATCGACGAGATCCACGCCCTCGCCGCGGACGAGCTTCGCGAGCTGGATCGTCTGTTCCAGGTCCCAGCCGCCCTCCGCCCAGTCGGTCGCCGACACGCGCAGCCACAGCGGCAGCTCCTGCGGCCACACTGCCCGCACCGCGCGCGTCACCTCGAGCGCCAGCCGCACGCGGTTCTCGAACGGCCCGCCCCACCGGTCGGTGCGGGCGTTGACCAGCGGCGACAAGAACTGGTGGAGCACGTAGCCGTGTGCGGCGTGGATCTCCGCGAGCCGGAAGCCCGCGCGCCGCGCACGCACCGCCGCGGCCCGGAACGCCTCGACGATGCGCATGACCCCGGTGTCGGACAGCGCCTCGGGGATTGGATAGGTGGACGAAAACGCCTCCGGAGTCGGGCCCACCGGCGTCCAGCCGCCGTCGTCCAGGTCCACGGCGCCCGAGCCCTGCCAGGGCCGTTTCGTGCTGCCCTTGCGCCCGGAGTGCGCGAGCTGGATCCCCGGGACCGCGCCGTGCTGCTCCAGGAACTCCACGATCCCGGCCAGACCCGGGATGTGCTCGTCCTTCCAGATCCCCAGATCGTATGGGGAAATCCGCCCATCGACCGCCACGGCCGTGGCCTCGGTGATCACCGCCCCCGCGCCGCCTACGGCGCGGCTGCCCAGGTGGACCAGGTGCCAGGGCGTGGCGAAGCCGTCATCCGAGGAATACTGGGACATCGGCGCCACCACGATCCGGTTGCGCAGCGTGACGGACCGCAGCGTGAGCGGGTCGAACAGCGAGGCACGGGTCGGGAGCGCAATCGGGGGCCGGAGCATGAGGCGCGGCAGTATGAGGCCGTGCCCGCCAGCCCTCAAGATGCCCCGGCATCCGGCCGAAAACCGAAGCGCATGCCGTATTCCCACGGAGAGCCGCGATGACCCACGACTACCAGCAGGTGACGCAGCAACGCGGGCGCATGACCGCGCTCGCCGGGCTGCTGCTCGCCGCCCTGTGCGCCACCCTTGTGGTTGTGAGCTGGACCAGCGAGGGCGCGGCGTTCGACTTCCATCATCGCTGGCCGACGCTCGTCGGCCTGTCGGGCCTGATCGCGATCTTCGTGCTCTACGCCCAGCTCAAGCACCGCCAGCTCGCGGTCATGGAGGCGCGTGTCCACGAGCTCGCGATCCGCGAGGCCACCGTGCAGGCGCGGTTCTCGGAGTTGTCGTTCCTGTTCGACATCAGCACGCAGCTCCAGTTGCGGCTCGATCTGCAGGGCATGCTCGAGCTCGCCACGCAGCGCCTGCTGCCGTGCCTCGATGCCCACCAGTCGTCGATCATGCTGCACAATCCCGAGACCGGCATGCTCGAGGTGCAGGCGACCGCCGGCGTCGACTCCGGGCTGATCTTCGGGGGCGCGGTGAAGCCAGGCGAAGGCATTGCCGGCATCGTGTTCCAGAACTGCGAGACGCTGAATCTCACCCCCGAGGTGATGCGCCGGCGATTCGCCGACGAGGTGAAGCAGGGCCGTACGATCGCCGCCGCGCTTTGCGTGCCCATGCGGTTCCGCGGCACGCCGATCGGCATCGTCAGCGTGAGCCGCACATCGGGAGAGCCGTTCGGCGAGCTGCACGCCCGGATGCTCGAGGCATTCGCCGACCACTGCGCGGCAACCGTGGTGAAGACGCATCACCATCACGAGCTGCTGAAGCAGGTGCGGAAGGCGGCGTAAGCGGGTTCTTGCCGCAACATCGACTGCGTTGTCGATGCTTCCTTACCGGAATGCGCTTGGACTCCGATCGCGATGCTACGATCATCTCGTCATCCGCTCGCGCACGTCGTCATCGAGCCTCTTCGGAAATGCGACGACCACTTTGGGCGGCCCGCTCCAGATATTGGCAGCTACGCCATCCATGATCTCGAGATATGTGCGGCAATGTTCCAGCGGCGCGCTCGAACGCATCCACGCGCTGCTCCAGCCGGAGCAACGCTCGCGGCTCGCTTACCTGCTCCGTACGGGGACGCTGCTGATGTAGATGACCCCCGAAGGGGAGTCTTTGGACGGCCGGGCGCCCTGCCCGGCCGTTCGTTTCGGCGGTGGGAATGGCTACCTGCCCCCGGTTACGAGCGGCCGGCCCAGCCGCACCCCACCGACCAGCCACGGCCCCGCCGGTCCTTCAGCACCCGTCACACCGCGCGCCAAATCCGGTATCTTCCTACGGAATCAACGGCCGCGATCGGAGGAATCCATGAGCAGCGAACTGGCCACCCTGGGTGGCGGATGTTTCTGGTGCCTGGAGGCGGTGATCGAGCCGCTCGAGGGCGTGGAGCGGGTGGAGTCGGGGTTCGCAGGGGGAGCAAAGAAGAATCCGTCCTATGACGACGTGTGTGGCGGCAGGACGGGCCATGCGGAGGTGATTCAGATCACGTTCGATCCGGCGCGGATCCCGTATCGGGACCTGCTCGAGATCTTCTTCGCGTTCCACGATCCCACGACGCAGGATCGCCAGGGGCCGGACGTTGGATCGCAGTATCGGTCCGTGATCCTGTTCCATTCGCCCGAGCAGCGGGCCACCGCGGCCGAGGTGATCGCCGAACTCACGGCGGCCGGCACCTGGAGCCGGCCGGTGGTCACGGAGCTGGCGCCGTTTACGGAGTTCTACGCCGCCGAAGAACATCATCAGGGCTACTACCGCAACAACTCGAACCAGTCGTATTGCCAGGTCATGATCTCGCCCAAGCTCGCCAAGCTGCGCCAGAAATTCTCGGCACGGCTCAAGGCATCCGCCACCGCGAGCTGAGCGCATGGAATCACCGACCGCAATTGCCGCCGCGCTCACGCGCCGGCGTGAACGGGTGGCCGCCGCCTGGGCGCTCGATGACACCGTCGTGCTCGTCGGCGCCGGCGAGCCCGTCCCGATCCCGGGGGGCGCGGACCAGACGTATCCATTCATCTCCCACTCGGAATACTTCTGGCTCGCCGACATGGAATGCCCGGGTGCGGTGGTCGCGTTCGATCCGGCGAGCGGCTGGGTCGACTTCGTGCCCGAGGTGACCGAGGCCGAGCGCGTATGGGAAGGCCGCCGCGACGCGCCGGGCACGCCGCGCTCGCAGCTAGCCGACTGGCTCGCCGCGCGCCGCGGTCGCGACGTGGTCGTGCTGGGCTCGCCGATCGAGGGCCAGGCGCCATCGGCGCGAGCGGCCGAGCTGCGCGAGACGATGATGCACGTGCGGCGGCCCAAGGACGCCGTGGAATTGGGGCGCATGCGCCGCGCGAATGCCGCGAGCGCCGCGGGCTATGGGGTGGCGCAGCGCATGATCGCCGCCGGCGTCACCGAGCGCGCGATCCAGATCGAGCTGGAGGCGGAATTCCTGCGCGCCGGCGGTGACTGCACCGCATACGGCACGATCGTGGGCACAGGTCCGGATTCGGCGGTGCTGCATTTCTCGCCGGGCGCGCGAGTGGTGAAGCCCGGCGACGCCGTGCTGATCGACGCGGGCGCCCAGGTGCAACGCTACGCCAGCGACGTGACACGCACCTACCAGGCGCCGGGCGGCGACCGCGGCTTCTTCCGCGACCTGTATCAGGTCGTGCTCGGCGTCGAGCAGCGCGCGGTCGCCCGTTGCACGCCGGGCACCGAGTGGCGTGAGGTCCACCTGCGCGCCGCGATCGAGCTGACGGCGGGTCTCGTCGACCTGGGGCTCTTGCGCGGCGAGCCGTTGGATCTCGTCGACCGCGACGTCCACGCGCTGTTCTTCCCGCACGGGCTGGGCCACCTGGTGGGACTCGGCGTGCGCGACGCGGGCGGCTATCTGCCGGGCCGCGTGCGCAGCGAGCGGCCGGGGCTCAAGAACCTGCGCACCGATCTGCCGCTCGAACCGGGCTATACGATCACGGTCGAGCCGGGGATCTACTTCATTCCGCCGCTGCTGCGCGATCCCGACCGGCGCGCGGAGTTCAAGGACGCCGTGAACTGGGCGCGGGTGGACGAACACCTGGAGTTCGGTGGGATTCGCATCGAGGACAACGTCCACGTCACGGACGGAGCGCCGGAAGTGCTCACGGCGGCGATTCCTACAGCGTTGTCCTAGGGACCTGGCCCGGGCTTCCGGGCGTGGCCTGAGAGAACCCCGCCCGTCAGGTCCCCTTGCCGCTCTGATCGTAGCGCTTGAGCAGCGCGCCCACGCCCAGGAACAGCACGACAAGCGCGACGATCCAGAACACTCCGTACACCGTGAACACCTTCTGCAGCAGCGGTCCCAGAACGACTTCGTCGAGCAGCATCGGGCGAGCCTCCGGATCGAGCGGTCGCCGGCGTCCACGGCCGGCATGCAGCGCGGAATCCTAGCACGACGCATCGCGCGGCGCATGGCGTGCTTCACGCGCCGTACCAACGCGAACGGGCGGCGTCGAAGGACGCCGCCCGTGTATGTGATGCGGTTCGTCGGGCGCTTAGACCTTGCGCACGTTGGACGCCTGCAGTCCCTTCGGACCGCGCGTCACGTCGAACTCGAGAGCTTCACCCTCGGCAAGCGTCTTGAACCCTTCGCCCTGAATCGCGGAGAAGTGAACGAATACGTCCTCGCCGTTCTCCTGAGAGATAAAGCCAAAGCCCTTCGCCTCGTTGAACCACTTCACCGTACCACGAGCCACTTGAGACTCCTTGAACTCCGGGGCCAGCGGCCCCCATTACCGCCTGAACACGCGACGGCCGCGTTCGGTCACTGTGACCGGTCGCTTCGTTCCTTGGTGACGGCCCTTCCACCAAGAACCGTTGGGGACGGTTCTCTTCGCAGACAGCGCATCCACATGAACCGAAGACGCGGGCAGTATCAGCACTCGTCGGGTCAAATACAAGAAGCATTGCGCAGGGCTGTTGGGGTGCCCGCTAAGTGGCTGTGGCGCAATCGCTGACCGCGTTTGCTGCCATGTTCGCAAGGCGTTCCAGCCGGATGGCGGCCGCGACGGCGCCATCCTCGGCGGCCACCCGGACTCCCAGTTCCCGGGCGCGCCGAGCGCACCCGGGATCGTCGAGAATCCGGGCGAGTGAGCGGGTCAGCCGGTCGGCCGTGAGCTGGTGCCGCGGCAGCATGCCGCCCACGCCGAGCCGCGAGATCCGGATGCCGTGATTGAACTGGTCGTGCGCCAGCGCCACCACGAGCTGCGGCCGTCCGGCGCGCAGCGCCTGCGCCGTGGAACCGATGCCGCCGTGATGAATGCTGGCGGCGCCGCGCGGCAGGATCCACGAATGCGGCGCCCACGCGAATGCTCGCACGCCGGCGGGCAGCGTCGCCGGCGCGTAGTCGGCGCCGGTGAGCAGCACACCGCGCCGCCCCAGACGCTCGCACGCGATCGCGGCGGTGCGATAGAAGTCGCCGGCGTGGTGCACGGCCGCGCTGCCGAGTGTGAACACCAGCGGCGGCTCACCGGCGGCGAGGAACGCCTCGAGTTCGGGGTCGACGCGGCCCTCCGCTCCACCATCCCACCACGGGAAGCCGCAGATCGCACTCTGGGGCGGATCGTCCGGCATGGCCGGGCGGAATGCCGTGGACCACAGCCCGAGGTTCACATCGCCCCCGCGGAACATCCGCCACAGGTTGTCGCGCGACCGTGGGAACCCGTTCTGCACACGCACGCGGTTCACCCACGGATCGGTGACCGCCCGCAGCAGCGGCCGCAGCACGCGCGTGCCGAGCCGGGCGGCCGCCGCCGGCCACCGGCCCTCGGCGGTGAGCATCAGCGGCACCGGGTCCGAAGCGCTCAGCCAGCCGGCGGGCGACAGCACCGCGACCGCGGACGGAATGCGCTCCACCGTGGCGACCCACGCCGCGCCGAACACGATGTAATGGACCAGCAGCACATCGGGCCTCAGGCGGGCGATCTCCGCGCGCAGCGCCGCGATCACCGACGGCATCGCGTCCTCGATCATGCGTCCCACCACCGTGGGGCCGCGGAAACGGTGGAACAGGTCGCGCTGCCGCACGATCGACTCGTAGGTCACGTCGGTCGTGACCGGGACCGCCTCGAGCCCCGCGGCGTGGACCTCGGGAACGAAATACGGGTGGGCGACGACCCCGCACGAGTGCCCGCGCGCGACGACCGCGCGGCCCACGGCGAGGATCGGCAGCACGTCCCCATGGGAGCCCATGGCGACGGCGAGCACCCTCATGTGGTGCCCGCGGAACCGTCAGCGCGAGCCGACGGATGCCGACTGCAGCCGCTGCTCGAGCGCCGCGAGTTCGTCCTTCAGTCCCTGCGGCAGTTTGGCGCCGAAGCGCTGGTAATGCTGCTTCATGAGCGGCAACTCGCCCAGCCAGCCGTCGACGTCGACGCGCAGCAGCTCGGTCATCGCCGCGTCCTTCACGTCGAGCCCGCGCACGTCGATCGCGCCCGGCGCCGGCAGCCGGCCGATCGGCGTGTCGATCGCGGCGGCGGTGCCGGTGACGCGATCGAACACCCACTGCAGCACGCGGCTGTTCTCGCCGTAGCCGGGCCACAGGAATTTGCCGTCCGGGCCCTTGCGGAACCAGTTCACGTTGAAGAACCTCGGCAGCTTCGCCGCGTCGGCCTTGCCGCCGATCGCGAGCCAGTGGGCGAAGTACTCGCCCATGTGATAGCCGCAGAACGGCAGCATCGCGAACGGGTCGAGTCGCACAGCCCCCACCGCGCCCGCCGCGGCGGCGGTGGTCTCGCTGCTCATGATCGATCCCATGAACGTGCCGTGCTGCCACGACAGCGCCTCGTTGACGAGCGGCACCACGCTGGCGCGGCGGCCGCCGAACAGGATCGCGGCGATCGGCACGCCCGCCGGATTCTCCCAGTCGGGCGAGATCACGGGGCACTGGCTCGCGGGCGCCGTGAACCGGGCGTTGGGATGTGCGGCCTTGCGGCCCACGCCCGGCCGCCACGGCCGCCGCAGCCAGTCCATCAGCTCGGGCGGCGCGGTGTCGGTCATGTCCTCCCACCACACGTCGCCGTCGGGCGTGATCGCGCAGTTGGTGAAGATCGAGTTGCGGTTCGCCGTGAGCATGGCGTTGGGATTGCTTTTCATGCTGGTGCCGGGCGCCACGCCGAAGAATCCGTGCTCGGGATTGATCGCGTACAGCCGGCCGTCGGCGCCGAACTTCATCCACGCGATGTCGTCGCCGACCGTCTCCACCTTCCAGCCCGGCAGCGTCGGATTCATCATCGCCAGGTTGGTCTTGCCGCACGCCGACGGGAACGCCGCCGCGACGAAGATCTTGCGGCCCTGGGGATTCGTGATGCCGAGGATCAGCATGTGCTCGGCCAGCCAGCCCTCGTCGCGCGCCTGCACCGACGCGATGCGCAGCGCATGGCACTTCTTGCCGAGCAGCGCGTTGCCGCCGTAGCCCGAGCCGTAGGACATGATCTCGCGGGTGTCGGGAAAGTGGCAGATGTACTTGGTCTGCGCGTTGCATGGCCACGGCGAATCGGGTGCCGTGTCGGCCAGCGGTGCACCCACCGAATGCAGGCCGCGCACGAACTCGCCGTCCTGGCCCAGCACGTCCAGCACCCGGGTGCCCACGCGCGCCATGATGTGCATGTTCGCGACCACGTACGGGGAATCGGTGAGCTCGACGCCGATCCTGGCGATCGGCGACCCGACCGGACCCATGCTGTAGGGGATCACGTACATCGTCCGGCCGCGCATCGCCCCCGTGAACAGGCCGGTCAGCAGCTGCTTGGTCTCGGCGGGATCCCGCCAGTGGTTCGTCGGGCCCGCCTCCTCGGCGGTACGGGAGCAGATGAACGTGAACTCCTCGACCCGCGCCACGTCGGCGGGGTCCGACCGCACGAACACGCTGTTTGGCCGCTGGCCGTGGTCGAGCCAGGTGGCGGTCCCGGCCTGCACCATCAGGCGGAGCATCGTCTGGTATTCCCGGGGCGTGCCGTCGCACCACACGACGGTATCGGGCTGGCACATGGCCGCCGTCTCGGTCACCCAGGCGGCGAGCTTCGTATGGGTCGTCATGGGGGATTGCCTTTGTGATGGGCCGGAATGGAACTGCCTGAGTTTCGCCGGAGCGTAGCGCCCGGAACCGGAGGCTTGCAAACCCGGGACCCGCCCTTCTAATGTCGCTGGTTCGCGCTCGATGTGGAGCCCGTCCTGGGACCCGAGGAACTGTCCATGAGCCCCGCGCCGCGCCTGGAACCGGTCGACGATCCACCCGCCGCACCGTTCGCGCCCTACATCGCCGCCACCACCCAGCTCCCCGAGTTCACGGTGCGAGCGGTGCTGCTCGGCACCTTCCTCGGCATGATTTTCGGCGCGTCCTCCCTGTATCTGGTGCTCAAAGTTGGGCTCACCGTGTCGGCGTCGATCCCGGTGGCGGTGATCTCGATCACGCTGTTCCGGCTGATGTCGCGGTTCGGCGTCAAGGACGCGACGATCCTCGAGAACAACATCGTGCAAACCGCCGGCTCCGCCGGGGAATCGATCGCGTTCGGCCTCGGCGTCACGATGCCGGCGATCATGATCCTCGGGTTCAACCTCGAAATCACGCGGGTGATGCTGGTCGCGGTGCTGGGCGGGCTGCTCGGCATCCTGATGATGATCCCGCTGCGGCGCGCGCTGATCGTCCAGCAGCACGGCAAGCTCAAGTATCCCGAGGGCACCGCGTGCGCCGAGGTGCTCAAGGCCGGCGCCTCCGAGGAATCGCGCGCGGCGGCGTCCCCGGAGGCGAAGGCCGAGGAGGCGCAGGGTCTCGGCCGCCAGCTCAGCGCCCGCACGATCTTCACGGGGTTTGGCATCGGCCTGCTCTACAAGAGCGCGATGGTGGCGCTCAAGGGCTGGAAGGACACGCCCGAGAAGATCTTCGCCAGGCCGTTCGCCGCAGGTTCGCTGTCGTGCGAGATCTCGCCCGAACTGCTCGGCGTGGGCTACATCATCGGGCCCCGGATCGCGTCGATCATGTGCGCGGGCGGCGTGCTCGCCTACCTGGTGATGATCCCGCTGATCAAGTTCTTCGGCTCCGGCATGCCGGGGCCGCTGGCGCCCGGTAATATCCCGATCTCGGCCATGACGCCGGGCCAGATCCGTGGCGCCTACGTGCTCTACATCGGCGCCGGCGCGGTCGCCGCCGGCGGCATCATCAGCCTGCTGCGCTCGCTGCCGGTGATCTGGAGCAGCCTGCAGCAGGGCCTGCGCGACGTGGGCGCCGCCCGCGGCGCCGCCGACCCGCATCGCACCGAGCACGACCTGTCGATGAAAGTGGTGTTCATCGGCATCGCGCTGCTGCTCGCGGCGATCGTGCTGGCGAAGCCGCTGCACATGAACCTGCTCGGCGCGATCCTGATCGTGCTGTTCGGCTTCCTGTTCGTCACGGTGTCGTCGCGGCTCACCGGCGAGATCGGCTCGTCGTCGAACCCGATCTCGGGCATGACCGTGGCCACGCTGCTGCTGACCTGCCTGATCTTCCTCGTGGTGGGCTGGACGGGCCACAGCTGGTTCGTCACCGCGCTGTCGGTGGGCGGCATCGTGTGCATCGCGGCGTCCAACGGCGGCACCACGTCGCAGGATCTCAAGACCGGATTCCTGCTGGGCGCGACGCCGCGCTGGCAGCAGGTGTCGATCCTGATCGGCGCCACGATCTCGGCGCTCGCGCTGGGCCCGATCCTGCTCAAGCTGAACGACGCGGCGACGGTCTACGTCCCCGTGACCACCCACATCACGACCGACGTTGCGGCGCTGCCGCCGGCGCGGGAAGGCCTCAAAGGCCCCCAGGGCCGCACCGACCCCAGGACCTATCGCGTGTGGCAGCAGGCCGACGACGCGGCCGGCACCACCACCAAGTACCTGGTCGACGACTCCGGCCGGGCCGTCTACCTGGTCGATCCGGGCATCAACGGCACCGTGACGCAGCGCCCCGACGGCACCCCGGTGCGCAAGTTCGACGCGCCGAAGGCGACGCTGATGGCCTACATCATTCGCGGCATCCTCGACCACCGGCTGCCGTGGGGGCTCGTGCTGTTCGGCGTGATGATCTCGCTGGTGCTCGAGATGGCGGGCATTCCGTCGCTGGCGTTCGCCGTGGGGCTCTACCTGCCGCTGTCGTCCTCGACACCGATCTGGATCGGCGGACTCGTGCGCCTGGTCGTGGACCGCGCCCGCAATCGCGAGCTGGCCCATCACAAGCTCACCGACGAGCAGCTCGCCAGCGAGGCCGATCGCAGCCCGGGTGTGCTGATGGCGTCCGGCTACATCGCGGGCGGCGCGATCGCGGGCATCATCATCGCCTTCATGGCCGGCGTGTTCGAGACCACCGACGCATCGCTCACCGGCTGGGCGAACCATTTCAACCCGTTCTTCGCCGGGCCTTACGCGGATCTGCTGTCGTTGATACCATTTGCGATCCTGACCGGACTGCTGCTGCTCGTGGGACGCGAGAAGTGGCTCGCGGGGACCGCGCGGTCCTGAACCCGCTCGACCGCTGGCCGCAGGCGCGTCCTCGAACGTCGGGGGCGCGGTCGAGCATTGCGAACTGCCCGGCGGGCGTGACCGATCCCACATCGGAGCTTGACAACATGGGTCCCGTCACGGAATTCTAGGTCACGGTCCGCGCGCGAACGCAGACCCCGGGGAACTTCGACGCGGCCGCGTCCCAACCCTAAAGGGCCGGAGAACCATTGAAGGTTCTGCTCGTCGAAGACAGCGCGGCGGATGCCCGCCTGGTGCGCGAGATGCTCCGCGCCACCGCTCACCGTCCTGCGGTCGAACTCGTCCATGCAAGCCAACTCGAGGACGCCCTCACCCTGCTGCGCGACCAGCCGTTCGACGTCGTGCTGCTCGATCTCGGATTGCCCGGCGTCACCGGGCTCGACGCCCTGTCCCCCGTGCAGCGGGCGGTTCCCGACGTTCCGATCGTCGTGCTGTCGGGCCACCACGACGATACCGTGGCGCTGCAGGCCGTGCAGAACGGCGCCCAGGACTACCTGATGAAGGGCGAGGGCGACGGCGCGCTGCTCACGCGCGCGCTGCGCTACGCCGTCGAGCGCAAGCGCACCGAGCAGCAGATCCAGCACCTGGCCGACCACGACGGCCTCACGAACCTGCCGAACCGGCGCCTGCTCATGGACCGGCTCGAGCATTCGCTCGCGCTGACGCAGCGCGCGAACAAGCTGCTCGCGGTGTTGTTCCTCGACCTCGACGGGTTCAAGCCGGTGAACGACACGTATGGTCACGCGGAGGGCGACCGTATGCTGCTCGAGGTCGCGAAGCGCCTGACGTCGTGCGTACGCGAGAGCGACACCGTCGCGCGCATCGGCGGCGACGAATTCACGGTGCTGCTGCCCGAGGTCTCGAGCTTCGGCGACGTCCAGCGGTTCGCGAACAAGGTGCTGCACGCGCTGGCCACGCCGATGCAGATCGGCGGCCGCGACGTGGCGATGTCGGCGAGCATGGGCATCAGCGTCTATCCCTGGGACGGGGAGGACGCCGACGGCCTGCTGCGCAGCGCGGATTCCGCGATGTACCAGGCCAAGCAGGAAGGCAGCGTCGCGGTGTTCTGCTCGGGCTCGATGCGGCAGCCGATGCCGGAACGGCTGCACATCATGCAGGGCCTCAGGCGGGCGGTCGAGAACGACGAGCTCGTGGTGCACTACCAGGCGCGCGTGGATGCCCACAGCTGGGCGACGTGCGGCGTGGAGGCGCTGGTGCGCTGGGAGCATCCGCAGCTCGGGCTCCTGTATCCGTCCCAATTCATTCCGCTCGCCGAGGAGATGGGAATGATGCGCCGGCTGGGCGAATGGGTGCTGCACCGCGCCTGCGAGACGGTCCGCGACTGGAACGAGGACCGCCCGGGCACGCCGCTGCGGCTGTCGGTCAACCTGTCGAGCCGGGAGTTCGAGGACCGCCGCGTCTGTTCCACGATTCAGCACGTGCTCGCCGAGACCGGCTTCGAACCTCGCTGGCTCGAGCTGGAGCTGACCGAAGGCGGGTTGATGCGCAACGAGATCGACACCGGGGCCACGCTGCGATCGCTGCGGGACATGGGCATCGGCATCGCCATCGACGATTTCGGCACCGGGTATTCGTCGCTGGGCCGGCTGCGGCACTTCCCCATCGACGGACTCAAGATCGACCGCTCGTTCGTGCGCGGCATCACGACCAACCCGATCGACGACGCGATCGTGTCCGCGATCGTCATGATGGGGCACGGCATGAACATGCGGGTGACGGCCGAGGGCGTCGAGGAGGATCAGCAGCGGACCTGGCTCGCCGCGCAGGATTGCGACGAGCTGCAGGGATTCCTGTTCGGCCAGCCGGCGGCCGCCGAGACGATGGCCGAGGCGTTCCACGCCACGAACGGCGGGCCCGCTCACGGATGACGGCGCCCCCGGTGGAGCACGCGATCTCCGCTGCGGGCGCCGGTCCGCTGGCCAACGCTCCCCGCACCCGCGCGATCACCCGCCACATTGCGCTCGGCGCCACCCTCGCCGCCGCCTGCGCGGCCGCGGTGGTCATCGCGCCTCACGCGGATCCCGGCGTAGCACGCGCCGGCATCGTCGGGCTGTCGATGGGCATCGCGTTCCTGGGCCTCGCGCGCGGCGGCCTCCGCCTCGCTCCCGCGGTGGGCGTGGGCGTGCTGGCCGGGGCCTGGTCCCTGGGCCCCGCCACCGCGATCGCGCTGGCCGTGTCCCAGACCCTCGCGGCGACCGCGGGCGTGCTGCTCTACCGGCGGCTGCGCGGCAGTCGTGACGGATTCGCGGCCATCGACGACGTGCTGGCCCTCGCGGTCGCGGCGCTGATCGTGCCGCTGGTGACGGTGTTCACCGGCATGTTCGCGCTCGGCGCGGGGCGGCCCTTCCCGGGGACTGCCGCTGCCGCCGCGGCCGCGGCGTGGTGGCTCGGCGACGCGCTCGGCATCCTGATCATAGCGCCGCTCGGGCTGGTGTGGGACGCAGCCGCCGCGCGACGGGTCACGCGCGCGCGCTGGATCGAGCTGGCGCTGCTGGCCGCGATGATGCTGGTCGTGGTGCAGTCGCTGGGCGCGAGCTGGACGGGCATCGAGACCATCGGACGGCTGCGGCCATACGCGGTGTTCCCGCTCGTGGTGTGGGCCGCGCTGCGGTTCTCGGTGCCCGGTGTCGTGATGGTGAACGCGGCGTTCCTCGCCTCGCTGGGCTGGCGCGCACTGGCGGCCCCGGCGGGGGCGGCGGGGTTTGCGGGGACCACGATCCACCTGCAGGCGTTCATCGCCGTGATCGCGCTCACCGACCTGCTGCTGGGCGCGGCACTCGCCGAGCGCGACCGCGCAGCGCGCGCGCTGGCGGGCGCGACGCTCGAGCTCGAGGACCGCGTGCAGGTCCGCACCGGGGAGCTGACGGGCGTGAACCGGCGGCTCGGGCGTATGCTCGACGAGTTGCGCGAGTCGGAGTCGAACCTGCGCGTCAGCGAGGAGCGGTTCCGCAACCTGGTCGACGGCGTGCGCGAGTACGCCATCAGCATGCTCGATCCCGGCGGCCTCATCACGAGCTGGAACGCGGGCGGCGAACGCATCACCGGCTACTCGGCCGCCGACATCCTCGGGCGTCACGTGTCATGTTTCTATACCCCCGAGGAGATCGCGGTCGGCAAACCGGGCGAACACCTCGAGGCCGCGCGGCGCGCGCCCATCGAGTACGAGGGCTGGCTGGTGCGACGCGATGGCACGCGGTTCTGGGCGAACGTGGTGCTCGCGGCCGTGCACGGCGCCGACGGCGCGCTGATCGGATTCACGACGGTGACGCGCGACCTCACCGACCGGCAGCGGCTGGACCAGGAGCTGCGGCGCGCGGTGGCCGACCGCACCACCGAGCTGTGGCACGCGAATTACGAGCTGAAACACGAGATCGCCGAGCGCGCGCTGATCGAGCGCAAGCTCGCGCTGCAAACCGACGAGCTGGCGCGCTCGAACGCCGATCTCGAGCGGTTCGCGCTGCTGGCGTCCCATGACCTGCAGTCACCGTTGAATACGGTGCTGAGCTTCGTCGGGTTGCTGCGGCAGGACGAGCACCGCGAGCGCATGAGCCAGGACGCTCGGGACTTCGTGGACCACATCCATGAGCGTGCGACCTGGATGCTGGCGATGACCGCGGGCCTGCTCCAGTACTCGCGCATCGGCAAGCCGCAGCTCGTGCTCGAACCCGTGTCGGCGGACGAGGCGCTCGAGCAGGCGATCCGGAATCTGGAGTTCTCGATCGAGACCACGGGGGCCCGCATCGAACGGGAACCGCTCCCGGTCGTCACCTGCGACGCGGGTCAGCTCACGCAGGTGTTCCAGAATCTGATCTCGAACGCGATCAAGTTCCACGGCCCCCAGCCGCCGCTGGTGGAGGTCGGCGCCGAGCGGGCGGAGGACGGCTGGCGGTTCCGGGTTCGTGACCACGGCATCGGCATGAGGCCGCACGACCTCGAACTGATCTTCACCATCTTCAAACGGCTTCATGGGACGAGCAGCTACCCCGGAACCGGAGTCGGTCTCGCGATCTGCCGCCGGATCGTGGAAGGCTACGGGGGCCGCATCTGGGCCGAATCGCCCGGAGACGGCGCCACGTTCCATTTCACGATCCCCGACCCGCGGCCCGCTCCGGCAGCGTTCGAACCACCCGCGGCCAACGGGACGTGACTTCCCGTCGGGGTGATCGCAGGTGGCTGCTAGGCTAGTCCGCGGTCATGTTTCGATACGATCTTGTCGAGCGGCCTGCTGAGCACCAGCATGATCACACCCGCGCCCACGCCGAGCCCCGACAACAGCAGGAAGAACTGGCCGTGCGGGATGGTCTCCCAGAACGTGCCGAGGTAGCCGGTCAGGTAGTTGCCGAGGAAGTTGGCGAGGAACCACACGCCCATCAGCATCGACACCATGCGGATCGGCGCGACCTTGGTGACGAACGACAGTCCGACCGGCGACAGGTACAACTCGCCGACGGTGACGATCACGGTCATGCCGACGAGCCACAGCACGCTGCGCCGCGCATCGGGCGCCATGCCCTGGGTGGCGATGACCATGATGATGAACGACAACCCGACCAGGATGCAGCCGTAGGCCATCTTGGTGAGACTCGACGGCTCGCGGCCGTTCGCCGCCTGCTTCCCCCAGAATATCGTGAGCAGCGGCGCGAAGATGAAGATCATCGCAGGATTGAACGCCTGGTACCACGTCGACGGCATGTTCCAGCCGAAGAAGTGCCAGTTGGTGTTCTGATCGGCCCATAGCTGCATGGTGTTGCCCTGCTGCTCGTACACGCCCCAGAACACCACGTTCAGCGCGCAGATCACGAGCAGCACGCCGACGCGCAGCAGCTCCTCGCGGGTCATCGGCTCCTTCACCTGCACCGCCTGCGCCTTGCGCTGCACCAGCGCGTCCTGGGCGAGATACTTCTGCCCCCACAGGTAGAGTCCGAGGCCCAGCAGCATGCCCACGCCCGCCGCGGCGAATCCGTAATGCCAGCCCACCGTCTGGCCGAGCGTGCCGCACACCAGCGGAGCGAAGAACGCGCCCAGGTTGATCCCCATGTAGAAGATCGTGAACGCGCCATCGCGGCGCGGATCGCCCGTCGGGTAGAGCAGTCCGACCTGGGTCGAGATGTTGGGCTTGAACGCGCCGTTGCCGGCGATGATGAACATGAGCGCCGGGATGAACAGGCGCTCGTTCGCCATCAGGAAGTGGCCGCACGCCATCAGCAAGCCGCCGAGCACGACCGTCTTGCGCTGCCCGAGGATCCGGTCGGCAAGCAGGCCGCCGAAGAACGGCGTGAGGTAGACGAAGCCGGTGTAGAGCCCGTACACCTGCGACGACAGCGGCTGGACGCCGAGCGACTGGTGCACCCACGGCAGGTGCTCGATGAACGCGCGCATCGCGGTGAATCCCAGCACGCGCTGGCCGATGTCCGGCTTGATGAACAGATAATTGACCATGTAGAGCACGAGCAGCGAGCGCATGCCGTAATACGAAAAGCGTTCCCACATCTCGGTGAAGAACAGGATGAACAGCCCCTTCGGGTGACCGAACCAGGTCCCGGTCCGGGGTTCGCTCGGAACGGCGACTGCGGTGGCTGTCATCATGTCTCCTGAGCTCGAGTGGCTCCCGGTTGCGGCGCGGCGGCGGGGCGGAACTCGTGAAGTCTCTGATGTTTGCACGAACGACGTCAAGGCCGGAACCGGTGGCGCCGATCTCTGCGGAGATTCCCGATCCGCGATTTCCTTCGTTTCGGAGGCACCTCACCCCCGGGAACGCCGCCCCTGAGCCCGCCCGACCGGCATCGAGCGCGTGCCCGGTTTGCCGGGCTCGTGCGGGCCTCTCTATTGTCGGGCAATGTCCAACCCCGACCCCGTGGCCACCGGCGCCCAGATCGAGCGCCTGGCGCGCGAGAATCACGAGCTGCGAGCGCGCCTCGCCGCGCCCGATGCCCATCGCAAGGCGTGGGTCGATCGCATGGTCGAATCGATTCCGCACCTGATGTTCCTGATCGGGCCCGACGACCGCTACCTCGACGTGTCGATGGGGGGCGGCCTCGAACCGTTCGTGTCGCCGGACCGGCTGGTGGGCCGCACCGTCGACGAAGTGTTCGCCGGCGAGCCCATCACCGACGAGCTGCACGGAGCGCTCGCGCGGGCACGCGCCAGCGGGCGCACCGAACTGCTCGATTACGCGCTGCCGTTGCCCGACGGCGTTCACTACTACCAGGCCCGCATCACGCCGCTCGCGGACGGCACCGTGGCGAGCCTGGTGCTCGACGTCACCGATCGCATCCGCGACCGGGCCGCGCATGGCGAGCGCGAAACGCTGCTGCGCACGATCTTCGAGACCGAGCCGGAATGCGTGACCGTGGTGTCGCCCGACGGCCGCATCGTCGAAATCAATCCGGTCGGCCTCGCGATGCTCGAGATCGACGGCGTCGAGGCCGCCGGGCCGCTGGAGACATTCGTCGTCCGCGAGGATCGCCCGCAGTTCCTCGAAGCCTACCAGCGGGTGATCGCCGGCGAGACGGTGCGGCTCGGCTATCGCATGACCGGCCGCCGCGGCGCGGACCGCTGGGTCGAGACCACGGCGGCCCCGCTACGCGACGCGGACGGCGTCCTGCGCGGCATCCTGGCGGTGACCCGGGACGTCACCGGCCGCCGGCAGGCCGAGGACGAGTTACGCGCCGGCAAGGAGCGGTTTCGCGCGATCGGCGACGCCATGCCGCTGGCGATGCTGATCACGCGCTTCCTGGACGGGCTCGTGCTCTACGCGAATCAGCCGGTGGCGGAATTGTTCGGTGTGACGCGCGAGCAGATGGAGGGCCATACCACGAGCGGGTTCTACGCCCAGCCCGCGGATCGCGAGACCATCCTCGGCCGGCTGCGCGCAGAGGGCACCGTGCGGAACTTCGAGGTGCTCGGCCGCAATGCGCGGGGCGAGGAGTTCTGGATGACCGCGTCGTTCCAGCTCACGGTCTGGAACGGCGAACCGGCGATCCTCGCGGGCATCGTGGACCTGACCGGCCGCAAGCGCATGGAGGACGAACTGCGGGCCTCGGAGGAGCTGTACCGCGCGCTGTTCGAGGCCAATCCGTTTCCGATGTTCGCATACGACGTCGAGACCACCCGGTTCCTCGCCGCGAACGATACCGCTGTGCGGCACTACGGTTACACCCGCGAGGAATTCCTCGCGATGTCGGTGCAGGACATCCGCCCACCCGAGGACATCCCGCTGTTCCGGCAACTGCTCGCCCGCGCCATCGAGCGTGACCGCGCGACGACGAACGTCGGCCGCCACCAGCGCCGCGACGGCAGCATCATCCAGGTGGAGGTGACGGGCAGCCCGGTGGTGTTCCAGGGGCGCGCCGCACGCATGGTGACGGTGCACGACATCACCGAGCGCCGGCGACTGGAGGAGGACCTGCGCCACGCCCAGAAGCTCGAGAGCGTCGGGCGGCTGGCGGGCGGCGTCGCCCACGACTTCAACAACCTGCTCACCGCGATCCTCGGCTACACGCAGCTGGTCGAGGCGCGACTCGCGGGCGAACCGGAACTGCTCGCGGACCTCGAGGAGATCCGTCAGGCCGGCGAGCGCGCGCGCGACCTGACGTCGCAGCTGCTGGCGGTCGCGCGCCGGCAGGTCAGCGCACCGCGCGTGATCGATCTCAACGAACTCGCCAGCGCCATGGAGCGGCTGTTGCGCCGCGTGCTCGGGGAGCACATCGAGCTGGTTACCCGGTGCCACGAGCCGGTGTGGCCGATCCGGGCCGATCCCGCGCAGCTCGAACAGGTGGTGATGAATCTTGCGATCAACTCGCGCGATGCGATGCCGCAGGGCGGGCGACTGTCGATCCGCACCGAAAACGTGTCGATCGGCCGCGACGACCGCCCGCCGCATCCCGACCTGAAGCCCGGCGACTACACCGTGCTCGAGATCCGCGACACCGGCGTCGGCATGTCGCCCGAGGTGCTGTCGCACATGTTCGAACCGTTCTTCACCACGAAGCCGATGGGCCAGGGCACGGGCCTCGGGCTCGCCACCGTGTACGGCATCATGAAGCAGGGCGGCGGCCAGGTGTGGGTCGACAGCGTCCCCGGCAGCGGCACCACGTTCGGCCTGTATTTTCCGCGCTCGCTCGAACCGCGGGCCCCGGCCGATCCGGAAGGCGAAGCCCCCCCGCCGGGCGGCCACGAGACCGTGCTGGTGGTGGAGGACGATCCCGCGGTGCGCGCGCTCATCGTGCGCACGCTCGAGCAGGCGGGATATTCGGTGGCGGTCGCGGTCGCGGGCGACGAGGCGCTGCGGGTGGCGGCCGGATTCCCCCGGCCGATCGATCTGCTGGTGACCGATGTCGTGATGCCGCGCATGAACGGCCGCGACCTGGCGGTGCGGATGCAGCAGTCACGGCCCGCCATGCGGGTGATGTTCGTGTCCGGCTACGCCTCGGGAGCCAGCAGCCCGGCCGGCGACGATGACTCGTTCCTGCCGAAACCATTCACGGCGTCGCTGCTGCTCCGCAGAGTGCGCGACGCGCTGGACGCCACGCCCAGGGCGGCGTCGTGAGCTCGATCGGGCCCGGACGCGCCGGCGGGGACGCGGCGGCCGCGGGCACGCCGGGCGCCGGGCGCACCGCCGGGATCCTGCTCCACCCGACCTCGCTGCCGGGGCGGTTCGGAATCGGCGACCTCGGGCCCGCCGCGCACCGCTGGGTCGAGTTCCTCGGGCGCTCCGGCATGAAGTCGTGGCAACTGCTGCCGCTCGGACCGACGGGCTACGGCGACTCACCGTATCAATCGTTCTCGGCATTCGCCGGCAATCCATACTGGGTGAGTCCGGAAGCACTGGTCGAAGACGGGCTGCTCACCGCCACCGACCTCGAACGCACGCCGGCGTTCCCGGCCGACCGCGTCGACTTCGGGCCCGTCATCGACTGGAAGCTGCGCGTGCTCGACCGCGCGTTCGAGAACTTCCGCGGCCACCGCGGCGGCCTCGCGGACGCGTTCGAGGCGTTCCGCGCCCGCGAGTCCCGCTGGCTCTTGGACTTCGCGCTGTTCATGGCGCTCAAGGACGCGGCCGGGACTAGGTGGATCGAGTGGGACGAGCCGGTCGCGCTGCGGCGCCCCGAGGCGCTGGCGGCGGCGCGCGCGGCGCACGCCCACGCCATCGAGTCCCACGAGTTCCGGCAGTTCCTGTTCTTCCGCCAGTGGCAGGCGCTGCGCGATCACGCCCGCGCCGCCGGCATCCGCATCGTCGGCGACGCGCCGATCTTCGTCGCATACGACAGCGCCGACGTGTGGGCGCATTCCGGGCTGTTCGAGCTCGACACGCATGGCCGACCGACGGCGGTGGCGGGAGTGCCGCCGGACTATTTCAGCAGCACCGGCCAGCTGTGGGGCAACCCGCTGTATCGCTGGAGTGCCATCGAGTCCACCGGGTTCGCGTGGTGGATCGACCGGTTGCGCGCCGTGCTCGGCATGGTGGACGTCGTGCGGCTCGACCACTTCCGCGGATTCGAGGCGTACTGGGAGATCCCCGCCGGAGACGCGACCGCCGAGCACGGACGCTGGGTCAAGGCGCCGGGCCGCGAGTTGTTCCACGCGCTGCGCGCGGCACTGGGCGCGCTGCCGATCATCGCCGAGGACCTCGGCGACATCAGCCCCGAGGTGCTCGAACTGCGCGATGCGTTCGGGTTTCCGGGCATGAAGGTGCTGCAGTTCGCATTCGGCGGACCGGCCACGCAGCCGTTCCTGCCCCACAATCATCCGCGCAACTGCGTGGTCTATACCGGGACGCACGACAACGACACCACGCGCGGCTGGTACGAACGCTCGGCCACCGATGCCGAGCGGGACCACGCCCGGCGCTATCTGGGCACCAGCGGCGCCGACATCGCCTGGGACATGATCCGGCTCGCGTTCGCATCGGTGGCGGACACGGCGATCGTGCCGTTCCAGGATGTGCTCGACCTGGACTCGCGGGCCCGCATGAACTTGCCGGGCCGGGTCGAAGGCAACTGGGGCTGGCGGTTCCGGGCGGAGGTGGCGACGGAGCCGCTGGCGCGCCGTCTCGCCGGCCTGGCCGCCCTGTACGGCAGGTGACGCCGGGCTGCCGAACCCGGCCGCCCGCAGTTGTCCGCTATACTGCCGCGCTGGTGTGAGTGTTAGGATACCGGCCTACCCGGATTCCTGAGCGAGGCTCACGGGATTCGCGCATTCGGGGAGCAGAGCGACCCACCACCTTCGCTCACATGCAGCATACCGGTGCCACGCCGGTTCTGCTCCCCCGGGATACACGGAGGTATCATGATTCGATTCCCACGGAAGACCGGGCTGTGCGGCGTACCCTTCGCGGGCTTGTTCGCGGGGCTGGCGACGCTCGCTGCGTTCCACGCGGCGGCGCCCGCGAGTGCGGCCACCGCGCCCGAAGGCTCGACGCTCCAGATTTCGCCCTACGCGGGCTACGCGTTCTTCATCGATCCGTTCGCGACGCTGCGCCAGGGCCGCATGCGCGCCAAGGACGCCGCGCACTATGGCGGCAGCCTCGGCTGGCAATGGAATCGCGTGGTGGGCATGCAGGTCGGCGGCGGCTACACCTCGACCGAGGTGAACGTGCCGAACGGCGCGAAGGTGAACTTCTACCACGCCCACGGGGACCTGCTCGTGAGCCCGCTGCGCGGCTCCGGCTGGGACCTCTACGGCCTCGCGGGCGGCGGGTACGAGCGATTCGCACTACCCTTCGGGCGGCGGCACTTCGGCTCGCTGGATGCCGGCGCCGGCCTCCACCTGTGGCTCACGGAGCATCTCGCGATCAAGGCCGAGGCACGCAACATCCTGATCGTGTCGCGGCGCCCGGCGGCGTCGAAGGACAACTACGCACTGGTCCTCGGCGGCCTCACGTGGGCGATCGGCGGCAAGCTCAAGGACACGGACGGCGACGGCGTGCCCGACAAGCGCGACGCGTGCCCGAACACCCCCGCCGGCGCCAGAGTCGACGCGAGGGGCTGCCCCACGGACGCCGACGGCGACGGCGTGTTCGACGGGATCGACACCTGCCCCAACACCCCCAAGGGTGCCAAGGTCGACGCCAGGGGCTGCCCGCTCGATTCCGACGGCGACGGCGTGTTCGACGGCATCGACGCGTGCCCCGACACCCCGAAGGGCGCCAAAGTCGACGCCACCGGCTGCCCCACCGATGCCGACGGGGACGGCGTGTTCGACGGCATCGACCAGTGCCCCGACACCCCGAAGGGCGCGGTTGTCGACGCCACCGGCTGCCCCAGGGACTCGGACGGTGACGGCGTTCCGGACGGCCTCGACAAGTGCGCCGACACGCCGTCGGGCGTGCGGGTGGACAAGGACGGCTGCCCGATCGAGGTGACGGAGAAGGAGACCGAACTGCTCGACACCGGCATGATCCGGCTCCAGAACGTGAATTTCGAGACCGCGAAGGCCACGATCCTGCCGGAATCGTTCCCGGTGCTGGACGTGGTGGGACAGGTGCTCGGCAAGTGGCCGGAGCTCAAGATCGAGATCGGCGGCCACACCGACTCCCGCGGCTCGAACGCCTACAACCAGCACCTGAGCGAGGCGCGCGCGAACGCGGTGCAGCAGTATCTGCTGCAGAAGTTCCCGGCACTCAAGGCGGATCAGTTCACGGTGCGCGGCTACGGCGAATCGAAGCCGCTGGTGCCGAACACCGGCACGCTCAACATGGCGAAGAACCGCCGGGTCGAGTTCGTGGTCCAGAACAAGGAAGTGCTGCGCAAGGAAGTCGAGCGGCGCAAGCTGCTCAAGCCGTAAGCGGAACGCGAAACGACGACGCCCGCGCGTGGAGAGTTCGGCCACGCGCGGGCGGGTGTTTTTGGACGGTTGTCCCGGCAGCCCCGGCGGCCGGCGTGAGTGCCGCGGCCGCGCGTTCGGTCACACGTGGTATTCGGGCGCGTCGATCCCCATCAGCCAGTGGTCGAACCAGCGGCGGATGTGCTCCTGGTTCTGCACCCGCCGCGACGGCGCGCCGCTGCGCGACAACTCATGGTTCTCACCCGGGAACCGCACCATGACGGTCGGTTTCCGCTCCAGCTTGAGCGCGCGGAACATCGCCTCACCCTGGGCGATCGGCGTGCGCCAGTCCTCCTCGCTGTGGATCACCATCAGCGGCGTGCGGATCTGCCGCGCCAGGTAGAACGGCGAACGCTCCTGGTATTCCCCGGGATCCTCGACCGGGGACTTGCGGAACCAGGACGGCGTGAACATCGCGAAGTCGGCGCTGTACCACATCGAGGCCCAGTCCGAGACGCAGCGCTGCGTGATCGCGGCCTTGAACCGGTGCGTCTGCGCGATCACCCAGTTCGTCAGCAGCCCACCCCCGCTGCCGCCGGTGACGCCCATGCGCGATTCGTCGACGTACCCGAGCCCGATCACGTGGTCGACCGCCGCCATCAGATCCTTGTAGTCGTCTCCCGGATACTTGTACTGGATGATATTGCCGAACTCCTGGCCGTAGGTCGTGCTGCCGCGCGGATTCGTATACAGCACGACGTAGCCGCCGTCGGCGAGCGTGCGAAATTCGTGAAGGAACCCCACGCCGTACGCAACATGGGGCCCGCCGTGGATCTGGAGGATCAGCGGATACTTCCGCGACGGATCGAAGTCGCGCGGCTTGACGATCCAGCCCTGGATCTTCGTGCCGTCGAACGACGCGCACCAGAACTCCTCGACCGGGCCCAGCCCCCGTTCCTCGAGCAGCTCACGGTTCGGCGACCACACGGTGACGAGCTGGGCGCGTCCGACGTCGTAGACGCACAGATCGGCCGGCCGCGTCACGTCGCCCAGCGCAAGCGCGAACCGCGTGGCGTCGGGGGTGGCGCTGCCCGAGATCACCTCGTGCGCGGCGTCGGTCAGCTCCTCGACCGCGCCGCTCGCGGCGTCGACGCGCGCCAGCCGGGCCGCGCCCTGCCGGCACGCGACGCCGAAGATGAACCGCCCGTCGGCCGAGAACGCGAGCGGCTTCTGGCCGCCGCCGCGCGGCGGATGCTGATCCGACGAGATGTCGTCGCTGCCGAAGTCGAAATCGTAGCCTGCCGTCAACACGTGCGCGCGGGTGCTCGGCCACGGCCCGTCGAAGCGCAGCAGCTTGCTCTGCTGATAGGAGCGCACCGGCCCCTCCCGGAGCCCGCCGATCGCCGCCAGCCGGCCATTCGGACCCTCCGCGAACGTGACGATCGGGCCCGTGATGTCGGCCACGACGGTCATGCCCTCGCCATCGACCGGCGCCGCGAGTTCGGGGGATACGGCGAACACGTCCGAGTCCTCCTCGCCGAACCACGGCTCTGCGCGGCGGTCCGAGACGAACAGGATCCACCGGCCGTCGCGCGACCACTGCGGCGGTCCCTCGGCATACTCTCCCCGGGTGAGCATGCGGGGCGTTCCGGGGCCGTCTTCGGCGGGTGAGACGGGCCCGGCCGCGCCAGCTGTTGCGCCTCCGGCGATCTCCTCGGCGACACCGCCGGGTGCCCCGGCCGACCCCGGGCCGGCGCCGGAATCCGGCGCGCTGCCCGCGCGGAGCCGAGCGCGTGCCGCATCCCGCGCGGTGGCGACGTCGAGCACCCAGATGTGACTCAGGTGGTCGAACTCGGTGAACCCTTCGTTGTTCCAGCGGAACATCGGCCGCGTGACGACGCGCGCCGGCTCGTTCTTCGGCTGCTTCGGTTCGGGCCGGTCGAGCGCCGGGTTTGTCGTGCTCAGGAACGCGAGCCGCCGGCCATCCGGCGACCACGCGGGCGACGCGGCGCCCTTCTCGAGATTCGTGAGCGGCTCGGCCTCGCCCCCGCTCATCGGCAGCAGGTGGAGCTGGCCGGGCTTGCCGGCCACGGCCGCTCGCACGAACACCAGCCACTGGGCATCGGGCGCCCAGCGCGGCTGCGAGTCGCGCGGACCCGAGGTGAGCGGGCGCGGCTCGCCCTGGGGGGCGCCCTTCGCATCGAGTTCCGTGATCCAGATCGCGGTGCGGTACGAGTCGTCCTCGCGATCGACGGTCACGTGTGTGAACGCGATCCGGCGGCCATCCGGCGAAATCTGGGGATCGGCGAGCCAGGTGAAACGCAGCAGGTCGTCGGTGCGCATGATATCTCCGGGGAACGGGCGGCCTTCGGCGGGGAAATTGCTCAAGCAACCGAAAACCTAGGGAACGCCGGCCGAAATCGTCAACCACAGCGAACACCCGCGGGGGCGAACCCCGGGGTGGCCGTGAAGCGGTGTACCACGGGAGTCCGCGATGCCGGGCATCACAAGCATCTGTCCCCCGCCCACATCCGGGCGCATACTGTGCGAAACCCACGTCGTTCCATCATGAGGCCCCTCATGTCGCGCACGATCCTGATCACCGGAGCACAGGGATTCATCGGGCGATACCTCGTTCAGCACTGGCTGGAAGCCTCCCCCGCCGACGTGATCGTCGGGCTCGGGCGGTCCTCGGCCAACGCCGGACGCTTCACCCACACCGTGACGGTCGGCGAGGAGTCGGTGCCCGCGCCGCTCACGCCGCCGCTCGCCGCCGCGGCCCGCGACGGGCGTTACCAGTATCGCGCGGTGCACCTCCAGGATCGTGAAGGACTCGAGGAAGTCCTGCGGCGCCATGCTCCCGCGATCGTCGTCCACCTCGCGGGGGCGCTGCGCGACGAGCCCGCCGACCATCTGTTCCGCTCGAACGTGATCGGAACCGAGAATCTGCTCGAGGCCATCGCCGGCATCGTCCCCGCGGCGCGCGTGGTGCTCGGCTCGTCGGGCATCATCGGCGCCATCGCGCCGGGCTTGAACCTGCCGCTGGCGGACGATGCCGTCGGCGCCCCGATCGATCTCTATACCGTGAGCAAGACGGCCACCGAGCAGGTGGCGCGCATCACCGCCGCGCGGCGCGGCCTGCACCTCGCGATCGCGCGGATCTTCAACGTGGTCGGACCGGGCCAGGACGAGCGCCACGTGTGCGGATGGCTCGGGTATCAATGCGCCGCGCGGGCCGCGGGCGGCACCCGGCCGCTTCGGATCGGGCCCCGCCATACCACGCGCGACTTCGTCGACGTTCGCGACGTGGCGCGGGCGCTGTGGCTCATCGCCGAGAACGGCGTGGCGGGCACGCGCTACAACGTGGGCTCGGGACGCGAGACGTCGATCGACGAGATCTTCGAGTACATGACGCGCTCGCTGCCGAAGCCGCTCGTGCTCGACGAGCTGCCGCCGCGCCCCGGCGACGTCGAGCGGCACGTCGCCGACATCTCGCGCATCGCGGCATTGGGATACCGCCCCGCGTGGGAGCTGGAGCGCAGCCTGGACGAGATCCAGGACTACTACCGCACGCTGGTCCCCGCCGTGACTCCCGCGGAGCGCCCCCGCCCCGTGTCCGACGTGCTGCACGTGGCGGTGCAGGAGAGCCACAAGTACGCCGTGACCGTGCGCACCGGGCTCGTCGACGACCTGCCGGCGACGCTGCGGCGCGAGTTCCCGGACCGGCGCGTGATCGTGATCACCGACGTGAACGTGATGAAGCTGTACGGCGAATCCCTGGTGCAACGGCTGCAAGACTGCGGGGTGTCGGCCGGGGGTTTGGCCGTGACCGGCGGCGAGTCGTCGAAGAGCTTCGACACCTATCGCGAGGTGATGCAGCGGCTCTACGAGCTCGGGTTCGACCGGCGCGCGGTGCTGCTCAATCTCGGCGGCGGCGTGGTGATCGACCTGGGCGGTTTCGTAGCGTCGTCCTACATGCGCGGCGTGTCGTACGTGAACGTGCCCACCACGCTGCTCGCCCAGCACGACGCCGCGATCGGCGGCAAGACCGCGATCAACTCGGACTGGGCGAAGAACTTCGTCGGCGCGTTTCACCATCCGCTGGCGGTCTACTGCGACCCGGGCACGCTGGCGACGCTGCCCGCCCGCGAAGTGGCGGCCGGCATCGCCGAGTCGATCAAGGTGGCGATCATCGGTGAGCCCGCGCTGTTCCGGCTGCTCGAATCGGTGGCGGGCACGCTGCTGGAGGAGCGGCCGGCCGCGGTGCTCGAGGAGATCGTGCTGCGGTCGGCGCGCACCAAGGTGCAACTGCTGGCGCGCGACCCGCTCGAGACCGACCTGCGCCGCCCGCTCAACCTGGGGCACACGTTCGGCCATCCGCTCGAGACCATGCTGGCGTATCGCGGCATGCTGCACGGCGAGGCCGTCGCCATGGGCATCGTCGTGGCGACGCTGGCCGCCGAGACCGCGGGCATCTGCCCGCCCGAGGTCGCGAACCGCATCCTGCGGCTGTTGCGCGCCTATGGCCTGCCACCGCGTGTCCCGATCCAGGACATGCGCGCCGCGTGCCGCCACGTCCACGCCATCAGGCTCGTGCGCGGCAATCAACTGCACTACGTGCTGCCGGTTGCGATCGGCGAGGTCCGGATCGTTCCCGACCTGCCGGATCGTGACATCGCCGCGGCGATCGACCGCATCGTGGACCATCCCCTGCTCGCGGAATGCCTGCTGAAGGAATGACCGCGGTCCTCGGCATCGACATCGGCGGCACCAAGGCCGGCGCGTGCGTGCTGGGCGGCGACGGGTCCATCGGCCCCGTCGTTCGATCCCCCACGGGTGCCGGGTTCGGTCCGGAGCAGCTGCTCGAGCTGGTCGACGCGTCCCTGCGGCGGGTTCCGGCGCCGGGTCGCGTGGGCACGGTCGGCCTCGGCTTTCCGGGCCTCGTGGATGCGGCCGCGGGGACCGTCCGTTCGTCGGTGATCCTCCCGCACTGGCGGGGCGCCGAGCCGTGCCGGCTCGTGACCGAGCGGTTCGGCATTCCGTGCGTGCTCGACAACGACGTGCACAATTCCGCGCGCGCTGAACTCCGGGCGCGGCCCGGCGTCACGGACTTCCTGTTCGTGTCGGTCGGCACCGGCATCGGCGGTGCGATCGTGATGGACGGCGCGATCCGCCCGGGGGTGGGCGGCCTCGCGGGCGAGATCGGCCACACCACTGTGGTGCGGGACGGGCCGGTGTGCGACTGCGGGCGCCGTGGCTGCATCGGCACGCTCGCGTCGGGACGCGCGCTGGAGCAGCGGCTGGGGCTGGGCGCGGGGACCCTTGCCGAGGCTGTTCGCACCGCTTCGCCCGCCACGCTCGAGGCGCTCAACGATGCCGCCGACCTGCTCGGCGTCGCGATCGCGAATGCCGTGCACCTGGTGAATCCGGGGTGCGTCGTGCTCGGCGGAGGACTGGCGGAAATCGAGCGGTTCGTCGAGCGGGTGCGGGCGGCGGTGATCCGCGAGACGTTCCCCGAGTTCTCCCAGGGGCTCGTGATCGAGGCGGCGCGGGCGGGGTACGACGCGGGGGCCGTGGGTGCGGCGCTGCTTGCGGGGGCATGGCAAGGGCAGCGAGATTGAAGCGCTGGTGTCGGGAGGCGCCCGTACGCAGTCCGCACCCCTCAACCGGCTGTCGACGGACCCGAACCGCCCAGATGCTCGTCGCACACGTCCCGGACTAGATCCGCCACGCGCTCCGCGGGAACGCCTCCCGGTAACGCTTCGAGCGCGCTCGCCATCCCGGCGCGATCCCGCTCGCGAATCGCGCGATAGGCGAGCGATTCCGCGCGGGCGGCATCAGCGAGACAGCGCGCCACTGCGGTCGGTAGCACGCCCGAGGCCACGGGCGCGATGCCATACGCCCCGGCGTCCACCTCCAACTCCACGACGGTCTCCGCCGGCAACTCCGGCACCGTGTCGCCATTCACGACATTGCCGAACGTGCGGAGCTCGTTACCGGCGAAGCCGGCCGCGAGCCACGGTACCAGCGCGTGTTCGAACCACGGCGTGGAGCGCTCGCGAAATTCGGGCAGCTCCCCGCCCGGATCGCGCTCCATGGCCGACATCAATCGATCGCGCAGATGCAGCAGCGTGGTCGCGCGGCCCGGATCGGGCGTGAGCCCCATGCGCGCCGCGGCCGCGGGACGGAACATGCGGTAGAAGTAGGGGAGCGGAGCGGAGCCGAACTCCGTGTACGTCTCACGGTCCACGATGCCGCTCTCGACGGCATCGTTCAGCGCGCGGCGGCCGGCCGCGTCCCGCGGCCAGAACCACCCGAGATGATTGAGCCCGGCATAGGCGAGCCCGCGCGCCGCGTCGGATCCGCTCGCGGCGATCCGGTCGCGCGTCGTCGTGGGCAACTCGCACAGGCCCACCGTGGCGAGGCCGCGCTCCACGAGCAGCCGCGTCGTGAGTCCGAGCGGCGCCACCAGATTCAGCACCCGGGCGCCGGGGGTCGACGCGGCGATGGCATCGGCGATCCCGTCCATCACGGGCAGCGTGCGCCAGCCGTTCGCGAAGCCGCCGGCGCCCAGCCCCTCGTCGCCGGCAAGGCCGTAGCGCATCGGGAACGTCGCGTCCCAGTGACGGGCCGCAAGCCCGCCGACGCGGACCAGCAGCACGACGGCGGCGGCGGCGCGCACACCCGCCCCGAGCGTGGTGGTGTGCTCGACGCGCCAGTCCGGGCGTCGCGCGCGGACGAGCGCGCGCGCGTGCCGCGCGATGATCGCAAGCGGATCCGCGCGCGTCGCGACAAGCGTGATCTCGAGACGTGGCAGCCCCGCCGTACCCGCCAGCAGCTCCACGAGCCGTGCGGCGTAGGCTCCGCCGCCGACGATCGCCACGCGCACGGTGGCGATCGCCGCAGGCTCATCCGGAGGCGACACCAGCCCTCCGCAGCAGGCGTGCGATGGCCGGGATCCGCATCAGCTCCGCGACCGGCGTGGGTCGCGAGGCTGCATTCGCCGGCGGCCGATCCGCCAAGGGTTCGACGAACGCGATCGTCCGCATCAGCGTGCCACGCTCGGTGACATCGTCCAGCGCAACCGGCGCGGGCGCGGACGAAGTCGTGAGTCCGGCTTCGCGGCGCAGCATGCCCAGCACCTCCGTAGGGACCTGACTGTCTTCGCACATCTCGGCCGGCAGCTCCGGCGCGCCCAGTGGGCCCACCGTGATCACAGCATCGTCGTGCACGCCGATCCACGCCACCCGGGTCGAGTGCACGCGCGGCGCCCACGCCTCGAACGCGTTCCCCTGTACGGTCACGAGGTGTTCGGCGCGGCTGCGCGCGGCGGCATCGTTCACGTCGATCCACGCCGCGTCATGCCCGTACGCCTCGACGTGCCGGCCCGCGGCGATCAGCTCGCGCGTGAGGTCGCTCAATCCGGCGGGGCCGCGGTTCGCCAGTCGCTCGAGTGCCATGGGGCCGAGCACGAACACGGCACTGCTCACCTGGTGGAACTCGACCGGTTTCTCCCGGTAGTCGGTGACACGGCTGCCCGCCAGCGTGAGCTCGCCGAACGGCATGGTGAACGGCTCGCGGTGAGTGGCGAGCGTGAGCGCGGCGCCCGCGCGCGCGTGGTGATCGAGCAGCGCCGACAGCGGAATCAGCGTCAGGTTGTCGGCATAGACCACGAGCACCGCGTCCGCCCGGCCGGCCAGGCGTCCCGCGCAACCCACGTTGCCGAGCGGCTCGGCCTCCATCAGCGCCTCGACGGTCCAGCCGAGCGCGTGCCCGAGCGCGGCGCCGCGCCCGGCGAGCCAGTGCTCGACCGCCGCGCCGCCCGCGGCGTACGACACCACGATCCCGTCGACCCCGGCGCCGGCCAGCGCCCACAGGTTGCGCTCGATCAGCGGCACGCCGCGTACCTCGACGAGCGGCTTGAGAGTCGTCACCCCCGAGCTGCGCATGCGGGTGCCGCCCCCTCCCGCCATCACCAGCGCGAGCACGCTCATGCGGACCGCGGCACCGGCACCTGGAACACGAACATCCGCAGCGGTTCGCCCCCGGTGTTCACGAGCCCGTGGCTGCCCGCGGGACGGTTGCGGATCAGGTCGCCCGCGCGCACGTCGAACGCGGCGCCGTCGCGCCACATCTCCCCCCGGCCCGACAGGATCAGGTAGAACTCCTCCTCGTCTGCGCCGTGCGTGTGGCGGCCCACCGACGCACCGGGCGGCAGCTCCGCGATATCCATGAAATCGCAGGCGCCCGCCAGCGACGCGGCGTCGGCGATGCGCCGGAACCGGATCCGGCCCTCGCCGCCGTGGGCGACGATGTCCTCCAGCTCGAGCTCCGCCAGGTTGCAGCGATCGAATTCCATCCCGTGCTCCCCCTCGCGTTCACGCATGGGCACGACTTCGCGCGTGGCCCCGGCGTCCCGAGCATATCCGGCCAGCAGCGCCAGTGTGCGATCGACCATCTCCTGCTTCGTGAAGCCCGCGAGGAAGTGCTCGTGCGCCTGATCCCCCAGGCGCTCGGCGAGCGCGGGATCCCGGATCAGGCGTTCGAGCGCGTCGGCCATCGCGCGCGCGTCGCCCCGCGGCACCACGAGGCCGGTGCGCTCGTGCACCATGAAGTCGCGGCAGCCCACGTTGTCGGTGGCGACGATCGGCCGGCCGACGGCGGCGGATTCCAGCAGCGCGGTCGGCAGGCCCTCGCGATAGCGCGTGGGGATCAGCACGATGTCGCTGTCGGTGTAGAGCTGCTGGACGCGGGGCAGGTGTCCGAGGAACCGCACACACGACGACAGCGCCCGGAACCGCTCGAGATCCGCGGCCGTCAGCGAGCTGGGATTGCCGGCGTCGAGATCGGAGCTGAACCACATCTCGTGGTCCACGCCGCGCTCGTGCAGCAGCATCGAGGCGCGCACCGCGTCCGCCACGCCCTTCTCGACGATCAGCCGCACCGGCACGCCGATCACCGGGCGCGGATGCCGCGGCGGCGCGCAGCGCGGGTATTCGGCGGGATCCACGCCGCAGCCCGGCGTGACCTGGATGTGCTCGAGCCGGATCCCGAGGCTCGCGTGCAGGTAGGCGCGATCCTCGACGTTGTGCACCAGCACCCGGCTGTGGGGGGCGCCGAACAGGAACCGGTACAGCAGCTTCACGAACGGGCGCAGTGCCCGCATGCGCGGCGTATCGGAGCCGAACACGCTGCCGAGCCCGGTGGCCATGAACACGCAGCGCCGGCCCTGCAGCCGCAGCGGCAGCCCGCACAGCGCGAACGGAATGTAGGTCCACAGGAAGAACCAGGCGTCCGGATGCCGGCGGCCCTCGCGCCACGCCAGCCGCCACGTGCGGATCATGGCGCGCGGCGTCAGGTGATCGCGCTGCAGCGGCAGCTCCCGCAGCGTCACCGCGGGCACCAGCGCGCGGCCCGCGGCCTCGAGCTCCGCGGGGCGCTTGTACCATGCCGCGGCGCCGGGCTCGGCGACGGGCGCGAACACGTCGACGGTGCCGCGGGTGGCGAGCGTGTTCGCCAGCGCGGCGAAATCGCTGACGAAGCGCGGCAGCATGTGGACGAAGAACGCCGCGTGCGGCGCGGGAGTCCGCGGAGCCTTATCCGCGCGGGACGGGCTCATCGCGCGTGGCGCGCGGCGACGAACAGCGCGCGCGGGCCCCAGCCCGGGACCCAGGCGCCGATCGGGTAGCGGATCAGGTACTGGAACCGTTCGTAGGCGTGCACCCATCCCGAGGTATGGCCGGCGTCGCCACCGCGCTGCGCGGATTCGCTCGCGACAGTGCCGAACAGCCGCTTGCCGAGCGAGCTGACGATCGTCGAGGGAAACAGCCCGAACCGCCGGATGCCGACCGGCTCGAGGCCGGCGCGCGCGAGCACGGTGCGGATCGCGGGCTCGGAGTAGAACCACAGATGCTCCGGGAATCCCGGCCGGCCGATCCACGGATACCACGCGTGGTTCAGGCCTCCGAACACGCCGACCTCGAAGCACACGGTCGCGTCGGGCGCCGCGAGCCGCGCCATCGCCTCGAGCGCGCGCACGGGGTCGGGGAAGTGGCTCAGCAGGTCGACGTGGAACACCACGTCATAAGCGCCCGCCGGCAGCGTTGAATCCTCGACAAGCGACGGCTCGACCGGAATTCCCAGCTCCCGTAGATGTCGCGCGCACGCCGCGTCGGGCTCGATCGCGGCGACGTCGTAGCCCGCGGTCCGCGCCATCGCCAGCAGATGCCCCGCTCCCGCACCCACCTCGAGCAGCCGGCACGGGCCGCGGAACTTCCGGATCCAGTCGAGCCGCATGCGCGCGGGCATCTGGTAGTAATCGCCGACGTGCAGATCGTGCGTGGGGTCGACGTTCGACGGCATCGGGTCGATATAGACGACCCCGCAGTCACATTCGCGGCCCACGAACGGGGGCTCGCGCAGCACGATGGCCCCACCGGACGAGCCGCACAGGATGCAGGCGCCCGGTCCTGCGGCAACGACGGATTCATACACACGAACTCCAGCCTGGCGGGGGGTCGCAGCGGTCATCACGGCACACCGCATGGGCAGCGGCTGCCCGCTAGAATCCGGCTCCGGGCGGGGATATGTCAACCGCCGGGACTTGCGCGGCGCGGGAGCGCCCGAGGGTCAGCGGGCGGGGGCCGGGGCCGTGCCGGGGGGCGCCGCCGCCGTGGCCGCCAGCCTGAGATCCACGATCGCGGCGGGCGGGATGGTGTCGACGTACGGGGCCCGCACGGCCACGTTCGAGAACCCCGACCAGTTCGGCACCTCGTCGGCCGTCCTGAGGACGAACCACCAGGAGTGGGTGGGATCGAGCCCGTGCACGAGCACGGAATCGACGGTGCCCGCCACGCCCGGTGACGGCATGCCCGGCACCCCCGTGGCCGCGTTCCACCACGACAGCGTATCGGTGCCGGCGATCGCGGCATTGCGCATCCTGAGCTCGTACCGGGATGCGCGCCCCGTGACGCCATCGTCGCCGGGCGCGGTCCACGTCACCGTCGCCGTCGAATCGAGCGCCGTGGCCTGGGCGCGGGCCGTCGCTGCGAAGTACGAGTTCCCCGCGAAGCCGAGCGACAGCACGAGCAGCGGCCGCCACGGGCGTGCACGCGCGAGGCGGGCTGCAATGCTGGGTATCGGGCGGCTGGAACGCATCGGGGTACCTCCAGACGGACTGGACCGCGGCCGGAGTGGCAAGAGGAATGCCTGCGAATCAATCGCCTCGATTGGCCGCGCGATGCCCGCATTGTCGCGGAGATATTCGAATACCGTGGCGATCGCACGGCCCGGAACATCGTGCGGCCTGCAACGACGCGCCGTTCGAAATGCATCGGGAGCTCGAGGCCGGACGGAGGCTAAGGACCGGGCCCAGCCCGGGTGCCGGGCGTTGCGCCATGCAACCGGAAGCCGTGCGAACTGCGCGGGAATCACGGCCCCGGCCCAGATTTCCGAACCCGCGCGGATCGGCAAATGCATTGCGGTGACAGCGATTACATCCCATGGCGCTCCGGGTGAGGGGAAGGCCCCAGACCTGCAATACGGGTGGCCCCTTCGCCTGTCTCGCCTACCCGTTCATCGGAGCGTCCCGTGTTCGACCGCAATGCCGTCCATACCCAGGCATGGCATCGATATCTGAAGTTCCAGCCCGGCGCAGTCGCGCTCGCGCTGGCCGGCAGCCTCGTGGCGCCGGCAGTCTCCCGGGCCGCCGACGAGATCCACTGGACGTTCATCAGCCCCACCGCGGTGTCGTTCGACTGGCGCGGCGCCGAGAGCGTGATCCAGTACGGCACCACCACCGCCTACGGCAGCTCGACGACCGCCGTGACACCCAGCCCGCTGCCGTATTCGTCCGCGGGACCATTCTGGGAGGCGCGCCTCACAGGCCTCGCGCCGAATACCCTCTATCACTACAAGATCGGCAGCAGCCCGGACCACACGTTCCGCACCATGATTCCGCGCGGCTCGTCCGACTTCGTGATCTGCGTCGAGGGCGACATCGGCGACTCGACGTCGTATCCGACCTGGATCGGGCCGGTGCAGCGCATGATCGCGAGCCAGCAGCCGCAGTTCGCGATCCTCGCGGGCGACCTCACCTATGGCAACGCCCACGGGCAGTCGCACGTGGACCAGCACTTCAACGACATGATGGCGTGGGCCCGCGACGCGGCGTACATGCCGGGGTGGGGCAATCACGAGTGGGACGCGAGCACGGACGACTTCAGGAATTACAAGGGCCGGTTCGATTTTCCGAACCCGCGCAGCGCCGTGGGCGCGCCGGCGCTCGGCGGCGCCGGCGAGGATTGGTACTGGTTCGACTACGGCAACGTGCGGTTCATCGCGTTCCCCGAGCCGTTCAGCGGCGCCTGGCCGGCGTGGCAGAAGAGCGCGGACTCGCTGATGACGCAGGTGGATTCCGACCCGCAGATCACGTTCATCGTGACGTACGGTCATCGCCCCGCGTACTCGTCGGGCCATCATCCCGGCGACAACACGCTCGCCGGCTACATGGGCGCGCTCGGCGCCAAGCATCCCAAGTACCAGCTCAACCTGTGCGGCCACAGCCACAACTACGAACGCACGATCCCGGAGAGCGGCGTCGTCCACATCACGAACGGCGAAGGCGGCGCGTCGCACGAGACCGACGGCACCAGCGCGTGCGAGTGGCTCGGCGGCTGTCCGCCCCCGGCGTTCACCGCGTTCCGCGCGTTCCACCACGGGGCGCTGCGCCTGCACATCACGGCCGGCACCATCGAGGGCGCCGAACTGTGCGGCCCCGCCGCCGCGGACGACGACATGAGCTGCACGGTCAACACCGCGCTCGACAGCTTCGTCATTCAGTCCGCGGGCGGCTCGGTCGTGGACGCCGTGAAGCCCGCCACCACGACGACCCTGAGGGTGCGATGACGGTCTCCCGGCGCACGATCCTGGCGCGGATCGCGATGAGCCCGCTGCTGGCGCTGCTGTGTGCCGCGCCCGCGCACGCCACCAACTATCCCGGGTTCCAGACCATGGTCACGGATTCCGCGAAGATTCTCGCGGAACCACTGACCGCCAAGCCGCTCGGATTCACCCCCACCGTCGAGCCGACGTTCGGCACCAAGGTGACCCGGGTCGGCGGCAACACCGGAACCCCGATCGGCAACGGCGTCCCGGGCACCTGGGCAAGCGTGGTGCGGGATCATTACTCCAAGGATCAGCCGTGGAACTCGGACGAGAGCCTGCTCGTCCTCGACAACGGCGGCGACTTCATCGTGCTCGATGGCCAGACGTATCAGCCCAAGTATGCCAAGTGCTCGAACTACAGCCACAGCGACGATCGCTGGCATCCCAGTCCCGCCCATCCGCACGAGCGCATCAACGTGAACCACACGGAGCTGATGTGGTTCGACGTGGTGAACTGCGTGAAGACCCGGACCTGGACACTGCCGTTCGCGGTGGACTTCTTCGGCCCCAGCGAGGGCAACATGTCGCACGACGGGCGTTATGCCCTGCTCACCGACGACACGCGGATGTTCGTGGTCGACATGGATCCCCAGCCGCCGTTCGCGCCGTATCCCAACTCGCGGATCGGTCCCGCCGTGAGCATCAATGAGTGCGGCCTCGCCGGCGGCTGCACGCTGGACTGGGTGTCGATCTCGGCGTCCGGCAGGTACGCGGTCGTGAGCTACATGGGCGACCATCCGCGCGTGTTCGACGTGGATCCCGCGACGCTGGTGCTCACGCCCCGGCCGGAGCCGGCGAACGCGCCGCGCTGCTCGGGCGGCGACCCCGCGAAGGGCTATGTCTACGATCTCGGCCACGCCGATCTCACGCTCAATCCGTTCGACAACAACGAGGACGTACTGGTGGGCCAGGAACACTGCGGAAACCATGGCAAGGTCCTGAACGGTCAGCTCATGGGCGGTGTCGCGATGGTGCGGCTCAGGGACGGCGCGGTGACGTCGCTCACCGATCCGGCGAACGAGGACAATCCGCATCACGTCTCGGCGCGCAACTACGATCGCCCGGGGTGGGTCTACGTCGGGTATCGGTACGACCATCCCGGCGACAAGTACACGGATGAGATCCTGGCCGTGAAGATGGACGGCAGTCACCAGGTGCAGCGGTTCGCCCACACGCACACCGACATCGGCGCCTACACCGGCGAGGCTCACGCGGTACCATCGCCCGACGGCCGCCGGATCCTGTGGGACAGCACGTGGAGCAGGAGCTGTCTGAACTGCGGCACCACCTCCGACGTGAAGCCCTACATCACCGACGCCCGCGCGCTCGTGAACGGCAGCGACACGATCCCGCCGTCGGCGATCACGGACCTGCAGATCTACCAGTAGGCGGGAGTCGCCACGGCGTGACCGCGTGGCCCGCCGGCGGTGCCGATCACCGGCCAGCGGCGGATGAGGCCCCGTGGACGCGGGCCCGTGGCTCCGCGACGCACAGGACATCGACGAGTTGCACTGCCGCGTGCTCGATTCCGCTCGCGCCCTCCGCCGGGTGCACCACGAGCCTGCGGACGGCGACGCGCTCGTGCCGCTCGAGCCGGGCGAACACATCGATCGCGCGGGCCGCAAACGCCGCCATCGCCATGGGGGCGGCCCCCGGCTGCGGCGGGTCGGCGCGCCGGCGCGTGCGATCGAGAATCGTGTCGAGCGGTGACCGCACGAACACCAGATGACCCTCGAGCGGCACCAGATCGCCGAACCGGTCCACCACGCCCGGTCGTAACGGAGCCGGATCCCACACGAGCACGTGGTGCAGTGTGTGCGCGAGCCCCTCGTCGACGAGCACGTAACCTGCCGGCGTCCGTTCAACCGCAGCAGCACGTGAGTGCCGAGCTTGCCCAGCACGCCGCGCGCCCTCGCCAGCGTCCGGCCGGGATCCGACCGGTGTCGCATCAGGCAGGTGAACAGGAGCCACGCGAGTCGCGGGCGGCGCAGACAGAACGCCGTTCCCAACGGCAGCAGAACGACGTCGAGCGCGAGATTGCGCGCCGAGTCCTTCGCGACCCAGCGCCCGGCGCGACGGCCGAACGCCACCTCGAACGGAGACCATACCGCGACCCCGCGGCGTTCCATCTCACGCCGGACAGCGCCCGTGAGTCGCGTCTTGCCGACGCCGGTGCAACCGGTGAATTCGATCCGTCGCATGGAATCCGCCCGCGAGAGGGGTCTGCACGTGCCGTGCGTCACGTGGCGGCGGAATCAGGGGCCACCAGGGCCCCGCGCCCGGCGTTGGGGACCGTGGCAGCGGACCGCCGGTCGTGTGACTGCCATTCTACCATCCGGCCCCGTGGGAGCCAGCTGGAACCGTCCGTCTCACCGCGCCAGCACGAATCTCCCGGTGGTGCGTCCGTCGGCGCCGTCAATCCGGTAGTAGTACAGCCCGGCGGGCATCAGCGGCCCCTGCGGGTCGTGGGCGTCGAACGGCAGCGTATGCTCCCCCGCGGACACGAACGGATCGTCCGCGAGCACCCGCACGCGGCGGCCGGTGACGTCGAACACCGCCACGTGGAGCGCGCCCGCCCGGGCCGTCACGAACTGCAGCTCGCCGCGGCGGAACATCGGATTCGGTGCCATGCGCGGGGCATACCAGACCGGGTCGGCGCTCTCGGTGTAGTCGAGCGTCGGCGACGACTTGGTCAGCGCGATCGACACGTCGTCGACGAAGAACGCCTCGCTGCCGAGCACGGGCTCGTCGAGCACCTGCACGTCAATCGTGCTGCCGACGTTGAACGCGAGCAGGTCGACCAGCACCTGCTGCCACGCCGTGCCGAGGCGCACGTAGGGTGAGAACACGGCGTCGCCCTGCTGCACACCGTTCAGCCACTCGCGCACCTGCAGCCGGCATCTCCCCGCCGTGAGCGCGGAATGCACCCAGGCCGAGATGTGGTAGCGCGTGCCGGCGGCCGGCACCTTCATGACCCAGTTCGGGCTGTCGTTGATCCCGAACACCGCATACGTGAGCGGGCCCTGGATGCGCGCCGCATAGGAACCGGTCCTGCCGCCGGACTCGCGGGTGAGCGTGCCGCCGCCGTAGCCGGCCCAGCCCCTGAGATCCGTCACGAATGACGGATTGGCGACCAGGTTGGAACTCGTGGAATCGCGAATGGCGGGGCTCGACACCACCTCGGCCTCCGCCGTGTCGGCCGCCCCTTGCGCGTCGACGACGATGACCCTCGCCAGCCACCCGCCAGGCGGGTAGAGGTGGGCCGCGGTGGGCGTCGTGGCGTCGAGCGACGTGCCGTCGCCGAAGTCGAAGTGATAGGACGCGATCGGACCCTCGAGATCGCGGGACCCGGACGCGTCCGCCACCACGGCCAGCGGCGCGAGCCCGGCCGGCGGCGTCATGACGAGGGCCGCCACCGGGCGATGGTTCACGGTGTCGGCCACCGCGACCTGCATGGCACTGGTGCTCGACGCGCCGTCGTTGTCGGTGATCGTCGTCTTGAGCGTCCAGCGCCCGGCGCGATAGGTATGGGGCGCGGTTGGCGCCGCCTGCGGCCCGGCGGTCACGCCGTCGCCGAAGTCGAACCGGTAGGACGCCACGTTCCCGTCGGCGTCCGTCGAGCCCGACGCGTCCGCCTGCACGACATAGGGCGCCATGGGCTGCATGTCCGGTGTCGCCAGCGCGCGGGCATCCGCGACGTACGCCTTGATGTCGCTCTTGGTGCCGCACGTCGCGCACGACAGCATCCAGTTGCTGGCCCACATCACCCGCCGGCCGTCGGGCGACGGCACAGCGTGCGCCTCGCAGCGATAGCAGCCGTTGAAGTCGGTGTGGGTCTGGGCGAACCGCTGCACCGACTTGCTGCCGTCGAGCTTCACCGCCACGATCTCGCTGCTGAACCGCTTGCCGGGCTCGGTGAAGTAGGTGACGTAGGCCCAGCCCGGACGCTGCAGGTTGCGGCACGACACGTGGTGCGCGTACGCCTCGTTCGTGGGATCGGTGAGCGAGGTCACCTTGTCGTCCTTGAGCCGCACCATCGTGACGCCGCCCATGAGCTGGCCGTTGAACACCAGGCCGCGATTCGAACAGTGCTCCTGGCCGACCATCACGTCCTCGTTGTTGTCGAACGGATTCCGCGCCATGTCGAGATGGCCGAGGTCGTACACGTAACCCTGCGCCGCGGTGCCGTAGCAGCGCGGGGACGACGCCGGCATCACGCGCGGGCTGAGCGCCAGCGTCGCCGGGTCGACGTCGAGCACCCGCATGTGCTCGCCGATGTACTTGATCACGACGTATTTGCCCGATGGGGAAATCGACACCCAGTCGACGCTGCAGTCCGACAGGCCGCAGTTCGTCAGGGGGAACGCCGGGCCGATGCGCGAATTGGGATACAGCGCGAGCGGGGCCTGCGGATCCATGTCGACCACGAACACCCGGGTGTTGTCGAACAGCGCCACGTACCGGCCGTCGTCGCTGGGATTGCCTTCGGAAGCGCCGATGCCGTTGACGAGGAACGGCATCGGCCACGATCGGGTCTTGACGCAGCTCACCACGTCGATCCACGCCAGCTCGTCGCCGCTGCAGCTGATGCGCTCGTGCGGGTGCGCGAGGCTCGGATGCCAGCGGTCGTCGCCGAACCGGTGCTCGCCGCAGATCTCCCGGCGCACCTTGTAGGTCTCGGCATCGAGGTAGATCCGGGTCGGAGAGCCGCCGTCGTTGTCGATCGAGATCAGCGTGCCGTCCGAGTTCCACGGCTCGTCCTTCGCGTAGTGCTGCCGGGCGTCGATGCTCCAGCTACCCGGGCCGAGCGCGGTATTGACCGCGGTGCCGGTATTGCCCGTGATGCGCGTCACCGTGGTGCCGAACGTGGCGTCGACGGCCGGCACCAGGTAGGCCGGCTTCGACACCACGGCCTCCGGGAACACCTTGGAGGCGCTGGTCGGGATCGTGCGGAATCCGGTCGAGTACGGCGCGATCAGGCGCAGCAGTGCCAGGGGCGCTAAGTTCGGCGGATTCACGGTGATGATCGTGGAGGCGGTGGACGTGGCGCCGAGGTTGTCGGTGACGGTCACCGTCACGGTCCACGTTCCCATCTTGTAGACATGGCTCGAGTACGGGGACGCCTGCACGGACGACGCGCTGCCGTCGCCGTAGGCGAACTGATACGCCGCCGCGCGACCATCGGCGTCGCTGCTGCCCGAGGCGTCGAACGTCTCGAGCAGCGGTTCCTTGGAGCCATTGGCGGTCGCGACCAGTGCCGCCACCGGCGGGAGCGTGGCCAGCACCGCTGCGCTACGGGCCGACACCGTGCCCTTGTTGTCGGTGGCGCGAACCGTGATGCGCCAGTTGCCCTCGCCGTAGGAGCGCGAAGTTACGGGTGAGCTCTGCGCCGCGGTCCGTGTTCCGTCGCCGAGGTCGAACCGGTAGGACACGATCGACCCGTCGGGATCCGTCGTGCCCGAGGCATCGGCGGTCACGAGCAGTGGCGGAGGGCCGGCGACCGGCGACAGCGCCAGCCGGACCACGGGCGGCGTGCCGGCCGGCGCGAATTCGAGCGCGCCGCGATCGGCGAACAGCGATAGCCCCCGGCCGGAATTGGCGGTGCCGGCGTCATCGACGCGCGCCTGCCCCGCCGCGTCCGTCGCGGGCCATCCCAGCACCGACGAGTTGCCCGAATCGATCGCCGGCGAGCCCTCGGCGAGCCGGAAGTCGCCCGCGAGGTCGTCCACGAAGTACGGGTCGTCCTGGATCGAGCGGGCCTCGAGGCCCGTGGAGTGGCTGAAGTCCGAGACCCTCCCGTAGTTCTTGTAGCCCCAGGTCACAATCGTCGAGGCGGTCGGGTTCCACCACAGGTTGTCGCTGGATCCGAAGCCGTCCAGGGAGTCGATGTCGACCCACAGGTCCGTGCCCTTGTCGACGCCACCGATGCAGTCGTACATCTGGGCGCCGGTCGAGCCCTGGTACGAGAATCCGCGGCCACCGTTCGCCCACGACACGTCGCCGACGTGCTTCGTGCCGCTCGACGTGATGTGAGAGAACCCGTCCCCGCCGTTCGCCCACGAGCGATTCTGCAGCGACTGCACGGCGTTCGATTGCGACTGGTAGAACATGCCCTCGTCGACGTTGTGATGGACCCGGCAGCGCTGGACGATGATGTTGGCCGCCGTGTACAGGCAGATTCCGGCGGCGTCGGGTCCGCTCGCCAAGCCGTTCGAGGCGGACTCGAAGTCCTGCACCGTGCCGCTCGACACGTCCGAGATATGCACGCCGTGCTCGCCGTTGCCGAGCGCGAGCCCGGGGCCGATCGTCACGTGCTCGGACGTCGACACCGAGGCCCCGTAGCGCGCGTTGTACAGCAGCGTGTCCGAGCGCATCACGTCGTTCGCCGCTCCGCTCACCGCGTAGATGCCGCTGTCCTCGGCGTGGGATACCGTGAACCCTTCGATCGTGATCCACGGTTTGCCCTGCACGCGGAACCCGTAGGCGCGGCGTCCGACTAGCAGCGCGTGCGCGCCCGGGCTGCCGCCGCCCGCCTGCACATAGAGCCCCTGGCCCGAAACGTACCGGAACGACCGCACGGGCAGCGACGCAACAGCGGCGGTCGATGCGGCGAGTCGCCCGCCGTCGAGGAACACCTGCTTGGGCGACCACGTCACCGTCGGGGCCAGCCACACGTCACCCGAGTAGAGGACCCAGGCGGACGTCCTGCCGAAGTCATCCGCTCCGTCGACCACTACGGTGCCGCCGGTGGCGTGGATCAACAGGGAGGCGCTCGAGCTGCCTCCTGCCTGCGGTTCGACCTGCTCGCGGTAGATTCCGGGCTTCACGTTGATCGTGGTGCCGGATCCCGCGCGGGCGGACAGGGCGCCGTCGATCGTCTTGTAGGGTGCGAGCAGGGTGCCCGGATTCGAATTCGAGGCCAGAGGGTTGGCCCCGTCAACCCAGTATGTACCTGCACCCGCAGTACTTACGATCGTCACAGCGAGCACGAGCGCGCCCGCCAGGCGAAGCAATCCCGGCATGAACGGACCGACCTTCCCTAGGGTCCGGGGCGGGGGGAAGAGCATCAGCCACGGAACGTTGATCATCTGTCCAGTTGTTGTGATCGGCCGCACACGCGGGGGGATGAACGCGCAAAACGCAGTGCCGGGAGATGGTCGTTTGCGCCACGCGTCGGGTCAAGAACAAACGCGTCGCAACACGGACTCGAAGAGTCCGACGGGCCACTAATTAACGATTGCGAAACGTCCCGTAACGTTTCCGTGCACGGTTCGCACACGGTAAAAATAACTTCCCGCGGGCAATATCAATCCTGCGTTGTCACGTCGGTCGAATGCGAACTCATGCACTCCCGGCGAGATACGCGGATCATCGACGAGTGCCCGCACCAGGCGCCCGCTCGCGTCGAACACATCGATGCGAACCGGACTCTCCACCGGTAGCGACAGCCACAACGTGGCATTCGCACGCGCGGGGTTGGGAACCACCGCGAGCGACAGCCTCGCTGCCGTGCCGCGAGCCTCGAAAATCGCGCTCGAGGAATCCGGCGCACGGGAGCGACCGTCGGTGCCAGCGGGCAAAACGCCCTCTTCCCCCGCCGCCACGAGCCCGCTCACCGCCGTCACCGAGACATCGTCCACGAGGTAGGTCTCGCCCGCGACGAGCGGCGAGTCGAACACCTGGAAGTCGAGCGTATTCCCCGATCCCACGGCGACGTAGTCCATCGTCGTGGTCTGCCAGGCAGACGTGAGCGTGATCCCCGCCGATTGGACCGTGGCGCCGACCTGCGCGCCGGAGCTGGTGTACTCGCGGAACCGTAGCCGGATCAGTCCGGTGTTCGACGCCGAGCGCACCGACACCGTGTAGCGGTAGCGGCGGCCGGCGGCCGTGTTCGGCATGATATTGGGACTGTCGTTGAGCCCGAACTGCACGGTGCTCGCGGGGCCGGTCACCTGGCACGCGAAACCGCCCGTCTGCCCGCCCGCGACCCGGCTGACGACGGAGCCACCGTTCGGTCCCCAGCCCGTGAGGTTCGTCTCGAAGCCCGGATTCGAGCACAGGTTCGTGGGCACGCCGGAGTCCACGATGATGCCCGTGGTCGCGGTGCCGCTGAGCCCGTTCGTGGCGGTGAACGTTACGTTGTAGGCGGCAGCCCGCACGTCGGCAGCGGCCGGCGTCCAGGTGAGCGTGCCGGTGGCGTTCGCGGCTCCGGGAGTGAACACGGCGTTGTTCCCCGCCGGCAGGTTGCCGAGCGCCGCGGTCAGCGACGCGATCGCGTCGCCGTCGGGATCGGAGGCGGTGACCCCGACCGACACCGGCTGACCGGCGATCGCGTGGACGGTAGCCGCCGCGACGGGCACCGGCGCGCGATCGACGTTCGTCACCGTGATGCTGGTGGCCGCCGAGCCGCTCAGCGCGTTCGCGGCCGTGAACGTGACGTTGTAGGGACCCGGCGCCGCGGTGAAGCCGGGCGTCCAGCCGAACGTGCCCGTGGTATGCGTGGCGTCGTCGCTGAACGTGGCACCCGGGGGCAGACCGGTCGCGGTCAGCGACGCAATCGGCTGCCCGTCGGGATCGGAGGCGGTCACGCTGAAGCTCAGCGGCGCGTTCTCGGCCACGGTCTTCGATGCCGGCGCCACGACGACCGGCGGGTGATCGCTGGTCCCGATAGTGATCACCGTGGACGCGCTGCCCGGCAGCGCGTTCTGCGCCGTGAACGTGACCGTGCGGGTCCCGGTGTCCGCAGCCGCGGGCGTCCACTGGAACGTGCCCGAGGTGTTGCCGCCACCCGGAGTGAACGTGGCCGTCGCCGGCAAGCCCGAGGCCGTGAACGTCCCGATCGCGTCGCCGTCGGGATCCGCCGCCGTCACCGCTATGCTGATCGGCTGCCCCACGACGCCCGCACGGGCGCCCGGCGCCGTCACGACCGGCGCCCGATCGACGTTCTGAACGGTGATCGTCGTTCCGGTGCTCGACGACTGGGTGTTCGCGGCCGTGAACATGACCGCGTAGGAGCCCGGCGCATCCGAGAACGTGGGCGTCCAGGTGAGCGTGCCCACCGTGTGGGAACCGTTCGTCGTGAACACCGCGTTGTTGCCGGCGGGGAGGCTGGAGAGATTGGCGGTGAGCGTGTTGATGGGCTCGCCGTCGGGGTCCGCGGCCGTGACGGTGACGGTGAGCGGCGCGTTCTCGCTCGCGGTCACCGTCGCCGGCGCCGTGACGACGGGCGGGCTCGAACTGGTCGCGACGAACACCGTCACGTTGTCGAGCAGGAAGGTCTCGGCGCTCGCGACCGGGATGTTGTCGAGCACCTGGAAGTCCAGCGTGTTGCCGCTGCCGGCGGCCACGTAGTCGAGCGTGAGCACGTCCCACGCCGGCGACAGGGTGAGCGGCGCCGACATCGCGGTGCCGGCCTGGACTCCCGTTGGCGTGTATTCACGGATGCGCAGCCGGGCCTGGCCGGTGTTCGACACCGATCGCACCCACGCGGTGTAGCGATAGCGCGTGCCGCCGGTGGCGTTCGAGATGAAGTTCGGCGAATCGTTCGCTCCGAACGTCGCGGTCCCCGCCGGCCCCTTCACCTGCAGCGCGAACGCCCCCTCCTGCCCGCCCGCGACGCGCGTGAACGTGCCGCCGCCGTAGGCGTTCCAGTTCGTGGTGCCGGACTCGAACGACGGGTTCGGACACAGGTTGCTGATCTGGTCCACGACCGTGATCGACGTGGACGAGGTGGCGGGCAGCGCGTTCGACGCGGTGAAGCTCACGACGTAGGGCGCCGCCCGACCGTCGTTGGGTGTCGGCGTCCACGTCAGCGTTCCCTGCGTGCGCGACGCGTTCACGGTGAACTGTGCGTTGTTCCCGACCGGCAGCGCGGACAGGTCCGCGGTCAGCGAGTTCACGGCGTCGCCGTCGGGGTCCGCGACGTTCACGACCAGCGAGAGCGGCTGCGACTCGTTGATCGACACGGCGCCCGCGACCAATAGCTGCGGCGCGCGGTCCACGTTGTGCACCGCGATGCTGGTGCCGGCGGAGCCGCTCGTGCCGTTCGCGGCGGTGAACGTCACGACATAGGGCCCGGGCGCCGCATCGAACCCCGGCGTCCACTGGAACGTGCCCGCGGTGTTGGCTCCGTTGGGCGTGAACGTGGCGCCCGGCGGCAGCCCGGTCGCCACGAGCGAGCCGATCGGCTGCCCGTCGGGATCGGCCGCGGTGACACCGAAGCTCAATGGGGCGTTCTCGTTCACCGATTGGGTCGGGGGGGCCGTCACCACCGGCGGCCGGTCGACGGTCACGGTGGTACTCGCGCTGCCGCTCGCGGCGTTCGCGGCGGTGAACGTGATCGTGTAGGGACCCGGCGCGTCGGCGAGCGCGGGCGTCCACGTGAACGTGCCGGTGGTGTGCGCACCGGGCGCGGTGAACGTGGCGCCCGGCGGCAGGCCGGACGCGGTCAGCGACGCGATCGCGTCGCCGTCGGAATCCGCGGCCATGACCGTGAAGCTGGACGGCGCCCCCACCGCGAACGTCCGCGAGGCGGGCGCCACCACCACCGGCGCGCGATCCACGTTCGTCACCGGGATCGACGTGGTCGCCGACCCCGAGCGCGTGTTCGAGGCGGTGAACGTCACCAGGTAGGGCCCCGGCGCCGCGGTGAAACCGGGCGTCCACGCGAACGTGCCGCTGGTGTTCGTGCCGTCGGGCGTGAACGTCGCGCCGGCGGGCAGCCCGGTGGCGGCGAGCGACTTGATCGCCTGGCCGTCGGGATCCACGACCGTCACCGTGAACGTGACCGGCGTGTTCTCGGTGGCGGGCTGGCTCGCGGGCGCCGTCACGATCGGCGAGCGATCGCCGGTGAGCTGCGTGGTGGCGGTCCCGCCGAGCGCATTCTGCGCCGTGAACGTGATCGTGTACGGGCCGGCCGCCGACTGGCCCGCCTGCGGCGTCCAGGTGAGCATGCCCGCGGTGTTCGTGCCGTTGGGGACGAACGTGGGCTTGTTGCCGCCTGGGATCGCCGACACGTCAGCGGTCAGCGCCGTGATCACGTCGCCATCCGGATCCGCCGCCGTAACGGCCACAGTAACGAGACTGCCGTCGGAGATTTGCGCGGTCGCCGGCGCGGTCACGACCGGCGCCCGGTCCACGTTCGCCACCGACACCGACGTGGTCGCCGATCCCGGCACCCCATTCTGGGCGGTGAACGTGATCGCGTAGGGCCCGGGGGCCGCGCTGAACGGCGGCGTCCACATGAACGTGCCCGAAGTGTTGGTGCCATCAGGCACGAATGTCGCGCCGGCCGGCAGGCCGGACGCCGTGAGCGCCGTGATCGGCTGGCCGTCGGGATCGCTGGCGGTCACCGTGAACGTCAGCAGGGCATTCTCGGTGGCGTTCGCGGTGGCGGGGGCGATTACGACCGGCGGGCGGTCCACGGCGATCGTGGTCGAGGCCGTGCCCGTGCGCGCGTTCTGCGCTGTGAACGTCACCGAATACGGGCCGCCCGCCGCGTCGGCCGCCTGCGGCGTCCAGCGCAGCGTGCCCCCGGTGTTGGACGGATTCGGGGTGAAGCTGGCGTCGCCGGCGGGCAGCGACGCCAGGTTCGCGGTGAGCGAGGCGATCGCCTCGCCGTCGGGATCCGCGGCCGAGATCGTCAGCACGAGCTGCTGCCCCACCGACGCCATGACGGAGGTCGCGGCCGTGACCACCGGCGCACGGTCGACGTTCGCGATCACGATCGCGGTGGCGGCCGAGCCGCTCAGCGAATTCGTCGCCACGAACCGCACGGTGTCGGGACCGGGAGCGGCGTCGAATCCCGGCGTCCAGTCGAGCACGCCCGCGGTGCGCGAACCGTTCGGCGTGAACGTCGCGCCGGGCGGCAGGCCGGTCGCGGTCAGCGACAGGATCGTCTGCCCGTCGGGATCGGTGGCCGTGACGGCCACCGACAGCGGCTGGCCTTCGGTCGCGGCCGCCTGCGCCGGCGCCGTGACGACCGGCGGGCGATCGACGTTCGTGACGGTGACCGCAGTCACGCTGGTGCCCACGAGCACGTTCGTGGCGCTGAACGACACGTTGTAGGGACCGCCGCCGTCGTTGAACGTCGGCGTCCACGCGAACGTGCCGCTGGCCTTGCCCGGGTCCGCCGTGAACGTGGCGCCGGCCGGCAGCCCGGACGCGGTCAGGCTCGAGATCGGATCACCGTCGGGATCGACCGCGGTGATGCTGAATGTGAGCGTGGAGTTCTCAGCCGTGGTCTGCGTCGCGGGCGCGGTTACCACCGGCGCGCGATCGACGTTCGCCACGGTGATCAGCGACGTGTCGCGTCCGGTCAGCGCGTTCGAGCCCACGAACACGACGCGCCAGGGCCCGCCCGAATCCGCGAACGTCGGAGTCCAGATGAACGTGCCCGCGTTCTTGTTGGCGTTGGGTGTGAACACCGCGTTGTTCCCCGCCGGCAACGCCGACACGTCGGCGGTCAGCGACGTGATCGCGTCGAGGTCGGGATCGACCGCGGTCACGTTGATCGTGATTGGACTGTTCTCGCTGCCCGCCTTCTGGTGCTGGGTCGTGACCACGGGCGGGCGGTCCACGTTGGCGACCGTGATCGAGGTCGAGGCCGTTGCGGACAGCGCGTTCGAGGCCGTGAACGACACCACGTACGGCGCGGCGCGGCCGTCGGCGAACGTGGGCGTCCAGGTCAGCGTGCCCGCGGTCTGAGTGGCATTCGTGGTGAACACGGCGTTGCTCCCCGCGGGCAGGCCGGTCAGGCTCGCGGTCAGGCTGTTGATCAGCTGGCCGTCCGGATCGCTCGCGGTGACGTTCACGGTGACGATGCCGCTCTCCGCGCCGTTCGCGGTGACCGGCGCCAGGATCACGGGCGCCTGATCGCCCGAGCCGCCCGGAGGGATGAACTCGAGGGCGCCCCGGTCGCCATAGGTGACCGGCCCGACACCGGTGTTCGTCGTCGACGGGTCGTCGCGGCGGGTGGTGCCCTCGGCGTCGGTCACGGGCCAGTTCGGCACCGACGAGTTCGCGCAGTCGATCGCGGGCGAGCCGCCGAGCAGGTGGTAATCGCCATTTGCGGGGTCGGCGAACATCGGGTTCACCTGCAGCGAGTGCACGTCCTGCCCCGACACGGACGAATACGCGGCGACCGTCGAATACTGGGTGGCCACGTACTTCACGGGCACCTGGCTCGTGGAGTTCCAGAACACGTTGTAGTCGCCGGTGAAGTTCACGCTCGAGGCCGGGTCCACCCACAGGTCGAATTCGTTGGTGGTGAGGCCGTTGTTGATCGCGATGCAGTTGTAGATCGTGTTGCCGGGTGAATTCCCTTCGATCGAGAACCCGTCCTTGAAATTGCCGTAAGCCGTGTCGTTGATGTGCACGACGCCCGAAGTCCCGAGGTGGTCGTACCCGTGGTCGCCGTTGTTGTAGGAGCGGTTCTGGATCGACAGGTTGTTGCTCGAGTCCTGGAAGTGGAGTCCGGTGTCCTGATTGTCGTGCAACCGGTTGCCCTCCATGCGGTTGTTCGTGGAGGTCGTCAGGTAGATGCCGTTCGCGGCGCGCTGGTTGGGCCGCGCGTTCCGGTAGGACTCGTTGCGCCGCACCAGGCAATGGGTCGCGCTGCCGAGATAGATGCCGTGATCGAGGTGATCGCCCACCACGTTGCCGTCGACGGTCACGCCATCCGAGTTCGTGACCGCGATGCCGTACTTCGCGCCGAACGTGACCGTGTTGCCGTAGACGGTGGAGGAATCCGATCCGCTGGACAGATAGATGCCGCGATCCTCGAACCGCGTGACGGTGAAGTTGCGGATCACGACCCAGACCTTGGTCGACAGCCGGAACCCGTTGGCGCGGCGCCCGACGAGCGTCTGCTGCAGGCCCGGATTGCCGCCGCCGGCGTTCACGTAGAGCCCCGCGCCGCTGATCCAGCGGAACGTGTTCGCCGCCATGAACGCCGGCGCATCGACGGACGGCGTGAGCCGCTGCCCGTTGACGAACACCTGCAGCGGGCTCCACGTCACCGAGGCCGCGAGGTACACGTCGCCCGACACCGGCGTCCACTGGGCGGCAGTGCCGAAATTGTCGGAGCCGTCGACGATCACGCCGGTGCCGAGGCCTTCGATGATGATGGGGTTGTTGGTAGCACCCGAGCGCGGCAGGTTGACCAGCTCGCGATAGATCGCGGGCTTCACGTAGATCGTGTTGCCCGGCAGCGCCTGGAGATCGAGCGCGGCCTGGATGGTGCGGAACGGCTGCGCCTCGGTGCCGGGATTTGCATCCGAAGCGCCCGGATTCGCGCCATCGACGTAGAAGGTATCGGCGAGCCCCACGGCCGGCAGGCACAGACCCAGGGCCAGCAGCGCGATGGCGCCGGGAACGTGCCTGCGCGCCCGCGAGCGGCGTGCGGTTTTCAATGGGTCATCGGGTGTCGTGCCCCGGGGATGGGCATGGTCAAAATCCCTGCGCAATGGTGTCGTCCTCTCGGATCCTCCTGGATCCGTTGCAGTCGGGGAGCTCGCGCCGGGATCGGCTGGGGCGAGCCGCCCTCGGACAAGCCGGCGGGCGGATGGGATCCTAGCACGGCGGTGCGGACAGGAGAACCGCCGGAAACGGCGACGGCGAGAGCGTTCGGACGTGGTCCGGGTCCAAACGCTCCCGTCGCGACGGGAGCCACGAGCTGCTGGACGGTTAGTCGATAATGACGAACCGGCCGGTGCGAACTCCCGAAACCGCCTGCAGCCGATAGTAATACGCCCCCGGTCCGAGCCGCCGCGGGGCCAGCGGCACCTGATGGACGCCGGCCTCGACGCGCGGCGAGTCGAGCAGCATCGCCGCCCGCCGGCCGGTGACGTCGAACACCTCGAGCCGCACGGGGCCGGCGGCCGGCAGCGACAACTGGAGCGCCCCCGCGCCGTGCATCGGGTTTGGCGTCGGCTGCACTGCGAGCACGAGCGGAACGGCCCGGGGCAGCACGGCGTCCGCCAGGCGGTCGCCCAGCGGCTTCGCCACCCCCGGCCGCTCGAGGAGGCTCGTCACGGTGATCGCGGTGCCGGCGACGCGCGACAGCGCGTTCCACGCGGTGAAGGACACCGCATACGGCCCGTTCGTGGAGTCTCCCGGCAGCGGGGTCCACGTGAACAGCGCCGACTTGTGATCGGGGGCGACGAGGAACACGGCGTCGTTGAGGGCCGGCAGCGCCGACAGGTTCGCGGTGAGCGAATCGATCGGATCACCGTCGGGGTCCGAGGCCGCGACGGCGATCGTGATCAGCGAGATCTCGGCGCCGGTCACGAGCGCCGGAGCCGTGACGATCGGCGCGCGGTCGACGTTCGCGACCGCGATGCCCGACGTGGCCGAGCCGCTCGCCGCGTTCGTCGCGGTGAACATCACCGAATACGGCCCGGGCGCCGCGTCGAAGCCCGGGGTCCACGTGAGCGTTCCCGACAGGTTGTCGGCGGCCGGCGTGAACACCGCGTCGTTACCCGCGGGCAGCGCCGACAGGTCCGCGGTGAGCGACGTGATCGCGTCGTGGTCGGGATCCGCGGCGGTCACGGTCACCGTCACCAGCTGCCCTTCGGTTGCAGCCGCCGACGCCGGCGCGGTCACGACCGGAGCGCGATCGACGTTCGCAACCGTGAGACTCGTGGACGCCGAACCCGCCAGCGCGTTCGAACCGATGAACGTGATCTTGTAGGGGCCCGGGGCGTCCGCGAACGCCGGGGTCCAGGTCAGCGTGCCCGACAGCCGGTCGGCCGCCGGCGTGAACACCGCGTCGTTGCCCGGGGGCAGCGACGACAGATCGGCGGTGAGCGACGCGATCGCGTCCTGATCGGGGTCCGCCACCGTGACGGTCACGGTCACCACCTGCGCTTCGGGCGCCGTCACCGACGCCGGCGCGGTCACGACCGGCGCACGGTCGACGTTCGCGACCGCAATGCTGGTGGTCGCGGAACCCGACAGCGCGTTCGAGCCGATGAACGTGATCTTGTAGGGGCCGGGCGCGTCCGCGAATGACGGAGTCCAGGTCAGCGTGCCCGACAACTGGTCGGCGGCCGGCGTGAACACCGCGTTGTTGCCGGGCGGCAGCCCCGACAGATCGGCAGTGAGCGCGCCGAGCGCCTCGCTGTCGGGATCCGCGGCGGTCACATCGACGGTGACCGTCGCGCCTTCGGCCGCCGTCGCCGTCGCGGGCGCGGTGACGACCGGCGGGCGGTCGTCGTTCGCGACGTCGATCGAACTCGTGGCGAAGCCGGTGAGCGCATTCGACGCGGTGAACGACACCGGATACGGGCCGGGCGCGTCCGCGAATCCCGGCGTCCAGATCAGGGTGTACGTCACGGAGCTGGCGCCCTGGCCGCCGCCTAAGTCCTGCCCTGGCGTGCCGTCGCCGGTCTCCGCCCTGCGGCCCGGATGTCCGCCGGGCGCCCCGGCGTTGGACCCCGCCTGCACCACGGGCGTCCCGGAATTTGCGACCCCGGTGTGCGCGGCGTTGCCCGCGCGCGCCGGCGCGAACGACAGGTCGCCCTGCTGGAACGTCGCGTTGTTCCCGGGCGGCAATCCGGCGAGGTTCGCGGTGAGCGCCGCGATCGGATCGCCATCGGGATCGCTCGCGGTGATGTGCATCACCATAATGTTCGACTCCACGACGTGGACGACCGACGGCACGGTCACCACCGGCGGGCGGTCGACGTTCTGCACCTGGATCGCGGTGACCTTCGAACCCGACAGCGCGTTCGCCGCGATGAACACCAGGTCGTACGTCGCCGGACGGCCGTCGTCGAAGTTCGGCGTCCACGTCAGCGTCCCGCCGGTGTGTGCGGCGTTGCTCGTGAACACGGCATCGTTGCCGGGCGCCAGGTTCGCGAGATTCGCGGTCAGGCTCGTGATCGAATCGCCATCGGGGTCCGACGCGGTCACGGTCACGGTGACGAGACCGTTCTCGCTCGCGCTCACGAACGCGGGCGCCGCGACCACGGGTGCGCGATCGGCGTTCTGGATCGTGAACGTCGTCGTCGCGGATCCGGTGATCGCGTTCGAGGCAAGAAACACGACCGGGTAGCTGGCCGCGCTGGCGAAATCGGGACGCCACGAGAACGTGCCGGTGGTGTGGTCGGCGCTCGACGTGAACGTCGCGTCGTTGCCCGGCGGCAGGCTCGACAGATCGGCGGTCAGGGCGCCAATCGGCTGGCCGTCGGGATCGGCCGCGGTCACCTGGAGCACGATCTGCTGGTGCTCGGGACGCGTCACGACGGACGGCGCGGTCACCACCGGCGCACGGTCCACGTTCGCGATCGTGATCGCGGTCGACGCGCTGCCCGTGAGCGCGTTCGAGGCGGTGAACGAGACGCCGTAGGACGCCGGACGGCCGTCGTTGAACGTCGGTGTCCACGTCAGCGTGCCCGACGTGTGGCTGGGGTTCTGGGTGAACGCGGCGTTGCTGCCGAACGGCAGGCCGCTGAGGTCGGCGGTCAAGGAGCTGACCGCCTGCCCGTCCGGATCCGCCACGGTGACGGGGATCGAGAGCGCAACGCCTTCGCTGCCGGCCACGGCCGCCGGCACCGTGATGGCCGGCGCGCGATCGACGTTCGCGACCGTGATCGCCGTGGTCGCGCTGCCGCTCAGCGTGTTCGTGGCCGTGAACGACACGGTGTAGGGCGGCACGCGGCCGTCGGCGAACGTGGGCGTCCAGGTGAGCGTGCCCGCGGTATGCGCGGGATTGGACGTGAACACCGCGGAGTTCCCGGCCGGCAGCCCCGACAGGTTCGCGGTCAGCGACGTGATCGACTGATTGTCGGGGTCGGACGCGGTGACCGACACGGTGATCGCGCCGTTCTCGGCGCCGGTCACGGTGCCCGGCGCCGACACCACCGGTGCACGATCGGAATGCGACACGGAGATCGAGGTGGTCGCGGTGCCGGTGAGCGCGTTCGACGCCGTGAACGACACCGCATACGGACCGGGGGCATCGGCGAACGTCGGCGTCCAGGTGAACGTGCCGGCGCTCTTCGACGGGTTTGGCGTGAACGTCGCGTTGTTGCCGGCCGGCAGCCCCGACAGGTTCGCGGTCAGGATCGTCACCGGCTGTCCGTCGGGATCGACCGCCGTGATGTCGAGCGAGAACACGCCGTTCTCGGGCGCGGTCGCGGTGGCGGGCGCCGTGATCACGGGCGCGCGGTCGACGTTCGTGACCGCGATCGACGTGGACGCCGAGCCCGACAGCGCGTTCGCGGCCGTGAACGACACCGCGTAGGGGCCGGGCGCGTCCGAGAACGACGGGGTCCACACGAGCAGCCCCAGGCTCTTCGCGGGATTCGTCGTGAACACCGCGGTGTTCCCGGCGGGCAGGCCTGCGAGGTTCGCCGTGAACGACGTGACCGGCTGGCCGTCGAGATCGACGGCGGTGACCTGGATGGTGTCGGAGACGCCCTCCAGGGCCGTGACCGACGCCGGCGCCGTCACGGTCGGCGGGCGATCGGCGTTCGTCACCGTGATCGAGGTCGGGGCCGATCCCGATAGCGCGTTCACGGCGGTGAACGTCACGGTATAGGGCCCGGGCGCGTCGTCGAACGTCGGGGTCCAGTGGAACGTCCCCGACGTGTTGCCGGGATTGGCGGTGAACGTGGCGTTGTTGCCCGCGGGCAGCCCGGCCACGTTCGCGACCAGCTGGTCGATGGCATCGCCATCGGCATCCGACGCGGTCACGTCGAGCGACAGCGCGCCGTTCTCCGCCACGGTCGCGGTGGCGGGCGCGACCACGACCGGCGGGTGGTCCACGTTCGTCACGCCGATCGAGCTGACCGATGTCGTGGTGAGCGCGTTCGAAGCGGTGAACGTCACGGTGTAGGGACCGGGCGCGTCCGAGAACGTCGGCGTCCAGGTCAGCGTGCCCACGGTGTTCGAGCCGTTCGTCGAGAACACCGCGTTGTTGCCCGCCGGCAGGCCCGCGAGATCCGCGGACAGCGACTGGATCGCCTGGTTGTCAGGGTCGGACGCCGTGACGGTCACGGTGAGCGGTGAATTCTCGGTGGCGGTCACCGACGGCGGCGAGTTCACGACCGGCGCGAGGTCCGAATTGACGACCGTGACCGACGTGGTCCGCGATGCGCTCTTGGCGTTCGTCGCCGTGAACGTCACGGCGTAGGGGCCGCCGGAGTTCGTCGGCGTCCAGGTGAGCGTGCCGGCCGTGTGCGACGCGTTCGTGAGGAACACCGCGTCGTTCGGCGACGGCAGCACCGCCAGGTTCGCGGTCAGCGTGTGGATCGGGTCGTTGTCGACATCCGACACGGTGACGTTCACCACCAGCATCTGGCGCTCGCCGACCGTGGCCGTCGTGGGTCCCGCGACGGCCGGCGCATGATCGCTGCCGGGCGTGGTGTAGTACTCGTCGGCGCCGCGATCGGAGTACAGCGGCGAGCCGAGACCGGTGTTCGACACCGTCGAGATGTCCACCCGCGCGCGGCCGTCGGCGTCCGTGGCGAGCCAGTTCGGGGTCGAGGCGTTGGCGCAGTCCACCGCCGGTGAGCCGGTGAGCAGGTGGAAGTTGCCGTTCGCCGGCGAGATGAACAGCGGATTCTGCTGCTTGGTCTTGGAATCCTTGCCGGACGCCGCCTGATACGCGGACAGCGTGGCATACGGCGTGGCGATGTACTTGAACGGGTTCTGCGCCGTCGAGTTCCAGAAGATGTTGTAGTCCGAGACGAAACCGACGCTCGAGTTCGGGTCGACCCAGATGTCGTATTCGTTCGTGGTGAGGCCGTTGTCGGTGGCGATGCAGTTCACGACGCTGGTGTTGGGCGAGTTGCCTTCGATCGAGAACCCGTCCTTGTAGTTGCCGTACGCCACGTCGTTGATGTGCTGGTTGCCGGTCGAGCTCAGGTGGTCGAACCCGTGATCGCCGTTGTTCCACGACTGGTTCTCGCGCGACACGTTGTTGTTCGCGCCGCTGTTCATCTGGAGGCCGGTGTCCTGGTTGTCGTGCAGCCGGTTGCGCTGGACCAGGTTGTTGGTCGAGGCGTTCAGGTGAATGCCGTTCGCCGCGCGGATCGTGGGGCGCGCATTCGAGAACGACTCGTTGTCCTGGATCGTGCACGCCGTGGAGCCGGTCGAGACGTAGATGCCGTGGTCGGCGCTGAACCCGACGACGTTGCCGGCGATGAGGTCGTTGGAGCCGATCGACACCTGGATGCCGTAGCCGTTGGCGTACAGGACACGATTGTTGCTGAGCGTGATGTTCGACGTGAACGTCTGGGGCGAGGTGATGCCGGCCACGTTGATGCCGCGATCCTCGGTGTGCGTCACCTCGAAGCCGTCGATCGTGACCCACGACTTGCCCGTCATCGTGAAGCCGTGCAGGCGGTGGCCGACGCGCGCGCCGTGCAGGCCGGGGCTGTTGGTGCCGAGGTTCACGTGCAGGCCGGAGCCCGCGATGTAGTTGAACGTGCCCACGGGCAGCGTGCCCGGCGCGTTCGTCGACGCGGTGAGCCGCTGGCCGTCGGCGAACACCTGCAGCGGCGTCCAGATCACCGAGGCCGCCACGTACTCGGTGCCGGCGACCGGCGCCCACAGCGACGGATTGCCGAAGTCGTCCGAGCCCTCGATCACCACGGTGCCGCCGTTGGCCTGGATCACGAACGGACTGCCCGGGGCGCCCGAGGCCGGGATCGTCACCATCTCGGGATACACGCCCGGCCGCACGAGGATCGTGGTGCCGGGGCCGTTGTGCGCGAGGATCGCGGCCGCGATCGAGCAGTACGGATTCGCGAGCGTGCCGGGACCCGCGTCCGAGCAGGATCCGCTTGCGTTGTCGACGTAGAATGTGCCGGTGGCCGCGGCGTTGCCTGCGACACATGCGAGCGCAAGCGCCGCCGTGGCCGCGACGCGGGTGAGGCTGCGGGTGAACGGCGCGTCGCCGCGCCGGAGGCGGGCCAGAGCTGGAGGATGGGCAATCATTGCGGCTTTGACCTCGAGGGTGTGGGACCGGGGTTCAGCCACGGGACACGGCCCGCAGCGCAGTCTCGCGCCCGGGTTCCGGGGTCCCGCTCGCTGCGGATCCGGCGCCGGCATCGTCCGCGAGGAGCTCCGCCTGTTCGCCGATTTCCGCTTCGAGTTTGAACTGGAAGTAGTAATAGGCCTGGAAGGCCAGGAACACGGCGAGCCCGGCGGTGCTCGCGTACAGGTACCACCTCACGACCGGCGCCCCGGTCCACGCTTCCGCGACATAGGCGGCAGCGAGGGCGGGCACCGCGATGATGAACATCCGGAACGCCTTGAGCGGCCGCATCAGCCGGAGCGCGACGGCGAGCCCGGGCGGCGGGACCCTAAGGCCCCGGGCGGGGCGTCGGTGGGTGCCGCGCAGGTGCTTGAACAGGATGTAGGCCGACAGGTGCTGGTGCTCGTCCACGATGTTGCCGAGCACGATGATCGCCCAGCCCGCGTTCCAGGCGCCGAGCGATCCGGACGTGGACCCGTCGTGCCACGCGGCGGCGAGGAACACCAGCGGCTCGATCGCCAGATGGTGCAGTCGGTCGAGCAGCAGGCCGCGCGTCGACGACACGCCGCGGTAGCGGGCGATCTCACCGTCGACCTTGTCGAGCAGGAATGCCAGGTACAGCACCAGGAATCCGCACACGTTGAGCGCGGCCGCATGCGGCACCAGCAGCGCCGCGCCCACGGTGCCCGTGACCATCATCAGCAGCGTCACCTGGTTCGGCGTCACGCGCGTGTGCAGCAGCAGCCACGTGACGTAGATCGACAGCCGGCGGTGCACGAAGTACCACCCCGGGTCGACTTCCTTGCCGGCCTGGCAGAGCGCTCGCAGCTCGCGTGGGGATTCTAGGGCCATGGGGGGTTCCTTAGGGTCAGTTCTTGAAGTTGCCGATCGGCCGCAACCGCACGGCCGGACGCACCACGCCATTGCGCTCGAGGCATTCCATCACGAGATCGATCGGCATCGCCGAGCGCATCGGCACCTGCTCGCTGCGCACGACTTCCGCGTTCTTGCCGCGGGTCATCTTGAGCCGGGTGACGGTGCCGGCGTCGCGATCGAGCGTGCCGCGGTCGCGGAAGTGCTCGATCAGGTTGCCGGCGCCGTGGTCGTACGAATGCAGCCGGCCGTCGGGGCCGCCGTCGAGGCCGACACCGAGATACGACGCCACGTCGTACGATCCGGCCACGATCGCGGGGCCGCCCGGAGCGAGCCGGCAGGCGTTGTGCCGCGCGATCCAGCCGCGGCGGCCGCCCCACGTCTCCTCGGTGATGCCGTTGTGCGAGATGTCGCACAGCAGCTCCGCGCGTACGTTCGGCGACACCGCCTCGGTGAGTCCGTCGACGATCGCGCGCACGGTGGCGAGCCGGTAGGCGTAGCCGAAGTTGAGCGCCATGGCGAGTGCCTTCCGGAACAGCTGACCCTCCTCCGACCGCACCGGGAACGGCGTCCAGCGGTTCTGGCGGAAGTGCATCGCCCACGCCTTCGCGGGATTCGTGCGGCCCATGCGTTGCAGGTAGTGGAACATCAGCTTGGACAGGAAGAACATCGGGACGCGGTGCGACTTGAGCTTGGTGCGGCGCGAATAGTGATGCAGCAGCGTGCCCGAGAACGGTCCCGGACCGAGGTGGTACATCACGACCACCTGGCCCTCGCGGAGCCCCCACGTCGACGCGATGGGATCGAGCACCTTGTCGACCACCTGGACCTCGAGGAAGTGGTTGCCGCCGAAGTTGAGACCCATCTCGGAGCGGCTGAATCGCGTGGTGAGCAGGTGCAGCGGCACGACGTCCTCGGCGCGCACGTCGGCGACGCCCGAGATCGCGCCGCGGTCCTCGAACCGGTCGAGCACCGACTCCGGGAATCCGTAGCGGCCGAGCGCGCCCCGGCCGCCCACCGCGATCACGCGGCGCAGCTCGTCACCCGAGATGCTGTAGCGGTTGCCGTCGAACGGATGCGCCGCGGAATTCGAGTTCACGCGCGTGAAGAACGCCCTCAGCCGCTCGGGCGTGAGCGCCGATGCGTCGAGGTCGGTGACCACCACCCCCATGCCGTCGTTGACCGCGGCCGAGGTGAACTCGGGCACGATCACGTCTCGGGTCGTGACGGCGATGCTGGATGGGATCTCCATCTGCGCCTTCTGGTGCACGTCGGGGAGCGCGAGGATGTCGTCCACGTACGGCAACTCGGCCATCTCGGCCAGCGAGCGGTCGATCAAATCGTTCGACTCGATGCCCAGCGACAGCGACACGAGCTTGGACGACGGATCGTGCGCGCGCAGGGGCAGCATCCGCGCCCGTTCCGACAGGGGACTCCCGATCACCGACACTCCCGAGCTGGACATGCGGGCTCCTTGGCTCACGAACGAGGTTCGGCACGGCCGGGGGCCGAACCGGGGACGAACGACTGGAGCACGCCGCGCATCAGGCGCAGCTCGTCGTCGTTGAACGCACGCACCACGAACAGCAGCACGACGTAGGTGGCGCCGCCCGCGACCACGGCCAGCGCCAGGTTGGAATGCCGCAGCAGCCACACGACGGCGCCGCTGCCGAGCGCCGCCAACGCGGGCCGCACCAGCGCGGCGAACACCTCGCGCACGCTCACGTAGCGCGTGAGCGCGCTCTGGCACATCACGAAGATCGACAGCTCGCCGGACAGCTGGGCGATGCAGGCGCCGGCGAAACCGTAGCGCGGGATCAGCATCACGCCGATCGCGACATTCACCGCCAGCCCGACCAGCACCGCCCGGAGATACACCTGGTTCGCGTCGATCGCCGCCAGCACGTAGCGCGACATCAGGTTCATGAAGATGAACGCCAGCCCGAGGCTCATGAGCTTGAGCGCGAACCCGGCGCGCGCGAAGTCGGTGCCGTGGAACAGCAGCGGGATCACGCGCTCGGCCAGCAGGAACAGGCCCGCCATCATCGGCAGCGTCACGAGGAACTGGTACTTGGTGGTGCGCCGCAGCGCGCTCGAGATCGCGCCGTGGCCGCGCTGGGCGCGGCGGGCGAGCGCCGGGAACGCCGCCATGCTCAGTGCGGTCGAGATGAATCCGAGCGGCTGGGACAGCATGTAGCCGACGTTGAACAGCGCCACGTCGGCCTTGCCGGCCATCGCCTTCAGCATCAGCACGCCGATGCGGCCGTACAGCACCACGATGAACATCGCGAGGCCGAACGGCAGCGCCTGCAGCACGAACTTCCGGAGCCGGGCGTAATCCGGCTGGAACACCGGGCGGTAGAACCGGCGCCGCACGATCCAGATGCCGATCAGCGTGCGCATCGCGAACGCGACGCTCGCGGACGCCAGCAGCCACGGCAGCGACAGGTGGAGCGCCGCGCCCACCGCGATGCCTCCCATCCACGCCACCTGGCTCGCGAGCAGCAGCACCGCCTCGACGTCGAGCCGCTCGTGCGCGCGCACGATCCACACCGACACGTCCTGGCTGAAGTCGATGAGCGCGGTCGCGCACACCAGCGTCACGAGCAGCGCGCGACCGTGATCGAGCGTGGTCCACGACGCCACGGACACGATCGTGAGCAGCGCGAGCCCGACCACCCCCTTGATCAGCAGGGCGTCGCCGTAGAACCGCGGACCCATCAGCTTCTCGCGCGCGATCTCCTTCGTGATCATGACGCCGGTGCCGAGATCGCTGAGGCTCGCGATCAGCGGGATCAGCGCGTAGTAGAACACGTAGTCGCCGTAGCGCTCGGCGCTCAGGTAGTTGCCGAGCAGCACCATGGCGCCGACGTTGATCATGGCGCTCAGGATCTGCGCGGCCATCCGGAACGAGAAGTTCTTGCCGATCCGCGCCGCGGTGCGCACCGAAGTCCCCGAGGCCAGGGCCTTAACCGGGCCCTCCGGGGGTTCGTAGCCACCCGTGGGCTCGATGCCCATGCTCGGCACCGAAATCGGCTCGCTCACGGCTTCACCGCGTGCGGCTGGGAGATCGAGGCACCGAGCCCCTTGGTGCTCAGGATCTGGCGGTAGATGGCGGCCAGCGACTCCACGATCTGGCGTTCATTGAACTCGGCCTCGACCACCTGACGGCCCCGTTGTCCGAGGCGTGCGCGCAGCGCGGGATCGGCCGCGAGACGCGCCAGCCGCTCGGCGAGCGCCTCGGCGTCGCCGTACTCGACGAGCCAGCCGGTTTCGCCGTCACGCACGGTCTCGTCGGTGCCGACCACGCGGGTGCCGATCACCGGCAGCTCCATGGCCATGGCCTCGAGCAGCGCCCGCGGGATGCCCTCTTTGACCGAGGTCAGCACGGACACGTCGGCCCTGGCGAGCAGCCCCGGCACGTCATCGCGATACCCCAGGAACTCGACCCGGTCGGCGATGCCGAGCTCGGCGCACATGCGCACGTACTCGGGCTTGAGCGGACCGTCGCCCACGAGCCAGACGCGGGCCGGAATGCCGCGCTCGGTCAGCAGCTTCATGGCCTGGAACAGCTGCGGGTGGTTCTTCACCGGCTCGAGCCTTGCGGTGCAGACGATCGTGAGCGGCCCAGCCGCAGCGACGCGCGGCTGCGGGCGGAAGCGATCGATGTCGATGCCGTTGCCGATGAACCGCAGCCGGCCGGCGGGCACCAGCGCGAGCCGGCGGGCCAGCTCGAGATCGATGCGGTTCTGGCTCAGCAGCATGTCGGTGAAGCGGCCACAGAACTTCTCGGCGAACGTGAACAGATTGAGCAGCACCGGATGCCAGCGGTCGTGCACGTGGAGCCCGTGGATCGTGTGGATGATCACCGGCACGCCGGCCAGCCTGGCGGCAATGCGGCCCAGGACGCCGGGCATCGAGCAGTGCGTGTGCACGACGTCGATGCGCTCGCGCCTGAGGTAGGCGGCCATCTCGAACGTGGACGTCAGCATGGCGAACGGATTCATGCTGCGCGGCATGCCCGCGGTCGCGACCGGGATGCCCTGGTCGCGCAGCAGCCGCACGTACGGCCCGTCGATGCACAGGATGCGATTGTCCACGCCGCGGGCGCGCATCGACAGCACCCGGTTCTTGAGCAGCGTGTTCGCCGAAGAACTCAGGTTGATGATGTCCACGAGCCGGATGGCTTCGGCGGGCATGGAGGCTGAACTGGATGGGTTCTCGGTCATCCGCGGACGATCCTGTTCTGTTCGTTGGTGCCCCGGCACAAAGCCGGGATTCGGGGACTCACCGTCGACCGGTCCCGCGGGCAGCGGGCGCGGACGTCGGGTGACTCGTATGGGAGGCGGCAGATCGGGGCCCGGGCCAGGACGACGGCGCTCGAACCCGGATCCTGCCGGCCTCGACCCTGCGTCCCGGAACGGAGCAAAGAGTATAGCAGCATCAAAGCACCCCCCTGCCGACAAATCATGCTGCGAGTTCGATGACTCCAACCGCGAAATCGTGCGAAATTCACTGCCGAATTCGCCAAAATACACAGCGAATTCGCCGACGGCGGGCCGTCCGACCCACCGCCCTCCGTGTCGTCCGGACCGACGATTGTCCGGACGACACCGCAGCCGCAACGCGGGCCGCCACAGGCAAGGCTTTCACGCTATCGGCCGCTCGTGCAGCAGCTTGTCCCCGGGAGCCGCTTGCGCGGCAGCCGTCGACGTACAGAACTCAACAGCACATCCCGGGCCAGCGTTTCACGGGCCTGGGAAACCGGCACCGGGGATGCCCGATTCGAGTCCGGGGCGGCTTCGCACGCCGTAGCCAGCGTTACCGCCGCCCCCGGGGTGTCCGCGGAGCGTTCCGGGCGTCACCCCGGGCCCCGTTGGGGTTTGGACCTCCCCCGCGGGCGTCAGCGCGGGCGGACGGGCTCCGCGGCCGGTGGAGGACGAGTCTTAAGTCGGGCGCTCAGCGCGAACAGCAGCGCCAGAAAGAACCAGAAGTGCCGGAAGTGGAGCTTCTCGATCGTGAACGAGTGGATCGAGCTCGCGATCAGCCCGGCAGCGAGCGCCGCGACCCACGCCCCGGGCACCGCCGACGACCGGTCGCGGACGCGCGACCAGCCCTGCTGGAGCACCTGCAGCGAGATCACGATCATCGCGAACAGCGCGAGCAGCGCGAGCGGGCCGCGTTCGACCGCGTAGCCGACATAGTCGTTGTGCGCCTCCTTGCCCTGCACCGATCCGCCGCGGCGCTCGCGATTCGACACCGACAGCATGATCTCGCTGCTGTTCCCGGGGCCGATGCCGAGCGGCCGCCGCTCGAACCGGTTGCGCAGCTCGGTCCAGATCTGGATGCGGCTCGCGGAGCTCTTGTCGAGCCGGCCGACGACGCTCTGGCTCGTCATCACCTTGAGGCCCTTCTGGCCGATGCCCCACTCCTTCACCACCCAGCCGCCGAGCAGCGCCACGCCACCCAGCACGCTGACGACGGCGACCGTCGCCAGCACCGAGGTCCGGCGGGTCGCGGAGCGTGCGAAGAACCAGACCAGGAGGCCGCCGATCAGCGACAGCAGTCCACCCAGCGACTTGGACGCCATCAGTCCGAGCAGGATCGCCCCCAGCGCCGGAAACCGGATCATCCACGAGGTCTCCGAGCCGAGACTCGCGATCACGAAGAAGCTGATCACCAGATAGTCGGCGAAGAAGTTCGCGTTGCCGAACGTCCCCGCCGCGCGCTCGCCCTTGGCGCCGAACAGGGCGCCGAGGCCGTAATGATACGTGTGCATCAGCGCATACACGCCATACAGCGAGATCGCGGCCGACACCACCATCCAGGTCCAGCGCACCCGCCGGAGGTCGCCGTGGTCGGCGAACACGTTCACCAGCACCACGAACCACAGGTAGAGGTAGGTGTCCTGCGCCATGGTGACGAGGCTCTGGCCCGGCGCCGCGGCGTTCAGCGTGGCGATCAGGCTCGCGAACGCGATCACGAACACCGGCATGATGAGCGGCAGCGTGATGCGTGGCCGCCGCGTCAGCAGCACGATGCCGAACAACGCCATCCCCAGGACGTTGAGCAGGTCCCCCACCGCGATCTGGCCGGGCCCGATCGGCTGGACGAGCGGCACCAGGATGACGGCGAGGATCAGCATGGCCGACGCGAGGCGGCCGCCGAACGCTCCGGACCCCACGTCCGCAACCGGCGCCTGCGCGCTGCGCGCGAACCGCGCCCACGGCGGAACTCTCCGACCGCCGGCGGTCGCGCCGCGCTCCGCACCCCCCGCGACCGCGCCGTAGCCGGCCGCGGCCATGTCCGCCGCCTGCGCACCGCGGCCGGCCGTGATGTCGGCCGTGAGCCGGGCGCGAACTTCGGCGGTCTCGAGCGCGCGCAGCTCGGCGGCGCGCTTCTCCTTGCGTGCGGTCACGCGGCGCGCGCTCATGACGGCGGGCTCGCGGGCTGCCCCGGCGGCGCGGCGACCTGGCGGATGCGATCGTCGAGCACCTGGAGCAGCCGGTCGAGCTCGTTGCGCCCGTCGGGACCACCCGCGCCGTTCGCCGCCATCAGGATCTTGGGGTGCGGCGTCTTCCAGATCTTCTCGTGCTCGTTGAACAGGGTCTCGAACAGCCGCTCGCCGGGCCTGAGCCCGGTGAACACGATATCGATGTCGCGGCCCGGGTGGAGCCCGTGCAGCCGGGCGAGCGTCTTCGCCAGGTCGAGGATCCGCACCGGCTTGCCCATGTCGAGCACGAACACCTCGCCGCCCGTACCGAGCGTCACGGCGTGCAGGATGAGCTGCACGGCCTCGGGCACGGTCATGAACAGCCGGGTCACCTCCGAGTGGGTCACGGTGATCGGGCCACCCTTCTCGATCTGCTCGCGGAACAGCGGCACCACGCTGCCACTCGAATCGAGCACGTTGCCGAATCGCACGGCCATGTAGCGGGGCTGGCCGGGCCCGTTCAGGCCCATCACCGTCAGCTCGGCGATGCGCTTGGTGAGGCCCATGACGCTGACCGGCTCGACGGCCTTGTCGGTGGAGATCAGCACGAAGCTGCCCACGCCGGCACGCGCCGCGGCCTCGGCCACCACGCGGGTGCCGAGCACGTTCGTCTTGTAGGCCTCGGACGGATGGTGCTCCATCATCGGCACGTGCTTGTACGCGGCCGCGTGGAACACCACGTCGGGCCGCGTGTCGTGCATCACCTGCGTCACGCGTTCGGCGTCGGTGATGTCGCCGATCACGGCGACGATGTCGAGCTGGGGCGCGAGCGTGCGCAGCTCGCGCTCGGTGAAGAACAGACTGGCCTCGTGCTTCTCGAACAGCACGAGCCGCGACGGTTCGAGCTGCGCAATCTGGCGGCAGATCTCGGAGCCGATCGACCCCCCCGCGCCGGTGATCAGCACGCAGCGGCCGGCGTACGCAGCCGCGAGCCCCGCGGGATCGGTGCGGATCGGATCGCGGAACAGCAGGTCCTCGGGCTCGAACGGCGGCGGGCCGAACGCGTCGCCCGACAGCATGTGGCTGGGATCGGGGATCGAGCGCACCGGCTTCTCGAACGCGGCGGCGAGCTTCACCAGCTGGCGCACCGCCTGCGGCGAGCCGCCCGCGATCAGGATCTCGTCGGGCTGCTCGCGCTTGATCATGGCCTCGAGGTCGGATGCGGCGCCGAGCACCGGCACGCCGTGCAGGGTGGCGCCGGTGCGCGACGCGTCGTCCTCGAGCACGCCGATCACGTGGCAGCCCGACAGCGGGTCGCCGGCGATGCCGCCCAGCACGCGGTCGGCGACGTCGCCGGTCGCAACGAGCAGCGCGCGGCGCGTGCGCGGCACCTCGTTGCGCAGCCGGCTCATCATGCGGCGCGCGAACCGCACGCCGCCGAGCAGTGCGAGGCACAGCAGCGCGTCCAGCACCAGCACCGCCGTCGAGGTTCCCGCGCCGCCGGGGATCACGCGGAGCGCGAGCGTGAACAGGCCGGAGCCCAGCGCCACGCCCAGCGCCGTGCGCTCGAGGTCGCGGGCATCCGAGTAGCGCCACAGGCTGCGGTACACGCCGGCCGGCAGGAACCCCAGGAGCCGTGCCGCGACGAGCCACGGCAGCAGGCTTGAGAACCGGTGCCATTCGGACGCCGGCGCGCGGCCGTCGAACCGCACCGCGTAGGCCAGGGCGCTCGCGAGCACGGCGGCGGCCGCGTGCACGGCGATCGAGAGCGGCACCCGCTGGCGGCCGAGGCGGTCGACGACCCGCTCGGCGGTCCGGCGCGGATACAGCAGGACCGTGAGCGTGGTGAAGATCAGCTTGACGTCGAACCACAGCGACGACGCGCGCACGTACTCGCGGGCCATGCGGATCTTGTCGGGGAGCACGACGGATTCGTAGTAGGCCTCGGGGTCTGCCGAGCGCGCGAGGATGCCCGACTCATCACGGTAGACGATCGACGCGATGTCGGTGATGCCGGGCCGCACGCTCAGCACTTCCTTGAACTCCGCGGGGTACAGCGCGACGTAGCGCGGCAGCTCGGGCCGCGGGCCGACGAAGCTCATCTCGCCGCGCAGCACGTTGAACAGCTGCGGCAGCTCGTCGAGCTTGGTCTTGCGCAGAACGCCGCCGGCGCGGGTGATGCGGCGGTCGTTGCCGATCGTCACGCCGGGTCCCAGCGCGGGCGCGTTCGTCACCATCGTGCGGAACTTGAGGATGTCGAACGGCTTCATGCGGCGGCCGGCCCGCTGCTGCCGGAACAGCACGGGACCGTCGCCTTCGAGCTTGATGAGCAGTGCGACGACCGCCATCACCGGCGACAGGAACAGGATTCCCACCGCCGCGACGACGATGTCGAACAGACGTTTCATTTCCGGTAGCGGGTGGCGATCCAGGTGACTGCGTCGATCACATCCTGCACGTCGCGGTCGCTCATCTTCGCGTAGATCGGCAGCGAGATGATGCGCTGGAAGGCTGCGTAGGCCGCGGGGAAGTCCTCCGGCTTGTAACCGTAGCGGTCACGCCAGTAGGGATGCAGGTGGAGCGGGATGAAGTGCACCGAGACGCCGATGTTGAGCGCCACGAGCTGCTGGATGAACTCGTCCCGGTCGATCGTGAGCTTGTCGTGCTGCACCTGCATCACGTACAGATGCCAGCCGTGCTCCTGGGCGTCGCGCGTGGTGGGAATGCGCACGCCGGCGAGCTTGCCGAGCGCCGCGTCGTAGCGCGCCGCGATCGAGGCCCGCCGCGCGTGGTACTCGGCCGCGTGACGCAGCTGCGGGATGCCGATCGCCGCGGCGATGTCGGTCAGGTTGTACTTGAAGCCCGGCGCGAGGATCTCGTAGGACCACGCGCCGGCCTGCGTGTAGCGCTTCCACGCGTCGCGGCTCATGCCGTGCAGGCACATCAGCCGCATGCGCTCGGCGAGCGCGTCGTCGTCGGTCGTGATCATGCCGCCCTCGCCGGTGGTGAGGTTCTTCGTGGCGTAGAAGCTGAACACCGTGATGTCGCCGATCGAGCCGATGCGGCGTCCCTTCCACGCCGTGGGGATCGCGTGCGCCGCGTCCTCCACCACGCGGATGCCGTGTTCGTGCGCGATCGCCATGATCGCGTCCATGTCGGCGGACTGCCCGGAGAAGTGCACCGGCATGATCGCCTTGGTGCGCGGGGTGATCTTCGCCTCGATCAGGCGCGGATCGATGTTGAGCGTGTCGGGCTCGCAATCGACCAGCACCGGCACACCGCCCAGGTGTTCGACCACCGCCGCGGTGGCGGTGAACGTCATGGGCGTGGTGATGACCTCGTCGCCGGGTCCCACGCCCAGCGCTTCGAGCGCCAGGTGCAGGCCGGACGTCGCCGAGTTGACCGCGATCGCGTGTTTCGAGCCCGCCCACGTGGCGAATTCCTGCTCGAACTCCCGCACCTTCTGTCCGGTGGTGAGCCAGCCGGAGCGCAGGCACATGACGACGCCTGCGATCTCCTCCTCGCCGATCAGTGGCAGGGCGAACGGCAGGAACGTGTCGCGGATCTTCGGCGGCTCACCGGCTACCATCCTGGGAGCGGCCCCGGGCTTTTCGGTCAGTCGTTCCATCAGCGTCGATAGGCTCCATAGTAGTAGGACAACGTTTCGTCGTGGCGGATGTCGACCTGGTTCAGCACCACGCCCAGCAGATTCGCGCCGGACCGGGTGAGCTGCTCCTTCGCCTGCTGAACGATGCGGAGATCGTAGCCCTCGGCCTTCACGACGAGCAGCACGCCGTGTGCGACCGAGGTGAGCGCGCCGGTGGGGCTCGTGACCGCGACCGGGGCGCAATCCATGAGAATGACGTCGTAGGACCGCGACAGCCGTTCGGCCAGGATCGCGAACGGCCGGTCCGCGAGATCGAACGTCACCGTGCCGGTGGTGAGGATCTTGAGGTTGTCCATGCCCGTGTCGGTCAGGTAGCTCGGGATCTGGCTCGACAGGAACGGGTGCTTGAGGTACTCGCCGAACCGCCCGTTGATGAACGTGTCGATCGAGGAACCGTCGTCGTCGCCCTGCCAGGCCGCGGGATTCGGCAGGTAGGCCTGCGCGGTCTCCGCGAAGTGATACGTCGGGCGCTGCAGCGTGACGATGCGGTGCAGGCAGTCGCGGAGCTGCGTCTCGAGTGCGGCGTCGAGATCGGCGTTGCCCACGTAGCCGAGGCCGCGCAGCACCTCGCCGATGCGGCGCTGGCCCTCCTTCTGCACCTTGAGCGCGACGTCGCGCTGCTCGTTCGTGATGCGGCCGTCCTGCACCAGCAGCTGGCCGATGCGGCCGGTCTCGTCGCGCGAACCGCCGCTCAGGCTGGTGATGCGGCCGCGGTGGAACACGATCTGGAACTCGTCGTTGGCCTGGCGGATCAGCAGCGTGCCCGTGCGGGACTGCGCCCTGAGCAGCTCGACCCAGTCGCCGATGCCGAACTGGTTGGGATTCTCGCGCGCGAGGTCGATTCCGTAGATCTCGCTCAGCAGGTTGCCGAGGCCGCGGCGGTTCTCGACGCCGAACCGCTTGTGCAACGCCGGCTTGTACGGGTCGGTGTCGACCAGCAGCACGCTGAGCCGGCCGGAGCGCGCGAGTGCGCGGCCGAGATTCGCGGTGACGGTCGACTTGCCCTCGCCGGGGCCGCTGCTGGTGATGATGATCTTGCTGACGCCCTTCTGCAGGAACGGCAGCATCGCGGAAGCCAGGGGTTGAAACGCCGCAGTGTCCATGGTCACGCCTTCGGGATGAGGCCCAGAACGGGCAGCTGGAGGTGCTCGTCGACGTCCTGCGGCGTGCGGATGGTGCGGCGCAGGTATTCACGCAGGAATGCGAGGCCGGTGCCGATGACGCCGCCTGCGAACAGACACACGATGAAGTTCATCAGCTTGCGCGGGCGCACCGGATCGGGCTGCGCGGCCGCCGGCTCCACGACCTCGACCAGCGGGCCGTGCGCCTGGCCGCTGATCTCGGCCTCCTTGAGCTTGGTGAGCAGCGCGTTGTACAGGTCACGATTGTTCGCGACGTCGCTCTCGAGCGTCGCCGGGTTGCGGCTGCTGAGCGTCGCCGGGACACCCGCCACGCTGCGCTCGGCCGCGCTGGCGGTGACCAGCTCGCCGCGCACCTGCGCCATCACGGTCGCCAGCTCGTTCCTGATGCTGCTGCGGATCGACGCGTTCTCGGTCTCGAGCGCCACCAGCCGCGGATGGCGGTCCTTGTAGATCTGGCGCGCCTTCGCGAGCTCGCTCTCGGAATCGGCGAGCTGCTTGCGCAACGCGTCGATCGCGGGCGTCTGAATGGTCAGATGATCGAGGTCGAGCGACTCCTGCGCCTGGCGCAGCTGGTCGAGACGCGCCTGGACCGCGACCCGGTCGCTGCGTGCCTTCACGAACGCCGACGCCTGCTCGGACTGCGCGAGGTTCGCGCGCACGTCCTGGAGCTGGCTCGTGAGGTACGTCACCATGCTCGACGATCCCGCCGAGTGCGTCTCCGCCTGGTAGCGCACGAACAAGTCGGCCACGGTGTTCGCGACCTTCTCGGCCGAGCGCGGATTCGACAGCTCGACGTGAATGTTCACGAGCCGGGTGTCGCGCACCGGTTCGACGTTGATGTTCGACAGCAGCCAGTCCACCTCGTCGTTCGACACCGGAGTACCGGTGGTGTCGCTGGCTTCGATCGTGCCCGCGGACGCCGGGACGCCGCGCAGCAGCCGCCCCAACCAGGACTGGGCCGTGCCCTCGTCGCCGGTCAGCACGCCGCGCTGCCGCAGCGAGCTCACGGCGCGCGCCATCAGCTTGCGGTTCGTGATCAGCTCGGCCGCGGTGAACAGCGCGAGGTTGTCGGACTGGGCACTGGGACTCTCGATCTCCGCGCCGGTCAGCAGCGAACGCGAGGGCTCACGGGAGATCTGGATGCGCACGGTCGCCCGGTACACCGGCGCCGTGACGGTGTTCAGCACGAACGCGAGCACCAGCGCCCCCAGCAACGAACTCAGCACCCACCACTTCCGCCGCACGAGAATGCGGCCGTAGTCTCTCAGGTCCATCTCCGAAGGTTTGGCCATGGGTCTCTCGATTGCCCTCTAGTAGCGGCGGTGAGGCACGTCGATGCGGTCGCCCGCCATGACGGCCAGGTCCGGCGCTTTACCGCGACGCACCTTGGAAAGGTCGATATCGATCGTCCGCGTCCTGCCGTTCTCGGTGCGGATCAGCTTCACACTCTTGAGCGACGCGAAGTCGGTGAAGCCACCGGCCAGCGTGCACACGCTCATCACCGTCAGCCCGGTCGCGACCGAGTAGCCACCGGGATTGCGCACTTCGCCCGACACGTACACCTTGCGGGCGAACGACGCGACGCTCACCATCACCTGCGGATTCACGAAGTAGTCGCGGGCGAGGATCTCGCGAATCCGGTTGGACACCTCCGATGCGGTGAGCCCGGACACCGGGATCTCGCCGATCAGCGGGCTCGTCAGCGTGCCCGACGGCGCCACGTTCCCGGAAAAATCCTCCTGCTTCTCGCCGCCGGCATAGATCGCGACGTGGACTTCGTCGCCGGGACCGAGCGGATAGGACGCCTCGTCCGGAGCCGGCTGCGTCTGCGGCGCGACCGGCGGCGGCGAGGGCGGATTCGGCTTGGCGGCTCCGCTGTCCCGGCTCGATGCCGGGCTGGCCGCGGTCGTGGTCGCCGGCGGCGGCGCGGCGTCGACGGTCGCGGGCGGCGGGACCTGGACCGCGGTGGCGCTGCGAGCCGCCAGGGACGGCTGCGCGGTCGGGCTCGAGACGGTGTGGCCGCCGTCCGCGGAGGCGGTGGCTGCCGGCGCGGGGCCGCTCCCCTTTGGCTTCGAACCGGCGGACGCGGTGCGGACGGGAGCCTTCGCCGTATGCGACGGCTTCTCCGGCGCGGTGTGATTGCCGATCCGGGGTGCGACGGGAGTCGTGGCACTGCGGGACGCGGTCGCGCTCGCCACCGGCTTCGCCGGCCGCGGGATCGCGGCGAGCCGCACGTGCACGGTGTCGCGCAGCATGCCGGAATCGGTGACGATCAGCCGCACTTCGTAGTGATCCACGGTCGTCGTGGGCGGCTCGAACGCGGTCTTGATCCCCCGCAGACTCAGCACCCGGCGGCGGCTGTGGTCCGCCCGGATCGCGTCGACGTCCCACTGGTACTGGAGCCGCGCGGCCGGTTCCTGCTGGTCGCGCGCGTCTGCGGCCAGTGCCACCGACTCTCCGGCCATGACCGTCGAACCGTCCTTCGGCGACACGATGATCGCCTCGGGACGCGTGTTCGTCCTGCGCACGGGGGCACCGGCGCAGCCGGCCAGCAGCACCAAGAGCCCCAGCGCACCCGCGTAGACTGCCTGTCTTGCCTGGATCACTTCACGGCTCCTTCCGTCGCGGCTTCGGGCGGCGAGGTTGCTGCGGTCCTGAGGATGATGCGAGCGGTCATGTCGGTGCCCGTCATTGCGCGGGGGCCAGCGTGAACCCGATGCTGTAACGGCTTCGATCGAACTTGCTGTCGCTGCCCGGGAGCGGCACATCCTGGCGCAGGAAGTCGTAGGCGACCCGCGCCGTGAGCCACGGGCCGATCGGCTTCGAGATTCCGGCTTCCGCGCGCCATTGGTCGACTCCCGGCCCGCTCCCGTGGAACGCACGGATGCGGGCAAAGCTGCCGTTCGCGTCGATCACCAGCCGGCCGCCGAGCGTGTCGCTGGCGTCGAGCGTCCCGCGCCGGCTGAGCGTGGGCACGCGGTAGAGACCACCGTCGGCATCGAGTCGCGTCTCGTAGCGGAGCCCCAGGGACCGGCCGGCGCCCCGGCCCGTGAGCCCGGCATCGACGGTGGTCGCGATGTCGTCGGCGACCCGGACCGACAGGGTGACCGGCGTCCTCGCGCCTCCGCTCGACCGGCTGAACGACGCGGCGATCGCGGAATGCACCTTGCGGGTGCCGTCGCGAAATCGCGCCTCCACACGGCCGGCCTCGAGCTCCGACCAGAAGTTGTCGGAATGCTGCCGCCTGAATGATGCGGTCTCGTAACCAGCCTGGAGCGCCACCCCGTCTCCCACTTCCAATTCACTCCGCCGCGCTTCGAGCGCGAATCGCGTGCTCCGGGTGTTCACCGGAAACAGCCGGCCCGTCACGTTCGTCGACCGGCCATCGGCCAACTGTCCGTCGGCGTAATCCCAGCGGCGCACATCCGCCGCCGCCCCCACCCGAAACAACGACAACTCGCCCGTCCCGCCGGCGCTGCTGACGTCCCCGCGCTGGGTGACCGTGCCCTGGCGGAAGTCGATTGGATCCGCCGAACGCTGGTACCACGCGTTGAGGTCGAGCTTCTCAAAATAGCCCGGGTTGTGCGTCAGGTCGAGCGTGGCAATGTCACGTCGCGAAGTCTTCAAGTGGGTCCTGGAATACGAGGTGAAACCGCTGCTGCCGTCCAGGTCATAGGACGTGATCGGATCGCGGTTGAAAATCTTGAGTCCCGGGGTCGCCACACTGACCACGTCATCGGCCCCTTGGGGCCGATGCAATACGTTGTCGTCATACCGCCCGTCCAGGCTCAGGTATGGTGCCCAGGTGATGGCGTGGGCCAGGGAGGCGCCCCCCGCGCATCCGGCCGCGACGAGACACGTCACCCATGACCATGATGTCCTGCTTCTCATGGGTCAGAGCTCCGAGACTGCGATTGGTGAGAACAAACAACCGAAAAAGTGTAACGAGTCACGACGATGCCGTCAACTGATTGCAACATAACAAAATACTGGGTTTTTACACACCCGAAATGTGGGATATTCCCCACCTTGGACGCCAGGTGATCGGCCGGATCAGACCCGACGCGGCGTGCCCGCAAATGCTGGATGTGTATGGAGAAACGCTGACTGCGCCCGAATTCCGGGGTTTGATAACGGTAATATTGCACGATGGCTTGCATATTGCAGTCCAAACCGGTGGAACGAAACGTTTGATACATCTGCCACACCCGCCCGTTCCGCTCGTCCCTGATTCGACCCATCGCACACAACTTCCCAAGGGGACCCCGGAATGATTCGGCCCGCTGTCATTGCGCTGCTCGCCCTCGTGATCGGAACCGACGCCGCACTCGCCCAGAGCGTCGCGAACTATGCTCCGGTAACCCGCACCACCGGTGTCACTTACGCTTCGATAGCCACCACCGGGTCTAGCCTGCCGGCATGGCGTAACGGCGCGAATACCGACGACAACCGGAGCATCGCGGCCCCGATCGGATTCACGTTCTACTACATGGGCCAGCCGTCCACCTCGTTCAGCGCATCGACGAACGGCTTCATGGATCTGTCGTCGTCGGGCGCCTCGGGTGGCGGCAGCAGCGACTACGGGTCGAGCAACACGGCGTTCACCTCGAACCTCGCTCCCAGCCCGCTGATGCTGGCTCCGATGTACGACAACCTGAGCACCCAGGGCAATCCGGGCACCACCGCCTCGCTGGCGTCCAGCGTCAAGTATCAGACCACCGGCGCCCCCGGCAGCCGCGTACTGACCGTGGAGTGGATTGGGCTCGAGACGCCGTTCGACACCAGTCCCGACCTCAATTTCCAGGTGAGACTCCATGAGGCGACGGGCGCCATCGACTTCGTCTACGGCACCATGACCCCCGGGGCCCCGGCCTATACCTACAGCTGCGGCATCAACGGGCTCACGATGGGGATGACCCCGCTGCCCTCCGAGCTGCTGGCCCAGCAGTCGCCGAACACGGCGACGTTCAACAACCTCGAACGCAACACACTGCCCCAGGTGCCGGCGACGGCGAGCCAGGTGACGTTCACGCCGCAATACGCCGCCGTCCCCGCTGCCCCGGTGTCGATCACGTTCCCGTCGGTGTCGCAGTCGGGCATGACCGTCCAGTGGACCGACAATTCGACGAACGAGACGTTCTTCACCGTGTACCGCTCCAGCGACGGGGTCAACTTCACGCCGATCGGGACCGTGCCGTCGGTGAGCACCCCGGGGGCCGGCTTCACGTACTCGCTGGCGCAGACCGGCCTGTCGCCCGGCGTCACCTACAGTTTCCGCATCACGGCCGCCAACGAGGCCGCCGCGCCGTCGGTCCCGCTCACGGGCAGCCAGGCCACCCCGCCCCCGGGCACGATCACCGCGGCAGGCAGCGGCAACTGGAGCTCGACCACGGTGAACGCCCCATGGCCGGGCGGCGTGGTGCCCACCTCGGCGGACAACGTCACGATCCCCGCCGGGCGCACCGTCACGATCGACACCGGCGCGACGGCGTTCTCGCTCACCGTCGCGGGCACGTTGCTGTACGAGCCCGTCACGCCCCGCGCGCTGACCGTGACCTCGAACGTAACCATCTCCGCCGGCGGCACGTTCGCGTCCGCCGCATCGGGCGCCGTCGTGGCCCACCAGCTGACCCTGGGCGGCACGCTGCTCAACAACGGCACGCTCGACTTCAGCACCAACAGCAACACCGCCGGCGCCGCGATCACGTTCACCGGCCCCGACAACAGCCAATTCTCCGGCTCGGGTGCCACCACCGACGTGCGCGCGGTCACGGTGGACAAGGGCTCCGGGCAAGGCTCGGTGCTCGAGCTCCTGACGAGCACGTTCACCGTGCAGGGCTCGAACGGCGACGCCGCCGGCTTTCTCACGCTGGCGAACGGCATGCTCGAGATCTCGAGCACGGTCACGCTCGCCAACCGGCTGTTCGCCGCGCCCGCGTGGGTTGTGCCCGCGACGTCCGGGCTGTGGCTCAACGACCCCAACCTGACGGTCGTCGCGCAGGCGGCGTCTGCGACCATGAACGGCACCCTGCGGCTGGCGCAGGGCACGTTGAACGTCGGCACCGGCTCCGGCAATTCGCTCGGCTCCGGCCCGGGTGCTGTTTACGACATCCTGGCGGGTTCGCTGGTCGTGTCGGGCCGGATTGCGACCTCGAACGCGGTGTCGTGGAGCCAGTCGGGTGGCGCCGTCACGGTGGCCAATTCCGGCAACGGCGGCTCGAACCTCGGCTCGTTCGATCTCAGCAACGCGATCAGCTCGTTCCGCATGACGGGCGGCACGATCACGCTGCGCCAGGCCAGCTCCGCGGCCACGCCGGTCGACTGGCGCGTCGCATCGGAATCGCTCGAGATCACCGGCGGCACCCTGATGCTGGGCCGCAGCACCACGACCACGCGGTTCAATTTCCGCATCGCGGGCGCCATGCCCAACGTCCTGATCGACAACCAGACGAACAACAAGACCGCGACGATCTTCGCCGCCTCGCCCGTGACCCAGGCGTTCCTCGGCACCACGATCCCGTTCGGCGCGGTGCTCGATCTGAACGGCTTCACGTTCCAGCAGCAGGGCGCCGCGTTGCAGAACGACGGCGCGATCCTGGGCACGCTGCCCGGCAGCTGGCTGGTGTTCGACGGCGTCACGGCGCAGACCTACGCGGGCAACGGCGTGCTCACGGGCCCGATCGAGCGGCTGGTATTCGACAATCCCGCCGGCATCACGCTGGGGGTGACGATTCCCACGCTGGTCGCGGGGCGCGTGGACCTGACGCGCGGCACCGTGACGCACGCCTACAAGATCACGCTCGGCAGCGGCGGCGGCAGCTCGTCCACCGTCCAGATCGGCCGCCCGTTCCTCAACATCGCGGGTGGCGCGTTCGACGTGGCGCCGGCGTTCAACATCGGCAGCGGCGGCTACACGCTGGTGTACGGCACCGAGGGCGTGGCGCGCACCACCGGGGCCGAGATCCCCGCCGGCCGCACGGTCGCGAACCTGAGCATCGACAATCCTCACGCGGTGACGCTGTCCGGCGGCGCGCTCGCGATCACAGGCTCGCTGACGCTGTCGCAGGGCACGCTGGTGACGTCGACGTCCAACCTCGTGACGCTCGCGAACACCGCGGCGGTGGCGACCGGCAGCTCGATCAGCTACGTCAGCGGCCCGCTCGGCATCGAATTCAACACCTCGAGCCCCGTCACGCGTACGTTCCCGATCGGGCGCGATGGCGAGCTGCGGCCGGTGACGCTGGCGCAGGTCGCGACCGGCGGCGTGTCGCGCACGGTCGTCGCCGAGCTGACGACGACCAACACCGGCGGCGCGCCGGTGTCCCCGCTCGAATCGCTCGATCACGTCCATTCGTGGACGCTGACCAACACCGCGAACCTCAACCCCGGCGCGCGCGTCGGCATCGCGTTCGGATCCGACGACGGCGTGGCCGATCTGGTGAGCCCGCGCGTGGCGCAGAGCGCCACACTGGCGGGCAGCTATGTGTCGCTCGGCGGCAGCACGACCGGCGTTCCGGCCGCGGGCACCGTCACAGCCACCCAGGACGTGGTGCCCGGCCAGTCGTTCTTCACCATCGGCTTCGACCCACCCACGATCGTGTGGGACGGCGGCGCCGGCACCACGTTGTGGGGCGACGCCGCGAACTGGAGCCCCGATGGCGTGCCGGGGCCGAACGACGACGTCCTGCTGGCGCCGGCCGCGCCCGCGACGATCGCCGTCACCGGCGCGTTCGCGTGCCGCAACCTCGACGTGGGCGCGAACGCGCTGCTCTCGGTGGGCGGCGGGGCGATCGCGGTGAGTCAGGGCTACACGCAGACGGCCGGCAGCGTGACGTTCGGCGCCGGCAGCGTGTCGGTGACCGGCGCGACCGCGATCCAGGGCGGCACCCTCGCCATCACCGGGGGCAGCTTCACCGCCCACGGAGCGATCACGCTGACCGGGGGCGCCGTGTCGCTCGGCGCGCCGGGCCAGCTCGTCGCGAACGGTACGTTCACCCTCGCCGGCGGCGCCATCGACCTCGGCACGGGTTCGCTGGTGCTCGACGGCTCGTTCACGGTGACGTCCGGCACGTTCACTGCCGCAACCGGCACGACGCGGCTGGCCGGCACCGGCACGCAGACGGTCGGCGGCGGCGTCACGCACTGGAACCTCGTGTGCGAGAACGGCGGCGTGGCGAATCCCAAGCGGCTCGCGGCGGGTGGCGCGTTCCAGGTGGCGCACGACCTCACGGTGGCGGGCACGGCCCGGCTCGAGCTCACCGCCGCGACACCGACCACGCTGTCGGTGGGTGGCAGCTTCGAGTATGGCGGCCTCACCGGCGGCGCGAACCTCGGCAGTCTCACGATCTTGCTGACCGGCACGGGCACGCTCGGCGGCGCCACGCTGGCGCCCGCCCGCCGCGACTCCCGCACGCCGCTCACGCCGCTGTCGCTGTCGCCGATCGAAATGAACCTGACCGTGGCGTCCGGCGCCGTCTGCACGCTGGCGGACAACGTGGCGGTCGGCGCCGGGCGCACGCTGAACGTGGCCGGCCGGCTCGAATGCGCCGGGTTCGGCATCGGCGGCGGCGGCGCGCTCGCCGTCGCGTCCACGGGCACTCTCGCCACCGCGATCGACGACCCCGCCGGGCTCGGCGGCGTGATCGCGGCCGCCGGCGGCGCGACGTACGCGCTCGGCAGCACCGTCGAATACGACGCCGCGGGCGATCAGAACGTCAGCGCGGCAAATCATCCGCCGGCGGCGGCGCTCGCGGTATCGGGTTCGGGCACCAAGACCCTCGACGGCGACCTCACGCTCACCGCCAGTTTCGGTTCGAACCTCGCTCACGGCGCGGTGCGTGTCGCGGGCGGCGTCACGCTGGCCGACGGCGGCCACCGGATCACGCTCGCGGCCGCGGGACCGGCGCACGTGCTCGTCAACGGCACGTGGCAGTCCGATCCCGGCGGCGCGCTCGCGTTCGCGGGCGCCGCGGGCTCCAGGCTGATCGCCGTCGACGGCACGCAGCTGGGCGACGTCATCGTGAACTTCGCGAATTCGAGCGGCAGGCTGCTGTTCGGCACCCCTGGCACCGGTACGCTCACGCTGCGCAGCCTGACGCTCGGCGGCGCCGCCGGCTCCGGCGCCGCGGGCGGCACGATCGTGCTCAGCGATTCCGGCGTGACGAACCTCACCGTAACGGGCGACCTGTCGCGCGTGCCCGTGAACCCGGCGGTGTCGGGCGGCGGCATCACCGGCACCGCGTCGCGCGCGGGCACGCTGACCGTGCTCGGCAACGTCGTCTCGACCAGCACCGCCGCCGTGCAGCCGCTGCTGGCCGGCCCCGGAACGATCACCCTGCGGCTCGCGGGCACGGCGCCCCAGCAGCTGTCCTTCGCGTCCGGAGCCACGCTCGCCGCGACCGGGACCACGCTGCGCATCGAGAATCCCCTGGGCGTGACGCTCGGCGGCCCGGGACTCCTCCACACCGTGAGCGGTACCCTCGAGATCGCGGCCGGCAACCTCGACGCCGGCGCCGATACGCTGTTCGTGCCGGGCACCGTGGCGGCCACCGGCGGCTGGGTCGTCGGCGCACTGCGCAAACGCGTCGACACCGGCTCCGCCGTGCCGGCGGCGTTCGAGATCGGCGACGCGGGCACCGCAGCACCGGTGGCGCTCACGTTCGCCCACGTCACACAGCCGTTCGACGTCACCGCCGCCACGCGGGGCACGGAACACCCGGCGGTGGCGGCCGCGCTGCTCGACACCACGCGCGACGTCCATCGCCATTGGGACCTGGCGGCCGACGGCCCCGGTTTCGACCGCTACGACGCCGCGTTCACATTCGTACCCGGCGATCTCGACCCGGGTGCCGTGTCCGACAGCTTCGTCGTGCGCCGCTACGACGGCGCCCAGTGGTGGCCCGCGCTCGTGCTCGGCCACGGCGCCACCGGCGTCTCCGCGACCTGGCTCGGCGCGTTCGGCGCATTCGTCACCGGCCAGCCCGACAGCTTCCTCGTCGCGGCCGAGCCGACCGCCGGCGGCACGATCACGCCCGGGGGCGTCCAGCACCTCGCGGCCGGCCAGGACGCGGGCGTAACGATCGCGCCCGATGCCGGGTTCGCGAGCGGTCCGCTCGTGGTCGATGGCGTGGCGCAGCCGGCGGCCGACCATTGGACGTTCCCGGCCGTGACCGCCGATCACGTGATCGCAGCGACGTTCGCCGACACCGTGGCGCCCGCCGTCACGGTGGTGTCGCCGGTGGGCGGCGAGACGCTGACGCTCGGCCAGCATGCCGCGCTGACCTGGAGCGCGACGGACAACGCCGCCGTCACCGCCGTCGACCTGCTGCTGTCGCGCACCGGCGCGGCCGGGCCGTTCCAGACGATCGCGCTCGGCGTGCCGAACTCGGGCTCCTACGACTGGGTCGTGAGCGGAGCCGCCACATCGACCGCGTTCCTCGAAGTCGTCGCGCACGACGCCGCCGGACACACCGCCGCCGATCTCAGCGACTCCGCGTTCGCGATCGGCGGCACGACCGCCGTCGGAGCGAACGCGCTCACGCTCGCGCTGGCGCCGGTGGCGCCGAACCCGCTCCGCCGCCACGCCACGTTCGGCTTTTCGCTGCCGGCCGAAACCCGCGTACGGCTCGATGTGATCGACGTGCAGGGCCGAGAGATCGCCGAGCTCGCGCACGGCACGTTCGCCGCGGGCGCCTATTCGATTCGCTGGGACGCCACCGCGTCGCGCGGGGCGGTGCCCGCGGGGCTGTACTTCGCGCGCCTGGACGCCTCAGGACGGCGTCTGGTGCGAAGGTTCGTCGTAACTCCCTGACCCCGGCGCGCGGCCGCAGGAGCGTGCCGGCTACGCGGCGGCGGCGGTCGGGGCGGCGCCGGCCGCGGTGCCGGCTCCGGGAGTCGCGGGCAGCCGCACCACCGTGAGCCGCGGAATCCGGATCGAAAACGTGCTGCCGGCTCCCGGCGCGCTCTCCACCACGATCTTGCCCTCGTGCTTCTCGACGATGCCGCGGGCGATCGCGAGGCCGATGCCGAGCCCCGCCGAGCCGTACTCGAGCGTCTTCGACGAATGGTGGTGCATCGCGTCCACCTGCACGTACGCGCCGGAGAACAGCTCCTGCTGCAGCTCGGGTGCGATACCGTCGCCGTCGTCCTCGACCTCGATCACGAACTCCGCGCGATCGGCGAATGCGCGGACGTCGACCCTGCCGCCGTCGGGCGTGAACCGGATCGCGTTGCGCACCAGGTTCGCGACCGCCTGCATGAGCTGCTGGCCGTCGACGTTCGCGGGCCCCAGCGTGGCATCGATGTGGCGCTCGATCGTGAGCCCGCGCCCGGGGGCGTCGCGCAACGCCAGCGTCACCGCCTCCTCCACCACCAGCGCGAGCTGGTGCTCGTCGCGGAACAACTCGAGGCCGCCTTCGATCTCGGCGAGGCGTTCCGCGTTCTCGGTCATCTGCATCATGTGCTCGATGCTCTCGCGGGTCCCGTTCACCGCCTTCTGCTGGTCCGGCGTGAGAACCCCGAGCATGCCTTCGACGAACAGATCGTTCCACCCCTTGATGATCGTGAGCGGCGTGCCCAGCTCGTGGAACGCCACGCTGATGAACCGGCTCTTGAGCCGGGTCACGCTCTCGAGCTTCCCGATGTAGTTGCGTTCGTGCTCCCGCATCTCGGTGAACCGCGTGCCGAGATAGCCGATCTCGTCGCCGCTGCCGCTGTCGATCGGCACCTCGTAGTTGCCGCGCTCCATCGCCTCGGCGCCGCGCACCAGCTGGATCAGCGGCCGCGTGATGCCCTCGGCCGTGAGCCCGCCGATCAGCGCCGCGATCGCGACCGCCACCAGCGCCAGCGCGAGCAGTCCCTGCTGCGCGTGGCGGAGGAACTCCGTCTCCGCGGCCAGCGAACGCTGCAGCACGAACCACTGCCCGTCCCCGGCCACCGAGCCGGGCAGCGGGCGCGCCAGCGTCACCCATTGGGCCGCGCCCGGGGCCCCGGCCCTGCCGGCGGCGGATTTCGCGGGCCCCCCGTTCAGCGATGCGATCAGCGCCTGGCGATCCGGTCCGTCGGGGAGCGACGAGCCCGTGCAGGCGCCGCTGGCGACGAACGTCACCTCGCTGCGCGTGAGCAGGTGGAGGTCGTTTGCCAGCGAGGGCCCGATTTGGAGCCCGATCAGCAGCGAGCCCGCCCGCGAGCCGTCGACCCGCACCGGGATCCACGCGACCTGATAGTGGGATCCACTCTCGATCAGCAGTCCCGTCGCCTCCTCGCCCGGACGGACGGACGCGATCAGCTTCGCGCGGCCCTCGGCGCTCGTCGACACGCCGCCCACGGACGCCATCACGCGGCCATCGTGATCCAGCACTTCGAACACGTCCGCATGCGTGAGCTGCTGGAAGTCCTTCGCGACACCGGCCATGGTGGTGCGCGCACCGGCGCTGCGCGCGCCGCCGGGCAGCGCCACCGCGGAGAAGAATCGCGGATCGCGCGCGATCACCCGGCCCGTCACCGCGAGCGCGTCCACCCGCTCCGACAGCTGCTTCTCGAACATGAGCGCGGCGCGGGTCAGTGAATCGTCGATGTCCTGGCGCACCTGCCGGGTGACGGAGCCGCTCAGGTACCAAAACGTGCCGAGCGCGAGCACCGCCGGGGCCAGCACGGTCAGCAGCAGCAGCCGCCAGCGCAGGGGGAATCGCACTCAGAACCCCAGGTCGAGCGCGATGCCGGTGCGGGGCAGTTGCACGGTCCAGCGGCGCTCGCCGAAGCGTGGATGCCAGGCGCGCAGCTGATAGCTGCCCGGCGGCAGCGGCGGCAGCTCGAACGCGCCCCGGCCGTCGGGCCGCGTCCACTGCGCGTTCGGCACCACGTAGACATACGACGACGAATCCGCATGCAGGTTGCAGAACACGCGCACGGCGCCGGTGCGGTCGAACATCACGCGCCGCGCGGCGCCCGGCGCCAGCATGCCGAGGTCGAACTTCCGCACCGGGGACACGCTGAACGCGTTGTGGAATCGCTGGTCCTTGTTCACGAACCACACGGTGTCACCGCGCGTCACGGCCTGGACGCGGGGCGTGAAGCCCGCCGCGTCGATCGTCACCCGCGCCGGCGGATGCCCCGGCGGTGCCGCGGCGCGCGACCGCGGCTTTGGCCTGGGCGCGGGCATGCGGTCGAGGAACAGCACCACGTCGCCGACCGATTCACCGCCGGAACCCGCGACCGCTGGCCGCGGAGGCTCGAACTTCGCGGCCACCGTCTTCAGGTTCACCGAGCTCCGGGACTTCGGGGAGCTCCGGGAGTTCGCGGACTTCGTGCGCCCGTGCGTCGCCGCCACCGTGGACTTCGACGAGCTCGGGTGTCTCGGGGCCGCCGGTGCCGGGCGGGCCATGCCGGCGCCCTGCGGCAGGTGGATATTGCCGTGAATCACGGCCCCTGGCGCGGCGCAGCCACCAGCCACGAGCGCGGCGAGCGCAATCCAGCCCCAACGTGATCGGATCGAATCCATTCGACGTGTTCCCCCGCGCTGCCGGCGCGTTTCCAGACAAGGAAAGCCCTTGGGGCGGTTTTCGGCCTCGGGCACGGGGGGCTTTAGGCGGGCGATGAAAGCGTTGCGGGGTCCCGCTGGAGGAACCCCGCAGCCGATACCGGGCCCGGGCGTACGGCAGGGGGAGGTGCGCCGGACGGGTTCCAGTACGGCCTTGGGGGCAGCCACCGCAATGTGCAGCGACAGCAAACATTGCGGGCTGAAATCGCTGAGGCCCATGGTCCGAAGACCACAGGCCTCTACCGCGAGCCTCATGATTATACGCGATGCGGGCGGGCGGATCCCAGGGAAACCGTCGTGCAGACCGCACAGAGCCGCATTTCGTCGGTTTCCGGTCTCGAAATGACAGCCGCGTTCGATGTCGGAGCATGGAACACAGCGCCATCGAACGCAGCCGCTCCTGGCGGTCAGGGTTCTCCGCGCAGCCGCGCGCGAATGTCCGCCATCGCGGTCGCGGCCGAACCGACCGCGACCGCGATGCTGAGCCGGCACGGGCGCGTCACATCGCCCGCGGCCCAGACGAAGTCCAGGCTCGTGCGGCCGGCGCCGTCGGTCACGAGATAGCCGTCGCGATCCCGCTCGAGGTTCGCGCACCAGTCCGTGTTCGGCACCATGCCGACTTTGATCACCACGCCCCGGGCCGGCAGCGTGGTGATGACGCCGTCGCGCTCGAGGACCACGGCTTCGAGGACGTGACCGCCAGCAGGTCCCGCTCCCGCGGCGCGGGCGGGTCCGCCACCCGAACCGGCGACTCCGCCCGCGCCGCGAAACGCCACCACGCGCGTGCGCTCGCGCACGGCGATGCGCGCGTCGCGCGCCGCGCGGTCCTGAAATTCCGGCCGCGCCCGCGGCGCACCGCGCATCGCGAGCACCACCCGGCAACCGACCTCGGCCAGCAGCAGCGCGTTCTCGTACGCCCCGTCGCCGCCGCCGGCCACCACCACGTCACCCCCGGCGAAGTCCTCGCGATCGGCGCGGGCGGAATACGACACACCGCGCCCCTCGAGCTCCCGTTCCCCCGGCACTTCGAGCCGACGCCGGCGCAGCCCCGTCGCGATGAGCACGGCGCGCGCGCGCCGCGGCGGCGCACTCGCGGAAGTGACGCTGAGGCCGCCGGCCGTTGCCACGATGCCTGCGGCCGCGACGCCCAGGAACACCGGCACCTTCGCCGCCGCGAGTTGCGCGGCACACGTGTCGGCGATCTCGGGACCGGTGCCGGCGGCGATGCCGGGCAGCTCGCCCGGATGGAACCGCACGATCCGCAGCTGCCCGCCCACCTCGGCGGCGGCGTCGACGATGCTCGCGGACAGGCCGAACGTGCGCGTCCACAGCGCGGCCGACACACCGGCGGGGCCGGCTCCGACGATCAGCAGCTCGTCAAGGGTCGAGGACACGAGCCCACTGCGGCTCGGCGAGCGCACCCCGGCGCACGAGCGTCTCGACGTTGCCGGCCTTGCGCACGCCCCGCATCTCCATGCACAGGTGCCGCGCGGTGAGCCGCACCACCAGCCCGCGGGGCGCGAGCAACTCCTCGAGGCGATCGGCGATCTGCCGCGTCAGCCGCTCCTGCAGCTGCGGGCGTCGCGAGAAATGGTCCAGGATGCGCGCGGGCCCGCTGATGCCCACGATGCGATCGCCGGGCAGGTACGCGATGTCCGCGGTGCCGAAGAACGGCACGAAGTGGTGCACGCACAGCGAATGGAACGGCAGGTCGCGCACGATCACCGTGTCGTCGCCGCCCGCGTGCGGAAACACCGCGGGCTCCGGCGCGTTCGCGGGATCGAGCCCCGCGAAGATCTCGGCGTAGAGCGCGGCCACGCGCTCGGGAGTGCGCTCCAGCTCGGGTTCCGCGCGGGTGTCGAGGCCGAGACTGGCGATCAGCACCGCGATCGCGCGTTCCACTTCCGGACGCCCGGACGCGCCCGAACCTGGGCTCACGCGAACCTCCATGCCCGGCCGGGCCTGGGACGGGCCGGCCGTCGTTCTCCGGAGGCTTGGGCGCGACGGGCAGGCCGGCAAATGACCGCCGGGCCGGCGCTGGGCCGGCCCAAGGGCAAGAATGGAGCGGAAGAGGGGATTTGAACCCCCGACAACCACCTTGGCAAGGTGGGGCTCTACCGGGCTGAGCTACTTCCGCTCGAAAACGAACGGCGCGGACTATATCGAGCGCCGGCCGGATGCGTCAATGCGGGCGGCCCGCGCCAACGCTGCGGGGGCCGCCGGATCCGACTCCCCGCCGGTGCCGGCGCGAGCCGGCTGCGAGCCCCACCCCCTGGCCCGCGTGCAGGATACCCGCCGCTTCCCGTATAACTCCGCCATGCAGAGGACGGTCCAGAAGTACGGCGGCACCTCGGTCGCGGACCCGGAGCGGATCCTGGCCGTGGCCGGCCGCATTGCGCGCGCCCGCGCCGCCGGTCACGAGCTGGTGGTCGTGGTGTCGGCCATGGGCCAGTCCACCGACGCGCTGATCGCGCTCGCGCACCAGGTGTCGCAGGCGCCGGACCGGCGCGAGCTCGACATGCTGGTGTCGACCGGCGAGCGCGTCACCATGGCGCTGCTCGCGATGGCGCTGCACGATCTCGGCATCGAGGCGATCTCGTTCACCGGCTCCCAGAGCGGCATACTCACCGACGGCCACCACACCGCCGCGCGCATCGTCGAGGTGCGGCCCGATCGCATCCGCACCGAGCTCGCCCGCGGCCGCGTGGTGATCGTCGCCGGCTTCCAGGGCGTGAACCCCGAGACCAGGGAGATCACCACGCTCGGCCGCGGAGGATCGGACACCTCCGCCGTGGCGCTGGCGTCGGCGCTCGCGCCCGCGACCTGCGAGATCTACACCGACGTGCCGGGGGTGTGCACGGCCGATCCGCGCATCGTGCCGCGGGCGCGGCCGATTCCGCGGCTGGGGTACCGGGTGTGCTCGACGCTCGCGCATCTCGGCGGCCGCGTGCTGCAGGCGCGCTGCGTGGATCTCGCCGCGCGGGATCATGTGCCGCTCGTGGTACGGTCGTCGTTCGACGACCGGCCCGGCACGATCATCGAGGAGGACGACATGGAAGGCACCCACGTCGATGCGGTCGTGCATCGCGACGACGTCTCGATCGCGATCGCCGAAGGCAACGCCGGCGGCCGCGGCGAGGCGCGCGAGATCATCGAGCTGGTGGCGGCGGCGCTGCCCGAGCTGGAGCTGATCGCGCACGAGCAGACCGCGGGCCAGCACCATGCGCTGGTGTGGATCGGCAGCCGCGCGGACGTCGAGATCCTGCAGAAGCGGTTCCGCGAGCTGCGCGGCCCGGGCATGGAGTGGCGCATCGATGTGGAACACGGCACCGCGTTCGTGTCCGTTGTCGGCCTCGGGCTCGGCGCCATGGACGCCGCCCGCGCCGAGGCGGCGCTCGAGAAGGCCGGCGTGCCGATCATCGCGCTCCGCACCACCCCCACCGCGCTGATCTTCCGGATCGGCGGGGGCCGGTGCGACGACGCGGTGCGGGCGCTACATGCGGGGCTGCTGGAGGCGGTGCCCGCACGGACTTGAGCAAGCTTCCCTCGAGGGCCGCGAGATGACCTCTGAAGCGGGCCGTGGAAGCGCGATCGCGATCGCCATCCCGATGGCCGCGTTCCTGTCGGGCAGGCGGTCACGTCGAAGCGCAGGCGTCTGACCCCCGCGTCCTGCGGGTCACCGGGAGGATCCGACATGCGCTCTCAACTCGAAGAGTGGGCGAACTTCTAATCATCGTCGGATCGTCGGGCGGGGCCCTGACGGGCCTCCAGTTCGTGGTGCAGACGCTCATCGCCGACACCGGCAGGGCGCCGGGGAGACTGCGAAGGTGCGGGAAACGACCCCCTAGATCGTCGCCCGCACCCGCTCCATCGTGCGGGCGTCGCCGCGCGCCACCTTCGCGCGCGCCTCGGTGTAGAGCTGGTCGTACGCCGCGGCGCTGCGGGCCCACGAGAAGTCCTCGGCCATGCCGGTCTTCTGCAGCGCGCGCCACAGCTCGGGCTGACGGTAGATCGCCACGGCGCGGCGCAGCGCGGCGACCATTTCCATGGCGTCGAAGCGGTGGAACAGGAAGCCGTTGCCAGTGCGGGTCAAGGGATCGAACTCCACCACCGTGTCGGCGAGCCCGCCGGTCTCCCGCACCACCGGCACCGTGCCGTAGCGCAGGCTGTACATCTGGTTGAGTCCGCAGGGCTCGTAGCGTGACGGCATGAAGAACATGTCGGACCCGGCTTCGATCCGGTGCGCGAACGACTCGTCGAAGCCGGGGCGGAAGAACACGCGCTCGGGATGCGCGGACGCCAGCTCCTTGATGAACTCCACGTAGCGCGGCGCGCCGGAACCCAGGACCACGAAGCGCGCGTCGAGCTTGAGCAGATCGGCCTCGGCCTCCTCGACGAGATCGAAGCCCTTCTGCTCCGCGAGCCGCGACACGATGCCCACCAGCGGCAGGCCATTCGCGGGGAACCCGCACTCGGCCGCCAGCTCCGCCCGCACCCGGGCCTTGTTCTCGAGGTGGGTTGCGTCGTAGTGCGCCGTCAGGTGCGGATCGGTGGCGGGGTTCCAGACGTCGATGTCGATGCCGTTCAGGATCCCACGCAGGTCGGCGCGCCGCCGGGCGAGCACGCCTTCGAGGCCGAAGCCGAATTCACCCGAGGTCTGGATCTCGCGCGCGTAGCGCGGGCTCACGGTCGAGATCATGTCGGCGAACGCGAGCCCGACCTTCATGTAGTTGACCCGGCCCCAGTATTCGAACGGGCTCTGGGGATAGAACGCTTCGCCGCCGAAACCGGCGACGGCCAGCACCCACGAGTCGTAGATGCCCTGGTAGCCGAGATTGTGGATCGTGAGCACGGTCGCGAGACCATCGAACGCCAGCTCGTACGCCTCATGCGTCCGCACGAAGCACGGCGCCCACGCGGCCTGGTGATCGTGGGCGTGCAGGATGTCGAATCGCTCGCCCAGGCGCTTGAGTCCGTCGATCGCCGCGCGGCTGAAGAACAGGAACCGCTCGGCGTTGTCGGCATAGCCCTCGCCGGTGACGGGATCGTCGTAGACGCCGGGCCGGTCGAAGAACCGCCGCTCCCCGGCGTGGCCGACGAGCAGCACCCGCAGCGTGCCCGCGCCCGCCCCGGCCGGGGCTTCGAGCAGTTCGAACCGCGCGGGCTCGCTGGCCATGCCCCAAGGCACGTCGGTGGTGCCGAGGTTCGACCGCGTCCAGCCGGCGGGCGCCCGGAGCGTGCGGTACGCGGGGATCACCACGGTCACGCGATGGCCGAGGCGCGCCTGCTCCAGCGACAGCGCGCCCACGACATCGCCGAGGCCGCCGACCTTGACGAGCGGCGCCATCTCGCCCGCGACATGGACGATCGAGAGCCGGCTCATCGCAGCCCAGTCATGCATGCGAACGTGTTCCGGCGCGCGGTGCATCGCCCGCGCCTCTCGGACACGTTCGAGGGGTCCGTCATCATCGTCGGTCGCCTAACCGCTCACGCTTCGACCGCGATCTCTCGCAGGTACTGGGCGGCGTCCTCGGGGGGCGTCGGGTTTATGTAGAACCCGGAGCCGATCTCGAACCCGGCGACGCGTGTGAGCGTGGGCATGATCTCCAGATGCCAGTGATAGTGCTCGAGCGGCGTGTCGCCGACCGGCGCCGTGTGGATGGCGAAGTTGTAGGGCGGACGGTCGAGCGCGCGATTCAGGCGCTGGAGCGTGTCCTTGAGAACCGTGGCCAGGTCGTGGAACTCCTCGTCGTCCTCGAGATTGTGGAACGAATCGTCGTGCTTGCGCGGCAGGATCCAGGTCTCGAACGGAAACCGCGGCGCGTAGGGCTCGAGCACCACGAACCGGTCGGTCATCGACACCACGCGCCGGCCGTTATTGTCGGCCGTCTCCTGCGCCACGATGTCACAGAACACGCAGCGCTCCTTGAGTTCGTAGTAGCGCCGGCTGCCGTCGATCTCCTCCTGCAGGATGCGGGGCACGATCGGCGTGGCGATGAGCTGGGTGTGGGTGTGCTCGAGCGTGGCGCCGGCCTGGGCGCCGTGGTTCTTGAAGATCAGCACGTAGCGGAACCGGCGGTCGCGGTGCAGGTCCAGCACGCGCGCGCGATAGGCCAGCAGCACCTGCTGGATGTGTTCCACCGGCAGATCGGCCAGATCCTTGTCGTGTTCAGGCCCCTCGATCACGACTTCGTGGGCCCCGACCCCGTTCATCTTGTCGTACAGCCCCTCCCCGCGCCGGTCGAGCCCGCCCTCGATCTGCAGGGCCGGGAACTTGTTCGGCACCACACGCACCTGCCAGCCCGGCGTATTGGGGGCCTCGTGGCCGGGACGCCAGGCGTACACCTCGGGTGGCGTCTTGTCCTCGCTGCCGGGGCAGAACGGGCAGGCGTAGGTGTTACGCTGGGTGGTGGTGGTGGTGAAGTGGGTGGGCCGGCGGCTGCGCTCGGTCGAAATGATGACCCAGCGTCCCACCACAGGGTCCTTCCTGAGCTCGGGCATGTGTCTCCTCGTGCGGGATATTCGGCGTGCGGACCATACCCTCCGCACAAGCCGATCGAGTCTAGAGAGGGGTTGGAGATGGGGTCAAGCCTGCCCGGACGCGTGGAAGTCAGCGCTGGCGGGCGGACTCGCGCTCGGCGGCGCTCGACTGGAAGGCGCCGCGCAACCTGAGTTCGTCGTCCGCGGTCAACTCGCGGCCCCGCCGCGACATGGCGATCCGGGCCGTGCGCAGGAACGGCTCGATCTGGTGGTCCACGATGCGTTCGCCGTCCCACCACGCGAACGGCGGCAGCGCCTTGGGAGCGAACCGGCCGCCGCCGAACAGGTTGGACCCGGTCCCAACGCTCGCCCCGGTCGGCAGCAGCGTGCCGATCCCGGTCTTGACGTGGGCGCCGATCAGCGATCCCACCTTGGGGCTGCCGCTGTCGATCTCGAGACCGTCCACCCACACCCGCACCGTCCCATAGTTGTTCTTGAGATCGCTCGTGGTGGTGAGCGCCCCGAGGTTGACCCACTCGCCGATTACGCTGTGGCCGACGAACCCGTGATGGCGCTTGTTCCCGTAGCCCTGCCATACGCAATCCTCGACCTCGCCCGCGATCCGGCATTCGGGACCGAACGTGGAGCGCGACACATAGCCGCCGAGCAACTGGGTGCCCGGCCCGACGGAACATGGCCCCACGACCACGGTATTCGGGAGCACCCGCACGCCGGCTCCGATCCCGATCGGGCCTTCGCGCGCGTCGAGGACCGCCAGCGGGTCGATGCGGGCGTCGCGGCCGATCGCGATACGCTCGGGACCGAGCAACACCGCCTGCGGATGCACGGACCCATCGCGGACAGGCGCGAGTAGTGCCAGGTCTTCCGCGATCGCTGCGGGGTTCCAGGCGATCACGTCCCACGGCCGCGCGATGCGGCGCGCCTCGACGGCCACGGGAGTCACGAGCGCGGCCAGCGTGTCCTCCATCGGCTGGGCGCCCGCGAGCGCGGGCGCGATCGTCGCCGCCGCCACCCGTGCCGCCACGATGACTCCGCCGGCGGCGAACACCGCGGGCGCGGTGGCGCCGAGCACGGCGTCGAGCCACGGACCCGGCAGTGCCGCCGCATTGATCACGAGCAGTTCCTCGGCCGAATCGGCTGCGGCGCCCCCCGGCGTCGGCGACGGCAGTTCCGGGCGGGCAACCACCGCGCGCAACGGCAGCCGGGTCGCGGCCTGCCAGCGCTCGCCCAGCGTCGAGGCACCGAACGCCAGCGCGGGCACCGCCGTCAGATCCGTGAGCGGCCGCAGCTCGCGCCAGCGCAAATCCTCGAACAGCACGAGTGCGGAGGCGGTCGGCTTCGAAGCTGGGGAGCGCTGGGCGGTCATGGCATTCCGATCACTTCCGCCGGACCGGCGTTGAGGTGTGGGTCCGCGAGCGATGGGCCGGTTTGCGCGCCGCGGGCTTCGCGGGTGCGGCGGGCTTCGGCGGCTCCAGCGTGAACGCGCCCGAGAACCCCGACGCCACGGCGCGATCGCGCAGCAGGTCGGCGGCGGTGTGGTCGAAACAGTCGCGCGTGCGGATCTTGAACAGTCCCGCCTGCGGCTCGATCACCATGGGTGTCAGCAGCAGCGATTCGGCCGCCGAGCGCCGCGATTGGGCCGTCGCGCGATCCTTCGGGGCCAGGATCTGCACGCGCCAGCACGCCGGCGCCGCGGACGCGCCACTGCTTGCGGCGGTCGGCGTCGTCGAGCCGTCACCGCCGGGGGCGGCGATGTTCGCGGGCGTCGGATTCGACGCGGCGCCGCCCGGCGTGACCGGCGCCGTACCCGCCGTATCCCCGGGCAGCCCGCCCTGCAGCAGCGGATTCGGATTCTCGCCGAGCATGGGCGTGGGAGACGGGGTCGGAACCGACGCGCTGTCGCCGAGCGCCGCGGAATCCGCGGGCGCGATCGTGCTGTCAGCCGTCATGCCGGGCTCGGCGGCCGGGGCCGCGGCCGCGGAGTCGGACGGCGCGCGCGTGGAGTCGGACGCGGCGGCGCCGGGAGCGCCCCGCGACGACGTGGCACCGGTATCGGACGGCGTCGTTACGACCGGCGGCGCGACGATCACGGGCGGGGCGACGACGGGCGGCGCAACGGGCGGCGCCACGCGCATCCCGGGCGCGAGCGGCTCGGGCAGCGTGGACAGCACCGCCAGCGCATCGGCCGACGGCAGGCTGTCGGCGGGCGCATGCGACCGCGAGCCGGCCGCGCGCGGCCGGGGCGGCGTCGTGTGTACGATCGTGGTGTCGCGCGCCGTCACCGGCCGCGGCGGCCCGACGGTCGTGATCGGCGGCACGCCACAACCGCCGAGCGCGGCCAGCGCCGCGAGTGCGATGCCGCGCCGGAACCAGCCGGCTTCGAGCCTGAGCCGGATGCCCGCGCGCAACCTCGCGTCGGGCGTCACGCCGCGCTCCCCGCGCGCGCGGCGGCGCTCGCGAGCCGCACCCGCTCGCTGTCGTCCACGCGGCACGCCAGCGTCGCGCCGTTCACATGCACCACCACCATGTCGCTCAGGCCCAGCGCGGCCGCGACCCCGCCCTCGCCCACCACGATGCAGTTGCGGCAGTCGATCGCGATCGCGCGGCCGAACGTCACGTTGCCGTCGCCGTCGCGCGGCTGATGGCCGGCCCACGCGGCCCACGAGCCCAGGTCGTCCCAGTCGAACGACGCCTCGATCGTGAGCGTGTTGGGCGCATGCTCGAGCACGGCGTAGTCGACCGAGATCGATTCCAGCGCGGGGAACACCGCGGCGAGCCCGCGCTCGAACGCCGCCATGTCCCCGCCCGCGCGGAGTGCGGCGAGCGGCTTCGCGAGCGCCGGCCGCGACGCCTGGAGCGCGCCCAGGAACACCGAGCTCCGCCACACGAACATGCCGCTGTTCCACAGGTGACGGCCGTCCGCGAGCCACGCCTCGGCGGTCGCGCGATCGGGCTTCTCGGTGAACCGCGCCACGCGGAACAGCCGGTCGCCGAGCCGGTCGCCGCCCTCGATGTAACCGTAGCCGGTCTCGGGACTGGTGGGGCGCACGCCGAACGTCACCAGCACCGGCTCCCGCTCGGCCACCCCGAACGCGCGCTCCATGTCGGCGGTGAACCGGTCGAGGTCCTCGATCGCGTGGTCGGCCGGCAGCACGGCGAACGCCGGGTCGCCTCCCGCGGCGGCGAACCACTCGGCCGCCGCGCCGATCGCGGGCGCGGTGTTCCTCATCATGGGCTCGCCGGCGACCTGGACGCCGAACGGCGCGCAATCGCGGCGCACGGCCTCCGCCAGCGCCGAGGACGTCAGCACCAGCACGCGATCGGGAGCCGCGAGCCGCAGCGCGCGCTCGAGCGTGGCCGCCAGCAGCGTGCGCCCGCCGCTCGCGAGCGGCAGCAGCTGCTTGGGGCGCGCATCGGTGCTCCATGGCCAGAAGCGCTCACCGCGACCGCCGGCGAGCACCAGTACGTTGCGCTGGGGCATCGAAGTCCTCGGGAGTGAATCGGGAGCACTAGCATAGCGCCGGGTGCGGCGCCAACGCGGTCAGTCCCGGGAGCTCGCGCTCGTGCCCGGCGTGAAGCTCGCGAGCCCGAGCACTTCGTCGTACGCCGTCTCGTAGGCGTCGACGACACGATCCCACGCGAATACCTCGCGCATCCGGGCCTCGGCCTGCCGCCCCATGCGAATCGCGGCGTCGGGCCGGTGATGGAACGACGCCAGCACGTCCGCAAGCTCGAGCGGTGCTCCGGCCGGGACCAGCCGGCCGTCGACCCCGTCCTCGATCACGTCCGCCACCGGCGGGATCGCGCTCGCGACCACGGGCTTCGCGCGCGCCATGGCGTCGAGCAGCGTGAGCGGCAGCGGGCCGTCGATCATCGGGAACACCACGGCGTCCGCCGCCGACAGCAGCGTGCCCAGGTGCTCGCCAACCTCGAGGAACCGCATGTTGTCGCCGATCCCGAGCTGGGCGGCGCGGCGCTCGAGCTCGGTGCGCATGGGGCCGTCGGCGCCGAACGCGGCGGTGAAATCGAGGTCGCGGCGGCGCACCTCGGCGAGCGCTTCGAGCAGCACCTCGTGGCCGCGCCGCCGTTCGAGCCACAGCGGGCACACCCACAGCGGCTTGAGCGGACGGGCGCCGAGGTACTCCCGGCAGGCCCGCGCGGGGCCGCGCTCCGACTCGTCGGCCGGGTTGGTGCCGTAGGGAATCCACCGCACCCGCTCGCGCCCGACGCCGGCCTCGGTGACCAGCGTCTCGATGCCGGACCGCACGACCGACACAACCACGTCGGCTTTCTGGTAGACGCGGGCCGTTTCGGGTGTGACCGGCGCAGTGGCGTGCTGCGTGATCACGACCGGCACGCCGTCGGACTCTGCGGCCCGCGCGATGCGCAGCGACGCGGGCTCGGTGTGCTGCACGTGGACCAGTTGCGGGCGCTCGCGGCGGAGCCTTAGCCACAGGTGGAACGGGGTCTTGAGGTCCCAGCGCCGGCCCGGATCGTCGAAGCGCTCGACTCCGAACCCGGCCGATTCGAGCGCCTCGGCGAGGCCCTCCGCGGCGGGATCCGCCGACAGCCACACACGCACCGAGTAGTGTTCGCGCGGCAGGCGCGTCGCGAGCTCCCACAGCGAGCGCTGGGCGACGCCGGCGGTGCGCGACAGATCGACGAGGACGAGGCGGACGGGATGTTCTTCCATGGACATCGCACCGGCGCTTGAGTGGGGGACATCATGCGCCACATGGGCGCACCTTGCGGACGTCAAATTACCATAGCCCTCGCCGGATCGATACGGTTTGAGCACCTTCGCGTGCGATTTTTCAACATCATGATCGCGACGGTGTGCGGACTCGGCGCGCGTGCGGGCGTTCGGCGGTGCGTGTGGCGTCGACGCGCGGTGACGGCGCTCGATCGCGATTTGGTAGAGTGTGCGCGTCCACGATCCTCCGGCCGCCACTCCGAGACTCCCCCGCATGATCCGCAATCACACCGTCAGTGTGGTGATCCCGTGCTTCAACGAGGAACACGGCATTCGGGAGGTGCTCGGCCGCATGCCCGCGGGGGTCGACGAGGTGGTGGTCGCGGACAACGGCAGCACGGACGCCTCAGCCCGGGTGGCGGCCGGCCTGGGGGCCATCGTGGTGCCGGCCCCGGTGCGCGGGTATGGCGCGGCCTACAAGACGGGGCTGCCGCGCGCGACCGGCGACGTGCTGGTGACGCTCGACGGCGACGCCTCGTACCCGCCCGAGGAGATTCCGCGGCTGGTGGGCGAGCTCGTGGATCGGGACTGGGAATTCCTGTCGGCGTGCCGGTTTCCGCTCGCGAATCCCGCGGCAATGGGCGTCATGAACCAGTTCGGCAACAGCGTGCTCACGATCGGGACCCGGCTGCTGTTCTTCCGTACGCTGATCGACAGCCAGTCGGGCATGTGGGTGTTCCGCCGCACGCTGCTGCCCCGCATGAAGCTGACCTCGGACGGCATGGCGTTCAGCGAGGAGATCAAGCTCGAGGCCCTGCGGCTGCGGGTACCGTTCGGCGAGTCGCACATTCCCTACGGCGAACGCGTGGGCGAAGTGAAGCTCCAGAAGTGGCGCGACGGCTTCCACAACCTGGCGTTCCTGGTGCGGAAACGGTTCGGGGCGGTGTAGCCGGTTGCGTTACGTCGTGACGGCCGGTTTCGTCTCGAGCGGGCGCTCCTTGAGCAATTGGGCGTAGTAAACGAGATTGCGGGCCAGATTGCGCGCCATGTTCGCAGTGGCCGCATTGCCCAGCCGCTTGGCGCGGTCACCGGCCGGCGGGAACCCCACCTCGCCGACCCAGTAGGCGGCGCACTCGGGGGGTAGCGTGAACCCCATCCACGTCAGCACCATCATGATCGAGCCCATCGTGGCGAGCGCACCATCCTCACTGCCCGTGACCACGATGCCCGCGACCTTGTTGTAGAGGGCGCTGCGACCCGAGGCGTGGTATTCCTCGTCGAGCGCGTCGAAGCGCTCGATCACCCGTTGCATCAGGCTCGAACGCCCCCCCCACCACACCGGAGTCGCGAAGATCACGATGTCCGCGGCCTTGATCTGGGCGACGATCTCGGGCCAGTCGTCAGCGTCGCCCTCCCGGAATCCCAGCCCGACCGGCAGGCTCCGATCGGCGATCCGAATGAATTCGCTGTGCACGCTGCAGCTCGATCCCATGTTCTGCACCACCTCGTGCGCGAGTTCGTCGGTGTTCGATACATCGGGCTCGTGCTTGAGCGAGCCATTGAGCACCAGAACCCGCAGCGGGTGACGGGCGGGCATGTCGCATTGCAGGTGGGGCTTGGGCTTGTAGGCCATGGGCACTCTCCGGTGGAGGTCGTGTCGCCTCGGCGACGACGAGCAGGCTGGGGCGTTCCGCGCCCGTCACCAGACTCTACGGGCTTGCAGGCCTCCAGTGACCTGCGGCGCGGCGTTCCGTCAGGGCATCACGCCCTGCAGCAGCTTCGCAAGCACTCCGGGGTCGAGGTTGCCGCCCGAGATCACGCACACGATGCGGCGGCCGGGTGCGGTGCCGCCGAGCGCCGCGGCGAGCGACGCGGCGCCCGCGCCTTCGGCGACCACGCGCTGGCGCTCGACCAGCAGCCGGATCGCATCGGCAATCTGGGCGAGCGACACGACGATCGAGCCGGCGAGCAGCTCGCGGGCGAGCGGCCACATCTCGGCGAGCACACCACGGCCGCCGATGCCGTCGACGAAGCTCGGCGTGTAATCGATCGCCACGGGCGCCCCGGCCGCGAGCGCGGACGCGAGCGGCGCCGCGGTCTCGACCTCGCACGCCAGTACGCGCGCCCGGGGTCGCACCGCGCGCAGCGCGGCCGCGATGCCGCAGCTCAGGCCGCCGCCGCCATAGGGCACGAGCACCGTGTCGAACTCCGCGAGCTCCTCCGCGATCTCGAGCCCGATCGTGGCGTTGCCGGCGATCACCGCCGGGTCGCTCACCGGATGGATGAACCAGCCGTCCATGCCCGGATGCGCGTGCTCGGTCAGCGCTCGCCACCAGTCGGCGAACGGCACGGTGACCACCCGCGCGCCGAGCCGCTCGATCGCCGCGAGCTTGATCCGGGGCGCGTGGTCGGGTGCCACGACCGTGCACGGCACGCCGAGTCGCCGCGCCTGCCACGCGACGCCCTGGGCCATGTTGCCGGCGCTCGCCGTCCACACGCCGCGGGCGAGCGCGTCTGCGGGCGCCGTGGCGAGCGCGTTCGTCGCGCCGCGCAGCTTGAACGAACCGATCGGCTGCAGCATTTCGAGCTTGAGCCAGATCTCGGCGTCGCGGTCCGAGTCCAGGCGCACGAGCGGCGTACGCAGCACGGCGCCGGCGATGCGCTCGCGCGTGGCGCGGATCACGTCGATCGACGGGATCCCGGGCGCGGTCATGGCTGGGCGGTGTGAACGGAGCGGCCCGGTCCGAGCTCCACCGCGAGGCCGGTGCCGGTCTCGTTCGCCCGGCGCAGGATGTGGTGCGCCGCGGCCAGGTCCTCGATCGCGATGCCGAGCGACTCGAACAACGTGATGTCGTCCGCACCCGCGCGCCCGGGCACCTGGCCCAACAGCACGTCGCCCAGCTCGCCCAGGATGTGCGCGTCGCCGACCGCGCCCTCGGCGCGCGCGAGCAGGAAGTCGCCCGCCTCGGCCATCGCCGATTCGCGGCGGTCGACGTAGAGCCGCGCGTGGGCGACGGCGGCGCCATCGAGCTCGCGTCCGTCCTTGAAGCACGCGCCCACGGCATTCACGTGGGCCCCCGGCGCGAGCCACGCGCCGTGCAGCACCGGCTCGCGCGCGGCGGTGGCGGTGCAGATCAGGTCCGCGCCGCGCACCGCGGCCTCCGCGGTACCGGTCACCTCGACCGCGATGCCGTGGCGCGCGGCCTCGGCCGCGGCGAACCCGCGCGCATGCTCGGCGTTGCGGCTCCATACCCGCACCCGCCATACCGGGCGCACCGCCAGCATCGCGGCCAGGTGGCTCCGCGCCTGGACTCCGCTGCCGAGGATCGCGAGATTGCCGGCATTCGGGTTCGCGAGCGTCCGCGTTGCCACGCCGCTCACGGCGGCGGTGCGAATCGCGGTGATCGAGCTGGCGTCGATCACCGCCAGCGGCTCGCCGTGCTCGACGCCGAACAGCATCACCACGCCCTGGTGCGAATCGAATTCGGTGCCGTGGTTGCCGGGCACGATGCTCACCACCTTGAGGCCGAAGCTGCGGGGCTCGCCGAGATAGCCCGGCATCAACCCCAGCAGCGCGGTGCGGTCGGGCAGCCACACCATCGATCGCAGCGGCAGCACGGCGTCGCCCCTGGACAGGCTCCGGAGTGCCAGGTCCATCGCGTCGATGCACTCCGGCATCGGCAGCAGGCGGTACACGTCGTCGTGGGTGACGATGCGGGTCGCGGTCACGAGGCGGCGCCTCCGGACGCCGGTGCGAACAGCTCGAACAGCCGCTCGGGGTCGACGTTGCCGCCGGACACGATCGCCGCGACCTGGGCGCCGGGCGGCACGCCGGCGCGCCCGGACAGCACGGCAGCGGTGGCGGCGGCACCCGAGCCCTCGATGTAGAGCTTGGCGCGCGTGAGCAGCAGCCGCATGGCGTGGCGGATCTCGTCCTCGGTGACCGTCACGATGTCGTCGACACAGGCGCGGGCGACGGCGAGTGGGATCGCCCCCACGAACGGCGGCGTCATGCCATCCGCGAGCGTCCCCGCCGGCCGCGCCACCGGTACCGGCTTCCCGGCGGCGAGCGCCGGCGCGAGTCCCGGCCCGTCCGCCAGCTCGACCGCCACCACGCGACAGCGCGGCGCGAGCGACTTCACGACGCGCGCCACCCCCGCCATCAGCCCGCCGCCGCCGACGGGCACGACGATCGCGTCCAGCCCGGGTGCGTCCTCGAGCAGTTCGAGCGCCAGGGTTCCGGCTCCGGCGAGGCCCACGGGATCGTCGAACGGATGGACGAACGCGGCGCCGCTGCGGGCGCGCTCGGCGTCGAGCCGGTCGAACAGCGTGGCGCGGTCGTGGTGCAGGATGATCTCGGCGCCATACCCGCGCACCGCGTCGAGCTTCGACCGTGGCGCGCCGGTCGGCATCACCACCGTGCACGCGGCGTCCGCCTGCCGGGCGGCCCACGCCACGGCCTGCGCGTGGTTGCCGGCCGACACGGTGATCAGCCCGCGCTCGCGGTCGGCCGCCGGCAGCGAGCGCACGATGTTGAGCGCGCCGCGCGGCTTGAACGAGCCGGTCTTCTGAAAGTTCTCGCACTTGAGCCACAGCCGCACACCGGCCATGTCCCCGAGCGATCGCGACGACATCACCGGCGTGCGATGCAGCGCCGGGCCCGCACGCCGCGCTGCGGCGCGCACGTCGTCGATGTCGAATGGAATGGCGGTGGAGGTCGTCATGACGATGCGGCCTCGAGACTCGAGGGGGTGTGGCGGGTTCGCCTAGAGGGTGCGGAATCGCCCGCAGATTAGCACGTCTGGCCGTTACCGGGCCGCCAGCGTCTCCCGCACCAGCGACCGCATCCCCAGTCCCCGCGCCATGCCGATCAGGACCGGCAGGTAGCCGAGCCCGAACAGGTCGGTGGCGACGAAGCCCCACATGCCACCGTGGCCCGGCAGCCAGCGCACGATCGCGAACGCAACCAGCACGGCCCACGCTCCCGGCAGCAGGCTGCCGAGCGTGAACCGCACCCGCCCGGCGTCCGGATCGAGCTCGCCCGCGGCGCGCATCAGGACCAGCACCGCGAACAGCGCGTACCCGGCGCTCGCCGCCAGCGCCACGTGGGCGGGCGCGGGGTCGCGCCAGGCGGTCGCGAACACCCCCGCCGCGGTCACGAGCGCGGCCACGCCGCCGAGCGCGAGCAGCACGAGCTGCCGGCCGCTGCCGAGCAGGAAGTACGCGGGCACCGTGGCCGCCGACAGCGCGAGCGCGCCGGCCGCGAGCAACCGCAGCGGCAGGATCGCCGGCCGGTAGCCCTCGAGCAGCGCCTCGACCGCGGGGCCCGCCCACACGATCGCGATGCCGACCACGAGCGGCATCATCACCGCGAGCGCGCGCTGCACGCGCAGCACGTGCGCCCGGACCAAGGCGCGATCGACGCTGCCGTGGTAGGCGGCGGCGACGCGCGGGAACAGCACGTAGCCCGCCGCCTCGGGCGCGAACAGCACGAGCCCCGACGCCATCAGCGCCACGCCGTAGATGCCGAGTTGATGCGCGTTGCCGTAGCGCGCCAGCGCCAGCCGGTCCACCGAGCGCAGCACCAGCGACGCGACGTAGTAGGCGAAGATCGGCAGCCCCAGCCGAGCGAGCGCGGCGCCGTCGCGCACTCCGGCGGGCTCGAGCGGCGCCTCGGGGCACGCCCGCGCCATGTGCACCACGGCGGCGAGCGTGCCCGCGATCCAGCCGGTGACGAGGCCGAGCAGGCCGAACTTCCCCACCAGCGCGATGCCGAGGCCCGCCCCCAGGACGGCCTGGAGTGCCTGGCCGGTGCCGACTGCGCGGAACCGGCCGTGCGCGCGCAACGCCGTCGCGTAGTACTGGAACGCGAGCTGCAGCAGCGCCGCGGCCACCATCAGCGCCACGAGCACCCCGCCGGGAGCGGCGGCCGGCCGCGGCGCCCAGCGCACACCTGCGAACACCGCCGCCGCGAACACCACGCCCCCCGCCACCACGATGCTCCAGGCTCCGGCCATCAGGCGGCGTGCGCGCGGGGCATCGCCGGCCGCGACCGCCGGCGGCAGCCGGAGGTCGAGCCCCTGCAGTGCGCCCAACGTCGCATAGGAGCCGTAGTCGAGGATCAGGTTCAGCAGCGTCCAGGCCCCGAACCCCGCGGGGCCGAGCGTGATCGCGGCCACCCAGCCGCGCACCAGCACGACGGCGCGCGCGAGGTACTGGCTGATCGCGATCGACGCCGAGTCGCGCACGAACGCGCCGCCCGCGCGCGGCGGGCCGGGCACGGGCGCGGAATCAGCCATGGGCGGGCGTCAGGTCGCGGCCTGCGCTTCGCCGAGCGAGCGGAGCGACAGTCCCTCCTGCCGCAGGCACCACAGGCCGACGAGCGTGACCGGCAGCCACTGGCTGGTCCAGTAGAACCACGAGAACGCGGCGCCGAGGTGGGCGGACACCGAGAACAGCGCGAGGCCGTAGGTGCACGCCACGTTCAGCGTGCCGATGTAGCCGGGCGCCGCGGGCACCATGATGCCGATCGAGGTGATCACCAGCATCACGAGGCCGCCGTACCACGGCAGGTCGAGATGCAGCGCCCACAGGCTGGCGGACAGTCCGAGCACGACCACGGCGAACATGACGAACGACAATAGAAATACCCACAGCAGCCGGGGCAGGTCGCGGAACACGCCGAGCCCCTCGAGGAACATCGTGAGCGCGCGGCGGGCGCGCGCGCGGGCGCGCTCGGGGAACGCGACCGTGACGCGGTCGACGAGCGCGTGCATCAGCCGCGGCTGCCGCTCGAGGATCACGAGCGTCGCGGTGAGCACGCAGCACGACACGATCAGCACGCGCGCGCCCAGCTGGGCGAGCCGGCCGGCCTCGGTCGTGGTCGACAGCGGGTGCACCACGAGCGCCACTCCGAAGATCGCGATCAGCGAGATCATGTCGATCACGCGCTCCACCACGACGGTGGCGAACACGCTGGTCTTGGACATGCCCTCGCGGCGGCCGAGCGCCCACGCGCGCACGAATTCGCCGAGCCGGAACGGCAGCAGGTTGTTCGCCATGAAGCCGATCATCGTCGAGCGGTACAGGCTGCCGAGCGGCACCCTACGGCCGGGCGGCATCAGCCACCGCCAGCGGAACGCGCGCAGCCAGAACCCCAGCAGCGTGGCCACGACGACCAGCAGGAATCCGACGGGCCGCGCGGTGCGCAGCGCGCCCAGCACCTCGCCCGGCCGCACGTCCTTCATCGACAGCCACACGCACACTGCCGACACGGCGATGCCGAGGGCCAGCTTGAGGCCGCGGCTCATGCGGCTCCCGCGCCGCGGCGCTGTTCCAGCTCCGAGCGCAGCAGCGCGAGCTCGCGGGCCAGCACCTGGTTCTCCTGGCTGAGCCGCGACATCTTGACCGACAGGTACAGCAGCATCGCGGTGGCGAACGCGAGCCCGAGAGCGAACACCGTCGAGCTCTCGAACATCGCGCCGATCAGCCTCGTCAGCCACTGGAGCAGCGGCGTGCAGAACCCGAGCACGGCGATCGACACCGTGGCGATCACCCACAGGAACGAATACTCCTCGGACAGCCGCCGCCGCCGCACCAGGTCGAGCACGTAGACCGCGAGCCCGGCCGCGCCGAACGCGACGATGATCTGGGTACGGGATAGGAACACCATTCGACCTCCTTCGGCGCGATCAGCGCGTGCGCTGAATCCAGGCCATCAGCGATGCCAGCAGGTTCTTGTACGGGTAGTAGAGCGATTTACCCAGAGTGTAGAACGACGTGCCCGCCTGGCGCTCGCGCATCCGCACCGGCACCTCCTCCAGCCGGAACCCGCGCCGCGCGAGCGCGATCAGCAGCGGGGCATCCGGGAAGTCCTTCGGAAACTCGTACTGGCACACCTCCATCGCCTCGCGGCCGTAGGCGCGGAAGCCGGACGTGGTGTCGGTGATGCGGCGACGCAACGCGAGCCGCACGATCCCGGCGAACAGCAGCATGCCCATGCGGCGAAACCGCGGCGTGCGGTAATGGCCGGACTCGAGATAGCGGGAGCCGATCGCCACGTCGCACGCGCCGCGGCGCACCGGCTCGACCAGCGCATCGAGGTACCGGGGATCGTGCTGGCCGTCGGCGTCGAGCTGGACCGCGATGTCGTAACCGTGGGCGAGCGCCCAGCGGAACCCGGTCTGCATCGCGGCGCCCACGCCGAGGTTGAACGGATGCCGCACCACGCGCACCCCGTGATCGCGCGCCACCTGCGACGTGCGGTCCCGCGAACCGTCGTCGAGCACGAGCACGGCGTAGTCCGGCGCCACCGCGCGCATCTCGGCCAGGATCGCGGGCAGGCTGTCTTCTTCGTTCAGCGCCGGAATCACCACGAGCGCACGCGCGGGGTCCGGCGGCGGCGGTCGGTTCATGCCTGCGGCTGCGCGGCGGTCGCGAACGGCGCGTCCCCCGCATACGACAGCAGGCCGCCCGCGAACAGCGGAATCACGATCTCGTGGTGGCCGGTGATGGAGTAGCCCTGCGAGCCGGGCGATGCAGTGGGCCGTTCCACCACGTTCACGCGCGGGCGGTAGTGCTGGATCTGGTCGAAGTTCGCGGTGGTGAGTCCGGACAGATCGGCGCCGAGGTTGCGCGCCACCGACAGCGCCTTCAGGAACACCTCGGGCAGCAGCACCGCCGAGCCGAAGTTGAGCACCACGGCGCCGCGCGCTTCGGCGAGCGTGGCAGCGAAGATGCGGAAGTCGCGCAGCGTGGTGTCGCCGAGCGCGCGGCCGTCGCACGCCGGGTGGTGATGGATCGTGTCGGTGCCGATCGCGACGTGCACCGTGGCCGGCAGGCCGTGGCGCCACGCGGCGGCGAGCAGGCTCACGCCGGCGTGCGGCGCCTGCGATTCCACGAGGGCCCGTCCCCAGCACTCGCCCAAACCTTCGCCGCGGCGCGCGCCCTCGAGCATGACCGAATTCATGAAGTCACCGGTCTCGTCGACCATGCCGAACGTGCCCTGGTGCAGGTGCGATTCGACGTCCTCGGACGTGCGGCCGCTGCGCGCGATCTCCACGTCGTGCAGCGCCGCGGCGCCATTGAGCGCCAGATGCGTGACGAGTCCGCGGTCGATCAGCTCGATCAGGCACGGCGTGACGCCGACCTTGATCACATGGCCGCCGCACATCACCACCACCGGCCGGCCGGCGGTGCGCGCGGCGACGGTGCGCTGGATCACCGCCCGCAGCGATTCGGCGGCGAGCTGCCGCGGCAGTGCGTCGATGACGGCGCGCGCGGCCGCGGGCACGAGCGGCCGCGCGAACTCGGCGACGCTCACCTTGGTGGGGCGGTCGGCGACGGCGCCGACCGCGAGCCGCGAAAGGTCGGCCTCGCGGTGGCGGCCCATCACACCCCCGGCTTCATTTCCGTCAGCACCACGCTGATCGACCCGATCAGGACCTTGCTCTTCATCAGCACCGGCATGCGCCGGTCGTCGTCGGTGATCCAGATCACGAGTCGCCCCTTGTTCTTGAAGATGCCGCCCGCCTTGAGCATTGGCTCGATCGCGATGCAATCGAACGTGCCGGCCGGGACCTTGACCCGCTCGCGCCCCAGGATGCGGACCTCGAGCGGCTGGGTCTTCTTGCTCGCATGATAATCGAACACGATCGAACCGCCGATCGGCAACGGCTGCGTGCGGGTATAGTAGAATGAGGACAGCGCGTCCTGGACCTCGGCCGGCACGGCCAGCATGGCGCCGTCGTCATACTTCGCCTCCCGGGCGACGTAGTCGAACGTGATCTCCTGTTTCGAGTGATACTTGCCCTCGTGGCGGTTCTCCGCGTACCGCCGGCTGAAGTGCCCGTCCTTGTCCCAGTACGATTCGATCCGGTTCCGCACCTTGTAGATGTGGCTGAAGAACGAGTTGGACTCCGCCCGCGCCACCAGCGAATACACGGTGTGGCCACCCCAGTCCTTGATTTCCGGCACTTCCAGGTACGCGTAACCGGCATGGATCACGCCATACTGGACCGTGAACTTGAGCGACTCGCCGGGGCGGATCGGCCGCGCCGGGGCGCCGAGCAGCTCTTTCACCCCGTCGGACTTCGGGTGCGGCAGCAGCGGCAGCCCTTCATAGTCCGTGGTGTCGGTCGACACGGTGTCCGCCCCCGACGCCGGACTCGAATTCAAGGCAACGGGTAGCCCCGTCGTCGCGATCACCGCGGCGAGCGCCAACCACTTCACAAGGCCAGGGGAGGGGAGCAGGCGCGAGGGCCTTGGCCGGAACGGGGTCCGGCTCTTAGAATGAGGCGTCACGTTCATCATCCTGATGAACCTACGTACTGCAAGCGAGATGCCGCTATTCCACGGCCGCGGAGACCGCATCATGTCGTCGAGCCAGTCGACTGTCAAACCCACACTTACGCCCTCCGACCGGTTGCTGAACGTACCCCCCTACTCCCTGGCTCGGGTGTTTCAGGATCGCGACGATAAGATCAGGCAGGGCGTCGACGTTATCGACCTGGGTGTGGGGAACCCTGACATTCGTCCCCCCCAGCTCGCCGTGGAGGCGCTGAAGGCGGCGCTCGACGATTCCGCCGTGCAGAACCATCGGTACCCCAGCTTCAACGGCCTGCCCGAATTCCGGGCCGGCGTGGCGCAGTGGTATCGCTCGCGGTTCGCCGTCGACATCGATCCCGCCGGCGAGGCCATGCCGCTCGTGGGCTCGAAGGAAGGCATCGCGAAATTCTTCCTCGCCCACACGAACCCCGGCGACACCGTGCTCATGTGCGCGCCGTGCTATCCGGCCTACCTCGGCGTCGCCGCACTCGCCCAGCTCCGCATGATCGAGGTGCCGCTTACGGCCGCGAACGACTTCCGCCCCGACCTGTCGGCGATCCCGCCCGACGAGGCGCGGCGAGCCAAGGTGATCTGCATCAACTTCCCGAACAATCCGACGGGCGGCGTCGAGACCCCCGAGTTCTACACCGAGTTGCTGGCCTGGGCGCGCAAGTACGACGTGTTCGTGCTGTCGGACATCGCCTACTGCGATCTGTTGCTCGATCCAGCCTATCGCACCCGGTCGTTCCTCGAGTTCGACCGCGACAAGGAGCGCACGCTCGAGTTCCATTCGTTCTCGAAGAGCTACTCCATGCAGGGCTGGCGCATCGGCTTCGTCGCCGGCAACCGCGACGCGATGGCGAACCTGCTGCGCATCAAGTCGAACATGGACTTCGGCGTGTTCATGGCGATCCAGCGCGCCGCGCTCGCCGTGCTGACCGGCCCCCAGGACTACTGCCGCGAGGCGTCCGATCTCTACCGCGCGCGCCGCGACGTGTTCCTCGCCGGCGTGAAGCCGCTCGGCTACCCGATCCACACCCCGCAGGCCACGCTCTACCTGTGGATGCCGATCCCGCGCTCGTACACCAGCTCGATGGACTTCACCCGCGACCTGCTCGACAAGACCGGCGTAGTGGTCGCACCCGGCTCGGGCTTCGGCCGCTCGGGCGAAGGCTACGTGCGGATCGCGCTGTGCGTCACCGACGACCGGCTGAAGGAGGCGTTGAAACGCATGGGCGAGGCGGGGTTCGCGTACTGAGGTATGGGGAAGATCGCGGTCGGCTCGCCGGATTCGACGTAAGGAAGGCCAGCCCGACGCGTACGCGTTCCTCCAGCGAGGCGCCAGCGATGGTCTCGCAGTGCACCGCCGCACGCTTCACCTCGTCGGCGCGGAACCCGAGCCTGCGGAGCCAGGGCGTTACATCCCGCTCCGGGTTCATGGCCGCCTCCTTTGCGGCCGCCGAGGCCCTCCGCTTCTCCTCCTCGGCTGCGGCTCTTGCCTCGGCGGCCTGCGCACGCGCTCGCGCCGCCGTTTCCCGGGCTAACTCGCGCTTGCGCTTCATGAAGTCGAGGCCGAACTCGCATTCCGCCGTGTACTGATTGTGCGCCCGGCATCGTAGCCGCATGCCGGCCACGGTCGCTTCGCCGCCCCGCGCCACCGGATCAATATGATCGAATTCCAGGAGTGATCGCGAAGGGCAGCGCGTGCCAGTCTCGCTCGTGAACGTGCATTGGCCGTGATCCCGCTGCCACACGGCGCGTTTCACGTGTCTTGGAACGTACCGCGGCTTCGCGCTCGAACAATTCGAACGCTCCTTACGCGGCCGCTTGGTCGCTCCGAATTTGCGCCGTTCGAACTCTCGGATGAGCAGATCGAGCGCCTGCCCGAGGAGATCCTCGACGTCCCGCCCAGTGGCACGATGGCTCGCCAGGGACTTGGCGTACTGCAGCTTGTCGAAGTTGCTCTCGCCGATCACGTGCCGCAATTCATGCGAGTTGGGCTGGCGGCGCGGTGCGGATGTCTCAACAGGCCGCGGGGCCTGTTGCTCGAATACGCCGTTACCCGATTCCAGTGACGGTTGCCCCGCGGCCTGTTGCTCAGATGTCAACTTAACAGGCCGTACGGCCTGTTGATCGGTATCCGCCGAAATGCCCAGTTCCCGGTTGCCCACTCCGGGTCGCGGGCACTGCCGCGCCTGCAGCTGTTCGATCTCGACGTTGGTCTTGTGTTTGGCCGCCGCCAGCAACTCGGTGACGTTGTTCGGCGTGAGACTTGGAGCCAGCAGGATCACGGCGCTGTGGTTCAGGTGCTGTGCCGCGAGCTCCGGGAAGATGGCCGGGAACTTCCAGGCCGTCCGCGCCACGCGGATGAGCTTGAATGCCGGGTCCGGCTCCATGTGCATCTCGTGCACGCAATAGGAGTGCATCGAGGGATGCGCCGCCGGCAGGTACAACCGGCGCGCATCGAATTCGGCCAGCCACGCGAGCGCCTCGGCATCGTTTCGAGAGACCCGGGCGAATTTGGCCGGCAATTCACGAGCGATATCACCGTCGGCGAGATGAGACAGCGCATACCAGGTCATGGGGTCGCTCACGAGAATTGGGTGAGCGGGGGCTCATCAGCTCAATTCTAACGGCGCCTGATTTCGCGCTCGTGGATCTCGTGAGGACGCTTGGAGAGAAGGGTTACGAGAATCGGAGCCATCCGAAGACAATCGACGCTGTCGCGCACGACCTGGGCGCGGCAGCGCCAAGTTTGAGGGGCAGCGACACGGCGCCGGCCACCCCACGTTGTTGGACGTCAAGTCAATTCGTCGAGGGCCCGAACTCAATTGTTCGCGTCGTCATCCCAAACGGGCTGCGGCGGGAACGTCGCACCCGGGAACCGCTCCGTGAGCAACGCCTCGATCTCCGATTCTCCCTTGTGCGTTGCCGCCGCGAACAGCTCGACCGCGTTTTCCGCCGTCAGAAATGGCGCGAGCAATCCCACGGCGGCGAGGTGCAGTCGTCCGTCGGCGATCGCATCGAACACGCTCGGATATTCGCGCGCCACCCGCGCGGCGCAAATGTGGGCCTCGGGCTCGTCCATGTTCAGGGACTCGCAATAGGCCAGCATCGACGGGTAGCCCTCCGATCGATACAACCCGCGAGCCTCGACTTCACCGATCTCGCCGAGCAGCCGGGCCACGCGGGCGCGCTCCCGGGCGGACAACTCGACGAGTTTGCGCAATGTGGCCTGGTCGCTGGGATGCGGGGACGAGTGCCTGGACATGGAAGTACCCCCTTGTAAAGAGTTCGCGGGGGCTGGTTTTTTCCAACGGCGCCAGATCTCGAGCGCGAATGGCCCGGCGTTTGGTGCCGGCCGCGCAAACCTATCCGTCGAGCTTCCAGTCCTCCGCGTCGACCGGGCGCCCTCCCGCCGGTCCCAGCACGCACACCGCGAACTTGCCGGTGACGAGATACCGGCGGGCCACGTCGCGGACCTGGTCCATCGTCACGGCGTCGATGCGCGCGACCTGCTCCTCGGGGGTGGTGTAGCGGTCGCTGTACAGCTCCTCGTTCGCGAGGTGGTACATGTGATTCGTCACGCTCTCGAGCCCGATGATCACGCTGCCCCGCAACTGCGAGCGAGTGTCCTCGACCTCGGCTTCGCCCGGCCCCTCGGCCGCGAGCTTCTCGAGCTCGGCCCGCACCAGCGCCAGCGCCTCGCGGCCGCGCTCGGGGGCCACGCCCATGTGCACCGACAGCAGCCCCGAGTCGCGGTGGAAATCGAGCCCCGAGAACACCGAATAGGCGAGCCCGGCATCCTCGCGGACGCTCTGGAACAACCGCGAGCTCATGCCGCCGCCGAGCAGCGTGTTCAACACCACGAGCGGGTCGCGGTCCTGGTGCTGGTACGGCACCGCCCGGGTCGCCAGCTCCACGTAGAGTTGTTGCAGGTCGTCGCGCACCACGTGCTGGACGGTGGGTGTGAACGGCGGCGGCGTTTCCGACAACGGCCGCGACTCTCCGGCCGGGGTCGCGAAGTGCCTGGCGACGAGCTCCACCAGCCGGTCGTGGTCGAGCCCGCCGGCGCCCGCGATGATCACGTCCTCGCCGCGGTAGCGGCTCGCGTAGTACGCGCACAGCGCGTCGCGCCCGATCGGGTCGAGCGTCTCGAGCGTGCCCAGGATCGGCCGGCCCAGCGAGTGGTCGCCCCAGATCTGCTCGTTCAGCAGTTCGCCGGCCTTGTCCTCGGGGTTGTCCTCGCAGGCGAGGATCTCCTCCTTGACCACCGACTTCTCGCGGGTCACGTCCTCGGCGGCGAACCGCGGCCGGCTGAGCAGGTCGGCGAGCACGTCGACCACCGATTCCAGGTGCTCGGACAGCGCGCGCGCGTAGTAGCACACCTGTTCGCGCGCGGTGAACGCGTCGAGATGGCCGCCGAGCGACTCCAGGCTGGCGGCGATCGCACGCGCGTCGCGGCGCTCGGTGCCCTTGAACATCATGTGCTCGATGAAATGCGAGATGCCGAGCCACTCGCGCGGCTCGTCGCGCGCCCCGTTGCGCAGCCAGGCGCCCACCGACACCGAGCGCCGGTCCGGCATCGACTCGGTGAGCACGGTGAGGCCCGACGGCAGTACGGTTCGCTGGTACGTCGATTCGGTCATGACCCCTCGGATGACGGCGGGGGCGCAGCGCGGGATCGGATTCCCGAAGGAGGTTGCATCTCTACTGTTGGATGAGCTTCGCACCTTCCGTGCCGCCTAAAACACAACGTGGCGGGTCGCCCCGCCACGTTGCACGCCAACACGTTGAGGCTGCGAACCCTACCGACGGCGCTCCCGGTCGCGATCCCGGGGCCCGCGATCGCGGTCGCCCCGGTGCCCGCCACCACCACCACCACCGCCGTAACCACGCTCTCCGCCGCCGGCCCCTGCTCCGGCCGGCACGCCACCCTCCGGCTCCGGCAGCAGCGCCTTGCGGGACAGGCGGATCTTCCCGTCGCGGTCGACTCCGATCACCTTCACCATCACCATGTCGCCGACGTTGAGCACGTCCTCGGTCTTCGCCACGCGATGGTGATCGATCTCCGAGATGTGCAGCAGGCCGTCGCGGCCGGGCACGATCTCGACGAACGCGCCGAACGTGACCACGCTGCGCACCTTGCCCTGGTACACGCGGCCCGGCTCCGGATCCTCGGTGATGTTGCGGATCATCTCCTCGGCGCGGCGGCTGCCTTCGCTGTTCACCGCGGCGATCCGCACTTCTCCCGTGTCCTCGATGTCGATCTGCGTGCCCGTCTCCTCGGTGATGCGCTTGATGATCTTGCCACCGGGGCCGATGATCTCGCGGATCTTGTCCGGGTTGATCGTGAGGATCGTGATGCGGGGCGCGAACGGCGACATCTCTGCGCGCGGCGCCGCCAGCGTCTGCGCCATCTTGTCGAGGATGAACAGCCGCGCCTGACGCGCGCGGTCGAGAGCGTCCGACATCACCTGGAACGAGATGCCGCCGATCTTCGTGTCCATCTGGAACGCGGTGACGCCGTCACGCGTGCCGGTCACCTTGAAGTCCATGTCGCCGAGATGATCCTCGACGCCCAGGATGTCGGTGAGCACTGCGACGCGATCGCCCTCCTTGATCAGGCCCATCGCGATCCCCGCGACCGGCGCCTTGATCGGCACGCCCGCGTCCATCAGCGCCAGCGAGCCCGCGCACACCGTCGCCATCGACGAGCTGCCGTTGGACTCGAGGATGTCGCTCACGATGCGGATCGTGTACGGGAAGTGCGTCTCGGCCGGGATCACCGGCTCGATCGCCCGCTCCGCCAGCGCACCGTGGCCGATTTCGCGCCGGCCCGGGCCACGGATCGGACGCGTCTCGCCGACGCTGAACGGCGGGAAGTTGTAGTGCAGCATGTACGACTTCCACGACTGGCCCTCGAGCTCCTCGACGCGCTGCTCGTCGCTCTTGGTGCCGAGCGTCGCGACGCCGATCGCCTGGGTCTCGCCCCGCGTGAACAGGCACGAGCCGTGGGTGCGCGGCAGCGTTCCCACCTCGATCGTGATCGGCCGGATGTCGTTGAGGCCGCGGCCGTCGGTGCGAATGCCCTGATCGAGGATCGTGTTGCGCAGCTCCTCGCGCTCGACGTCGTGCAGCAGCTTGCCGATGAAGCTCTCCTGCTCGGCGTGCTTGTCCTTGAACTGGGCGGTCGCGTCGAGCGAGATGCGGTCGATCTCCTCCTGCCGCGCCTCCTTGCCCGGGATGCGGATCGCGTCGCGCAGCCGCGTGCGGAACGCCTGCTCGAGATCGTGCTTGAGCGCCGCGACGTCGGGCGCCGGCAGCAGCGGCCGCTTGGTCTTGGGCGCGCGCCCGATCAGCTCGACCTGGAGCTGCACCAGCTTGCGGATGTTGTCCATCGCGAATTCGAGCGCCGCGATCATGTCCTGCTCGGCGATCTCACGGCAGCCGCCTTCGACCATGATGATGTTCTCGGCGGTGCCGGCGACCACCATGTCCATGTCGCTGTCGTCGAGCTGCGTGCCGGTCGGCATGACGATGAACTGACCGTCCACGCGGCCGACGCGCACGGCGGCGATCGGCTCGGGGAACGGGATGTCCGACAGGCACAGCGCCGCGGACGCGCCGATCAGCGCGAGCACGTCGGCGTCGTTCTCCTGGTCGGACGACATCACGGTCGCCATGATCTGGGTTTCGTACGGGAACTGCTTCGAGAACAGCGGCCGGACCGGACGGTCGATGAGCCGCGAACTCAGCACTTCCTTCTCGGTCGGACGCCCCTCGCGCTTGAAGAAGCCGCCGGGGATCTTGCCCGCGGCGTAGGTACGCTCGCGGTAATCACAGGTCAGCGGAATGAAATCGCGTCCCAGCGTCGGATTCTTCGCCGCACTCGCCGCCACCAGCACCATCGTGTCGCCCAGCCGCACCAGGGCCGATCCACCGGCGAGCTTCGCCATTTTGCCGGTGCTGATCGTGAGGGTCTGACCCCCGAGCTCCAATTGAACCTTCTGCTCTGCCATTAAGTACCTTCCTGCCTCTCGCCTACGCGTCCGGCACCCGCCGGGACGCACTCGTCGCCGCTCTCGCAATCGTATGCAAAGCGGCGTGCGCGAAAACCAATGTCCGCGCAGTGGGAAACGCGGGCCGCCTTGGCCCGCGTCCCTGTGCTCGCTGCCGGGCGCGCCCTAGCGGCGCAGTCCCAGATCCTTCACCACCTTGCGGTAACGGTCCACCTTGGTTGCCTTGAGGTAATCCAGCAACCGCCGGCGTTGCCCGACCATACGCAGCAGACCGCGCCGCGAGGCGTGGTCCCGCTTGTGCACCTTGAAGTGGTCGGTCAGGTAGTGGATCTTTTCCGTGAGAAGGGCGATCTGTACCTCCGGCGAACCGGAATCCCCTTCGTGAATCTTGAACTTTCCGATGATCCCCTGCTTCTGCTCCTTGGAGAGCGTCACAGCGGTCACCTCCTGCATGGATTGTGAGTATCGGAGGCCCGTGAGCACCGAGTGCAAGTTCTCGCGTGTCCGAGCCGGAAGTGCAGCACGCCTAACAGCAGGCGACCGTGCAATCTAACACGGCTGGCCCGGACTGGCAATTTGCCGGGACTCGGCGGCCAATCGGGCCCGGATTTGGTCGAGATCGTCCGCAATCGCGGCCCTTAGGGCCTCCGGACCGTCGAACTTGAGCTCGGGCCTGAGCCAGTCCACGAACTCCACGGTCAGTTCGCGACCGACCAGTTCGCCGGACCAGTCGAGCAGGTGAACTTCGAGCGTGCGCACCTGGCCGCCGAACGTGGGCCGCACGCCGATGCTCATCGCCGCCGGGCGGTGCCCGGATTCCGTCCCGATCCGGGCCCACACCGCGTAGATGCCGTTGTCGGGGACGAGTTTCTCGTCGTGGAGCCTGAGGTTCGCGGTCGGGCACCCGAGCGTGCGCCCGATGCCATCGCCGGTCACCACCCGGCCCGCAAGATCGTATGGCCGCCCCAGCAGCCGCCCGGCCGCGGCGACCTGGCCCGCCTCGAGCAGACCGCGGATGCGGGTGCTCGTCACCGGCCCGCCCTCCAGCTCGATCAGCGGCACCGCGTGCACGTCGAACCCCCGAGTCCGGCCGATCTCGCGCAGCCGCGGCACGGTTCCCGACCGGCCACGGCCGAGCGCGAAGTCCGCTCCCACGACGAGCGCGTGCGGCGCGAACCGCGCGACCAGGTGGCGGTCGACGAATTCCTCAGGATCGAGCCCGGCCAGTTCGCGCGTGAACGGCAGCACCTCGACCTGGGCGATGCCCATCGCGAGCAGCCGCTCGCGTTTCTCGGGCAGCGGGGTCAGCGGCGCCGGCGCCCGGAACGATCGCGACAGCACCACGTCGGGATGGGGGTCGAACGTCACGACCACGGTCCGCGTCTGGCGCACGGCCGCGATCTCCAGCGCCCGGCCCAGCAGGTCCTGGTGCCCGCGGTGGAGCCCGTCGAAGATGCCCACGGCCACGGCCGCGCTCACACTTCGGGCCTGCCGTCGCGCACCACCCACGGGAACACCACCTGCGGGCGCGCGGTCCCAGCGCCGCCGTCCGCGGCCACTTCGCCGAGCCCGAGCGCCGCGCCGCCCAGGTCACGGAACACGATCGAGCGCGGCCCCGCACCCAGCGGCAGCGCGGCGGCACGTGCGGCCGTCAGCGGAATCGCGCCGCCGCAGCCGAGCGTGAGCGTTTCGGCGGCATCGAGCGCCAGCGCCGGCAGCACGCCCAGCGCCCGGTCGAGCGGGATGCCGGCGCGCTCCCAGCAGTCCTCCGGGTCCAGCGTCTGCAGCTCGCGCGTGGTCACCGCGCGCGCCAGGTCGAACGGCTCGCTGCGGCTGCGGCGCAGCGATTCGAGCGCCGCGCCGCAGCCGAGTGCGGCACCGAGATCGTGCGCGAGCGTGCGCACGTAGGTGCCGCCCGAGCAGCGCACCCGGAACCGGGCGAGCGGCAGGTCGAACGCCAGCCAGTCCCAGCTCGCGACGTGCACCGGCCGCGGGTCGCGGTCCACCGTGATGCCGCGCCGCGCCAGCCGGTACAGCCGCTCGCCGCCGACCCGCACCGCCGACACCATCGGCGGAACCTGCATCACGTCGCCGGTGAACGCGGACGTCGCCGCGCGGATCGCCGCGGCGTCGATCGCAACCGGCCAGGTACCGGTCACCTCGCCCGTCATGTCCTGGGTCGTGGTCGCGATGCCGAACCGCAGCACCGCGTCGTAGGTCTTCTCGCCGCCCTGCCACACCGACGCACAGCGGGTCGCCGGTCCGAGCGCCACGGCCAGCAACCCGGTGGCCGCGGGGTCGAGCGTACCCAGATGACCCGCGGCGCGTTCGCGGAACCGCCGGCGCACGATGTCGATCACGTCGTGCGACGTCATCCCGCCCGGCTTGTCGACGATCAGCAGTCCCAGGCGCGGCGCGGCGGCGCCTGCGGCCGCCGGCGCCGGCGTGCGGGTCGCGTCCTCGATCACTCGTCGTCCCCGGATTCGTCCGGCAGCGGCTCACCGGTCTCGAGCCGCCGCAGCAGCTCGTCGACACGCGCGCCGCGCTCGACCGACGGGTCGAGCAGGAACCGCACCTCGGGCATCTCGCGCAGACCCAGCCGGGTCGCGAGCTCGTGGCGCACGAAGCCCTGCGCCCGCTGCAGCGCGGCCAGCGTGCGCTCGCGCTCGTCGCCCTCGTTCAGGACGGTGATGTAGATGCGCGCCAGCGACAGGTCGTGGTTCACGTCCACGCCGGTGATGTTGATCCAATGGCTGAGACCGGGGTCGCGCAGCCGGCGCTCGAGGATCTCCGCGGTCTCGCGATGGATTCGCTGCGCCACACGTTCGGGACGGATCTTCATAGGAATTGCTCCTGCCAGTCGATCACCAGCGCCTCGGGCGCGGAGTCGGCGATGTGGCGGACGGATTGCAGCATCGAATCGACCTGCCCGCGCTCCCCCGACACCACGGCGACGCCGAGTGCGGCCCGCTGCCACAGGTCCTGATGGTCCACCTCGGCCACGGCGGCCTGCACGCGCTGGCGGATACGATCCTTGAGCGAGCGCACCACCGAGCGCTTGTCCTTGAGGGACCGGGCGCCCGGAATGTGGAGCTCGATGCGCACGACGCCGACGAACATCTTCGGAACCCGCTAGGCGAGGGTGCGGGCGACCTCTTCGGTGGTGAACGACTCGATGACGTCACCCACCTTCAGGTCGTTCATCCCGTCGAGGCTGATGCCGCACTCGAAGCCGGTCTGGACTTCACGCGCGTCGTCCTTGAAGCGCTTGAGCGCGTCGATGCGGCCCGTCCACACCACCACGCCATCGCGCAGCAGCCGCACCCTGCCGGTGCGGGGGATCGTGCCGGACACCACCATGCAGCCGGCGATCGTGCCGGTCTTGGAGATGCGGAACGTCTGGCGCACCTCGGCCGCGCCGAGCACGACTTCCTTGATTTCGGGCTTGAGCATGCCCTCGAGCGCGGACTTCACCTCTTCGACGGCCTTGTAGATGATGTCGTACAGGCGGATCTCGACCTTCTCGCGCTCCGCGATCTCGCGCGCCTTGACGTCCGGACGCACGTGGAACCCGACGATGATCGCGCCCGATGCCGTCGCGAGCATCACGTCGGACTCGGTGATCTGCCCCACGGCCTGACGGATCACGTTGACCTTCACCTCGGCGTTGCCGAGCTTGACGAACGATTCCGCCAGCGCCTCGACCGAGCCGTCCACGTCGCCCTTCACGATCAGCTTGAGCTCGTTGGTCTCACCCTGGCTGACGCGGCCGTAGAAGTCGCTCAGCGAGATCGCCTTCGCCGCGCGGAACTCCTGCTCGCGATGCAGCGCCGCGCGCTTGGACGCGATCTCGCGCGCCTCGCGCTCGTCCTCGAAGCTCGCGAAGTGATCGCCCGCGGCCGGCGTGCCGCTCCAGCCCAGCACCTCGACCGGCGTCGACGGCCCCGCCGACGGCACCAGCTTCTGGCGCTCGTCGAACAGCGCCCGCACGCGGCCCGAGTGCTGCCCGGCCACGAACGCGTCGCCGACGTGCAGCGTGCCCTGCTGGATCAGCACGCTGACCACGACGCCGCGGCCCTGCTCCACGCGGGCCTCGATGACCACGCCCCGCGCGCGGCGGTCGGGGTCGGCCTTCAAGTCGAGCAGATCCGACACCAGCAGGATCATCTCGAGCAGCTTGTCGACGTTCGTGCCCTTCTTCGCCGAGATCTCGACCGACACCGCCTTGCCGCCGTATTCCTCGACGACGACGCCGTGGGCCGCAAGCTCCTGCTTGACCAGGTCCGGCCGCGCCGACGGCAGGTCGATCTTGTTGATCGCGACCACGATCGGCACGTTCGCCGCCTTCGCGTGGTCGATCGCTTCGATCGTCTGCGGCATGACGCGGTCGTCAGCCGCCACCACCAGCACGACGACGTCGGTGACCTGTGCGCCGCGGGCGCGCATCGCCGTGAACGCCTCGTGGCCGGGGGTGTCGAGGAAGCAGATCTTGCGGCCGTTCGCGAGCTCGACGTCGTAAGCGCCGATGTGCTGCGTGATGCCGCCCGCCTCGCCGGCGATGACGTTGGTCTTGCGGACGTAGTCGAGCAGGGAGGTCTTGCCGTGGTCGACGTGACCCATGATCGTGACGACCGGGGCACGGGTGAGCTGCTCGCCGGTCGTGACCTCCTCGGCGAACTCGTCCTCCTCCTCGCCGTATTCCGACACGAACTCCACGCCGTAGCCGAACTCGTCGGCGACGGTGAGGATCGAGTCCTTGTCGAGCCGCTTGTTGATCGTCGCCATCAGGCCGAGCTTCATGCACGCCGCGATCACTTCCTGTGGGCGGATCTGCATGAGGTTCGCGAGGTCGGCCACCGTGATGAATTCGGTGGCGCGCAGGATCTTCGATTCCTCGACCGCGATCTCGCCGTTCTCGTCGTCGCGGCGATGCCGGCGGCGCCGCGCGCCGCCGCCGTCGAGGCTCGCGAGCGTCTTGCGGACGTTCTCCATCACCAGCGTCTCGTCGACGACCTTCTTCTTCTTGCGGTCGCGCCGCTTGGGCGCGCCGTGCGGGGCATGGGTCAGCGGCCGCGGCCCCGAACCGGCGCCGAGCGGCGGGCGCGACTGAGTGGTGGGCGCCGCCGCGCGTGCGGTCGCCGGCGCCGCCACGGCGGGACGCGGCGCGGCCGCAGCGGCCGCCTGCGCGCGTGCCCGCTCCTCGCGGATGCGCTGCTGCTCGTGCTCGTGCTTGCGCGCGTCGGCCTCGCGGACGGCGGTCTTCTCCTGGTTCAGCTCCGCGCGCACCTTGTCGACGATGTCGGTCGCCAGCGTGCTCATGTGGTTCTTCACGTCGACACCGAGCCGCTTCACGATCACGAGGACCGCCTCGCTCGACATGCCGAGATCCTTCGCCACTTCGTACACCCGCTGTTTCTTGGGAGTGGCCGAATTAGGCATGGTGCTCACCTCCATCGGAAATCGCCGGGGCGACGCCGTCGTCGCCCGCGCGTTCCGCAGCGCCATCGCCCGCCGACTCCATTTCGGGCGTGAACTCCAGCTCGGCCGGCGCGGGCTCCGCCGGGACCGGCGGATGCGCGGCGAGATACTCGTTCGCGACGCTCAGGATCTTCTCTGCGGTCTTCTCGCCGATGCCCGGGATGCCGATCAGCTTCTCGAGCGGTGTGGCGATCAGCTCCTGCACGGTCTCGATGCCTTCCGAGATCAGCTTCTCGGTGGTGGCATCGCCGAGCTCGAGCTTCTCGACCTCGACACGGCTGGCGCGTTCCGCATCCTGGCGCTTCTTCTCCTCGGTCTTCGAGATCAGGTCGATCTTCCAGCCCGTGAGCCGCGCCGCGAGCCGCGCGTTCTGACCACCCTTGCCGATCGCGAGCGACAGCTGATCGTCCGCGACCACCACGTTCATCGTCTTCTCCGGCTCGTTGAACCGCACGTCCAGCACGCGCGCCGGCGCCAGCGCGCGCGACACGAACACCGTCGGGTCCTGCGACCACGGCACGATGTCGATGCGCTCGCCGCCCAGCTCGCGGACGATGCTCTGCACGCGCGAGCCCTTGAGGCCGACGCACGAGCCGACCGCGTCCACCCGCGGATCGTTTGAATACACGGAGATCTTGGACCGGGCGCCCGCTTCGCGCGCCACCGCCTTCACCTCAACGATGCTCTCCGCGATCTCCGGGACCTCGGCCTCGAACAGCCGGCGCAGGAAATCGGGATGTGTGCGCGACAGGATCACCTGCGGACCCTTCGCCGACTTGTCGACGTTGATCACCACGGCCCGGACGTAGTCGCCCTGGCGGTGGTAGGTGCGCGCGATCTGCTCGCGCGCCGGCAGGAAGCCCTCGGAGTGGTCGAGTTTCACGATCACGTTGCCGCGGTCGACCTGCTGCACGACGCCGCGCACCAGCGAGCCGATCTTGTCGGAGTATTCGCGGAACACCTTGTCGCGCTCCGCCTCGCGCACGCGCTGGATCAGCACCTGCTTCGCGGTCTGGATCGCGTTGCGGCCGAACTCGGCGATCGGCAGCGGGAACGTCAGCACGTCGCCCACCGCCGCATCCGATTTGTGGGCGCGGGCGCCCTCCACGGTGAGCTGCAGAGCAGCGTCCTCGACGGTCTCGACCACGGTCTTGCGCAGCGCGATCGCGATCGTGCCGGTCTCGTTCGCGAACCGCACCTCGACGTCCGCGGTGGCGCCGTACTTCTTGCGCACGGCGCTCGCCAGCCCGGCCTCGAGGGTCTCGATGAGCAGCGCACGGTCCACGCTCTTTTCCCGCGTGATCTGACTCAACGCGTCCAGAATTTCGTGGTTCATCGCGCTCCTCCCCGCTTTGCTCCGGGCCTAGGGGCCCCGTGCCCCCATGGGTCCGGCATCACCAGCCGGGCGGCCTTCACCTCGGCCCAATCGAACCAGCATTCGCTGCCGTCCTCGAGGCGGATTCCCACCCGCTCCGCCTGCGGCTCGAGCAGCACCCCATCCCAGTTCCGGCGTCCGTCCCGTGCTTCGTGCGTCGTCAACGAGGCCGTCTGCCCCGCGAACCTCGCCACGGATTCGAGCGTCCGGAGCGGACGTTCGATGCCGGGCGAGCTCACCTCGAGCTGGTAGCTGGCCGCCATCACCTGGTTCATATCGAGACAGTCCGCCAACCGGCGGCTGAACCGGGCGCAGTCACCGACCGTGATGCCGCCCGGCTTGTCGAGCAGCACCCGGAGGATGCGATGCCGCCCCAGAAACGCATGCTCGACGTCCACCAGCTCGTAGCCGGACTCCTCCGCGAGGGGGAGCGCCAGCCGTCGAACCTCTTCTCGGACTTCCAATTTGACTCCGGATCGGGAAACAAAAGGGAGTGGTCGCACCTGCCCCACTCCTGAACGGCACACTACATTAAGATTTCACCGCCGGGCAAGCTGCATCTGACCCAGCGCAGGAGCACGCGGGCCACGGGAAATCAGTTCGTTCGGGCGCCTCGGTCGGCGCATCGGCGGGCAGCTGCCGTCCCACCGCGAGTTCCATCTCCCGAACAACATACGCCATCCGTCAAGCGGCGGCGTCCCCGAATCGTCAGGGCTTGGCGAGCGGGCTCTGGTACACCAGCCACGCGGCGACCCGGGCCACCTCGGCCAGGCTCTCGGGCGCCGTCTGGTCCGGTAAGTCCCGGTGGGTGTGCCAGGCGGGGTAGTCGAAGTCGATAATGTCCACGGCGGGGATGCCGGCGTCGAGCAGGGGAACATGGTCGTCGGTCAGCTCCCAGCGCGGCCCCGGCCGGAAGTGCCGCCCGCCGGTCGCCCGCGCGGCATCGTTCACCAGCTCGACGAGGTTCGCCGCGCGGCGCGCGGAAGTCACCTCGGGATGGATCTCGAGGTCCCGGTCGCCCACCATGTCGAACAGGAATGCCGCCGTGACGGACCCGGGTGGCAGCCGGCGGGCCAGCTCGCGGGCGCCGAAGCAGAACTGGTCCGAGCGCGTCGCCTCGCCCTGGTCCTCGCCGTCGACGAACGCCAGCGCCACGCCGACCGCCGGCGCCCGCTGGTGAAGCAGCTCCGCCACCTCGAGCAGCACCGCGACGCCGGAGCCGCCATCGTTGGCGCCCGGCACCGGGTCCGTTTTGTGCGCGAGGTCGGGATCCTGGTCCGACATCGGGCGCGAGTCCCAGTGCGCGAGCAGCAGGATCTGCCGGCCGCCCACGGGGCCGTAGCGCCCGACCAGGTTCACGAGCCGCATCGGCGCGCCCAGCGAGGAGTCCACGAACGCTTGATGTTCGATGCGCGCGCCGAGCCGCGTCAGCTCGCTCGCGATCCACGCTTCGATCGCGGCGTGGCCGGGCGTGCCGGGGATGCGCGGGCCCGCCGCCACCTGCCGGACCACGCGCTGCTGCATGCGCGCGCCGTCCACCGGGAACGTGGGACCGCAGCCCGCGAGCAGCGTCGCCAGGACCGCGAAGGCGACGGCCGCGGCCGCCATGCGGCGGACGGCCGCGGCGCGGCTGCCCGTGGTGGCGTGGCGCGAGACCGGTGCGGCGGCGGACGCGATCATGCGTACCTCAGAACGTGAACGATCCGCGCATCTCGACGCGGATGCTGCGGCGCACGATCGCCCGCTGCAGGTCGCGGTCCTGCGAGAACCCGAGCGTGGCGGTGCCGGTGACGTTGTTGCTGAAGCCGTAGGACCCGTTGCCCTGGACGCTCAGGCGATCGTTGCTCGTCGGGTTCCGCACGCCGCCGGTTTGATCCGCGCTGCCGAAGATCGTCGTCTCACCGCTGCGCTTGTCGTAGGTGGCCGACACTCCCATGTTGATCGAGCTGCGCACCGTCGAGGTCTTGCCGAGCAGGCTCAACTTCTGGCCCTGCGTGTACGAGCGATTGAGGCTGAAGTTCACGGTGGTCTGCCGGTCGTTCGTGATCGAGTGGCCGAGCTGGAAATTCTCGCGCTGCGTGTTGCGGCGCTCGATGCTCAGCTCGAGGTTGGAGCCGTTCTTGAGCGCGCCCCGCAGCCCCAGCAGCGGCTGCCACTGGCTCGCGGTCGAAACGTTTGTCGGGGTGACCGCGTCGTTCTGGAACAGGGTCTGGGTGTTGCGATTGTAGGCGGTGCGCAACTGCGGATTGACGAGGAACTTGTCGAGCCGCAGCACGTTCACGAGCTTGCCGTATTCGAACGACAGGTCGGGATAGCGCGAACTGTCGTTGCGCTGCGTCACGCCATTGTTCTCCCCGATGCGCGACGTGAATTCGACCTGGGTCGTCACGAACGTGCCGAGGCCCAGGTTGAACCGCGTGCGTCCCGCGAGCCGCCAGTCGGAGTTCTTGCCGATCTGGTCGCCGTAGGCCTCCGAGGTGTGGCGACCCAGCGCGGGGTTGTCGGCGAACCCGAACAGGTAGAAGAAGTCCGGGGTGCCGAAGATCCGCGAATAGCTGGACGACTTGTTGTACGACCCTTCGGCGGAGACGTTGCCGAGCCGCGACAGCCACAGCCGCCACGGCAGCTCGCTCTTCGTGTGGCCCGAGGAATCGCGCACCGCGACCGGCGCCCGCGCGGTGAGGGTCTCGAACGGCAGCTCCCAGCGCACGTTGTACGACTGGCCGCTCGTCACCTGCCGCACGTTCAGGTCCGAGGAGATCTGCGGACCGTTGTCCTGGATGTAGTTGGTCGCGAGCCCGAACGACGGGCGCAGGAACGCGCCGCGGGTCAGCGCGTAGGTGAGGTTGGTGTTCTGCCGGAAGTTGACGACGCGGCCGATGTTGATCCTGCCCAGGTGCTCGCTGACGGCGTCGTCGAGCGTCAGGTTGCGCAGCCCGTCGATGTGGTAGGTGAACATGTCGAACGGCCGCACGTCGGCGCCGAACGACAGCGCCGCCGCGTTGCCGTGCGTGGCGTTGCGCTGCACGAGGCTCGCCGTCGAGTCCCGCAACCGGTCGTAGGTCCGCGACTCGCGGCTGGATTGATTGAACGACCACGTCACCTGGTCGGGCAGCGGGAAGAACTTCACGTGATTGAGCCCCGGGATCGGGATCGCGAGCAGCCTGCGGAACGACTGGCGGTAGTTCACGAAGCTGTTGAACGAGGTCGAAGTGTCCACAGAACTCGGCGTGATGGTGTGGCTGGTCTGCTGGTTGAATCCGCCGGTGATGCCGCCGATCGTGTACAGCAGCAGCGGATTCGAGCGCTCGCTCCAGGTGCGCGAGTAGTTCACGGACCAGTTGGTGTTGTCCGATCGCGACTGGCTCGCGGCGGCGTAGGCGCCGGACCGCACGATGTCATCGCCCGCGGTGAACCGCGGCTTCGAGGTGTTGTTGGAATAGCCGTACGACACCGGCAGCACGATGCCGGTGCCCTCGAAGAACCGGTGGGTGTCGATCGAGGTGTTGAACGCGAACTGGTTGTTGGTCGTGCCCTGACCGCGGGTCTCCCCGACGCTGACGAAGTTCGCGTCGCGGGTGTTGTAGCTCGCGCTGTAGGTCATGAGATTCGCGAGCTTGCCGTTCACGAGCAGGCGCCCCGCGATGCCCGGAGTCTTCTCGACGTCCGTCGACACCAGTTCGTCGAACCACAACTGGCCTTCCCGGTACTCGCGCGGCCCGGTGTTGACCAGACCGAACGAGATGCGGTGGAGCCGGGTGAACGACGGGAACCCGACCACCCGCAACTCCTCCCCCGGTGCGAAGCCGGCGGCGAGGATCGTGTCGATTCCGGAGCCCGGATTCACGGTGAGCTTCAGGTTCGACAGGTCGGTGATCTTGAGCAGTACCTGCTTCCAGAAGATCGTATCCGGATGCGAGGACTTGGGCAGCGGCGCCCGGTATTCGTAGTAGCTGTGACCCACCTCGTCCGAGGCGAACCGCACGAAGTACTTGAGCGAGGTGTCGGTGGCCGCGTCGTAGTCGTCGATGCCGAAGCCCGCGGCATACCAGTTGAGCTCGCGGTACCGCGTGTAGTCCTCCTCGAGCGACAGCGACTTGAATGCCTCGAGCGTCATGCCGGGCTGCAGCCGCGTGAATTCCAGCGCCAGCGACTGTTCGCGCAGCGCCACCGCCTGGTTGCCGCTGCGGGTCTGGCCGGGGTTGAACGGCGCCTTGTAGATATCGGCGTTGTCGACCGTGTTCACGGAATTGAGCGTCACCGTCGAGCCTTCGTTGAGCAGCGAGTCGCTCAGCGTCTCCGCGCGCCACCGGCTGCCCACGATGTCGATGCTGCCGAGCATCAGCAGCGGACGGATCGTCTTGGCCGTGGCGGTGGTGTCGTCGGTGACCCGGATGCCGTCGAGCCACACGCGCATCTGGCGGGTGTTCACCAGGTCGGGGGTGCCGAACACCGCCCGGTTCGCGTCCGTGATCGGGATGCGATACCGCCGCCAGCCGTTGTCGGAATGGACGGTGGCGGGATACCGCGCCCCGAAGTCGCGCTGAACGTCGGTGATGAGGTACGGCTGGATCGGATCGCCGAGATCGATCGTGTACTCGAAATAGTTCTCGTTGCGGTCGATCGCGTTGTTGAGATTCAGGTCCTCGGTGTCGGGGTACGGAAAGATCACCTTGCTGCCTTCGGTGCCGTTCGTGCCCCGGAACCTCCGGGGGTCGATCTCGTCGAGCCCGTCCACCGGCCGCGAGAAGTCGTCGCCCTCGGGGTCTTCGGGGGTGGCCGTGGTGAGGTCACGCGGCGTCTTGAGCGAATCGCGCTCCTCCGCGTCCAGCCGGCCGTCGTAGCCCGTGTCCTCGTTGTTCGCGTCGGTCACCACCAGCTGGTTGTCGCGCGGGAGTTTGTCCTCGCTGTCGAGCTGCCCGTTCGGCGGCTCGTCGGGGGCGCGCTGCTGGTCCTCGCTCACCGCGCCGAGATCCACGTGCAGCTTGAGGTGATGGCCCCGCACCCGCGGCTCCGGCACGCCGGTGTGCTCGTCGTTGAAGTCGTTGACCCACAGCTCGATGAACTGCGATTTCGACAGGTCGATGCCGGACGGGTCGAGCGGATAGGTCAGCCCGACCCACAGCGAGTCGCCCGGAATCGGATCCCCCGGCGGCGGCGTGGGATCCTCGCTGCGCGGCCGTCGCGGCACCGAGATCGCGAGCACCTGGCGGTTGTTCTGGGCGCCCTCGGCGTCGGTCAGCGACGGCTTGAGGTCGCGCTCCTTGACCACCGCAAACGGCGAGTACCAGTGGACCTCGGCGTTGTGGTAACGCGCCAGGTCGTCATACGGCGTCAGCACGCCGGAGGTATCCTTGCGGGTCGGCTCGCTGGACCATTTCCACCGCTCGGCGCCCATCGTCAGCGACACGGCGTCGCGCACGCCTTCCATGTCGTCGATGAACACCTCGTTGCGGGTGTTCGGATTCGGCAGCGACGCGCCCGCCTCGCCTTCGATGTCGAACTCGGACGGCGTCGTGGTCCGAACTCCCGGCAGGCGGTCCGCGAGCCGGGTCATCCAGTCGGGAGTGAACGCCCACTTGCCGTTGAGGTCGCCGATCAGGCTGCGCGACGGCTCCTCGCCGAGGCGCGGCCGCAGATCCTGGGCGCCGCGGCTCTCGTACATGAATGCGCCGCCGAGACTCTTGTTGCCCCCGTCCAGCTGGAACGCGCTGCCGATCAGCGTACGGCCGGCCTGCTGGAACAACGGCGCGTACGAGTAGTCGATGTTCAGGTTGTCCGCCGGCCCGAGCTGCTTCTTGAGCGTGACGCGCCCCAGGTCGTAGTCCACGCTGTAGTCCACGTCGCGCAGCCACGGACGGCCGTTCACGGTCACCACCTCCGAGCCCTGGAGGATGTTGCCACGCCCGAGCTGGATGTCGCCCGCCGCGCTCTGGGCCGTGAAATCAACGAGCAGCCGGTAGTTGTCGTCCTGGCGTTCCGGGTTGTAACGGTCGTAGATGATCGGGTTCGGGGCACGCTCGTCCACAGGCGGCTGGGACGTGTCGCCGTCGAGCACCGACCGGCGGTTCAGCACCGAGGCCGCGGCCGAGTCGAAATAGAACGGCGCGTGCAGGCGCGGCGCGAACGGCCGCGGCTCGAAGAAGTGCAGCACGCCGGTGTCCACGTCGAGCCACAGCACCGGCTGCCCGAACGTCGTGTTCGTCACCGCGGTGCCGTCGACCTTGTTGTCGTGGCCCAGCACCGGCGTGCCGTTCGTTTCGTCGTAGTTGTCGAGGCCGAGCACCTCGAGGTACGGGACCGCGACGCCGGCCGGCCCGTTCACGAACGTCTTGGCCGGCACGTCATCGCCGCGCTCGATCTGCAGCTTGAACGTGGATGCGTCGATGCGCTGACCCGGGAGCTGATAGAAATTCGCCAGCTCGAGGTGGCGCACGTTCGTGAATCCGACTGAATCGGCGAAGTTGCCGCGGTCGTCGCGCGCGAGGCTGCTGAGCGGTGCGCGGATCAACCGCATGCGCAGCTCGCGGCCGCCGTCCGACGCCGCGATGGTATCGCCGCCGAACGGCTGGTAGTCGCCGACCGCGGCCAGCCCGTTGAAGTGTCCCGCTGTGTAGGTCACCGCGAGCCGCTGATCGTAGTTCAGCGGCTGTTTCATCTTGAGGACCTTGTAGCGCGGGCCGTAGAAGCTCTGGAGCACCTCGTAGTCCTGATCCGCGCCCTGCAGCAGCTGGCGGAAGTTGCCGTGCAGCGACTGGCCCGCGGCGGACGAGTCGCCGACGGCGGCCGGGTTGGGCGCGCTGTAGGTGCGCGGATCGACGAACGCCCGCCCGCGCACCGTGATGTCGGTGGTGTTGTAGTTGCCGTCGTCGCGGTACACCTTGATCGAGGCATCCTGGATGTCGAGCGTCTCGAAGTTGGGATCGTAGAGGAAGAAGTACACGCCCCTCACGTACTCATGTGAGTAGATCGTGTACTGCTGGCGCGACGCACCGCCGGTGTAGGACGCCCGCTCGCTCCGGCCCTCCTGCTTGGTCGCGAGCACCGTCATGTCGAGCGGCCCAAACCGGCTCGACGCCTTGGCGCCGAACAGTCCCTCGTTGCGCCCGCTGTAGGACACGTACTGCGTGCCCGGCAGGCTCAGCTCGGTGTTGCCGAGATCGAGCTGCTGGATCAGGTCGTCCTCTTCGCCCTTGTAGTTGATCGCGATGCGGTTCGCGAGCGGGATCTGGTTGAGCGAGTTCTGCAGCAGGTTCACCCGGATGCGGTCGGACAGCTGGCCCTCGAGCTGGATGTTCAAGTCCTGCTGCATGTCGAGGGACGGGAACAGCGAGCGCTTCTGGCCGAGCGGGCCGGTCTGCTGGTTCGTCCAGTTGCTCTCCCCCGACAGCCGGATGTTCTCAGAGCCGGACACGTTGAGCGCCGGACTGCCGGGGCCGAGCAGGCTCTGCACGCTCTTCGGCAGCAGCCCGGGGAGCTGAAAGGTCAGTCCGGTGGTCGGGGCGGAGCTGGCGGGGGTGTTGGAACCCAGCGAATTGATGTTCGAGCGCGACCGTTCGGCCCATTGCTTGCGAAACGTCGCGCGGAGCATTTCGTGCGAGTACTCGGTCAGACCCTCGCGGGTGCCGGCGCCGATCGCCACCTCGCCGAGCTGGGGCAGCACCGTGACCTCACCGGAATCCGGGTCGACCGCGATCAGGAAGCGGCGCTCGTCGCTGGTGAAACCGATCCGTCCCGTGCCCTCGGCCTGCCGGAGGATCAGCCCCACGTCCCCGAACACGAAGTCGTCCCGCAGCGCCAGCAGGGATGCCGTCTTCCAGGTGGGCGGGATGGAATCCTGGACCGCCACCGACCGGGATTTGACCCGGAACCCTGGAAAATGGAACCCCGACAGGCCCGGTAGACTGATCAAAAGGGCGAGAGCGGGAACGCTCAAAAGACTCAGCATGGAGTTCCGAAGGTGCGGATGGGCCCCGCGGCGGGGAGGGATACGCGGACCCTAACAGGGCAAGTCTTGATGGTCAAAGCCCTTACAGGCCAAATACTTTCGCTTCGACCCGGCGACGTGGAGTAGGCTGCACGGTCATGCGGATACTGAACTGGTACATCCTTCGCCTGCACCTGGTTCCATTCCTTCTCGGATTCGGGGTCGTGACGTTCATTCTTGAAATGGACGTCCTGTTCGACTACCTGGACCTGGTCGTGAACCGGGGTGTGGCGATCGGGATCGTAGCCCAGCTGTTCGTGCTGTCGCTCGGCTACATCGTGGCCCTGTCGGTGCCCTGCGCGGTTCTGGTGGCCGTGCTCATGACGTTCGGGCGGCTGTCCCAGGACAACGAAATCACCGCCCTGAGGGCCAGCGGGGTGAATTTGGGCCGAATCCTGATGTGGCCGCTGGCGGCCGCCGCCCTGGTCGCGACCGGCCTGATCCTGTTCAACAACTATGTCCTCCCCGAGAGCAACCACGCATTCGCCAATCTCCTCATCGACATCGGCAGAATGCGGCCCACGGTGAAGCTCCAGGAGGGCACGTTCATCACGGATTTTCCAGGCTATAACCTGCTGGTGCAGTCGGTGAACGGCCGGACGAACGAGATGAAGGGGGTCACCATCTACCAGTTCAACCCTGGGGGGCCGCCGACCACGATCCTGGCCCGCAGCGGGTTCCTGTCGTACACCCCTGACGGACGCACCGCGGTGCTTCAGCTGGAGGACGGCGAGATCCACGAGGTGCCCCAGGACGACCCCAGCGGACGCAAGTACCGGCGGCTGGTGTTCCGGCAGCATACACTTTACATCGCGAACGCCGGCGGGATCCTCGAGCGGTCGGTGCGCCAGAACCGCAGTGACCGCGAGATGAGCGCGCGCACCCTGATCGACGAGCGGTCGCGAATCCGGCACGACTACGACCAGACGCTGGCGATGCACCGGCTCAGGCTCCGGCAGCTGGGCCTCCAGACCCAGACGTTCGACCGGGACGCGGCCGGCCTGGCGCTCAACGGGGTCGCGTCCGCGTGGCGCAAGCTGCTGGGCCGCGAGGAGCCGCTCGTCGAGGCATCGCGCCAGCCCGCGGTCAGCGCCGAGCTCGAGCAGTTCCGCGTCGAGCGCGAGGAATTGCAGAAGCGCATCGCCGGCCTGTCGGTGGAGATCCACAAGAAGTTCTCGCTGCCGTTCGCGTGCATCGTGTTCGTGCTGATCGGGGCGCCCCTCGGGATGCGCGTACGGCGCGCCGGGCCCGCCGTGGCGTTCGTGTCGATCGCGTTCTTCCTGTTCTACTACCTGTGCCTGGTCGGCGGCGAGGAGCTGGCGAACCGGCTGCTGCTGCCGCCGTGGTTCGCGATGTGGCTCGCGAACATCGTGCTCGGCGGCTGGGGACTGGTATCCACGTTGCAGGCATGCGAGATCCTGCCCCGGCGGCCGGCGCGGACCCGTGTCGCCGCACCCCTCAGCGCGGCCGCGTGAAGCTGCTCGACCGCTACCTGCTCCGCGAATTCCTCGGCTATCTGGTGCTCGGCCTCACCGGGTTCATCGTGATCTTCATCGTGGTCGACATCTTCGAGAAGATCGACGTGTTCCTCGACCACCACGCCTCGCTCGACCTCGTGGCGCGGTTCTACCTGTACCGCGCGCCGGAGGTGGTGGTGCAGGTGATGCCGGTCGCGCTGCTGCTCGCCACGTTTCTCGCGCTCGGCCAGCTCAACAAGTTCGGCGAGCTCACCGCGATGCGCTCCGTGGGCCTGTCGGTGATGCGGATCCTGGCGCCAGTGCTGGCGGTCGCCGCGGTCGCGTCGCTCGCCGCGCTGGCGCTGAGCGAGCTGGTGGTGCCGGTCGCGAACCGGGAGCGTGACGACATCTACGACGAGCAGATCCAGAGCATCCGCCGCGAATCGGTGACCGAGCGCCCCGATCTCACGTATCTCGCGGCCGGGGGCAGCATCTGGTACGCACGGCTCTACCTGGTTACCGAGCGCCGGCTGCACGAGGTGTCGCTGCAGGAGTTCGCGGGCGACCGGCTGCGCCGCCGCATCGACGCCACGGAGGCGACCTGGAATGGCAGCCAGTGGGTGTTCACGTCGGGCATCGAACGGACGTTCGACGGCGAGCACGAGACCGCCCGGCCATTCGAGCGCATGGTGGTCCCGGGCCTCAAGGAGCAGCCCGACGACTTCGCGAAGGAGAACCGCAATCCGGGCGAGATGAATTTCTTCGAGCTGCGGCGATTCGTGGAGCGCATGCGATCGAGCGGCGGCGCGGTGGCGAAGTACCTCGTGGACCTGCACCTCAAGCTCGCGTTCCCGCTGGTGAATTTCATCGTGGTCATGATCGGCGCCTCGATCGCGACCCAGCTCAGGCTGCAGAGCGCGGCGGTCTCGTTCGGCCTGTCGGTGGCGATCTCGTTCGTCTACTACGCGTTCATGCGCACCGGCCAGGCGCTCGGCCACACGGGGGCCCTGCCGCCCTACGCGGCGGCGTGGATCGGCGATGTGGCGTTTGGCGTGATCGGCATCATCATGCTGTGGCGCGCCCACCGCAGGTGAGCGCCCAGGCGCCTGGGGAACGGCAACCCCTTGAATGCGCTTTTACACTTCAAAGGCCCTGTCGATCGCGTCGAGTTGGGCGCAGCGGCTGATGTCGGCGAGGAACTCGCCGCCGAGCGCTCGCAGGTAGCGGCCGTGGGCGGCGCTTTCGAGGAGGGGCGCGATCGCGGCGGGGTCGCGGGGAGCCAGCGTGATGGCCATGGCGGCGGCGGGGCCGTCGATCCGGAAGCCCCGGGCGTGCAGGTCGCGGGCCAGCCAGCCGGCGAACGCGGCGTCTTCCAGGCTCAAGTGGCCGAGCTTGCCGGCGCAGACGATCGTCACCCGCGACTCGCGGGCGACGGCCGCCGCCACGGCGCCGGCGTTCACGAACGCGCCGAGGATCCGGCGGTGCGCGGCGCGCGCGTTCAGCATCGCAATCGAGCCGTTCGTGGAGGCGAAGATCAGCGGCCGGCCGCCGACGCGCTCGCGGGTGTACTCGGCGGGCGAGTTGCCGAGATCGAAGCCCGGAATGAGCCGGCCCTCCCGCTCGCCGCACAGCAGCGCCGTGGGCTCCTGCCGCCGTAATGCGAACGCCGCGTCGGGTGAGGCGACCGGCAGCACGCGGGCGGCGCCGTTCGCCAGGGCATAGGTCAGCGTGCTCGTGGCGCGCAGCACGTCGACGATCACGGCGGCGGCGTCACGCTCGACCGGTTCCGCGGCGGGAGTGAGCAGCACGCGAACCGACGGCACCTGGGGCTCCGGCGGCTCAGCGGGCCGCGGTGGATTCCGGCTTGAGCAGCGCCTCGACGAACCGGGTGTCGAGGTCCCCGCGCTGGAAGCGCGGGTCGCGCAGCGCGAGTTGATGGAACGGTATCGTGGTCTTGATGCCCTCGACGATCACCTCGTCGAGCGCGATCTGCATGCGCCGCACGGCCTCCGCGCGATCCTTGCCGTGCGTGATGAGCTTGCCGATCATCGAGTCGTAGAACGGCGGCACCGTGTAACCGGCGTACACATGGCTGTCGACCCGCACGCCCGGACCGCCGGGCTTGTACCAGTAGGTCACGCGGCCGGGGCTCGGCCGGAACCCGTTCTCGAAGTCCTCGGCGTTGATGCGGCATTCGAGCGCGTGGCCGCGCCACTCGACGTCCTCCTGGCGCACCGACAGCGGCTCGCCCGCCGCCACCATGATCTGCTCCTTCACGAGGTCGAGTCCGGTCACCTCCTCGGTGACCGGGTGCTCCACCTGGATGCGCGTGTTCATCTCCATGAAGTAGAACGAGCCGTCCTGGTCGAACAGGAACTCCATGGTGCCGGCGTTCTGGTAGCCCATCGACCTGGCACCCTCGGCGGCGATCCCGCCGATGGTGCGCCGCTGCTCGTCCGACAGGAACGGACTCGGCGCCTCCTCGATCAGCTTCTGGTGATTGCGCTGCACCGAGCACTCGCGCTCGCCGAGGTGGATCAGGTTGCCGTGGCTGTCGCCGAACAGCTGGAACTCGATGTGCCGCGGTCTCACGAGGTACTTCTCGAGATACACCGCGTCGTTGTTGAACGCCGCGCCGGCTTCCGCCCGGGCGATCCCGAATCCGGCGCGCAGCTGCTTCTCGTCCCACGCCACCCGCATGCCGCGTCCACCACCGCCGGCCGACGCCTTGATGATCACCGGAAAACCGATGTCGCGCGCGAACGACTGCGCCTCGTCCACGTCGGTCAGCACGTCCGGGCTGCCGGGCACGAGCGGCAGTCCCGCGGCCCTCATGGTGCGCCGCGCCTCGGCCTTGTCGCCCATGCGGCGGATCATGTCGGGAGTGGGCCCGATGAACGTGAAACCGCAGGTGGCCGCCACGTCCGCGAAGTGGGCGTTCTCGGACAGGAAGCCGTAGCCGGGATGGATCGCGTCGGCGCCGGTCACCTCGGCGGCCGAGATCAGGCGCGGCACGTAGTTGTAGGACGCCGCCGGCGGGGGCGGCCCGATGCACACCGATTCGTCCGCGAGCCGTACGTGCAGGCTGTCGCGGTCGGCCTCGCTGAACACGGCGACCGTGGCGATGTCCAGCTCGCGGCACGCACGGATCACGCGCAGCGCAATCTCACCCCGGTTCGCGATCAGGACCTTGCGAAACATCGCCCTCTAGAATTCGTCGGATCGCCCCCCGCCGCCGGCGGCGGCGCGGGGACTGAGATCGGTGGCGTTCGACCCCGATTCGATCGGGGCCCACGTGCGGTCGGAGGTGGCCAGGATGCCCTTCAGCTTGAGACTCAGTTCGTTCGGGTTGTTGCAGTTCTTGAGCGCCTCGTCCTCGGTGATGAGACCGTCGCGCAGCAGGCCCAGCACCGACTGGTCAAACGTCTGCGTATGATACTGCGTAAAGCCCTCGCCGAGCGCCTGGTGGATCATCGAGGTCTTTTCCTGGCTCAGGATGAGGTCCTTGATCGTCGGCGTGTTGATCATCACCTCGACCGCGGGCACGCGGCCCTGGCCGTCCGCCCGCGGCACCAGCCGCTGGCAGATCACGGCGCGCAGGTTCGAGGCCAGCGACAGCCGGACCTCGTCGTGCTGATGCGGCGGGTAGAACGACACGATGCGCTGGATCGTCTGCACGACGTCCGTGGTGTGCAGCGTGGACATCACGAGGTGACCGGTGTCGGCCGCCATCAGGGCGGTCCGCATCGTCTCGAGATCACGGATCTCACCGACCAGGATGATGTCGGGATCCTGCCGCAGCACGTACTTGAGGCCGTCATGGAACGAGCGCGTGTCCAGCCCCAGCTCGCGCTGGTGGATGAACGACAGATTGTCGCGGTGGAGGAACTCGATCGGATCCTCGACCGTGATGATGTTGCGCGTCGTGGTCGCGTTGATCGCGTCGACCATCGAGGCAAGCGTGGTCGACTTGCCGGACCCGGTCCGGCCGGTGACCAGCAGCAGGCCGCGGGGCGAGAACGCCAGGTCGCGCACCACGCCGGGCAGCACGAGCTCCTCGATCGTCGGGACCTCGACCGGCACGTGGCGCAGCGCCAGCGCGGGGGTGCTGCGCTGCATGAAAATGTTGGCGCGAAAGCGCGCGAGTCCGGACACGCCGAACGCGAAGTCGATCTCGTTGTGGGTCGAGAAATACAGGCGCTGCTCGTCGTTCAGGAGCTGGTTGCACACGTCGCGCAACTCCTGGGCGGCAGGCGGCGGATCGTCGAGCGTGTAGAGCACGCCGTCCACGCGCACGATCGGCGCGGTGCCGGCCTTGAGGTGCAGGTCGCTGGCACGCGACGCGATCATCTTCTCGAGCACTTTACGGATGTTCATCGCCGCTCCCCGCGGGACTCAGGTCCCGATTGCGTTCACGCCGGCTCGACCACGAACAATGCCTGGCCGTATTCGACCGGTTGCGCGTTTTCGACGAGGACCTTGACGATCGTTCCGTGCACTTCCGCCTCGATCTCGTTCATCAGCTTCATCGCCTCGATGACGCAGACGGTCTGTCCGACGTCCACGCGATCACCGACCTCGACGTACGGGTCGGCGTCCGGAGCGGGCGACCGGTAGAACGTCCCCACCATCGGAGACGGGATCGTGACAGTCGTGCTCGGCGCAGCCTCCGGTGGCGGAGCGGCTCCCGTCGCAGGACGTTCCGCGGACGCGGACGCCGGGTTCAAGACCGGAGTCGCGGATACCGGGGTAACGCCGAGCGCCGAGATCCGGACCGTACGACCGCCGGAGCTCACCTCGAGCTCGCCAATGCCGGTGCGCTGGACCAGCCGGATCAATCGCCGGACTTCGGCGACCTCGGCGGGCCCCATCCACGCACTGGCGGGAGTATCGGCGGCAGGCTTCGGGGTCTTGACCCCTTTGGCCGGACGCGTTCGGGTACGGCGGTTACGCGAGGTTGCCACGTTGGAGGTGCCCCGCAAGGGCGCGCAGCCCCAGCAGGTAGCTGCCGGCGCCGAAGCCCTGGATGACCCCGAGCGCGACGTCGGACACGTAGGACACGTGTCGGAACGCCTCACGGCCGTGGGGGTTCGAGAGATGGATTTCGACCACCGGCAGACGGGTCGCGAGCACCGCGTCACGCAGTGCGACGCTGGTATGGGTCAGACCGCCCGGATTCAGCAGCACCCCGTCCATGTGCCCGACCGCGCCGTGGAGCGCATCGATGAGCACGCCTTCGTGGTTCGACTGCAGCGTTTCGAGCACGAGCCCGAGCTCCTCCGCGAGTCCATGAAGCTGTCGCTCCAGGGCTTCGAGCGTCGATGTGCCATAAACGTCCGGCTCGCGGGTCCCCAGTGCATTGAGGTTCGGACCGTGCAGGACCAGTACGCGATGCATCGGGCCTCGCTCCCGCGGGGTCAAGCCGCTGCTCCGGCATCGAGCAGCGCGGCGCGCACCATGCGGGCGGAAATCAGCCGGGGCACGCTAGCATGACCCAACCGGGGCGTCAAAACCCAGCGCACCTCGCCGTTCGCCCGCTTCTTGTCCATCCGCATCGCGAGCTCGAGCCGCCGCACCGGGCAGCGCGCGAGCCCGGCGGGGAGCCTCAAGCGGTCGAGCAGCGCCTCGAGACGCGCGCGCGCGCCGGGGTCGAGGCCGGCCGCGCGCACCGACAGCTCCGCCGCGACGCGCATGCCGATCGCGACCGCCTCGCCGTGGCGCCAGCGGCGGTGGCCGGTCGCCGACTCGAGCGCGTGCCCCAGCGTGTGGCCGAAATTGAGCGCGGTGCGCACGCCGCCCTCGCGCTCGCGCTCGTCGGCGGTGACCACGCGTGCCTTGGCGGCGAGCGCGGCGCGCACGGCGCGGAACACCGCGTCCGGATCCCGGGCGGCGAGCTGCGCCGCCGCGCGTTCGAGCGCGCGGAACATCCGGGCGTCGGTGGCGAACGCCACCTTCACGACCTCCGCGAGGCCGGACCGGTAGTCGCGCGCCGGCAGCGTAACCAGCAGGTCGGGATCGACGAGCACCCCCGCCGGATGATGGAACGCGCCCGCGAGGTTCTTGCCGGCCGCGAGATCGATGCCGGTCTTGCCGCCGATCGAGCTGTCGACCTGGGCCACCAGCGTGGTCGGCACGCCGTACCACGCGACGCCGCGCATCCACGTCGCGGCCGCGAAGCCGGCGAGGTCGCCCACCACGCCGCCGCCGAGCGCGATGACGACCCCGGTGCGTTCGAGCCCGGCCGCGGCGAACGCGTCCCACAGGCGCGCCAGCGGCCGCGGCAGCTTCGCGCGCTCGCCCCGCGGCACGATCGCCAGCTCGACGGTGAACCCGGCACGGCGCAACGACCGGATCGCGGCGGCGCCGTGGAGCGCGTGCACGCGACGGTCGGTCACCAGCACGGCCGCGCGCCCGGGAGCGGCGCTGCGCACCCGCGCGCCGAGCGTGGCGAGCGAGCCGCGGCGCACGTGAACGACGGACTGGACAGCGTGGCCGGCGTAGCGCAGGACCCGGTCGGTCATCGCCGCAGTATACGGCAGTGCGGTCAGCGGGAGCTGCTGGAGTCGCGCATGCGGCGCAGCTGCTGATTGAGCTGCTGGATCTGACGCTCGAGATCGGCGACGTGCGGACCCTGGAGCGGCGTGTCGGCAGCGCTCTGCGTGGGAGTCCACTGCGGCGCCGCGTCCGGGGATTCGCCGAGCACGATCGGCGCCTGGTGCTGGATGTCGTTGCGCACCCACACCAGTTGCACGGTGCGCCCGGGGGCGGTCGAGGCGACCCAGCGCGCGACGTGCTCCGCGTACTCGACGCGATCGCGGTTGAATCCGACGATCAGGTCGCCGCGACGGACTCCCGCCTTCATCGCGGGGCCGTCGGGCTGCACGCGCTCGACGAGCGCGCCGATCGGCACGCGCACGCCCGGCTCGGCGTCGCTCGCAACGCTCGCGCTGCGCGTGCTCACGCCCAGGAACCCGTGCGCGACCCGGCCGTCGCGACGCAGCGTCTCGTAGGCCGCGCGCAGCGTCTGTACCGGCTGGACGAAACTCATCCCGCCCGCGCGCCGCTCGGACTCCGGGCTGTGCCCGTCGGGCGACGGCGGCCCCAGCTCCCCCTGCACGAGCCCGATCAGCTCGCCGCGCGCATTGAGCGCGGCACCGCCGCTGTTGCCCGGGTACACGGTGTTCGTGAGCTGGAGCAGCGGCTGGACCGGATCGGGGTGCAGCGTCGCGACGTTGCCGACCGACTGCGTGGGCTGGCCGCCGTAGGACGTGCCGAGCGCCATCACCCAGTCGCCGGCCTGCGGCGCGTGGTCCGCGAACCGCACCGGCTGAAGATTGAGCCCGTCGACGTGCACCAGCGCCAGGTTGTACACCAGGTCGATCGCGGCGACCCGCGCCTCGGCCTCCGCGCCGTCGGCCGTGCGGATCATCACGTGCTCGGCGCCGAGCATCACGCTCGCCGTCGTCAGCACGAGATCGCCGTCCACCGCCACTCCCGAGCCGACACGGGTGTGGAGCCGCCTGGACGGCCCGAGCAGGCGCGTCCGCGGACGCATCACGTTGTGCTGCGAGAACACGGTGACGACCGACGGCCGCGCGGCGCGCGCGATCTGGTCGACATCGGTTTCGAGTGCGGACAGCGTGCCCTGAGCCGCGATCGGGCGCGGTGAATCGACGGCGACCGCGAACAGGAACGCCGCCACGGTCGCCAGTATGACTCGACGCACACGGTGCATGACCTGCCTCAGAAGCTCACCACCGCCTGTTCGGTGCGGATGCCGCCCGGAAGCGCGCGCGTGACGGAAGCCCGTCCGCGCTTGAGAGTGACGGGGTCCAATACGAACTCCACGTCGTCCGAATGATCGAAGATGCTGTCCGGAACCGCCGCCAGCGAACCGCCCGCGACGAGGGTGGTGCGGCGAACCGGCGCAGGGACGGCGCTGGCAACCTGCCGCACCGTGGCCGCCGATCGGGTCGCGACGCGATCGGCGCCCGGGCCGCCGAGGAATCCGTGTCCGATCAGCCCGGCGACGGCGCCCACCACGAGCAGCGTCGCCACGGCGGCCGCGGTGACGGGAACCCACATGGGACGCCGTTCGGGCAGCACGTCGCGCGCCGGCGTCATGCGGCGCGTGCGCGCCAGCGTGCGCTCGAGCAGATCCGGCGCGACCTCGTGGCGGGGCAGCGTGCCCATCGCCTCGATCACGCGCGTGAACTGCTCGTATTCGGCGCGGCAGGCGTCGCAGCCGGCGAAGTGCGCTTCCAGCCACTCGCGCTCGGCCTGCGTCGTCTCGTCGTCCCAATAGGCTCCGAAGAGCCGCCGTGCTTCGTGATGCTTCATGTCGTGTCTTCCCTGCGCAGCACCGGCTGCAGCTTGCGTTTCAACATGTTCCGCGCCCGGTTGATCCGCGACCGGACTGTTCCGCCCGGCACTCCGAGCACCAGCGCGATCTCCTCGTACGCCATGCCTTCCACGTCCCTCAGCACCAGCGCGAACCGGTACTTCTCGGGCACCGTCGCGATCGCGCGCGCGAGCAGCTCCTGCAGCTGCTTGCGCTCCATCGTGCGCTCACTGCCCTCGTGCGGATCCGCGAACACCATCGCGCTGTCCTGGAGCACCTCCTGCAGCGCATCCAGGCTGAACCAGTTGCGCCGCCGCACCCGCCGGCGGATCTCGTTCTTTGCCAGGTTCGCCGCGATCGTGAACAACCAGGTCGACAGCTTCGAACCCCGCCGATAGTTCCGGCGGTGCACGTGCACCCGTATGAACACTTCCTGCGTGAGGTCGTCCGCGCACTCGCGGTCGTTCAGCACCCGGCTCACCAGGTTCGCGATCCGCCCCTGATAACGGCGCACCAGCTCTGCGAACGCACGCTCTTCGTCCTCCGCGACGCGGGCCATGAGGTCCTCGTCGGACAGGCTGAGAATGGGTGGCAGAGCCGGATCACGATCCGACGGCACGGGCACACTCACTTTCATGTTTTACACCGCGTTGACGCCCGGGTTCCAAGCCAGCCGATGAAATGCCCGCTCACTGCACATGCGCGCAGTGCGGGGTCACCGGATCTGCGCGAGTTTGGCCTTCAGCTTGGTGTTGGACGCGTCCGCCGCCAGCCCGAGACGATACTGCTGGCGTGCCATCTCGAGCATTTTCAACTCTTTATAGACGTCGCCCAGGTGTTCGCGCACCACCGGATCCCCATCGGTGAGCTGGACGGCGCGTTCGAGCTGCTGGCGCGACTCGGGCAATCGACCGAGTCGATAGTAAACCCAGCCGAGCGAGTCGATGTAGGCCCCATTGTCCGGATCCAGCTCGAGGGCGCGCTGGATCAGCTGGAGCGCCTCGTCCAGCGCCCGTGAGTGGTCGGCCAGCAGGTACCCGAGGAAATTGAGCGTGCGGGGATTCCCAGGGTCGATGCGCAGCGCGTCGCGAACCGTGTGTTCGGCTCCCGGAATGTCGCCGAGCTGTTCGCGGCAGAACGCGATGGACAGCAGGGTGGACAGCGAATCGGCGCCGCGCCCGAGCCCGTCCGTCCACGCCGACTCGGCCGCGGCGTACTCGTGCCGGGTCTGGAACAGGCTGGCGGCCAGCTGCCGCGGCGCCAGCGAGTCGGGTTCCGCGATGATCGCGAGCCGCGCGTGCACCAGGGCGCCGCGCGTGTCGTCGATCAGCGCCCGCGACTGGGCCGCCATCTGCTCGCGTTCGCCGGCCGGCGCCGTGGCCCCCCACCGGTCGGCCAGCGCGACACCCTGCGGTCCCCGGCCGTTGCGGCCGAGCAGTCCCACGACGCGCAGGATGCGATCGGGATCCCGGCCCGCGACGGCTTCGAGTTTCGGCAGCAGCGCCTCGGCGGCGGGGCGGCGCTTCGCGCGGAATGCCAGGTCGGTCTCGACCTCGAGCGCGACGAAGTCCTCCGGCTGCGCGGCACTCACGACGTGGGCCTCGTGGTACGCCTCGTCCCAGCGCCGTTCGCGCGCCAGCAACTGCACCAGCCGGCGCCGCGTCGCCAGATCGTCCGCGTGAGTCGCGAGGTGCTTGCGGAACAACTCGATCGCTTCGGGCCGGCGCCCCTGCCCCTCGCGGATCCAGCCTTCGAGGAACGTGAGTCCGGGACGTTCGGGGGCCAGATCGCGCGCGGTTGCGAGGGCCCGCTCCGCCGCGGTGAAATGGCCGAGCCGGGTCTCGGCCGCGGCGAGCTGGAACCACGCCTCGCCGTCCTCCTCCTCGAGCGCCGTGGTGCGGCGCCAGGCCCGCGCCACCACCGAGGTGCGCCCCAGCGCCTCCGCGACGTGCGCCAGCGTGCGCGCGTACTCCACCTGCCCGGAGTCGGCGTCCAGCGCCGCTTCGAGCACCGGCAGCGCGTCGGCCGGGTGGCCCCCGTTGAACAGCGCAGCACCCTTGAGCCACAGGAGCCGCCCGTCATGCGGCGCGAGCGCGAGCCCGCGCTCGGCGAACTCCTGCGACTGCGCGACGTCCCCCTGCCGGGCGGCCAACTCGCTCACGTGCCTCAGGGCGGCGATCGAGTGCGGATCGAGCGCCAGCGCCCGGTAGAACTCGCGAAGTGCCTCGCCCGGGTCGCCGCCCTCCTCGAGCGCGAGCCCCGCCACGTAGTGGCGCAGCGCCTCCTCGTTGGGATAGATCCCGGACGAATCGGCGGCGGCGCAGTGGGCGGTCCGGGGCAGGCAGAAAGCGAGCGCGAGCAGGCTCGCTAAGACGAGCAGTTTCACCCGTGGAGCGTAGCACGCGGCCCAGACCGCCACCACGCGCGGCCCGAGATTCCGTTAGAATGTTGCCATGTTTTTCCGCGGCGAACTCCCGGCATCCGGAACGAAACCATGACGTCCGTCACGGGCATGCTCCCGCCGGCGCGTATCCTGGTGGTGGACGATGAGCCGCTCACCGCCCGGACGCTCGAACGCATGGTGCGGCACTTCGGCCACGACGCGGTGGTGGCCGAGAGTCTCGACCAGGCGGTGGCGCGGTTCTCGGAGAGCGCGTTCGACGTGGTGCTGTCGGACATGAACCTGGGCCGGTGGAACGGGTTCGATCTGCTGCATCACGTGCGCGAGCGGGCGCCCGACGTTCCGGTCGTGATCATCACCGGTTACGCGACGATCGACTCGGCGATGGAGGCGATCCAGGCCGGCGCCTACGATTACATCGCGAAGCCGCCGACGCTCGAGGCGCTGGGCAGCCTGCTCCAGCGCGCGGTCGAGAAGCGCCGCACCGCCGACTCGCTGCCGCCGGTGCGCGAGAAGCGCGCCGACGCGGACGGGTTCGACAACATCGTCGGACGCTCGGCGCAGATGCTCGAGGTCTACAAGACCGTGGCGCGGGCCGCGCCCGGCCGCAGCAGCGTGATGATCCTGGGCGAGAGCGGCACCGGCAAGGAACTCGTGGCGCGCGCGCTGCATCGCCGCAGTCCGCGGTTCGAGCGGCGGTTCGTGCCGGTCAACGTGTCGGCGATCCCCGAAGGCCTGCTCGAGAGCGAATTGTTCGGACACGTGCGCGGGGCGTTCACCGGCGCCGTGACGTCCCGCCGCGGCCTGTTCGTCGAGGCGCACGACGGCACGTTGTTCCTCGACGAGATCGGCGACCTGTCGCTGCCGCTGCAGGCCAAGCTGCTGCGCGCGATCCAGGAGCACCGCATCAAGCCGGTGGGCGGCAACGACGAGCTCGAGATCGACGTCCGGCTGGTGGTCGCGACCCACCAGAATCTGGAGGAGATGCTGCGCGCCGGTCGGTTCCGCGAGGATCTCTACTACCGGCTGAACGTGGTCACCCTTTCGCTGCCCGCGTTACGCGAGCGGCCCGACGACATTCCGATCCTCGTGAGCCACTTTCTCGAGAAGTACGCCCGCCTGAGCGGCCGGCCCCCGATGCGGTTCTCGCCCGAGGCCGACCGCGTGCTGCGCGACTACGCCTGGCCCGGCAACGTCCGCGAGCTCGAGAACGTCATCGAGCGTGCGGTGCTGCTCGCGACGCACAGTCCGATCCCGGTGGAGAGCCTGCCGCCGCGGCTGCTCCGCGACACCCCGCTGTCGCTGCCGGAGTCCGGCACCGGCATGCCCATGCTGCGGGAGGTGATCGACCGGTACGTGGGGCAGGTGCTGGAATTCGCGAAGGGGAACCGGACCCGGGCGGCCCGCATCCTCGGCATCTCCCGCCGCACGCTGCACCGCATGGCCCGCCGCCGGGACGAGAACGGAACCGGCGGCTGACCCCGAATCCCGGATGCGGGTCACGGGGGCCGGGGTGCTCACGGTCCCAGTGATCAGGGAGAGCACAGCAAACAAACGAACGCCGGTTGTCGCGATTTGTGACGAACCTCCACCGTGCGAAGGCCCTGCGACTTACAGAAACTTACGTAGCCCGAGTTCAGGACTACTACGGGTTCTCGTGCCTCTGCTGAACGGAATGGCGACTCGATGTCTCAGTCGGGTGCCGTTATGTCGCGTATTCCGGAATTGCTTACATCACAATAGCTTGCCGCAACGGCGCGACTCAATTGCGACACGTTGACCCGTTCCATGCACGTCAGGATCGATGGTCAGTTATTCAGACTCCTGTATCTTCATTATCGACAGGTCTTTGCAGGTGGATGAATCGGTTGGCACGCGCTCTGCTTTCATTTGAGTGAATCCGCTCACGGGCGGACCCGGTTCTGTCGTCACCGCAAACAGGACATGGTAAACCGAGGGGCCTGACCTGGGTGATGGTGACGGCAGCTTGGAACGGGGGAGCGCAAGCTCCCCCGTTCGTCATTTTATGCCGGCCGTCACTCTGTCACCGACCGCGGCGGCCGCGCCCACCCCGCCGCCCATAGACCGCGGAGCGCGGGTCGGACGGTGAGTCCTTCGCCCCCGAATCATCCGACGCTGCGGACGCGCTCGAATCCACCGGCGGCTCGTCCCCGGCGGATTCGCCCGTGGTGCGATCGGACGCCCGGTCGGAGTCATCGCTCCCGCTCTCGGGGTTGAACTCCTCGGGCTCGTAGCGCACCGGACCGCCGGAATGCAGCGGGCCCACGACCGTGCGCCCGAAGTGCGGACCCGGCGCTTGTTCCGTCGTCGGCTCACCCGCCGCGCGCGGATCGGTCATGGCATAGGGATCGACACGACGCTCCTCGAGCGGTCCCTCGGGGCGCCCGATCTCTTCGAAATCGTCGTCCTCGAAATTCGCGCTACCCGTGCCCCAGAATGGCTCGGCCACAGGCGCGGGCGCGGACGGCACCGCATCCCCCGGCCGGAACGGACGGCGGACGGAACGCGACGCATCACGCGGGGTCTCCGCGCCCCGCGACTCCCGTGTACGCGACTCCGCCGCGACCTCCGGCATCGTCTCGTGATCCGCCACCGGCCGGGATCCCAGCCCCGGACGTTCCCGGCCGCTTCGCGCTTCGCGCCGCGGACCGGCATCCGCCGGCTCCCGTTCCGGACGCGCATCGCGCTCCGGACGCACCTCGCGCTCCGGGCGGGATTCACGCGCCGGACGCGCCTCACGGTCCGGACGCGATTCGCGCACCGGACGCGACTCACGGTCCGGACGCGACTCGCGGTCCGGACGCGACTCGCGGTCCGGACGCACTTCACGCTCCGGACGCACTTCACGCTCCGGACGCGACGGTCGGCCCTCGAGCGGACGTTCGTCACCCGTCCGTGGTTCCCGATCGTGGGATCCCTCGGCATCGCGCCGGCGACCGCCTCGACGGCTGCGACGGCGGGGCTCGGACACGTCGCCGGCATCCGTCTCGGAATCGACCGAATGGGCACGCGAGGCGGCGTTGCGCTCGGCGATCTCCTCGTGAGACGGCTCGGCGATCTTGTGATTCGCCTTTTCGAGCGCATCACGAGCCGCCGCCTGCTCCGCCTCCTTCTTGTTGCGACCCTTGCCGCTGCCCATCGTGCGCCGGCCCACGACGACATCGACCATGAACTGCTTGGAATGGTCGGGGCCCATCTCGCTGCGGATCCGGTACACGGGATGGGTGCGGAACGTGCTCTGCACGTATTCCTGCAGATGGCTCTTGTAGTTGGTGTGGCGCTTGTCCGACGCGATCTCGCTCGCCTCGCTCAGCAGCCAGTCGTGGATGAACTTGCGCGCCGCCTCGAAACCCTGATCGAGGTAGATCGCGCCCACCACGGATTCGAACCCGTCGGCGAGGATCGACAGCCGCTGCCGGCCGCCGGATTCCACCTCCGAGTGACTCATGAACACGAACCGGCCGAGCCCCATCGCCAGCGCCCGCCGCGACAGGATCGCCTTGGACACCAGCAGCGACTTGGTCTTGGTGAGCTGCCCCTCGTGTTCGGTGGGGTGCGCGAGGTACAGGAACTCGCTCGTCACGAGCCCCAGCACCGAATCGCCGAGAAACTCGAGACGCTCGTTCGACTCGCGCTGGTTGTTGCCGGTGACGCTCAGGTACGAGCGATGGGTGAGCGCCAGGCGCAACTGCTCCAGATTGCGAAACTTGATGCTGTAGTGGCGCTCGAAATCGTCCATCAGGCGCGCTTCCTGGGCGCTGCCCGACACGACGGGGCGTTCCGGCGGCGCCTCCTGCCGCGCACGGTTGCGGGGCGCCGGCGCGGGCGCCGGCGCGAACAGGTTCTTGAGCCACGCCCATAGCGTCGGACGCGGCGGTGGATTCTGCGGTGTGCGGGGTCCCCGCGAACGGCTGCGGTTGCCGCGGCGGCCCGCGCCGCGCCGCTTTACGTCAGGGCCTTCATGGCCAGGGTCACGTTGTGTCCCCCGAACCCGAACGAGTTCGAGAGGGCGGCCGTCACGCGTACTGCGCGGGCTTGATTCGGTACGAAGTCTAGGTCGCATTGAGCATCCGGTTGGACCAGGTTGATCGTGGGTGGAACGACCCCTTCTGCGATCGTCATCGCGACCGCCACCGCTTCGAGTCCGCCGGCGGCACCCAGCAGGTGTCCCGTCATGGACTTTGTCGAGCTCATCATGATCCGGCGCGCGTGTTCGCCGAACACCGACTTCACCGCGAAGACCTCGATGGGGTCTCCCGCGGGGGTCGAGGTGCCGTGGGCGTTGACGTACTGGATATCTTCCGGGTTCAAGTTCGCGTCCTCGAGCGCGCGTTTCATCGCGCGCGCGGCGCCCTCACCGCTGGTGCTGGGCGCCGTGATGTGGAACGCGTCCCCGGACGCGCCATAGCCGCTGAGCTCGCAGATCAGCGGTGCGTTTCGGCCTCGGGCGTGCCGTTCCGATTCCAGAACGAGCACTCCCGCGCCTTCCCCGATGACGAACCCGTCCCGATCCTGGTCGAACGGACGGCTGGCATGCAGGGGGTCGTCGTTACGTGTGGACAGGGCGCGCAGATTGCCGAAACCGGCGAGCGCCATCGGCGTGATGGTCGCTTCGCTGCCTCCCGCAATCATGACGTCGGCATCGCCCGCCCGGATGAGGCGCAGTGCCTCTCCGATGGCGTTCGCACCCGATGCGCATGCCGATACGGTGCAGAAATTGGGCCCCTTCAGCCCGAACTGGATCGAGACCTGGCCCGCGGCCATGTCCGAGATCATCATGGGAATGAACAACGGACTCACGCGGGCCGGACCACGCTCCATCAACACGCTGTGCTGGGTCTCGAACGTCTCCATGCCGCCGATGCCCGAACCGACGATCACTCCGATCCGTTCCGGGTCGAGAACCTCGACGTCGATCCCGGCGCTGTCGAGCGCCTCCCGGGTGGCGACCACGGCATACTGGACGAACCGATCCATGCGCCGGGCGTCCTTGCGGTCGATGATGCCCTCGACGCTGAAGTCCCGCACCTCACAGGCGAACCGGGTATCGTAGTTCGACGTGTCGAAGCGCGTGATCGGACCCGCGCCGGATTTCCCGGCGATCAGGTTGCTCCAGAGTTCGGATGTGCGGTTGCCGAGCGGCGATACCACGCCGGTCCCGGTGACGAACACCCGGTGCCCGTGTTCGGACATCGATCTACCTCGAATGGAAAGCCCGGGGCCGGCACCCGGCCCTCGACGTCTTGCGATGCGCGAGGGCGGATCCGGCGGGATGGGGCGTGTTCAGGTCAGGCAGTCGCGTGCGACTTCAGGTAGTTCAAGGCATCGCCGACCGTCTTCATCTTATCGGCGTCCTCGTCCGGGATGTCGATCCCGAACTCCTCCTCGAGCGCCATGACCAATTCCACGATGTCGAGCGAATCGGCTCCGAGATCCTCGATGAACTTGGCTTCGGGCGTGAGCTGCTTCGCCTCGACCTCGAGCTCCTTCGCGATGATCTCCTTCACCCGATCTTCACTGAATGCTGCCACTGGATTCACCTCCTTGTTGGTACTCGGGAACAGCTGCTTCACATCACCATGCCGCCGTCGACGGTCCAGACCTGTCCGGTCACATAGGACGCGCGCGGCGAAGCCAGGAACGCGATCACTTCGGCCACTTCCTCGGCGCGTCCGAGCCGCCCGAGCGGGATCCTGCCGAGCAGGTCCGCGCGGGCGGCTTCGGGCAGACGCGCCGTCATGTCGGTTTCGATGAATCCCGGGCACACGGCGTTCACCGTGATCGCCCGGCTGCACAGCTCGCGGGCCAGCGACTTGGTGAGCCCGATCAGGCCCGCCTTGGACGCCGCATAGTTCGCCTGCCCCGCGTTGCCCATGAGTCCCACGACCGACGAGATGTTCACGATGCGGCCGGCGCGGGCCTTCATCATCGGGCGCGCCACGGCGCGGCAGCAGCGGAACGCCCCCTGCAGATTGGTATTGAGCACTTCCTCCCACTGCGCGTCGTCCATGCGGATGAAGCTGCCGTCGCGCGTGGTGCCGGCGTTGTTGACGAGGATGTCCACGCGGCCCAGCTCGGCCACCGCGGCCGCGAATGCCCGGTCGACCGATGCCGTGTCCGCCACGTCGGCCGCGTAGGCGCGGGCGCCGCGGCCGGCGTCGCGCAGCGACTGCGCGGCCGCATCGGCGCGTCCGGCGTTGCGCGCGAACATGGCAACCGTCGCGCCCCGCGCCGCCAGCACCCGGCTCACGGCCAGTCCGATGCCCGAGGCGCCGCCGGTCACGAACGCGACCTGGCCGGCCAGTTCGGCCGTGGGATCCGTCATCGGCAACCCGGCGGTGTCTGTCACGAGGTCCGCCCGGCCGCCGGCACGCCACCCAGCGCCTGCAGCGTCGCGGCCACGCTGTCGGGATCATCCGCCCCCAGCAGCCGCGCGTCGCCGGCGATGCCCCGCAGCAGACCGCGCAGCACGCGGCCCGTGCCCACTTCGACCCAGGCGTCGGGACCGGCGGCCGCCAGCGCGCGCATCGACTCCTCCCAGCGCACCGCGCCCAGCAGTTGCCGCTCGAGCGCCTCGCGCAGCGCGGCCGCCTGCGTGAGCGGCGCCGCCGACACGTTGACGAACACCGGGCACGCGGCGTCGCGGAACGGCGTCGCGCGCAGCGACTCGGACAGCCCCCGGGCCGCCGATTCCATGAGCGGCGAATGGAACGCGCCGCTCACCTCGAGCCGGATCGCGCGTTTCGCTCCGCGTTCCCGGGCGAGCACGCACGCACGCTCCACCGCGGCCACCTCGCCCGAGATCACGACCTGGCCGGGCGCATTGAGATTCGCCGCGCGCACCACCCCCGCCGGGGCCGCCTCCGCGCACACCGCCTCGATCGCCGGCGCGTCGAGCCCGAGGATCGCCGCCATCGCCCCCGGGTGGTCGAGCCCCGCGCGGTACATCAGCTCGCCGCGCCGGTGCACGAGCCGCACGGCGTCGTCGAACGCGAGCACGCCGGCCGCGACGCACGCCGAGTACTCGCCAAGGCTGTGACCCGCGACCCACGACGGGTGCAGGCCTTTGGCCTCGAGCAGCCGCAGCGCCGCGACGCTGTGGGTGAGCAGCGCGGGCTGGGCGTTCACGGTCTTGCGCAGCTCGTCGTCGGGCCCCTCCCACGCGATGGCGCTGAGCGAATAGCCCAGCGCGCGATCCGCGGCGTCGAACACCGCACGCGCCGCGGGATGGGCGTCGGCCAGCGCGCGGCCCATGCCGACCTGCTGGGCGCCCTGGCCGGGGAACAGGAATGCCAGCTTCACGCACGCGCTCCGGCGGCGGCCGCCAGCGTGGCATCGGTGCCCACCGGGACCGGCAGTGTCCAGCGCGCCACCGATGCGCCCCACGTGGCGCCACCGCCGAACGCGACGAACCCCACGCGATCGCCCGGTTTCACGCGCCCGGCCCGCACGACTTCGTCGAGTGTGATCGGGATCGATGCCGACGACGTGTTGCCGAACCGGTCGATGTTGATCACCATGCGCTGTTCCGGAACCTGCAGCCGCTGCGACACGGCGTCGATGATGCGCCGGTTCGCCTGGTGCGGGATCACGATGTCGAGGTCCGAGGCCGCGAGCCCGGCCATGTCGAGCGCCTGCCGCATGCTGTCCTCCATGCCGCGCACCGCCACCTTGAACAGTTCCTTGCCGCGCATCCGGATGAAATGCCCGCGGGCGTCGACGGTGGCGTGCGAGGCCGGCATCGCGGCGCCGCCGGCCGGCACTTCGAGCAGGTCGCCCAGCACCCCGTCGCTGTGCATCGACACGCCGACGATGCCGTCGCCGGGGGCGCACGGCTGCAACACCGCGGCGCCGGCGCCGTCGCCGAACAGCACGCAGGTGTTGCGATCGGTGTAGTCGACGATGCGCGACAGCGTCTCGACCCCGATCAGCAGCACGGTGTCGGCGATGCCGGTGCCGATCAGTCCGCGCCCGAGGCCCATGCCGTACACGAATCCGGTGCACGCCGCGAACACGTCGTAGGCCGCCGCGTTCCTGGCGCCGAGCTTCGCCTGCACCGTGCACGCGCACGACGGCAGGAAGCGGTCGGGCGTGGTGGTGGCGACGATGATCTGGTCCACGTCCTCAGGGGCCAGCCGGGCCATGTCGAGCGCGGCGCGCGCGGCCTCCACCGCCAGATCCGACGAGGCCTGGTTTTCCGCTGCGATGTGGCGCTCGGCGATGCCGGTGCGCTCGCGGATCCACTCGTCCGAGGTCTCCACCATGCGCTCGAGGTCGGCGTTCGTGAGCACGCGGTCCGGCACGTACATGCCGGTGCCGGTGATCGTCGCACCGCGGATGGCGTCAGGCTGCGCTGACATGGTCCGCCAGAATCTCCTCACGAATGTGCTCGTTCACCCGATGCTCGACGAACCGCGTGAGGGTGCGGATCGCGCTGTGGAACGCCTTGGAGCGGCTGGCGCCGTGGCCGATGAAACACACGCCGTTGACGCCGAGCAGCGGCGCCGCGCCATATTCCTCCCAGTCGATCTCGGCCTTGAGCCGGCGGAGCGCCGGCATCAGGAACAGGGCGCCCAGCCGCGCGAGCATGTCGCGGTTCAGCTCCTCGCGCACCTTGTGCGCCAGCAGCCCCGCCACGCTCTCCGCGGTCTTGAGCACCACGTTGCCCGTGAAGCCGTCGGTCACCACGACGTCGCAGGTGCCCTTGAACACGTCGCGGCCCTCGACGTTGCCGATGAAGTTCAGGTGCTTGGCGCGGCGCAGCAGCGGCAGCGATTCGAGCACCAGCGAGTTGCCCTTGGTGTCCTCCTCGCCGATCGACAGCAGGCCCACGCGCGGATTCTCGCGCCCCAGCAGGTAGCGGGCGTACACCGAGCCCATGTGCGCGAACTGCACGAGGTAGGACGCCTTGCACTCGGAGTTGGCGCCCACGTCGAGCACGATCGTGCCGCCGCCGGGATTCGGCATGTAGGCGGCGAGCGCGGGGCGCGACACCGATTCAAGCCGGCCGAGGCCGAGCAGCGCGGTGGCGACCACGGCACCGGTGTTGCCGGCGCTGAAGATCGCGTCGAGCTTGCCGTCCTTGTGGAGCTGGGTGAGCACGCCGAGCGACGAATGCCCGCGGCGGCGCGCCGCGGCGACGGCCTTCTCGGCCATGTCGATGCGCTCGGAGGCGTGCACCACGTGGATCGGCAGGCCGTCGGCGTGCACTCGCTTCAGCGCGCGCCCGATCTCCTGCTCGTCGCCGACCAGCGTGACCTCGAAGCGGTTCGGCATCTCGCGGAAGGCCAGCACGGTGCCTTCGGCGACGACGGAAGGCCCGAAATCGCCCCCCATCGCGTCGATGCCGATGCGCGGGATCGAGGTCATGATGTGGATCGAATGTCCGGAATTATTCTTCGCGCGGCGTGAAGATCTCTTCGCCGTCGTAGTAGCCGCAGTTGGCGCACACGCGATGGGGAAGCTTTGGGCTGCTGCAATGATCGCAGCGATGCAGCCCGGGAGCGGTGAGCTTCCAGTGCGTGCGGCGCTTCTTGCCGCGCGTGGACGAGTGTCTGCGCTTGGGTACCGCCATGAATCGGGATCCTCCGTCGATCGGGGCTGTGCGCGACCACCGTCAGGTGTCGACGGAGCAAGCGCACGGCCCTTCGTTCAAGTCGGCGCCGCAGCGGAGGCACAACCCCCGGCAATCCTCCCGGCAACAGGGCGCCAACGGAATCTCCAGCAACAGCGCGTCGTGCGCCTCCTCGCGGAGGTCAACCTTACGCCCATCGTGGAACTTCATGTACCGGTCGCGCTCGAGCTCTTCCTGCTCGTGGCGGGAACCGGTGCCGGAGCGTTCCGCAAACACGTCGAGCGGCACGATGACCGGCATCTCGAAATGATTGAGGCAACGCACACACTCGAGAGCGGCGACCGTCCGGAGCTCGCCCCGGATCGTAAGCCGTTCTCCGCTCTTCTCCACCTGGAGGTCCGCCCCCACGGGACGGGTCCATTCCGAGGTGTCGAGCTCCAGTTCCGCGGGCTCCGCCTCGAGCCGTACACGGCTTGCGCCGGCAGGTAGTCCCGCGAGTTCGATCGTCAAACCTGACATACAAATAAGCCCGCCGACGCGGGACCTGAACGTCGAAAGCTAGCACACCCTCGAGGGAACGGTCCAGCCGCCTCGGACCGGCAGATTCCGGCCCTGCGGCACACGCCCCGGCGTCGTTTCCGGGGTGTCCTGGTGGCGGAACCTTACCAGATCCGGCGCCCGGTGCTCCGAAACCGGCGTACCGCGTCCGCGTCCGGCCACGAGAAGTAGGATCCGGCCGACAGATCCAGCGGCTGCCGGGTCAGCGTCCCCCCCTCGAGGCCGTCCAGTACCTCGAGCAGCAGGTCGGCGGCCAGCGCCTTGGAGCGCACGAGGAAGCCGTCGAGCGTCTCGGCGGGCAGGATCGGGAAGATCCGCTGCCCGACGCGCTCGCCGGAATCGATCTTGTCGTCCACGAAGTAGATCGTCACGCCCGCCTCGCGCTCACCGTTCGCCATCATCCAGAAGCTCGGCATCACTCCGCGGTACTGCGGCAGGATCGCCCCGTGGATGTTGAGGATCCCGAGCGGCGGCACCTCCATGAGCGGGCGCTTGAAGATCTGCGGGCAGCTCACAGAGACCAGCACGCTGGGCGCCTCGCCGCGCAGCCGGTCGATGAACTCCGGTGCGTTGACGTCGGCGATGTCCTCGCAGCGCACGTGATGGCGCGCGCACGACGCGGCGATCGACTCCCGCCGCAGCCTGGCGCCTACGACGCGGACGGCCAGGTGCGCGGCGGCGCCGTAGCCGAACGTGTTCGCGTACCGCAGCGCGGCATCCGCGGGCGTCTGCTTCTTGTAGAGCGGAGGCACCACGTAGACGGCGGCGGTGCGATCACCCCAGAGCGACAACACGCGATCGTAGAACGCGGGCAGGTAGATGGGGTCGTCGGTGGTGAGGAACGTGAGGTTCAGGCGCCCGGCCATCCCGCGATCACGTCGTCGAAACGCCCGAACGGCAACGCCTGGAGCAGGTGCCGGAAGCGCCGGATGAGGGAGCCGCGTCCGACGCTCTGGTGCAGCCGGTAGAACGTGGGGACGCGTCCACGATACTCGTCCATCTCTTCGGGGCAGAACTCATAGGGGTGACAGTAGATCACGACCGGACGGCCGGCGTCGAGGATGGAGCGGATCGCGCTGTCGAGCACCGCGAGCGGCATGAGGCGGAAGTAGCCGCCGCCCGCCACCGGCAGCGTCACCGGCCCGAGCTTGCCGATCGCGACCGGCACTTCGAAGATGCTGGCGCCGTTGCCGAGCGACACGTGGCGCGGCTCGAATCCCCAGCCGGGCACGCCGTAGCGACGGGTCTGGATCGGGAAGATCGACGAATCCACCTCGAAACCGTGCTCGGCCAGCGTCTCGAGCGCCCACAGGTTCTGTGGCAGGATCGAGAAGTCGGGAGCGCGAAACGCGGTCACCCGCACCCCGCATGCGTCCTCCACCGTCCGCACCGCCATGCTGAGCTCATGGGCCAGCGCCTTGCGGTCCATGCCGTATAGGGGCCGGTGACTGTAGCCGTGCGACTGGATCTCGTGGCCCAGCCGGAGCAACTGCTGCAGCATGCCGGGGAATGCCTCGGCGACCTTGCCCTGGATAAAGAACGTGCCCTTGACGCCGCACTCGTCGAGCAGCGCGCATACCCGGTCGACGTTGCGGACCACGCGGTCCGAGATCGGCGCGTCGTAGTCCATGCTCGACTGGTACCAATCCTCGACGTCGACCGTGAACGCGCACGTCGGCCGCGCGATCGGCAGTGGCCGAACCGGCACGTGCTGGGGCGCGTCCGACATCTCGCGGGACCCCAGCGAGTAGGCGGTGTCGAGCCCGTCGCCGCCGGGTCCCCGAATGGAGGCCATGGCGGTATCGGCGGCGGCGCCGGAACGCAGGCGCGCGGAGATCCCCGCAAGGAACGGGATCGAGGCCGGGGAGAACACCCGATGAGAGAGACTACGCAGCAAGGCCATCTTCTCTAATATTAGGGAATGGCGCGCCCGGCAGCGACGAAAATCGTCAGGAATCCCCGATATGCGACCCCCAACGGCCGGTGCGAACACCCGGAACTAAACATCGTAGCGATTCGTCACACAAATTCCGGGCGCACTTCGTTCGAGGATCGTCGAGACCCGAACTTGGGTGTTCTAGCGCGACAGCGCCGCCACTCCGAAAAACAGCTTTACTTCGCGCTCCGAGCTGGCGGAACTATCCGAGGCATGTACGGAATTCGCCTGCTTGCTCTCGCCGTACAGCTTGCGAATCGTGCCCGGGGCCGCCTGGGCGGGATCGGTGGCGCCCACGACTTCGCGCAGCCGCGTGATCGCCTGGTCGCGCTCGAGACACGTGAGCATCACCGGCCCCGAGGTCATGTAGCCCACGAGATCGTTGAAGAACGGCTTGCCCAGGTGCTCGGAATAGAACTCCTGGCACTGCTCGCGGGTGAGCTGCGCGAGCCGCGCTTCGACGATGCGAAACCCGTCGTGCTCCACGTGGGCGAGGATCTTTCCGATCAGGTTCCTACCGACGGCATCCGGTTTGACGATGAACAGCGTGCGTTCCAGCGACACTTCAGTCCTCCTTGAGCGTTACCGGCGCGAATCCCGAGCGGATGCGCTGCCGGCGGACAGGATACATGATCGGTCAGCCTCGGCGCCCGGCGCGGGCGGGTCGCCGCGGGGACCGGGAAGCTCGTGAGGTGGCGCGCGCCGGGGCACCCCCGCCGGGCCGCGCGCCGTTGCGGGCCGGCCGCGCCGCGCGCGACCCGGCGGTGCGCGCCGGGGCGACCGGCCGGCGGGACGCATTGCGCGCCGCAGGCCGCCTGGCCGCGGACGCCTTCGCCGATCCGGACGTTGCGCGGGACGCGGCCGCGCGCTTGCGGGTGGCGGTCGCGCGTGGCCGCGGCGCCGCAGCGCGTGGGCGGGCCGTGGCCGCACCCGCCCGGGGGACGGCCGCGCCCGCACGCGCGGCGGCGCGTGGCCGCGGCTTCGCCGCCCGCGGTTCCTGGCGTGCAGGGCGCCTGGCACCGGGGCCCGCCGCGACCGTGCTGCGGGGGCGGCGGCGGCCCATCACCTCGCGAATCAGCGCCGGGATCTCGGACGGGATGCGCGCGACCGGAACTCCGGCGGCCTCGAACGCCGCCATCTTCTCGGCCGCCGTGCCGGAGCCGCCCGAGATGATGGCGCCGGCGTGGCCCATGCGCTTGCCGGGAGGCGCGGTCTGGCCGGCGATGAACGCGACCACCGGCTTCTTCACGTGGCGCTTCACGAACCGCGCGGCGTCCTCTTCGTCGGTGCCGCCGATCTCCCCCATCAGGACGATCGCCTCGGTCGCGGGGTCCGCCTCGTACAACTCGAGCGCATCCACGAATGACGTGCCGATCACCGGGTCGCCGCCGATGCCGAGGCAGGTCGACTGGCCGAGGCCGGCGTGGGTGAGCTGGTGGATCACTTCGTAGGTGAGCGTGCCGCTGCGCGACACCACGCCGATCGGCCCCGGTTTGCAGATGTGCCCGGGCAGGATGCCGACCTTGCTGAGCCCGGGACTGATGAGGCCCGGGCAGTTGGGCCCGACGAGCCGCGGCCACGCGCCCGCGCCGTTCGCCGCGCGCAGCTCCGCCACATGATGATAGGCGCCGAGCGCATCGCGCACCGGCACGCCCTCCGTGATGCAGACGATCAGGCTCACGCCGGCGTCGGCGGCCTCCCAGATCGCGTCCGCGGCGAACGGCGCCGGCACGTAGATCACCGCGGTGTTCGCGCGCGCGGCCTGCACCGCCTCCTGCACGCTGTCGAACACCGGGACGCCATGAACGCTCTCGCCGCCCTTGCCCGGCGTGACGCCGGCCACGACGCGGGTGCCGTAGTCGAGCATCTGGCGGGTGTGGAATCCGCCGTCGCGGCCGGTGATGCCCTGCACCACGAGCCGCGTGTTCTTGTCGATCAGGATGCTCACGCCGTCACCTCCTGCGCCTTTTCGATCACCATGCGCACCGCTTCGTCCATGCTGGTCGTGGCGCCGAGCCCGTGATCCGCCAGGATCTTCCGCGCCAGCTCCTCGTTCGTGCCGGTGAGCCGGATCACCAGCGGCACCTCGAGCGGCGTCTCGCGCAGCGACTGCACGATGCCGTTCGCGACGTCGTCGCAGCGGGTGATGCCCCCGAAGATGTTGAACAGGATCGCGCGCACGTGCGAGTCCCCGGTGATGATGCGGAACGCCGCCGTCACCTTCTCGGGATTCGACGAGCCGCCGATATCGAGGAAGTTCGCGGGCTCGCCGCCATAGTGCTTGACCAGGTCCATCGTGGCCATCGCGAGGCCCGCGCCGTTCACGACGCAGCCGATGTCGCCGTCGAGCTTCACGTACGACAGGCCCTTCTCGCGCGCGAGCCGCGCGCCCGGGGTCTCGTCGTCCGGGTCGCGCCAGGTGTCCCACTCGCGGTGCCGGAACTCGGCGTTGTCGTCGAGGATCACCTTGGCGTCGAGCGCGATCACCCGGCCCTCGGGGGTGATCGCGAGCGGATTGATCTCGGCGAGCGTGCAATCGCCGTCCGTGTACGCGCGCCACAGCTTGAGCAGGATGTCGGCCGCCTGCGACGCGGCCCTGGGGTCCTTCATCAGCGGCTTGAACAGCGCGCGTGCCTCGTACGAACGAATGCCGGCGAGCGGAATGTGGCGGCGGATGATCTTCCCGGGCGCGACCCGCGCGACCTCCTCGATGTCCACGCCACCCTCCGCCGACAGCATGATCAGCGGCAGCTTGCTCGCGCGATCGAGCACGATCGACAGGTACAACTCGGCCGCGATGTCGGCGGCCTGCGCGACCAGCACCTTGCGCACCGGCAGCCCCTTGATGGTGAGCCCCAGGATGTCGCGCGCCTTGTCGTAGGCCTCGCCCGGCGACTGCGCCAGCTTGACGCCGCCGGCCTTGCCGCGGCCGCCGACCTGCACCTGCGCCTTGATCACCACGGTGCCGCCGATCGAGGCGGCGATCGACCGCGCCTCTTCCGGCGTGCTCGCCACCTGCCCCGGCAGCACCGGGAGGCCATAGCGGGCGAACAGGTCCTTGGCCTGGTATTCGTGCAGGTTCATCGCGTCTCCTTAGCGCCGCTCGGCGCCGTGGCCGTTCCGGTTCGCGCCATGCTGGCCGCCATCAGGCGTTGTCGATCTGGGCGCGCTGCAGCCGGCCGCTGAAATCGACGTAGATGCTCTTCCACTCGGTGAATGCGTCCAGCATGGTGTGGCCGGCCTCGCGGTGACCGTTCCCGGTGCCCCGCACGCCGCCGAACGGCAGGTGCGTCTCGGCCCCCGTGGTTCCATGGTTCACGTAGACGATGCCGGTCTCGAGATCCCGCATGGCGCGAAACGCCGAGTTCACGTCGGCTGTGAAGATCGAGGACGACAGTCCGTAGGGCGTGCGATTGTTGACTTCGATCGCCTGCTCCAGCGATCCCACGCTCAGGAACGACAGCACCGGGCCGAAGATCTCCTCCTGCGCCACCCGCATGCCGGGCGCGACGCCCGCGAGCACGGTCGGCCGGTAGAACGAGCCGTGCGCCAGTGCGCCCTCGCGCGCCCGCTCGCCGCCCACCGCCACCTTCGCGCCCTCGCCGGATCCGACTCTCACGTATTCGTGCACGCGCTCGAGCTGCCGCTCGCTCACGACCGGGCCCATCTGGGTCGCGGGGTCGAGCCCGTCGCCGAGCTTGATCGCGTTCGCGCGCTGCACCACGAGCTGGAGCATGGTGTCGTGCACGCGGTCGTGGACGATCGCCCGGCTGCACGCGGTGCAGCGCTGGCCGGTGGTGCCGAACGCGCTCCACGCCAGCGCATCGGCCGCCAGCTCCAGGTCGGCGTCATCCATCACGATCACCGCGTTCTTGCCGCCCATCTCGAGCGACACGCGCTTGCCGAGCCGGGCGCACTGCTCGGCGATCCACGTGCCGACGGGGTTCGAGCCCGTGAACGACACCAGATCGATGCCCGGGTGCTGCACGAGCGGCGTGCCGCAGCCGGCACCGTCACCGTGCACCAGGTTCAGCACGCCGGGCGGCAGTCCCGCCTCCTCCAGCAGCCGCGCCAGGTTCACGCCGGTCTCGGGCGCGAGCTCCGAGGGCTTGAACACCACGGTGTTGCCGGCGACGAGTGCCGGGAAGATCTTCCAGGTGGGCACGGCGAGCGGGAAGTTCCAGGCCGTGATCACTCCGACCACGCCGACCGGCGCACGCACCGACATCGCCCACTTGTTCGGCATCTCGCTGGGCGTGGTGACGCCGTACATCCGGCGTCCCTCGCCCCCGGCGAGGAACGCCATGTCGATACCTTCCTGAACGTCGCCGCGGGTCTCGATCAGGATCTTGCCCATCTCGCGGGTCGCGGCGCGGGCCAGCGGTTCCTTTTGGGCGGCGAGCAGCCCACCCAGCCGGAACAGCAGCTCCGCGCGCTTGGGCGCGGGCGTGAGCTGCCACGCGCGTTTGGCCGCCTGGGCCGCCGCGACGGCGGCGGCGACATCCGCGGCGTCGGAGGCCGGGAACCTGCCGATCTCCTCGCCGGTCGCCGGATTGTGATTGGGAAACGTACGGCCCGAACGTGCGGGGACCCAGTGGCCCCCGATCCAATTCATGAAGTTCTCGGACATCGAAGTCTCCGCGGGCGGCCGCGCGAGGTCGGATGCGAACCATACCGAGCAGGCGGGTGCATCGTGAGTGGTGTCCCGTTACCGCTGCCTGGAACGAGCCGGGCGGTCGCCGGATCGCGGCGATCGTGCGTCCGGCGCGCGGCCGGGCGTTGCGGCCCGGCAGGAAAAGGGACGAAGTACCTTAATCGGCGGGGCGAAGCGGAATCAAGCGCGGTCGGCGGCGCTCCGTCCCGCCACGATCTGCTCGATCAGCCGCGTGGTGCTGACGCCGTCGCGCAGCGGGACGCTCACCACGCGTCCGCCGCGGGATTCCACGAACTCGCGGCCGACGATGCGGTCGAGCTCCCAGTCGCCGCCCTTGGCGAGCACGTCGGGAACGATCGCTTCGATCAGCGCGAGCGGCGTGTCGTCCTCGAAGATCTCCGCCAGGTCCACGCAGTCGAGCGCCTCGAGCAGCTCCGCGCGCTCGGCAGCCGGCACCAGCGGGCGCTCGGGCCCCTTGAGGCGCCGGACCGACGCGTCGGAGTTGACGCCGACCACCAGCCGGTCGCCGAGCGCACGCGCGTCCTCGAGGTATTCGACATGGCCCAGGTGCAGCAGGTCGAACACCCCGTTCGTGAACACAATGCGTTCGCCCGCCGCCCGCCAGCCGGCGAGCGCGTCACGCACCCTTGGCCCGGGCACGCCGCCGGTCACGCGCTCGCGTCGAGCGACGCCAGCAGCACCGGGACCGTGCAGGTGGCGGTGCCCACCTCGCGGATCACCACGCCCGCCGCATGGTTCGCGAGCTGACAGGCGGCCGGGTAGTCGGCGCCCGCCGCGAGCGCGATCGCGACCACGCTCACCACCGTGTCGCCCGCGCCGGTGACGTCGTAGACCTCGCGCGCGGCGGTGCCGAGGTGCGTGTACCGGCCGCCGCGCTCGAACAGGCTCATGCCGTCGGCGCCACGCGTCACCAGCACGGCTTCGGCGTCGAGCCTGTGCTGCAGCCCCCAGCCGACCTCGAGCAGGCTGGCATCGTCGACGATGCGCCGGCCCTGCACCCAGCCCGCCTCGTGCTGATTCGGCGTCAGGATGCTCACCCCGCGGTAGGAATCGATGTGGCTCTCCTTGGGATCCACGCACACCGGAATTCCCGCGCCGCGCGCGAGCGCGAGCGCGATCTCGAGTGTGCCCGGATGGATCACGCCCTTGCCATAGTCGCTGATGATCAGCGCCTCGCAGCGCGGTAGCTCGCGCTCGATCGCCGCCGTGAGCCGGGCGAGACCCGCGCCCGCGACGTCGGCCCGCGACTCGCGATCGGCGCGCACCACCTGCTGGGAATGCGCGATGATGCGGGTCTTGACGGTGGTGGGGCGGCCGGCATCCTCGACCAGCGTGGCGACGTCCACGGCGCGGCGTTCAAGCTCCGCCCGCAGCGCGCCGCCGGACTCGTCGGCGCCCGCCACGCCGAACAGCACCGGGTGGCCGCCGAGCGACCGCAGATTCGCCGCCACGTTGCCGGCGCCGCCGAGCGACCAGGTCTCGCGCTCGACCTCCACGACCGGCACCGGAGCTTCGGGTGAGATGCGCTCGACGCGCCCCCATAGATAGTGGTCGAGCATCACGTCGCCGAGCACCGCCACGCGCCGGCCCGCGAACCGCCCGACGATTTCGGTCATGCGCGCGCGGTCGAACGGGGTCCAGGGGGTCATGACGGGCACCGGGGCGAGGGGAGGTTCGGCCGCGCCGCCCGCGCGCGGCGTGGAGTTCGTGGCCATGCGCGGACGCTACATCCGCGGTTGTGGGCGGTCAACGCAGCGTGGCATCCTGCGGCCGCAACCGGCCACTCGCAAGGACCCCCTGAGGAATTCATGACGGCCACGATCGCGCCGGACCTGGATGTCGCGGCGCTCACCACGGTCGTCGAGCATCCATCGCTGGCCGACGAGTTCGAAGTCTGGCAGGGCCGGGTGCAGACCGCGTGCGACGATCCGTTCCATCCGCGCGAGCTGACGTGGATCGCGCGCGATCAGGGCACCCCGGTCGGATTCGCGCTGGTGTACGTGCTGCCCAGCACGCCCGCGCCGTTCGCCGCGGTGCGGCTCGGGGTGATCGAGTCGCATCGTCGCCGCGGCATCGGCACCCGGCTGCTGACGGGCGCGATCGCGGCGCTGAAGGCGCAGGCAGCTCCGGTCCACGAGTTGTCGCTCAACGCCTGGATCCCGAACGCGGGGGCGCAGGGTCTGGCCGGGCACAACGGATTCCGCCACGCCCGGTATTTCTGGATGATGGAGCGCCCGCGCGGAACGGCGCCGGGCCATCGCATGCCCGACGGCATCGAACTGCGGGTGTTCGACGGCACCGAGCAGGCGCTGCACGACTGGAACGATGCCTACAACGATTCGTTTGCGAAGCACTATCACTTCGTGCGCACGCGCCCCGAGGACAACCGGGCGCTGGCCGCGCTCCCGGGGTTCCGGCCGGACGGACTGGCGCTGGCCTATCGCGACGGCGCGTGCGTGGGCTTCTGCCGCAACGAGCTGCGGCCCCAGCGCGGCGAGATCGCGGTCGTGGGTACGGTGACGGCCGCGCGGCGCATCGGTCTCGGGCGCGCGCTGCTGCGCTGGGGAGTGGCGTGGCTGCAGGCGCAGAATGCGCCCCGCATCACACTGCTCGTGGACGGCGAGAACGAGTCGGCGCTCGACCTCTACCGCTCGGAAGGCTTCGCGGTGACCCGCACCCGCCAGGTGTGGTCACGCGTGGACTAACAGGACGTCAACGCGCCGAGCCGCCGAAGTCGAACCGCTGGCGGCACCACACGGGCAGCGGCTGCCCGGCCTGGAGTGCCGGGAAGAATCGCATCCGGAGCGCGCATTCGGTCGCGGCCTGCACCAGATCCGTCGAGTTCGATCCGCCCGCCCAGAGAGCATCCGTCACCTCGCCCACTTCGTCGACGCGCACGTCGAGCTCGACGGATTCCACGGTCCGGCTGTGGCTGTAGCGGGCCGGCACGACGAGGACCGTGCCGCTCTTGAGGATCGGCGCCTTGAGATCGTCGTCGATCTCGAGCATCGGCGGTGACGGAGCGGACGGCAGCACCGAATCCTGCGCCGCCTCGGGAAGATCGGCCTCCATCGGCGACGATCGCACCGGCGCCACGCTGGCCACCCAGATGCGCGCACGAGGCGGCGCGCCCACGCGCATCCGCTGTGCACCGCCCGAATCGGCACGGACCTCGACGCGCAGCGGCACGTTGGCCTCGGAGTCCTGGCGCCTGTGACCACAGGACGCGAGCACTGCGAGCAGGATGAGCAGCCAGGACGCCATGACGTGCGAACGCATGTCCTGACGCTACGTTCCGGGTGTTCGGGATGCAAGACCGGCGGCCAGATCTCACGATTCCTGAACGCGGTCCGGAGGCCGCAATCGCGCCGTACGGAGGCTCCCTCTTGTACCCGCCGGGACCCGGGTCTACAGTCAATGCCCGATGTTCGGCGCCCGGCTCCGCGAGACTCGCGCACCACGGCGCTCGAACCGTCCCATGGCCGGAGGGTCGATGATGACTTCGCGTGAGCGGGTGATCGCAGCGCTCGAAGGCCGCCCGCTCGACCGGCCACCGATCTCGTTCTGGGGCCACTTCTACCACCGCGAATCGACCGCCGACGCGCTGGTCCAGGCCACGCTCGAGTTCCAGCGCGAATACCAATGGGATTGGATCAAGCTCAACCCGCGGAAGCACTATCACGTCGAGCCGTGGGGCGTGACGTACCGGTATTCCGGCGTCCCGAATCAGAAACCGGTGCTCGAGTCGTGGCCGGTGAAAACCGCCGCCGACTGGAGCCGCATCGCTGAACAGCCGGCCGATCGCGGCGCGTTCGCCGAGCAACTCGACGCCGTGCGCCAGCTGCGCCGCGCCCTGCCCGCCGACGTGCCGCTCATCGAGACGGTGTTCACGCCGCTCGCCGTGCTCGGCGAGATGGTGGACGTGCCGCAGACGCTGCGCGCTCACATGACCGAATCCCCCGACCGCGTGCGCGGTGCGCTCGAGGCGGTGACGCGCACGTTCGAGAAGTTCGTGCCCGCCGTGCTCGACGCCGGCGCGGACGGCATCTTCTTCGCGACCGTGGACTGGGGCATGCGCGACTTCATCTCGGCAGCGGAGCTGCGCGAGTGGTCGCGGCCCTACGACCTGCGCGTGCTCCACACGGCGGCCCGCGCACCGTTCAACGTGCTGCACGTCTGCAAACGCAACAACCTGCTGCTCGAATTCGCCGACTACCCGGTGCAGGCGTTGTCGTGGGCCATGACGGATCCCACGAACCCCACGCTCGCCCAGGCCCGGACACATGCGAAGCAGGCCGTGATGGGGGGCATCGACCAGGATGGCGCACTGCTCGCGGACGACACTGCCGTTCCGCTGGCCGAGCTGCGCCGCGCATCCGAACAGTCCGGTGGCCGGCGCTGGCTGGCCGCGCCCGGCTGTTCGATCTCCCCCACAACTCCCCCCGCCAACCTGCGCGCACTGCGCGATGCGGTCGAGTCGTTGATGAGCTACGACCGCGCACCCTAGTCGAGGTCACCTCAGCCACGTCCTGGCAGCATCTGTCACGTTGAACAACCCTTCGGGAGGCGCGAGATGTACCCTCGAGAGCGCACTCGGTTGTGGGCGGCGCTGTTCGCCCTATGGTTCGCATGTTGTCTGGCTTCTGCGGCACTGGCCCAGGAGACGACGAAGACGTCGACTCCGTCGTCACCACGCGATGTCCCCGCCGGCGCCGCGATCGTTCCCGGCTCTGACTCGGATCCCGCCGCCCACATCGAAGTTGGGATGATGGCGCCCGACTTCGAGCTGGACGGGTCGGCCGGCAAGCCCGTCCGGCTGTCGAGCCTGCGTGGCGACTGGGTGGCGCTCGTGTTCAACGACCGCATGACGCCGCTGCTCAAGCTCACGAAGATCGACAGCGACATGCAGCGCATGGGCGTCAAGCTCGTCGCCGTGTGCCGCGAGAAGACCCGCTACGTGCGTACGCAGGCCCACCGCGAGAATCTGACGTTCCTCGTGCTCACGGACGTATCCGGCCAGGTGGGAGCCCTGTACGGCCTGCGCGGCAGCCGCGGAGCCAACCTGTCTCCGGGATTCGTGGTGCTCGATTCCAACGGGCGCGTGAAGCTGGTCCGCAGCGGCGAACCGCTGTCGGCGGACCGCGTGTGGCAGCTCACCCACGACGTCATGACGAATCTGTAGCGCGCGGCGCCCGCGGGCGCGAGTGACGTGGTCGGGCACGCCTTGTGCCAGATGCGAACGCGTCAACCCGCCCCCGCGGAGTCGTGCATGCTCGCCCGCATCCGCACCGCGGCGTTGTGGGGCCTCGAGGCGTTCCCCGTCGATTGCGAGGTCGACGTCGGACAGGGCCTGCCGGGCTTCGTCGTCGTCGGCCATCCCGACGCCACCGCGCGGGAAGCCCGCGAGCGCATCTGGCCGGCGTTCCGCAATTCCAGCTTCCAGCTCCCCGACCGCCGCGTGACAGTGAACCTCGCGCCCTCCGAACGCCGCAAGGAAGGCGCCTCCGCCGACCTCGCGATGGCGCTGGGCGTGCTCGTCGCCACCGCCCAGGCGCCGCCCGAGCGCATCGCGAACGCCGCGGCGATCGGCGTGCTCGCGCTCGACGGCCGCGTGTACGGCGGACGCGGCACGCTCGCGCTGGCCGAGGCGCTATGGCGCGCCGGCACCACCACCGTGCTGTGCGCGCCCGAGGTCGCCGGCGAGGCCGCGCTGATCGGCGGCCTGACCGTGCACGCCGTCGCCAACCTGGCCGAGGCGGTGACATGGTTGCGCGGCGAGGACCTGCCACGCGCGCGGCCCGGCCCCGCCGATCCCCTCCGCGCCATGGAGGGCGGCGACCTGTCCGAGGTGCGCGGTCAGGCGATGGCGCGGCGCGCGCTCGAGATCGCCGCCGCCGGCGGCCACCACCTGCTGCTCGTCGGACCGCCGGGCTCGGGAAAATCCATGCTCGCGAAGAAGCTGCCGGGCGTGCTGCCGCCGCTCGACGCGGAGGAGTCGCTGGTGGTGACCCGGCTCCATTCGGCCGCGGGCCTGAGGCCCGCCGGCAGCGGCCTGATGCTCGAACGTCCGTTTCGCTCGCCGCACTCCTCGGTGACGCGCGCCGGCCTGATCGGCGGCGGCACTCCCCCGCGGCCAGGCGAGTTGTCGCTCGCGCATCTCGGCGTGCTGTTCCTCGACGAGCTGGCGGAATTCCAGCGCGGGCTGCTCGACACGCTGCGCGATCCGCTCGAGACCGGACGCGTGTGGCTGGCCCGCGCCTCGGGCACGACGTGCTTCCCCGCACGCTCGCTGGTGATCGGCGCGATGAACCCGTGCAAGTGCGGCTGGCTCGGTCACCCGCTGCGCGGCTGCGTCTGCACTCCGACCGAGCATGCCCAGCACGCTGCGAAGGTCTCGGGGCCGGTGCTCGACCGCATGGACCTGCAACTCGAGGTACCGGCGCTCACGTCGGAC
>JBBRLX010000004.1:0-218063 GCA_038231135.1 Candidatus Eiseniibacteriota bacterium | reverse complement strand
TCGCATGAGAACGACACTCCGGAGTTCAGAATCACCGATATGGCGCCAGCACCCCGCTCAGCGGAACCGCCGCTCGCGAACGAGTGCATCGGCAGGCTCCCCGGTGCGCGTCGTCGGTCCTTTTTCAGCAGCCTGCTAGGCAAATCTAGGCGCTCGAAGAGAAGCTTCCGGTTTTGCGTCGCATGAGTGCACTCCGGGGGTAAGAAGCCAACGCAATTCGATCAACGCGGAGGCGGGAGCCACGAAGCGGGCATGGTAGTCATACCTCACAAGTCACACATAGTACCATTGGCTTCCACCTGTTTCAGCTTTTATAGGTGTGACCTGGGGGCATGTGCTTCGCGCTGAAGAGGATATGGCTCTCGGCGGGCAGGTCGAAGTGCGCCACGCGCCCTTGGCAACCTCATGGCGGGGGCGATTCGCTTAACTACGGGCGCGAAATCCGTTTACTAGCCCGTTCACAAACGAGGTCATTGCGGGACGCTGAACAGAGCGGCGGAAGTCGTTGGTTATAGGGCCGCCAGCCTTTGGATCGCTGGGAACGTTTTCGGCATGGCCTCGGAACCATGGCCGGGATGCCATTTGCACTGGGCAAGGACTACAATCGCCGCGCGAGCAGACGTCTGGCAGGACGCGAACTGAGAAAGTCCGAGTCAACGCCGGACAGAGCCCGATACGCTCGCGGCTGATCGCTGCGTTTCCCAGGCGTAACCTCAGTTTCATCAGACCCGCTCGCCCGCTTACGCCCCACAGTCACGGATCCCGCGAGCCGCTCTTCGAACAGGCGACGCCCCGGGAAGTCGCGCATTGGGGGACTGGAAAGGAGTTCGTCATGGCTGACCATAAGCGGGCGCAGTGCGCGCCGATCCCCCGGTCGCGGGCGAGTTTGTTTGCAAGTCTTCCCCGGACCCATTGCCCCCTGTCCGGTGTAGAAACGGGCGTGCGTAATACCATGGTGCTCCGAAGATCCCTGCGACGATTGCTACAGGCTTTCCTGCTTGCTGGCATCGCTTCACAGTCTACGGCCATTGGTGATGCATGCGCCACGAGCGCATGGCCCACCGATGGTGTAGGCATCTGTGCCGGACCCGGTCAGCAGGGGCGCACCGGAATGGTGCCGGATGGATCGGGCGGGACCTTCATCACCTGGCAGGACGCCGGAGCCTCAGGTTCGTTCATCCACGCGCTGCGAATCGACTCCTCGGGGCAGCCACCGGCCGGATGGCCCACCTGCGGCGTTCGCGTCTGCACGGCCACGGGATATCAGCAGGGGGGTTCTGCGGTGACCGATGGTCATGGCGGGGTGATCATCTTCTGGACAGACTACCGAGCCAGCCCCGCGAAGGTCTTCGCGCAGCGAGTGAACGGTGACGGCGCGTTGCTGTGGAACGTGGACGGGGTTCGCGCCTGCACGGCTGACAGCGCGCAGATTTTTGATACCGCCATGCCGGATGGACGAGGCGGAGCCATCGTTCTGTGGGAGGATCTGCGCCGCGCGCCTCCACCGGAGCCCCCTCGATACAGGTCCCATTATGACCTGTACAGCCAGCGCATCGATGCTTCAGGTGTCCCGGCGTGGGATCCCAGGGGCGTCCCTGTCTGCGCGGACTCGGGCGAGCGGGTGCTGGCTGGCAACAACTGTTTGGCATCCGACGGCGCGGGCGGCGCGGTCATCGTGTTCGTCGACGACGGCCGTGTCGGATTCTATGCCCAACATCTCGATGCTTCCGGCTCGCGACTCTGGAACGACGACGGCTCGCTCATTCCCACGATCGGAGGAGCGACAGACGTGGTCACGGATGGCGCGGGCGGAGTGTGGGTCGCCACGTCCGACGGACGCAACGGCGCGTACAATGTCTGGGTCGAGCATCTCGACGCTCTTGGAAACATCGTCTCCGCGCCCGGCGGCATCCTCGTTTCCAATGCGACCAACGAGCAGGCGATCGGCGATCGATTCAATTCGGCTGCCTCCGACGGCGCGGACGGTGTCATCGTGACCTGGGTGGATACGCGCAACGGCCTCGACCGGGACGTCTTCGCGCAACGTGTTCTCGCTTCGGGCACCGTCGATCCGCGTTGGACCCCGAACGGAGCGCATGTGTGCACCGCTCCCGGCATACAGATCAATCCTGCGATCGTTGCCGACGGATATGGCGGTGCAATCATCACCTGGTACGACCAGCGGAGCGTGAGCTCATACGACATCTATGCCCAGCACGTCACCGCAACCGGAGCAATTGCCCCGGGCTGGGCCCAGAATGGCGTCGCCCTGTGCACAGCTCCCGGCGAGCAAGTCTACCCCGATGTCGTGACGGACGGAGCTGGCGGCGCAATAGCCTACTGGGACGACTACCGCGGCTCGGGCGTGGACATCTATGCCCAGCACGTCAGCTCGGGAGGAATGGTAGGAGCGGTCACGACGGGAGTGGATCTTCTTTCACCGTCTGCGATGATCCTCGAGGCGCCATTTCCGAATCCCGCTTCGCGGGCATTGCTCGTTTCATTTGCGGTGCCGAGTTCTGAGCCAGTGCACGTGGCCCTGTTCGACATCTTAGGTCGCGAAATCCAGAGCCTCGCCCTCGGTTCCCTGGGACCTGGTCGGCACTTTGTCCATCTGCCTGGCGTGGCTGTGATGAACCCGGGTGTGTACGTGGTTCGTCTCACACAGGGAAACCGTTCGCTCTCGAGGCACTTCGCCGTGGTGCGCTGACGGACACGGCTCTTCGAACTCCGGCGCCGAGAGGTCACCTCACGAATGCGCGCCTGGTGGAACGGAAGTTTGAGGCCGACGCTGATCTCATCCGTGTCTGCCACGTCACCATTGGCCTGTCGTCCCAGAACACCTGCACCTCGACGGGTGTAGTCTTCTATTTGCGAGCGGTCCAGGTCTCCGAGCTTGGCGGCTGCGAGTATGTGCCAGTGAATGACAGCTCCACGGCAGGATCGTCCGCTCCCCCCGCGACTACTTGAACCAAGATGCGGACGCCGCCCGGGGTTTCGTGATCGGCGCACCCCGTGGCTACCCTTTGGCTACCCCTCCAAAGTCCCAACGGATGCCATTGCGTGCCATTCCGTCCCCAAGAAACAGAATGCCCCACGAGGAGCTAACCTCATGGGGCCGCGTGTAGTTGTTTGTGGCGAAGCGTGTTCCGCGGGAGCCGGTTGATATTGTGGTCAGAAAGTTTCGAGACCGTCAGACTGCGGAACCGCCACCGAACAAGACAGCGAAAGGTCTTTGAGGCCATGTTCACGGCCGACGCGGGGCGAAACGGTTTCAAGCGCTCAGAAGCCGGCCGCATCTTCATCGAACACCTCCTCGTCGTCGTAGGCCTCAACCCCTCTGTCTCCTTCGTCGTTATACTCGTTGGAGTCGTCCGTCTTGGAAATGCGCCTTCCAAGGCCCCGCGTTTGACTTGAATCGCTGTAGGGCAAGTGTAGGGGAGCGCATCGGAATCGACCGGGATCATGCCGCGCGTCCTCTCGTCGGCATTCGGGTGTAAGCTGCGCTGGTCGTTACGCTTCACCCCGCTTCATCCCCGTTGGTGCTACCTCTCCGAAGGGACTGGCAGTCAGGAGGTCGACGGTTCGATCCCGTTCAGCTCCACCATTTTCCGTGCGCTGGGGCTACCGGCGTGACGGGCCCGGGGACCGACTCGCAGGTTCGGCTCACGGTGTCCCCAGGAATCCGTCCACCACCTGCACGAACTTCTCCGGCTCCTCGAAGTACGGCAGGTGGCCGCTGCGCTCGAATACCTGCCATTGCGAGCCCGCGATGGCCTGGTGAATCTTCCAGGCGGTGCTCGGCGCGACGTTCAGGTCGTAGCGCCCGGTCAACACCAGCGTGGGCATCTTGAAGGTCCGGATCACCGGCCACATGTCGTAGTTCGCAAGGTCCGCATTCAGGGCCTGATTCACCGGGCGCGAGTAGTGATACTGATCCGCGTGTGTCAGGAACTCATCGCGCTTGTCGGTCGAGAGGAACAGCATGCCCAGGTACTCGCGCAGGCTGGCCTTGCCGGACGCGGAATCGCCTACCGCGTCCGCGAAGTCGAGCTGCGCCTGGTGCTCGATACCTTCCGGATAGATGTACTTGAATACGAACTCGGTCTCGCTCCATTTGGGCGCGGCCGAGTCGGCGATGATCAAGTGCGCGACGTGCTCAGGGTGACGCGCGGCATACGCCATCACCAGGTAGCCGCCCCACGAATGCCCGATCAAGTCGAAGCGATCGGCGCCGAGGCGGGCGCGCAGGGCCTCGAGGTCTGCGATCTGATCGGCGAGCGTGCACGATTCGCCGCGATGCAGCGCTCCCGAGCGGCCATTGCCGCGCTGGTCGTAGAACACCACACGCCGCGTCCCGGCGAGGTGGTCCCAGGCGTCGGAGCACAACACGTAGTTGTGATCGAACCCGGGGCCGCCGTTCACCATCACGAGCGGCCGCCCGCCGGCGGTGCCTCGCACCTCGTACCAGATGGTGGCGCCGCCCTGGGTGAACGTGGCGCCGGCGCCGCTGGGCCGGGCGGGCGCGGCATGGGCAGCGGCGCTCAAGGCGATGGGCAGACACCAGGCGACGACGAGTGCGGTACCGAGCTTCATTTCGACCTCGTGGGATGAGGCTTAGACACACCGGAACGACGGGCGGTTCACCCGCTGGGGACGGGGGAGACTAGCACGCTCGGAGCCGTGCGCGGTGCGGTTTGAAGTCGAGTCGCTCGTGGGGGAGCGCGCCCACGGCGAGTGGAAGGAAATCAGGCCCGACCAGCGCCGAGGCTGGTTCCCGCCGGTGCCACGCTCTCGACCGGTGCTCGCTCGTATCGATGAGCCAGATCGGAGAAGTAGATGAGACCGAGGATGACTCCTCCAACCATCGCGTTCATCACGCTGAATATAACGCCGAGCGATGTACTCACCCGCGGTCCCGAGACCAGGATGACCAGGATCCAGATCGCCCACGAGACGAGATAGAGCCGCCGCGCGAAACTCCAGTAGGACACCAGGCCGATCCAGGCCGCGAAGGCACAGAGCACGGTCGTGGCCAACAGCAGGAGATGGATCGCGTCCCCCGCGCTTGAAATCGAGAAACCCGTGAACCGTGCATGGTTGTATGCCGCGAGCGCGGGTGGGAGGGTCCAGCCGAAGAACCCCTCGGCCCCGACCGACGCGAACGCGAGCAGGACATCGGCCACGACCAGCATCCACAGCAGACGATTCGTGTTCACGAGACCTCCCAGTTAAGCTCGGCAGCCCGAGATGTTAGATATTACGGATTAGGCGACGGGTTAGTTTCAAGGGGCGTTCAGATCTCGCGCGGGCCGGTGAGCGTGCTGTAAAGGTTGGTGCGAGCCAGCAAGCGGTTGATTCGCCTGCGTAGCGGCGGTCCGATCCCGGGTCGGTCCGTGTGCGGTTCCAACCGGAAGATCCGGTGCAGGAACCGCGGATCGCTGCGCCCCAGCGAGCCGATCCGGACCCCTTCCTTCCACGCGACGTACGTGAACGAGAGCTGATCGCGTTTCACGCCGGTCCGGTACTCGGCCCACCACCGCTCCATGAAGCGCTCCAGCTCCGGGCTCCTGCGGCGCACGAGGACGCTGGCTTCGAACAAGCCGAGTCGTGCCGGGAATCCCTCGGCGCGATAACGTGCGAGCTGCCGATCGATCTGCCAGATCCAGCCGAGCCCTCCCAGCGCGCACGCCAGGCCTTCATCGAACAAGCAATTCCGATCCGGGTGCTCGTAGGCGAAGATCTGCTCGTCGCGTGTCTCGACCTGGCGAATCAGGTCCAGCGGGTCACCGATGATCGCGATCGAACCGTCGACGTACATGCTCAGGTCGTATTTCGCGAGCGCCTCGATCCGATGCGGGTGCATCTTGACGTAGCGATTCTGGTCCAGGGCATCGAGGCCGTGCACCGGAATCGTCAGGCGCCGCCAGGGGGCGGGACAATGGTCCGCGTCGGTGAAGCACAGGTAGTCGAGGCTCGGGTCCACCCGCTCAGGCGGGCGGATTGGGTCGTAGCCTCCGGTGATGCAGGTGTAGACGACGCTCCGGGTCACGTCCGCCTGCGCTGTGCCCAGGCGAGGTACATCAGGACTGGCCAGAGGCGCAGTGAGTGATCGCGGGGACCGGTCAAATGGGCCGCGAACAGCCGATCGCAGGCCACGGCGTCCAGCACGCCCGGCGCGAGGCTTGGGGCTGTGCCGATGAGGTCACCAGCCCACTCGCGCAGCCCCGAGCGCAGCCAGGGGCCGAGCGGGACGCTGAACCCCATCTTCGGCCGCTCCACGAGGGCCTTCGGCACCCGGCGATGGAGCACCGCGCGCAGCACGCGCTTGGTGACTCCGCCCTGGACCAGGAACTCGATCGGCAGCGAAGCCGCGAACTCGATGATGCGGTGATCGAGCAGCGGCGCTCGGCTCTCGAGGCTCACCGCCATGGTCGCGCGATCGACCTTGACCAGCACGTCGTCCGGCAGGTAGCCGTCACGGTCGAGCAGCATGGCGCCTTCGAGGTACGATCGCCCCCCGGCGTGCGCGTTCGCTCCCCGAAGCCCGATCCGCTGCGCCTCGACCCGGGGTGCCGTCAGATCGGACTCCGCGAGGTTCATGGCGACCAGCGCTTCCGCCAGCCCGACGTCGCCCGGCGCCGCGAGCAGCGAGCGTACGGTCGCGAACCGGTGGCGGGCGAACTTGCGGCGTGCCCCCTCGCCCGCGAGCGCAGCGGTGCGCTCGATCGCTCCCGTCGGCAGCCACGCCATCAACCCGGCCAGCGTGCCGCGCGCCGGCAGCCGATCGAGCCGCGTGCCGAGCCGATACTTGTGGTAGCCGCCGAACAACTCGTCGCCGCCGTCACCCGACAGCGACACCGTTACGTACTGGCGCGCGATCCGGGCGACGTGATAAGTCGGGATCAGGGACGAATCCGCGAATGGCTCGTCGCAGATGTCCGGCAGATGCGGCACGGTGTCCATGGCCTCACGGTCCGTGACCAGCATCTCGTGATGCTCGGTCCCGAGGTGCGCAGCCACCGCTCGCGCGTGGTCGGCCTCGTCGAAAGTGGGATCGTCGAAACCGATCGAGAACGTCTTCACGGGCGAACTCGCGTGCGCCTGCATCATCGCGACCACCACACTCGAGTCGATACCGCCCGAGAGGAACGCGCCGAGCGGTACGTCCGCCTGCATCTGCATGCGGACGGCATCGGACAGCAGCTCCTCGAGCCGGTCGCAGGCGGCTTCGAAGCCGCCCCGGAATGGCTGCCGCGCTCCGGCGGCCATGGCGGCGCGATGCGACCAGTACTCGCGGAGCTCGAGTCGCGCCGTGCCCGTGCCATCGCGCGCCCCGGCGGCGCCGAAATCGAGCCGCAGGATGTGCGCGTGCGGCAGCTTGGCGACGCCGCGATAGATGCTGTGCTGCCCCGGAATGAATCCATAGCGCAGCAGGCCGGCGACCGCCTCGCGGTCCACTTCGCGCGGCACGTCCGGATGCGCTTCCATGGCCCGCAGCTCGGAGGCGAACACGAAACGGTTGCCAGAATGCGCGTAGTAGAGCGGCTTCTCGCCCGCCCGGTCGCGCGCCACCGACAGCACGCGCTCCTTCCGGTCCCACACGGCGAGCGCGAACATTCCAACGCAGCGCGACAGCGCCGCCTCCAGGCCCTCGCGCTCGATCAACTCGAGCAGGACCTCGGTGTCCGAGTGGCCGCGGAACACGAGGCCGGCCGCCGTCAGCCCGTCCCGCAGCGCCGGGTAGTTGTAGATCTCGCCGTTGAAGATCATGACGAGGCGTCCGGACGCGGAGATCATCGGCTGATGGCCGGCAGCGGACAGGTCCACGATCGAGAGCCGGCGAAAGCCGAGCGCCACGCCGTCCTCGACCCACGCGCCATGATCGTCGGGGCCACGATGGACGATGCAGGCCAGCATCGCCTCGAGCCGAGCCGCGTTCTCGGCCGGGGACCGCGACAGATCGATGAATCCAGCGATTCCGCACATGGTCGGTCTAACTCTTCTGGAAAATCGCCATCAAGTGGGGCGGCTTGCGGGGGCCCTTGAGGATGTTTCGTGCCGCGACGATCGGCAACCGTGCCCAGCCCAGATCCCCGAAATCGAGCTGCCGCGCTTCCTTGAGCGAGAGACCGTGGGCGCCGAAGGCCGTGGCCAGGCTCGTGTCCGTCCAGGAGCGGACGTGCTGCCATTGGTGGAACGTCGCCCCGCACTCCGGGCAGAACCGGGTCATCGCGGACATATCCTCGTCGTTCGGCGTGGTGACGATCACGACGCCACCCGGCTTGAGCAGCCGTCCGACCTCGGCCACGGTCGTGTTCAAGTGATCGTCGTTCAGGTGCTCCACGACCTCCACCAGCAGTGCCGCGTCGAACGAATCGCCGGCGAGGGAACTCGGGAGGCTCGAAACATGATGGGCCCCGCGGAATTGCGAATGTCCGGCCGCCTTGGCTTTGACGTCCGCGACGGAGATCGGCGAGAAATCGAGCCCCGTGTATCCCCAGCGAGTCCCTGCCTTCAGCATGTGCTCCCACATGAACCCGGGTCCGCAGCCGAAGTCCAGGATCTCGAGCGCGGCGTGTCGGGGCAGCCGGCTCGCGTCGAGGATCTGTCTGCCCACGACCTTGGAGAAATACGAGTCCCGGAACGGCGGCGTGCGGGCGTAGAAATCCCAGAGTCTGGCGACGATCTCGTCCGTCCATTGGATCCGATGTTCACGGAAGCTCAAAGTATTCCTCCCAGGATCCTCGACGGGTCTCTGCATGTGTGCCGGGCCTCGAACACCACGATCACCTGAATGAAAACACAGTGATGCCAGCCAGCCCAGGCTCTCGGGATAGTACACGCCGGGCAGCCTAATCGACCATAGGGGGCGAGGTTGAGGTGTCCGGTCTCCGTGCGCGCTTTGACTCGTGCAACGATCGAGCGCATGTTCCGGATGCCTCCTTGGACGCACTCCGCCCTCCGTCGGACGACCTTTCGCCCTCCCAGGCCAAGCTACATCTCGCCATCTCTTTCGACGGAATCGTGACTGGACCGTCGCGCGCCCCGCCATTTGAGCAGCCATCCCAAGCGCACGCCATCGCCGGCCGCACGAGCGTGATGTTGCACACCAATACCCAAGGAGCACGATCATGAGCGAACAGCATTCGGGCATAATCGAGTCCGTAAAGAATGGATTGGTTACGACCCTCAAGGGCAGCGGTGACGTCGCCAAGACAGTGATCGACATGGTCAGCAGCACCTTGACGACCGCCTTCAAGGACACGGGCAAGGTGGGTGTGGCGGGCACGACCGCCGTGACGCACGTCGCCGCGGGTGTGATTCATGGAGCGACCGCAGTCGGCAGTGATCTGGGTGCTGCCGCCAAGGGCACGGTCATTGGCGTCCTGCGTGGCACCAAGGAGACCGGCGCTCAGGCGCTGGACACGATCGGTCACACGTCGGTCTCGGTCATCAAGACCACGGCCGAAATCGGTGGCGACGTGGGCACCGCCGCGAAGGGCCTCGTCGAGGGCGCCATCCACGGCGCCAAGGAATTGGGCGTGAATACCGAGGAGGCTGCCGCTGCCGCCGCCAATGGCGCGATCGAAGCCGCGGACAAGGTTGGCACGACGGCGGCGACAACGGTGCGCGCCGCGCTGACGGGCACCATCGCCGGAGTGAAGGTCGTGCTCAAGGAGCCGCTCAAGAGCGCCTGAGCGCTTGGTACGGTCAGCAGGCGAGGGGCTCCCGGCCATCACGGCCTGGAGCCTTTCGTGTTCGGAGATGAGCCGCGGTCCTGCCACCGCGGCTCTTGACTGCCGCCGCGCATCATTGCCGCCATGGAATCCGAGGATGCTCGCGCACGCACGCTGCTCGCCACGGACTATGCGTCCGTGGGCCGCGTCGACGACGCCATGCGCGAGGCCAACCTCGCCATGGTGCTACGGCCCGACGAGGCGATGGTGCACTACAACGCGGCCTGCACGTTCTGCATGCTCAACAAGAAGGCCGAAGCCATGGAGGCCATGAGCAGGGCCTGGAAGGCGGGCTATCGCGATCCGATCTGGTCGCGACGCGATCCCGATCTTCAGCTGCTGCACGGCCATCCCGAGTTCGAACGGCTCTATCCGCCGGTTCCGGATTCCGCCTGAGACGGAATATCGGCGCACCCGGGATGCAATCGCCCCCACCCGACCCGTCGCAAACCCGTCAGCTCGCGAATCCCATCTGCTTCATGAACGCGCCCCACCGCGGATCGCCGTGGATCGGGCGGAACACCCGCGTGCAGCTCACGTAGGCGAGTCCCGGATCGCGCTGCTGGTACGATCGCTCCAGCCACACGAACGTCTCGTCCGCCGCTCCGCGAAACGCGTGGACGGCGGCGATCTGAAACGCGGCCGTGTGCCCGGATTGCTCCACGAGGTTGCGTAGCGCTTCGTCGGCTTCGGAACTTCGCCCGGCGGCGTGGCACACGACACCCAGCGCACAATCGCGCGCCCAGATCGCCGGCTCGAGCTTCGCCTCGGCGATGGCCTCGTCGTGGCGACCCATCTCACTCATCAGGATCGCGATCCAGAAGTGGATCGCGATCCGCTGGGGAGCGAGTTCGAGCGCCTTGTATTCGGCCTCGAGGGCCGCGGCGAACTCATCGGTTTCGTAGCACGTGCGCCCCAGGGCGAGGTAGCCGGATGCGCTCAACGGATCCTGCGCAACGGCGCGCCGGGCCAGATCGAGCGCCTGCTGGTTGCGGCCGAGGATGAGCGCCATGGCGGCCGCCCCACGCAGAACGTCCGCGCTGCCGGGCGCGAGTTCGAGGGCGCGTCGAAACGACGCCTCAGCGTCCGCCCAATCCCAATCGAACGCGACCTGCACATGCCCGAGCGCCGCATATCCTTCGGCCAGTTCGGGTTCGATCTCGATGGCCCGCGCAGCGGCTTCACGGGAGCGCGTGTAGCCTTCCGCGACGTCCGCCCAATCGTAGCCCGCCTGGTAGTAGTAGGCGCGGGCCAGCTCCACCCAGGCCAGCGCGTGACGCGGGTCGAGCTCCAGCGCGGAGCGCAGATATTCGATGCCCTTCGCGACATCCGCCTGGTTGACGCGATCGATGAGATGGTGGCCCTGCATGTAGAGGCGGTGGGCTTCCGTGTTCCCGCCGCGGCCCTTCGCCGCCGCGGCGACTTCCGCTCGCACCTCGCCGCTGGTCTTCGAATCGGGCGCCTCGCCGAGCAGCGCCGTGCGCAGCTCCTTCACCACAGACTGGGCGATGTCGTCCTGCACCACGAAGATGTCGTCCAGCGTGCGGTCGTAGGTCTCGGACCACAGCGGATAGCCATCCGACACCTTCACCAGCTGCACCGCGATGCGCACCCGGTTGCCCGACTTGCGGACGCTGCCCTCGAGCACGGTCTCCACGTTGAGCGCGCGGCCGATGTCGGCGATCGTCACCTCCTTGCCCTTGAACGTGGCCGACGACGTGCGCGCGGCCACGCGCAGGCCGCGAATCTTGGCGAGCACATTCAGCAGCTCGTCGGCGAGACCGTCCGAGAAATATTCGTCGTCCGGGTCGCGGCTGCGATTGGCGAACGGCATCACCGCGATCGACGGCACGTCCCTGGTGGGTGGGGAGGGCGCTGCGGCGGCCGGCGACGAGGCGGCGCGTTGGCCGGGCGACGACGCATCGGCCGACAGGTCGCGCCGCACGATTTCCAGCTCGTTGCGCACGTCCTTCGCGGTCTGGAACCTGCGCTCCAGGTCCTTCTCGAGGCAGCGGCCGATGATGCGGTCGAGGTCGCGCGGCAGCCCGGCACGCACCAGCTGGATGGGCGGCGGCGCGTCGCGCAGGATCGCGGAGCTGACGTCGGCGAACGAGCGGCCCGCGAACGGCCGCTTCCCGGTCACGAGCTCGTAGAGAATGATGCCGAGCGAGAACAGGTCCGCGCGCGCGTCGACCGCGTTGCCGCGCACCTGCTCGGGCGCCATGTAGGGCACGGTCCCGACCACCATCCCCGCCGCCGACGCCGGAGACTCCACCGTCAGGCCCTGCGTCCCATCGAGCGACGAATCCGAGACGACCCGGCCCGCGATCGCCTCCTGCTTGGCCAGCCCGAAGTCGAGCACCTTGACCCGCCCGTCGCGGGTCACCATCACGTTCCCCGGCTTGAGATCGCGGTGCACGATGCCCCGGGCGTGCGCCGCGGCCAGCGCGTCGGCGAGCGGGATCGCGATGTCGAGCGCACGGTCGAGCGGCAGTCCACCCGGGGTGATCCGGCGGTCGAGCGTGTCGCCCTCGACCAGTTCCATCGTCAGGAACCGCACGGATCCGGCTTCCTCGATCGAGAAGATCGTCACGATGTTCGGATGATTCAGCGCAGCGACCGTCTTCGCTTCCCGCTCGAAGCGGAGCAGCCGGTCGGGGTGGGCGGCCACCGCCTCCGGCAGCACCTTGAGCGCCACGTCCCGGCCGAGTCGCGGATCGCGCGCGCGGTAGACCTCACCCATGCCGCCGGCGCCGAGCGGCGCGACGATGTCGTAGGGACCGAGTTTCATGCCGGGAGCGAGGACTGCCATGGGGCGGCGAGTCTACGGTAGGCCGCGAGAGCTACCAAGTCGCGCGGGGTTGCGTGGGGCCGCGGCGCGCCTGCTCCAGGCTCAGTGAGACCACGAACGAGCGGTTGCGCGCCTCGTACAGCGAGGCGTCGGGCAGCACGTTCACCAGCCCTTCGATCCAGCGCGCCTCGATCGACAGGCGCGCCCGCCGGCCGAACGCGAGCGCGGCTCCACCGACCGCACCGACGTCGAACTTCCGAAAGTTCCGGACGGGGTTCGGGGTCGATAGATTCTCGAAGATGTGCGCGTCGCGCCGCTGTGCTCGAGTGCCGCGTGTTGATCGCCCGAACGGGGCCGTGGCATAGTCACCATGTGCGAGGCGCGCGTTCCATTCTCCTGATCCTGGTGGCATTCGGCTATGGCTGCGCGGCGTCGCTGTCGCACAAGCCGGTGGCGCCCGTGGTGACCCCGACGGATCTGAACACTCTCGAGCCGGCGCGGGCCTACACGATCCTGTGCGCGCAGTGCCACGGCCCGGACGCGAAGGGTTACGCGGCCGATCACGCGCCGTCGCTCGTGAACCCGACGTTCCTCGAGAGCGCGACCGACGATTTCCTGCGCGCCTCGATCGAGCGCGGCCGCCCGGGCACGGCGATGGCGGCCTACGCGAAGGCGGTGGGTGGCCCGCTCGCGCCGCCGGCGCTCGACCGGCTGGTGGGATGGCTACGTGCGCAGGGCAAGCCGGCGATGGAGCTCGCGCCGGTCGCGCTGGGGGACACCGCGCGGGGCAGGCCGATCTATCTCGCCAATTGCCAGAAGTGCCACGGCGATGCGCAGACCCGCGGCGACTACGTTCTGCTCGTGAACCCGACGTTCCTGGAGCTCGCGAGTGACCCATTCCTGCAACACGCCATCGTCAACGGCCGCCCGGATACCCCAATGCCGTCGTTTCAGTCCAGGCTCGGCGCGCAGGACATCGCCGATGTCGTCGCATACCTGCGTTCGCTCGCGCGGCCCGTCGACCTGGGGCGGCTGCCCGCGCCGACCGGCAACGAGCCGTTGTTCGTGAATCCGAAGGGTCGGCCGCCGCGTGAATTCACGCTCAAGGACGGTCGCTACATTTCGGTGGACCAGGTCAAGAAGGCGTTCGACGACCAGCGCAAGCTCGTCATCATCGACGCGCGCCCCGAGTCGGATTGGATGAAGTCCCACATCACGGGCGCGGTGTCGATCCCGCACTACAAGCTGGCGCGGCTCGACGAGATCCCGAAGGACGCCTGGGTCGTCGCGTACTGCGCCTGTCCGCATCATCTCTCGGGCCTCGTCGTCGACGAGCTGCAGAAGCGCGGCTATGGGCACGCGATGGTGCTCGACGAGGGCATCCTCGAATGGCAGCGCCGCGGCTATCCGATCGTCGCGGCACCGGGCGCGGAGCTGCCGCCGAAGGAGCGGTAGTCCGCCGCAGGCGGCAACCCGGCGGATCAACGATACAGCCTCTTGATCTGCCCCCAGGACGCCGTCGTCGCGCGCGTCGGGGCGGGGCCGAATTTCTGGATGCGATTGAGGTCGCTGTCCACGACGAAGATATTTCCGGCGGCGTCCACGGCCATGCCATATGGAAAGTTGAACTCCCCGGGCCCGCCGCCCATCGAGCCCCATTGGGTGAGGTAGGCGCCGGTGGCGGTGAACTCCTGGATGCGATCGTTGAGCCGGTCCGAGACGAAGGCATCGCCACCGGCGTCCGTCGCGATGCCGTAGGGATAGTTCAGCTCCCCATCGCCACTGCCGAACGAACCCCACTGGGCGATGAACGCGCCGGAGTTGGTGAACTCCTGAATGCGTTGATTGCCACTATCCACGACATAGATGTGGCCGGCGGAGCCGGCAGCCAGTCCTATGGGAGTGAAAAACTGCCCGTGCCGCTGCCGTACGAGCCCCATTGGGTGAGATAGGCGCCCGCGCCCGTGAACTTCTGAACGCGCTGATTGTCCGTGACGTAGACGTTGCCGGCGGCATCCGTCGCCACGGCAACCGGGCCCAGGAACTGGCCATCGCCGCTGCCGTTCGAGCCCCACTGGGTCAGGTACGTGCCCGCTCCGGTGAACTTCTGAATGCGCTGGTTGGACTGGTCCGCGACGTAGACGTTGCCATCGGCGTCCGTCGCCACTCCGTAGGGATTCTCGAATCATCCGTCGCCGCTGCCGGGCGAGCCCCGCTGCATGAGAAAGCTGCCCTCCCCGGTGAACTTCTGGACGCGGTGGTTGTCCCGGTCGGTAACGAAGACGTTGCCGTCCGCGTCCGTCGCGACGCCGACGGGATCGAGGAATTGCCCCATGCCGCTGCCGCCCGAGCCCCACTGGAGAAGGTAGGGTGGCGCCTGCGCGAGGGTCACGGCCGGCAGGATCACGCCGACGGAGAGCAGCACCATGATCTGGATCGAGCCCGACGGGCTCCAGAATCCCGCCGGGTCGCTGCCCGCTTGCGTCGCCCGCGTGTTCGGTTGTCCACTGCGCGTTCACGAAAGGAGCCCTGCCATGAAGCAACGCACGCTGGGCAGCCAGGGGCTGACGGTTTCGGAACTCGGACTCGGCTGCATGGGCATGAGCTACGCATATGGCCCTCCGGATCTGGGCGAGGCCGAGGCGACGCTGCGTCGCGCGATCGAGCTGGGCATCACGTTGTTCGATACCGCCGAGGTCTACGGGCCGTACGTCAACGAAGAGCTCGTGGGTCGGATGCTGGGTCCGGTGCGCGAGCGCGTCGTGATCGCGACGAAGTTCGGATTTCGGATCATCGACGGTCGCCCGGATGGCCTCGACTCGCGCCCCGAGAACGTCCGCAGCGCGTGCGACGACTCGCTGCGGCGGCTGGGGATCGACGTCATCGATCTGCTGTATCAACACCGCGTCGACCCGGCCGTGCCGATCGAGGACACGGTGGGCGCGATGGCGGAGCTGGTGAGGCAGGGCAAGGTTCGCTACCTCGGCCTGTCGGAAGCCAGCCCGGCCACGCTGCGGCGCGCGCATGCCGTGCACCCGATCTCGGCGCTCCAGAGCGAGTACTCACTGTGGACGCGCGATCACGAGGCCACCACGATCCCCGCGTGCCGCGAGCTGGGTGTGGGCTTCGTCGCCTACAGCCCGCTCGGCCGCGGCTACCTTACCGGCACCATTCCTTCGCTCGATGTGCTCGACCCGAGCGACTGGCGTCGGCACAATCCACGGTTCCAGCCCGCCGCGATGGCCGTCAATGCGAAGCTGGTCGAGCCCGTGCACGAGCTGGCCCGCGAACAGGCGTGCACGCCCGCACAGATCGCGCTGGCGTGGGTTTTGGCGAAGGGCAACGACATCGTGCCGATCCCCGGTACCAAGCGCGTGAAGTGGCTGGAAGACAACGTCGCGGCGGTGCGTGTCGTGCTTAGCCCCGAGGACATGGCGCGCCTCGACACCGCGATCCCCGCCGGCGCCGCAGTCGGCGAGCGCTATCCGGAGGCGGTCATGAAGACGCTGGAGTGACTATCACCACCGCGCCCCGACGCTCGCCCGCACCGCGCGCGGCGGATTCGCGAGCCGCGGGTCGTGCACCGGCACCCAGTGCCCCGGATCGCCCGGGAGCTGCGACCAGTACGCGCCGCCGCCGTTGCCGGTTGCGGTGCGATAGGCGCCGTAGTCATCGTAGATCGTGTTGATGATCGGGTTGGGATAGCCGTCCACGGTCGCAAAACGATCGGCGCGGCGGTCGAACAGGTTGCGCACCTCGAGGCCCACCGAGATTCCGGTCAGCCGCGGAGGCGTCCAGCGCAACGCGGCGTTGGTGTTCTCGCTCCACGATAGCCGCCGGCTGTCGACGGCGCCGAAGTCGGTGAACGGCTGCCGCAGCGGCTTGGGTGTCCACGGCAGGGGTGAGCCGACCAGCGTGTTCCACGACAGCGTCCAGCGCCGGCTGAGGCTCCAGTCCGCGTTCACCGCCAGCGTGTGGCGCTGGTCCCACGACAGCGGAGCGTCGTCGATCGCCGGAGACTTCAGGGCGCGCACGGGGCCATAGGGATCGCCTTCCGGGCGCGACTCGTTGCCCCACGCGGTCAGGAACGTGTAATGGGCTTCGATGCGGCGGTTCTCGCGCGGACTGTGGATCAGACTCCACTCGAAGCCGAGCGCATGGCTCTGGTCCTGATCGGTGTATTGGAGGTTGATGGGTCCGGCGGGAATGTCGTCCTCGCGCGCGCCCACCTGGCCGTACACGTCGCGATAGAACACCGCGCCCTGCATCGCCCACGCCGCATCGAACAAGTGCTTCACCGCGGCCTCGTACGAGATCTCGCTGGCCGGCGTGAGCGCGGGATTGCCGAGCGGCTGGCGATTGCTGATCGCGGTGCGCGTGTCATAGAGAAAGTCGCGCCACGGCGGCTGGTCCACGCGCACGTAGGCGAACGAGAACGCGTCGCGCACGCTGATGGGATAGGCGATTCCGAGCCGTGGTACGAACGAGAACACGCCGCGCCCATCGCCGGGTAGCGATTGATTCCGGGCCGCGGCGCCCGCGGTCCAGTACTCGGCGCGCATCCCGAGATTCATGACCATGCCGCCCGATTGCCAGCGTCCCTGTACGTATGCGAATCCCAGCGGAGCGCGGCCGCCGTTGGCGCGCAGCGAATCCAGCGGCGGCGGGATGCCGGGCTCGCTCGCGGCCTTGCCGACCGGGAACCAGTCGAGTTCCTGCATCGAGAACCGTTCAGTCGATACGCCGAGGCCGCCGCCCACGGTGTTGCCGCTGCGAGTGACCGTCTCCAGATCGCCGCGCAGCGACAGCACGTCGCTGGCGCTCACACGGGCCAGAGGATCGTCCCCCCACAGCACGTAGAAGCCCTCGCGATCGACGGACTTGCCGTAGATCGGGCGATGGGGGACGTCGAACGGTGTGCGGGTGCCGCCGACCGAGGTCACGGTGCGTGCGCTCTGCCATGCCGCGGCCAGCGTGGCACGCGACCGCTCGCGCACGATTCCCGACTGGACCAGGGCGGCGAGCCGGCGATCGTCGGTGATCGCCAGGTGATCGGCGGCGCGGTAGCGCTGATAGCCGGGCAGCTCGACCGGGCTGTAGATGGGGGAGGCCTTGGGATTCGGCGGCACGAACGTCCAGCCGTCGAGCGACCAGCTCGGGCTGTAGGGCTCGGTGACGCGCCGGCTCACCAGCACCTGAGCCGAGAACCGCTCGGGATGCGCGACCGGCGCGAGCTTGGCGAAGCCGAGCAGATGATTGTCCGCGCGCCACCCGAACGACAGGCCTGCGACCCGGTCGCGGCTCGTGGTCCGCAGCATCGGCAGCGAGGTGTCGTCGAGCAGCGCCTCGCCCGCGCCGACCACGCCCCAGCCCGCCACGATCGGCGCCGACAGCCGGCCCGCGACGCGGTCGTAGCGCGAGCCCACGCCGCCGTCGCTCTGCCATTGCCATGCGCCCGACAGCCGCGGGCTCGGATCCACGGTCCGCACGCGCAGCACGCCGGCGAGCGCGCCGCCGTAGCGGGCCTCGGGTGCGCCGCTCACCAGTTCGGCCGAACGCAGCGCGAACAGCGGCACCTCCTGCGAGCGCCCGCGCAGCGGCTCGTCGAGCGAGAAGCCTTCGAGTTCCTCACGCGTCTCCCCGCTGCGGCCGCCGCGCACGTGCAGCACTTCGCCCTGGGCCACCACGCCCGGCTCGAGCGTCAGCAGGTCGGCGAGGCCGTCGACCGCGGGCGATTCGAGCAGGGCGGAAGGGATCGGGTGCACGGTCTGGTTCGAGCGCAGGTCGGGCAGCAGCGCCCGGACTTCGACGGGCGGGAAGCGGCGCACCACGCGCCGCGGCAGGGAATCGGCCGGCGCAGACGGAATGGAATCGGGAGCGGCGAGGATCGTGGCGAACAGCAGCAGGGTGGCGAGCATGGCTCCTTGGCGTGCCCGCGCCGCCGCAGGATACAAAGCGGCCGAGCTCGTGGAAGCCCGGCCGACCCCGCCATTGTGCCCGGAACGCCGCCCGGGATCAATGGTCATCCGCTGGAATCGAAGCTACTTCTCCATCTTCAGCGCCACGCGTGCTTCGGGTGACTTCGCCTGCGCGACGACGCGGACGTGGTCGACCTTCCGACCGTCCCTGAAGTCGAGAAGCGAATACAGGCCCGGCCCCACGGTCTTCTCCGAGAAGTCCACAACCCGGGAGTCTCCGTTCGCGAACACGACCTCGGCCCAGTCGAACTGTACTCTGCCACCCGCGACCTCGAGATCGAGCTTGCGCCCGCGCTCATTGCACTCGAGCGTGAATTCGGTCCACCCCTCGGGCTTCGACAGGGTTTCGGCGTCCTCCCACACCAGCAGGCTCGGCGGCGGCGGGGCCGCGATGACCATGGATGTCCACACCACGGGGGCCAGGAACGCCGCGGCCGGGACCCCGATCGGGACACGGCCCGGGCGAACCCACACCGTGCGGAGCGGACGCCGGAGCGGCCAGCCGCGACCCACCACCACCACGGTCCTGCGATGCACCAGCCGTTCCCGGACCGGCCGCCGAACGAACACCCGCCGGGCGGACGCGGGTTCCACCGCGGCCATGCTCATGGCCAGCAGCAACAGCACAATCAACAGGCGCTTCATGGGACCTCCGTGAGGATTGTACGAACCGTTCCGAAGGAATCGGGAGCGGGTCGGGCTCTCCCGCGTCCAAGCTCTCACGCATGAGGGTCCCGCTTCAATCGTCATCGCGGCGGATCACCCTCCCCAGATGACACCCTTTTTCCAACCCCTGGGATATTCCTGGGACATTTGAAGTCGATGATCCCTCCACGCAACGCAGCACGAGGCGGCCGGTGCTCGACCATTGCCGAGCCGAGCCGTCGCACGCTTCGAGTGTGGAGGGAAACGATGCGGTCGAGATCGATGTTCTCAGGGCTGGGCGTCATGCTGCTGTTCCCGGCGATCGCGCTGGCACAGGCGCCGCCACCGCCGCCGCTGACCCCGCTGCCGCCGCCGCCGGCGCCGCCCGGGAATCCGGTCACCGCCGCCAAGGCCAGCCTCGGCAAGGTGCTGTTCTGGGACGAACAGGTATCGTCCTCGCGGACCATCGCGTGCGGGAGCTGTCACCAGGCGGCCAGCGGGGGTTCGGATCACCGGTCGATCCTGGCATCGGCGCACGCGACGAACCCCGGACTCGACGGCGTCACCGGCTCGGCCGACGACATCACCGGGTCGCCGGGGGTGGTGCTGCGCCAGTCGAGCGGCGCGTTCGCGTGGTCCCCGGTGTTCGGGCTCAACCCGCAGGTCACGCCCCGGCTCGCGCCGTCGCACATCAACGCCGCCTATTCGCCGGTGCTGTTCTGGGACGGGCGCGCGACCGGCTCGTACGCCGATCCCGTCACGGGCACGGTCGTGCTCCCGAACGGCGCGGCGCTCGAGAGCCAGTCGGCGGGACCGCCTTTGTCCAGCACCGAAATGGGTCATCAGGCACGCGACTGGAACGACGTCGTCGCACGCATCCAGGACGCGACGCCGCTCGCGCTGTCGGCGTCGATGCCCGCTGCGATGTCGTCGTACCTCGGCGGCCGCTCCTACCCGGACCTGTTCGCCGAGGCGTTCGGCGCCGCCGGGGTCACGGCGTCGCGGATCGCGATGGCGATCGCGACCTACGAGCGCACGCTGTTCTCGACGCAGACGCCGTTCGATTCGCTGATCGCCGGAACTCCCGGCCTCACGCCGCAGGAGAACGCGGGATTCCAGTTGTTCGGCCGGCTGCGGTGCGCCGTCTGCCATGCGGGCGCGCTGACGAGCGACCATGCGTTCCACTACACCGGAGTCCGTCCGGCGGACGAGGACTCGGCGCGCATGCTGGTGACGCACGATCCCGCCGACCTCGGCAAGGTGCGCACGCCGGGTCTGCGCAACGTCGCGCTGCGCAGGACGTACATGCACGACGGCCGGTTCTCGACGCTCGCCGACGTCGTCGACTTCTACGACCGTGGCGGCGACTTCAGCGCCCCCAACAAGGACCCGCTGATCGTGCCGCTGCACCTGACGCCGCAGCAGAAGGCGGCGCTGGTGGCGTTCATGTCCCGCCCGCTCACGGATCCGCGCGTGGCCGCCGCGACGAGCCCGTTCGACCAGCCGGCGCTGTACTCGGAGAGCAACCTGGTGCCGTTCCGCCTGGGCGGGGGTGTGGCGGGAACCTCGGGCGTCGCGCCGGAGCCGGTGGCGCTGGAACCTGCGATCGCCGGCAATCCGTCGTTCACGGTCGGCATCGACGGGGCGCCGGGGGGCGCCGGGGCGGTGCTGGTGATCGACGAATCCGAGCCCGCGACGGGAGCGGGCATTCCGTCGAACGGTTCGTTCGCGCGCCAGGCGATCACGCTCGGGGGAGCGGGAGCGAGCGACGGGTTCGGCTCGGTGACGCTGGCGATCCCGGATGACGCCGCGATGCTGGGCAAGACGCTGTTCGGCCGCTGGTACGTGGACGACCCGGGCGCCCCGGGCGGCGTCGCGGCGTCGGCCGCGTTTCGCTTCCGGATCTTCGGCCCCCACGGTTCGGGGTTGTCGTCGCTCACCGTGGGCACGGCGCCGTCGTCGCTGAGGCTGAGCATCGGTGGCCCGAACCCATTCGCCCGCCAGACCCGCGTGAACTTCGAGTTGTCGCGGGCTTCACGGGTGAGGCTCGGGGTGTACGATGTGAGCGGCCGCCTGCGCCGCACGCTGCTCGCGCGTCCGATCGCGATGCCCGGCAGCTACTCGCTGCAATGGGATGGTCGCGATGATGCCGGTAGTGGCGTGGCGGCGGGGGTGTACTTCTACCGGTTGCAGACCGAGCGGGACGTTCAATCCGCGCGCGTCGTGCGCGTCCCATGACGCGCTCCCGCACGAATGGAGGCAGGGACCTCATGAACCAACGAGGCATGGCAGCGGCGGTCGTGACGCTCGTGAGCCTTGGGATGCTTGCGGCCGCCGCGGTTCGCGCGCAGGGGCCGCCCGGATCCGGTGGCTCCGAGCGGCCGAACGCTCACGGCCCGGGCCCCGGCGATCACGGCATGCCGCCACCGGGGATGGGACCGCCCGGCCGGGGCGGTCCGCCGCTCGGCGCGCGGCCCGATGAACTCGACCGCGTCGGGATGAGCGATGCACAGCGCACGGCGTTCGCGACGCTACGGCAGGCCGAGGAGCAAACGTGCCGGCCGCTCGAGGCCGAGGCGCGCCGCGCGATGCTGCGGCTGGACGCGCTGCTCGATGCGGAGCATCCCGACGCCCAGGCCATCGACACGCAGCTGACGCGTTTCACCGAGCTGCGCCACCGGATCCTCGCGGCGCGGGTCACGACCGTGCTCGGCCAGTACGCCCGGCTCTCGCCCGCGCAGCGAGAACCGTTGCGCCGGATGCGCGAGGCGCGCCCGGCGGGCGAGCCCGGCCCACCACCACCGCCGTCACGATGACGGCGGCGCGCAGGCGGGGGCCGGACCCGGAGGGTGCACGCTGTCCATGAAACCCGTGATCCTCGTGGTCGAGGACGATCGGCGCATCGCGGCGCTGGTGGCCAAGAACCTCGGCGCCGCGGGCTACGAATGCGTGTGGGTGAGCGAAGGCGATGCGGCGCTCGAAGCATTCGAGCAGCGACGCCCGGCGCTGTTGGTGCTCGACATCGGCCTGCCGGGACTGAGCGGGCTCGAAATCACCCGGCGGGTGCGCCGCGACAGCGACGTGCCGATCCTGATGCTGACCGCGCGTTCGAGCGAGGGCGACAAGGTGCTGGGCCTCGAGATCGGCGCCGACGACTACCTGACGAAGCCGTTCAGCACGTCCGAGTTGGTGGCGCGCGTGCGCGCGTTGCTGCGCCGGACGTCGGCGGGGCCGCGGGAGCGCCCGCTCGAGTTCGGCGCGCTGCGGATCGATCCGGTGCGGCGTGAGGCGGTGCGCGCGGACACGCGCATCACGCTCACGACGCTCGAGTTCGACGTGCTGTGGTTCCTGGCGTCGCACCCGGGGCGCGTGTTCAGCCGCGAGGCGCTGATGGAGCACGTGTGGGGCACGGACCGCATCGTGGGCGAGCGGTCGATCGACAACCTGATGAGCCGGCTGCGCAGGAAGGTCGAGCTCGACCCCGACCACCCGCTGCACGTGCAGACCGTGTGGGGCGCGGGATACCGGTTCGCGGACGATTGACGTGACCGGCGCGTCGCGGACCCGCAGTCTGTTCTGGACGTTCGCGGGGGTGTTCCTGCTGGTGCTCGCGGTCGCGAGCGCACTGCAGCTGGTGCTGAGCTTCGCCGTGATCCGGCCGCTGACGCTCGCCGCGTTCCGCGACCGGGCCGCGGCGGCGATGTCGCGGGCCCGGCCCGAGCTGCTCGAGTTGTCCCAGCCCGCCGCCGATCGCGAGATCGCGCGGGTGCTGCGCGCGAATCGACTGGACGGCGGCGCGGGAGTGCTCGCGCTGTTCCTGCCGGAAGGCCGGTTCATCCCGGAGCGCCCGCTGCCGCCGGAGATGCCGCGTCAGATTCATGCCCTGGCCGTGGACCAGGGGATCGTGGCGCCGGGCGGGCCGCCACCGGAACGTCCGCCGCCGACCGGCATGGCAGGTGGACCCGGGCCGGACGGCGGACCTCCCACGGGGGGGCCGCCGTTCGCGGGCCGGCGTCCGCCGGGGGAGGAGTTCGATCCGCCGTTCGCGCCGCGTAATCGCAAACTCATCCTGCTGGGTTCGCAGCGCGTGCAACGCAACGCGACGCTGCTGGGGACACTGGTGGCGGTCGGAACCGAGGAGGCCTCGGGGCCGTGGGGCAGCCCCGAGTCCCGCGCTCTGCTGCTGTTCATGCCGCTGGCGGTGCTGGCCGCGGGTGCGGCGGGGCTCGTGATGGTGCGCCTGATCGCGCGCCGCATCCAGGCGCTCGACCGGGTCGCCGAGCGCGTGGCCGCAGGCGACCTGGCCGCGCGCGTGGAGCGCACCGGGGCGGACGAGATCGGCATGCTCGAGGAGCGGTTCAATCGCATGACCGAGCGGCTCGCCGCGGCTCGTGACCAGCTCCAGCGCACCGACCTCGAGCGGCGCCGGCTGTTCGCCGACATCACGCACGAGCTGGCCACGCCGCTCACGTCGATCCGTGGCTACGTGGAGACGCTGCTCGATCCACTGGTGCCGACCACGCCCGAGGAGCGCAGCACCTACCTGCACGATGTGCTCGACGAAGCCAAGCGGCTCGACCTGTTGACGAGTGATCTCCTCGACCTCGTGCGGCTCGAAGCCGGGGCGCAACCTCTGGTGTGCGTACGTCTCGACTGGATGGCACTGTGCCGGAACGTGACGCGGCGGTTCGAGCCGCGGTTCCGCGAGGTGGGGCTGGCACTTTGCTGGACCGGACCCGATGCGCCGGCGTGGGTGATCGCCGACGGGCGGCGCATCGAACAGGTCATCGAGAACCTGCTGGCCAACGCGCTCCGCTACGTGCCACCGGGCGGGACGGTCGAGCTGCAACTGACGCCGGCCGCGGACGGGCGATGGGTCCTGGTGGTGAGCGACGACGGGCCCGGCATCGCCGACGCGGACCTGCCGCACGTGTTCGAGCGGTTCTACCGGGCCCGCGGCGTGCGCCACCAGGACGGCTCGGGGCTCGGTCTCGCGATCGTGAGCGAGATCGTCCGCCGTCACACGGGAGCGGTGCGCGCCGAGCGCAACGTTCCGCGCGGCGCCCGGTTCGTGGTCGTGCTACCGGGCGCGGCGTGACGCGCTGGCCGTACCCGTCGCGGTTCCCGGAATACGGTTCCGGTCAACGACTCACTCCTGGGTGCCGCCCAGCCGCTGCTCGATCGCCTCGACCAGCTCGGCGCCGCTCGCGCGACCGCTGAGCCGGGCGAGGCGGGCCGCGACTTCATAGTGCTCCCGCCTGAGGCCGGGCACCACGTCCTCGAGGTCGCCGAGGTACATGGCCGCGGCGGCCGCAGCTTCGCGACCGGCCGCCGTGCCGCTGTCGCGTCCCAGCTCCTGGGCACGCTTCAGGGCATTGCGTGCGCGCGGCTTCTGGTCCAGTTCCATGAGGGCGCGGGCCAGTTTGAGCTCGAGCTCCGCGCGCATGGTCATGCCGTCGCCGGACGGGGCCGAGGCGGCCGGCGCCTCGAGCGCGCGCTCGAAGCACGCCGCCGCCTCGCCGGGCAGGCTCAGCGACACCAGCAGATCGCCGAGATCGGTGTCGATCGCGATCGCGGTGCCGGAATGACTCAGGCCGAACTGCTTCGCATGCGCGACGGCGTTGTCGAGCACGATCCTCGCGTCCTCGAGCCGGTCCTCGTTCCGGTACTGATAGGCGCGGCTGCGGGCGGCGAGCAGCGACGTGGTGACACGGGGCCCGGGATCGAGCGTCGGGATGAGCGCATCCATGGCCGCGAGCGCTGTGGCGGCCTCGGCGGTGCGGTCGTCATGGATCAGGGAGCCGTGCAGGTGGTGGGCGGCGACGACGGCGATGTGCCGCGCGTCCGCATTCGGGGACTCACGCCCCAGCTCGAGCGCCTGGGCGAACATGGCGATGGCGCCGTCGCCATCGTTCGTCGAGCGCAGCAGCATCCCGAGGCACTGCGCTGCGCGGGGCCGATGCGGCAACCCCTTCGAGACGGGAATGCCGGCGAGGTGATCGTGCACCCGGCGGTAGCGATCCGCTGCCGGGTCCGTCGCCCCGGAATTCTCGTACACGGTGGCGATCGCGAATTCGGCTTCAGCGGCGAGCACCCTGCCCGAGTCGAACTGCGTCGCCAGCGCCTCGCGAATCACGTCCTCGAACGGCGCGACCTGGGCCCGGGGATCCAGGATCGCATCGGACTCACGATGCGACGCGCGGCAGAACAGCGCGCGTGCCCGCGGCAGCCGCGCCTCGGGCAGCTGCGCGCCGTCGAGCAACGTCACGGCGCGGTCGAACCAGCCGCGGCCGCGCTCGCGGTCGCCCAGCTGCCAGGCGACTTCGCCCAGCTCCATGGCGGCCGACGAGGCGATGCTGCGGGCGTGCGACCAGAACAGCACCCGGGCGCGCGCCGACCATGACGATTGCGGCAGGCCTTCGCCAGGCCGGCGCAGCCGCTCCGCGATGCGGATCGCCGATTCGTAGTGGGCCACTGATGCCGCGGCATCGCCCTGGATGCGGTGGACGCTGCCGAGGTTGTTGGCGAGGAACACGAGTTGCAGCAGCGCATCCGGTCGGCCGGTCGTGGCGGCGCGCGCCAGCGCACGGTCCGCGCATTCGAAGAAGTACCGGTCCGCGTCGCCGGGCCGGGCATGGAACCCCAGCGCGGCCCAGGCGCGGGTCTCGAGATCCGTCCGTCGCGAGTCCGGCTCGGCGCCCGACAATTCCTCGAGCGCCTCCTCGACCTTGGTGCGCACGCGATCGCGGTCGGCCGCGAGCAGCTCGGACCATGCCAGCCGGTGCCAGGCGCGATGGATGGCTCCGTCGCTGCCCTGGATGCGGTCGATCGGCGCACGTATCCGGTCGAGCACCTGTGCGCCGTCGTTCAGCCGGCCCTCGAAGATCAGGCAGTCGGCGTCGTCGAGCGCATCGTGGAGCTGGCCGAGCGTGGGCGCGGACTCGGGAGGCGTCCGGCCGAGCCGGATCATCAGGCGGGCGAGCAGGGGGAGGAGCGAGTACCACATGCGGGAATCATACCGTAGCCGTCCGCGCCTGCGCCCGAAGAATGCGCCGTCGCGAATGTGCAGTCCGGGCCGCCCGTCCGGTGAACACCGGGAGGCGAGGCGACGGGTGGCGGGGATCGTGCCGCCGCCCGGCATGGCGCCGTCGTCATGGAGCCGGGCGTCCCGGCGGTCGCGAAGGTCCGCGGCCTGGGGCCGACTCATTGGCGGTCCGCGCCAGCGCATCCGCGAGCTCCACGATCCGCTCGCGCCACGCCTGCCGTTCGAGCCAATCCGTCGGCAGCGCCTGTTCGCCGCACAACGCTCCCGCGAGTTGGCCCGCCCACGAGATCCGTCAGCGGCGGTTGCGAATCGCGTGTCTGGAACTCGAGAGTCGTCCCGAGTGCGTCGCCCAGCGCGAGGCCGAGCCGTGCGCCCCGGGCGCAGCCGGGATCGACACGAGTCACGACGGCGGCTCGGCCGGCCGCGGAGTCCCGGCGACGACCGCGCGCAGCGCCCGCCGGGTGGCGGCGGACAGCCAGTCCACTTCGCCGCCCTGGGCCACCGCGATGCTGCCGCCGCGGTCGATCACATACGTGTAGGGCAGGCTCGGGCACGGCAGGGGCTGGGTGAGCTGGTGACCGTGATCCAGCAGAACCGGCAGCCGCAACTGGTGTTTGCCGACGTAGCGCGCCACCGACGGGAACGGGTCGAAGCATACGATCACGATCTGAATCTCTTCCATGCCCGGCTCGTGGCGGAGCGAGTCGAGCGCGGTCGCCTGCGCGGCGCCGTCGTGTTCCCACGGCGCCCAGTAGTGCACGAGCAGCACGCCGGCGCCGCTCTGCAGGCGGCGCATGCCGCCCGGGACCTGCGGCAGCACCACGTCGACGGCGACGGCACGGCGCGCGGAATCGGCGACCGTGGCCAGCGGGCGGGGGATGGCGCCGCGGGGGCTGACGTGGAACAGCTCGACATGCCACGTCCACAATCCCAGCAGCGCGATCGCGATCACGACGGTGCGTCGCATGGGGAGGCCGGTGCCGTCAGCTCGCCCTGGCTTCGGGCAGCACCGCGTCGGGTGCGGCGTCCGCGATCGAGCGGCCGCGCAGGCCGGCCGACCAGCGGTAGAGGCTGTCGCCCATCACCACGATCAGCAGCGCCATCACGACCAGCGTGATCACGCACTGCAGCCGGGCGGGCATCGGCGCCGCGGCGAACGCGGCCAGCAGGCCCGGCGCGCCCTGCGCGAGCTGAGGCGCGAGATAGTTGATCCTAAGATTCATCCAACCGGCGGTGAGCGTGTTCACGCACATGAACGCCAGCGGAATCGCCGTGCACCACGCGTAGCGCGCCTTGCCCATGTTGATCAGCACCGACGTGCCGATCGCGAGCGCGAACGCGGCGAGCAGTTGGTTGCTCACCCCCAGCATCGGCCAGATCGCGCTCACGCTGCCGGTCCACACGAAGTAGCCCCACGCCGCCACCGCGATCGCGCTGAACACGATCGCGGGCGCGAACCCGAGCCACGCGCGCAGCGCCGGCACGGCCATGCCGCCGACCTCCTGCAGCATGTAGCGGGTGACCCGCGTGCCGGCGTCGATCAGCGTCAGCACGAACATCGCCTCGAACATGATCGCGAAGTGGTACCAGAACGCCATCAGCCCCCTGAGCCCGGGGATCGAGGAGAAGATCTGCGCCATGCCGACCGCGAGCGATACCGCGCCGCCGGGGCGGCCGGCGAGCTGTTCCCCGACCTGCGCTTCGAGCGCGGGCAGGTGCTGGACGGCGAGGCCGAGTTTCGCGAATACCTCGGGACGGGCGTTGATCGCGAAGTAGTCGTTGGGATTGAGCGAGCACGCCGCGACCAGCGCGATGACGCCGACGAAGCCCTCGACCACCATCGCGCCGTAGGAGATCGGCAGGATGTGGCGCTCGCGATCGATCATCTTGGGCGTGGTGCCGGACGCGATCAGCGAGTGGAATCCCGAGATCGCGCCGCACGCGATCGTGATGAACACGTAGGGGAACAGCGTGCCCGGGAATACCGGTCCGCCGCCGTGGATGTACGGCGTGAGCGCCGGCATCTGGAGCCTGGGATTGACGAGGATCACTCCGATCGCGAGCAGCGCGATCGCGCCGATCTTCATGAACGACGACAGGTAGTCGCGCGGCGCCAGCAGCAGCCACACCGGCAGCACGGATGCGACGAACCCGTACGCCATGAGTCCGATCGCGATCGTCTGCTGGGGGTGGGTGAACGCGCCGCGCCACGGCGAGTTCTGCACCCACGCGCCGCCCGCCACCGCCGCCAGCAGCATCACCACCCCGAACACCGTGACGCCGCGGAACGCGCCCGGGCGGATCGTGTGCGACCACACGCCCATCGCGAGCGCGATCGGGATCGTGCACGCGATGCTGAACACGCCCCACGGGCTGCCCTTGAGCGAATTCACCACCACGAGCGCCATGGCCGCGAGCGCCACGACCATCACGAACACGATCGCGATCGCGGTGGCGGTGCCGGTGACGGGGCTCACCTGCTCGCGGGCGATGTTCGCGAGCGAGCGGCCGTTGCTGCGCACCGACGCGGTCAGGATCACGAAATCGTGCACGCCGCCCGCGAGCACGGAGCCGACGAGCAGCCACAGGAACCCGGGCAGGTAGCCGAACTGGGCGGCGAGCACCGGGCCGATCAGCGGGCCCGCGCCCGCGATCGCGGCAAAGTGGTGGCCGAACAGCACCCACTTGTGGGTGGGCACGTAGTCGCGACCGTCCTCGAGCGTGTGCGCCGGCGTGACGCGCAGGTCGTCGAGCGTCACCACCCTGGCCGCGAGAAACGCGCCATAGGTGCGGTAGGCGATGAACGCCACGAGCGCCGAGACCACCACCAGATAGAGAGCCGGCATGACCCCAGTCTAGGAGGGCGCCGGGGCGCGCATCAAGAGTCGCGTGACACCGGCGCCAGGGATTTCGGGCGCCGCGAGGCGGTCCATTGCGAGTGCGTCCGCAGCGATCCCGCCACCGCCCGGGGACGCGCCGGACGGCCACGCGCTCGTGCTATGGTGCGCCCGCGCCTCCGCAGGGAGTGGCGGCGCTCGCACGGAGGATGGCATGCCGAAGCCCCGCGCCGCGGTGACGCACGCATGATCGTCGCGTACGACCTGCGTTACGCCAACGACCACTTTGCCGGCATCGGCACCCACGCGTTCGCGCTGATCGACGAGTTGCTGGGGTTGCCGGGCGACGAGCGCTACGTGCTCCTGTGGAATCGCGGGCTGCGCCAGACGCGCTACGATTTCGAGCGGCTGCGCGCGAATCCGCGGGTGACGTGGGTGGAGCGCGCGATCGATCCGGTCCAGCCCTGGGGCACGATCCAGACCGGGGCGTGGCTGCGCGGTCTCGAGCCGTCCGTCTACTTCAGCCCGTTCGCGCTGCGGCCCGTCGCTTCCGGGGTGCCCGAGGTGCTCACGCTCCATGACGTGGAACCGTTGCGCTACCGGCGGTCGCCGGTGTGGAACCTGCTCTACGAGGCGAGCCTCGGACTCGCGTTCCGCGCACGCATGATCCTCACCTCGAGCGAGTTCAGCCGCAGCGAGATCCTGGCGCTCACGCACGCGCGGCCGGAGCGCGTGCGTGCGATTCTGCTCGGCGTGCTGCCGTGGCGGCCCGGCCTCACGCCCTCGCGTCCTGCCGGGCTCGCGCCCGGCCGGTTCGCGCTGTTGGTGGGCGACAACCGGCCGCGCAAGAATCTCGGAGTGCTCGCGCGTGCGTGGGCCGCGATGGGCGCCACGCCGCCGCTGGCGCTCGTGGCGGCCGGGCCGGTCGAACCCGCATACCCGTCGATCACCGGGCTCGCGACGGCCGCGGGCGCCCGCGGCGTACAGCACCTGGGCTGGGTCGAGCCGTCGGAACTGGCGTGGCTCTACGCGAACGCCGAGCTACTGCTGTTCCCGAGCGTCTACGAGGGTTTCGGCTTGCCGCTGGCGGAAGGCCTCGCGCATGGGCTGCCGATCGTGGCCTCGGACATTCCGGCATTCCGAGAGGTGGGGGCGGCGGCGGCGGACTACGTCGATCCGCGCGATCCTGCGGCGTGGGCGAGCGAGGTGACGCGGCTGGCGGGCGATGCGGCGGCGCGCGACGCGATGCGCCCGGCCGCGCGCGCCCGCGCGGGGGAGCTGACCTATCGAAGGACCGCCGAGGCGGCGCTGGCGGTGCTGCGCGAAGTGGCGCGGCCGCGGTCCTGACGCGCTACTTCGGCCGCTTGCGGACCACGGCCTCGATCGAGAACTCGCCGTCGCTCATGCGCATCGGATCGGTGATCGTGTGGCCCTCCGCGCACTCCTTCACGTAGACGATCTCGGAACCCGGCAGCACGCGCTCGAGCAGCGGCCGCACGCCGAGCGTGTCCGGCGGCTCGTCGCGGTCGGGCAGGAAGAAGTGCTTGTGGTCGGAGTTGAACCGGGAGGGCAGCGTGGGCTTCTTCTCGTAGATCTCGCGATGCGACAGGTACAGCAGCAGGTAGCCGCCCGGTTTGGTGACGCGCCACCAGTTCGTGAGCGCGATGTCGCAGTCGACCATGTGCTCGATCGTGTGCGAGGCGTAGACGAAGTCGTAGGCCTCGTTCGGTGCGCCCGCCAGGTACTGGGCGTCGCCGTCCTCGAAGTCCCACCCCTCGACGTTCGGCGTGATGGGATCGCCGCCGTAGCCGATATCGAGGCCGCGACCCTGACAGTACTTGTCGAAGAACCCCTCGCGTAACCGCCGGTGGAACGCCTTGGTGGTCTCGCCCGTGAACCGGGGCCGGCCCAGCAGCTTCAGCTGCAGCGTCCGCATGCCGTAATACGACCCCCTGAGAAACGCCCAGACGGGCTTCGGCAACGAATTCTTCAGCAGGGTCTTCATGGCTGGCAGTGCCGGGGTGGGGGTGTGCCGGGTGGGGGTGTGATGCGGAAGGTAGGAGGCGACGAATGCGGCCGGCCCCGAGGGCCGTGAGGTGTGGTGGCCGCGGGGAACGCTGTGACGCGGTCCGGGCGGCGCGCACCTAGGATGCCTTCTTCATCGCCTCGTCCATCGTGAGCGCGCGGCGGCGCTTCCGGTTGGGTTTGGTGTCGGCGTCCATCTCGTGGGAGGCGTCACTGCCGCAGTGCGGGCAGTACGCCCAGCCGGTGCTCAGCCGGCGGTGGCAGCTCTCGCAGTGCTCGCCGACGAACTCGCCGCACGTCGGGCAGTACTCGAAGTCGTGGCTCAGCACCGAGCTGCACGCCGGGCACACCTTGCCGGCCTGCTGGGCCAGGTAGATGACGCGGCTGACCTCGTCGAGCGTGGTGCGCCCCTCGAGCACCTTGCGCAGACCGTCCTCGCCAATCGAGTGCATGCCCGCCTCCATGGCCGCCTGGCGGATCGCGGAATCGGACACGCCCTGCTGCACGAGCGTGCGCACCTGGTCGTCGATCGGGAGCACCTCGAAGATGCCCGTGCGCCCGTAGTACCCGGTGTTGTGGCACGACGCACAGCCGCGGCCGCGCTGCAGCGTGACGGCACCCTCGGGACGCACGTTCCCCGAGAACCGGTTGAGCGTGGCGGCGTCGGCCTCGTAGGTGTCCCGGCATTTGGGGCACATCGTTCGCACCAGCCGCATGTTGACGACGCCGATCAGCGACGACGCCACCATGAACGGCTCGAGGCCGAGGTCGATCAGGCGCGTGACGGCACTGGCGGCGTCGTTGGTGTGCACCGTCGACAGCACCATGTGACCGGTCACCGAGGCGCGGAACGCGATCTGGGCGGTCTCCTTGTCGCGGATCTCGCCGATCATGATGACATCCGGGTCCTGGCGCAGGATGGCGCGCAGCGCGCCCGCGAACGTCTTCTTGCCCTTCTCGTCGACCTGCACCTGGTTGATGCCGCGGATCTGGCGCTCCACCGGGTCCTCGACCGTCACGATGTTCTTGGTGACGTGCTGGATGTGGCGCAGCGCCGCGTACAGCAGCGTCGACTTGCCGGAGCCCGTGGGGCCGGTGACGAGCAGGATGCCCTGCGGGCGCTCCAGGTAGGACTTCACGCGGGCCAGATCCTCGGCGTAGAACCCGAGGTCGTCGAGGCCGGCGAGGGCGTTGCGCTGATCGATCAGCCGCATCACGACCTTCTCGCCGTTCGTGACCGGGAGCGTCGAGACGCGCATGTCGACGCGGTGGCCCTCGACTTCGATCCGGAGTCGGCCGTCCTGCGGCGCGCGCTTCTCGGCGATGTCGAGGTTCGACAGCACCTTGATCCGCGACACCAGCGCGCTCTGCGACCACTTGGGAAACCGCTGCAGCTCCTGCAGCATGCCGTCGATGCGCAGCCGCACGACCAGCTCCTTGTCCTGGGGCTCGATGTGGATGTCGCTCGCGCGCAGATCGATCGCGCGATGCAGCACCCAGTTCGTGAGCCGCACGATCGGGCGGCCTTCGGCCTCCTTGCGCAGCTCGTCGATCGGCTCGGCGGCGTCCTCGGAAACGCGGTTCACGATCACGTCGCCGTCGTCCTGGACGAGGTTGCGCATCACCTCGTTGACCGACTTGTCGATGTGATAGTAGCGCTCGATCGCCTCGAAGATCTGCTCGGTGCTCGCGAGCACCGGACGGATGAACATGCCGCTGTGGAACCGCAGGTCCTCGAGCGCCGCCACGTTGAGCGGATCGGCCATCGCCACCACCAGCGTGGAGCGCCCCTCGATCTCGACCGGCAGGGCGCCGTACTTCTTCGCGACCTCCTCCTTGATCCGCGACAGCGCCTGTTCGTCGACCACCGTGTCGGTGAGGTCGATGAGCTTGAGCCCGAGCTGAACCTGCAGCACCTCGAGCACGGCCTCTTCCTTCACGAGGCCCATCGCGATGAGCGTGGCACCCAGCAGCCGGCCGCTGCGGCGATGCTCGGCGATCGCGCGTTCGAGGTCGTTCTCGGTGATGAGCTTCGCCTCGATCAGCATTTCGCCCAGGCGCTTGTGATCCTTTGCCATGGAGATCCCCGGGTAGCACGTCGGTAAATCAGGGCTTCGCAAGTGGATTATCGGCCGTCTCCGGGGTGAAGTTCAGGGGATCCGCGGGGCACTGGGCGGGCCGTCCTGCGTGCTGTTGTTGGGTCGGTTGCCCCATGCTAGCTTCGCCCACCCCATGACCACCTCCTCGCGGAGCGACCCCGCTCCTTCCCAGCCGTCGCCGGGCTCGGACATCGCCCTGCGCACGATCACGGCGCTGGGCGACATCGCGGGCGACGGCTTCCAGGCCGCCACCCACATGGACGACCTGCTGCAGGCGGTGATCCGGCACACGCAGAAGGTGGTCGGCGCCGAGACCGTGCGGGTGTGGCTGGCCCGCCGCGGCGGCCGCCGGCTGGTGGCGCGCGAATTCCCGCCCCAGGGCGAGCCGGTCGAGCGCCGGCTGCGACGCGGCGAGGGCCTGGCGGGCTGGGTGATCGGCCTCGGCGAGCCGTTGCGGCTGACCGCGGCCGGTCCGCGTCCCGAGTTCCGCGGCCCGGTGCCCGAGCTGCGCACCGCGCTCGTGGTGCCGCTGTTCCGCCGTGGCGCGGCGTTCGGCGCGATCGAGTGCATCGACAAGAAGGGCGGCGGGGATTTCGATGATCGCGACCTCGAGAACCTGGTGACCGCCGCGGAGCACATCGCGTTCGCGCTCGACAACGCCCTGCTCTACGACGAGACCGAGCGCCGCTCGCTCGAGCGCGAAGTGCTGCTCGAGGTGAGCCGCACGCTGTCGGCGTCGGTCGATTTCGACGAGCTGGTGGTCACGATCTTCAAGGCACTCCACCAGGTGGTGGATTACGACGCGGCGGCGATCTACCTCGTCAACCGCACCACGCTGGCGCTCGAGCTGGTCAGCGAGGTGGGATATCCCGAGGGGTCGGATCACGCGTTCCAGCTCCAGGTGGGGCAGGGGATCGTGGGCTGGGTGGCGAAGACCGGCAATCCCATCATCGTGCCCGACGTGAAGCGCGATCCGCATTACGTGGCGGCGCGCCCGGACACGCGCAGCGAGGTCGCGGCGCCGCTCGCGGTCGAGGGCCGCACGATCGGCGTGTTCAACCTCGAGAGCGATCTCGAGGACGCCTACCACGAGGGCCACCTCGGGATCCTGACCGCGTTCGCCGCGCAGGCGGCGGTGGCGGTGGAGCGGGCGCGGCTCACGCGCGAGTTGCTCGAGCGGCGGCACCTCGAGAAGGAGCTGGCGATCGCGCGCGACATCCAGCGCTCGTTCCTGCCCAAGCGCTCGCCGACGCTGCCGCGCTTCGACATCGCGGGCACCACCGTGTCCCACGACGAAGTCGGCGGCGACTACTACGATTACATCCCGGTGTCGGACACGCGGCTCGGCATCGCGATCGCCGACGTGTCGGGCAAGGGCATCCCGGCGGCGCTGATCATGGCCGGATTCCGCATGAGCCTGCTCGCGGAGATCCGCAACGAGTTCGCGATCCGCGCGGTGATGCACAAGGTGAATTCGCTGGTGCACGAGAGCACCGACCGCGACAAGTTCGTCACGGCGTTCTACGGCGTGCTCGACCACAAGAACCGCATGCTGATCTTCTCGAACGCGGGTCACAATCCGCCGATCCTGTGGCACCGGGACGGGACGATCGACTATCTGGTCGAGGGCGGCGTCGCGCTCGGCGTGCTGCCCGACGCGCGCTACGAGGAACGGCCGATCGCCCTCGCGCCCGGCGACGTGCTGGTGCTGTATACCGATGGCGTGTCCGAGGCCGAATCCGCGACACGCGAGCAGTTCGGCGAGGAGCGTATCGAGCGCGCGATCGCGAGGCTCGCGGATCTGCCGGCCGCCGACATCGTCGCCGGCATCGTCGAGGACGTGCGCGCGTGGTCGCGGGAGCGCGGGCTCAACGACGACCTCACGCTGCTGGTGGTGAAGGCGAATCCCGACTGAGGCCGTTCGCCGCGCGTGCCGCGGCCAGCACCTCGGCCGCGTGCCCGCGGATGTGCACCCGGCTCCACACCGCGGCGATGATGCCCGGGGTGTCGACGAGCAGCGTGCAGCGGCGCACGAGGTCGAGTTTCCAGGCGCCGAGGTTCACCTGGCGCGTCACCTTGAGAGCCCGGGCCGCGATGCCGTCCGTGTCGGACAGCATGGGGTAGGGCAGCCGGAGCCGGTCGCTCCAGCGCAGGTTTGCGTCCGGAGGCTCGCGCGTCACGCCGGCGAGGTGAACGCCGTCGCGCACGAACTCGTCGTAGTGCACGCGAAACTCGCGCGCCTCGCGCACTCAGCCGGGAGTGCCGTTGCGGATGATGAAGAACAGCACGAGCGAGCCATGGCCCAAGTGCTGGCGCAGCGGATAGGGCCGCCCGTGCGCGTCCGGTAGCGAGAGGTCGGGAAGCGGCTCACCCACCATGTCCTCGGGGCGTTCCGATCGCTCCATGCCCGCCACGCTATCCCATCGTTCGTGGGCCCGGCAACCGTTCATCGGCAGCGCGGTGCGGGTCCGGCTTCAAGTGTCACTTGAAGCCGCAACTGCTTGACCCGTATGACGATTCCGGATAGTGTGCTCGATCCGCTGGTCATCGCGCCCGCGCAGGGATTCTGGGCGCCGCTGCGCGTCATGGGTACTTCGGGGGTGCTGTGGAACTGCGCGCTGGCGATCATCCATCTCATTCCCGTTCCGCCGCTCTACTTGGCCCGGGTGCCTGTGAGTTCACCCGGACGCTCGCGGGAGCGCGATGACCTCCGGCGCCCGCGGTCGCATCCTGTCCGGCATGCGCCCGACCGGCCGCATGCACCTCGGCAACTTCGTCGGTGCGCTCGAGAACTGGATCCGGCTGCAGAACGAGGGCTGGGAGAACTTCTGCATGGTGGCCGACTGGCACATGCTCACGACCGGCTACGAGGACACCTCGAACCTCCAGTCGGACACGTTCGACATGGTCGTCGACTGGATCGCCGCCGGGCTCGAGCCCGCGAACAGCGTGATCTTCGTGCAATCGGACGTGAAGGAGCATGCCGAACTCCACCTGCTGCTGTCGATGCTCGTGAGCAAGGCGCGGCTCGAGCGCATTCCGACGCTCAAGGAGCAGATCCGCGATCTCGGCATGGACGAGCAGACCATCTCCTACGGTCACCTGGGCTACTCGGTGCTGCAGGCGGCGGACATTCTGCTCTACCGGCCGACGCACGTGCCGGTGGGCGAGGACCAGGTGCCGCACGTCGAACTGACGCGCGAGCTCGCGCGGCGCTTCAACTTCCTCTACTGCAAGGACCGCGAGCCGGTGTTCCCGGAGCCCGATGTGATGCTCACGGCGTTCGCGCGGCTGCGGGGCACCGACAGTCACCGCATGAGCAAGTCGGTCGGCAACACGATCCTGCTCACGGACCCGCCCGAGGCGATCGAGGCCAAGGTGAAGAAGGCCTACACCGACCCCAAGAAGCTCCGCGCCAACGACCCCGGGCGGCCCGCGGCCGACCCTTTGGACGGGCATCCGGGGTGTGTGGTGTGGGAGTATCACCGCAAGTTCAATCCGGCCGGGGCGGACGACATCGCCAGGGCCTGCCGGGCGGGCGAACTCGCATGCGTGCCCGACAAGAAGCATCTCGCGCAGGTGCTGACGGACACGCTGGCGCCGGTGCGCGAGCGCCGTGCCCGGCTGCTGGCCCGGCCCGATGACGTGCGGGACATCCTCAACGACGGCGCGAAGCGCGCGCGCGGCGTGGCGGTGGCGACGATGGACGCGGTTCGGAGCGCGATGGGGCTCAAGGCCTCCACGGCGGTGGTGCGATGACGAAGGACGATCTGCAGCACGAACTCGAGGCGCTCGAAGCCGACGCCGCGTCCGACGGCGGGGACACCCCGGCGCCCGCCGACTCCGAGGACCGCGCCGCGCTCGAGGCGCGGGTCGGTGTGCGTCCCCGTGCCCGGCGCGCCGCCGCGGACGCCGCCGCCACGGCGGCGCCGTCCGGTTCGGCATGGCCCACTTCGACCGCTCCCGGCACCCGGCCCGGCACCGTGACCATCAAGCTCGAGCGCTTCGAAGGCCCGCTCGACCTGCTGCTCCATCTCATCAAGCGCGATGAAATCGACATCTACGACATCCCGATCGCGCACATCACCTCGCAGTATCTCGCTTATATCGAGCTGATGCGGTCGCTCGATCTCGACCTCGCCGGTGAGTTCCTGGTGGTGGCGGCGACGCTGATGCGCATCAAGGCCAAGATGCTGCTGCCGTTGCCGCCGTTGGGTGAGGAGGAGGACGAGGGCGACCCGCGCGAGGAGCTGGTGCAGCGGCTGCTCGAGTACCGCCAGTTCAAGGAGGCGGCGAACACTCTCAAGCTGCGGGAGGAGGAGCGCAGACAGCTCCACGTGCGCGGCATGATACCGTCCGAGGACGAGGCGGGCCCGCGCCCGCTCGCGCCCGCGACGCTGTTCGATCTGCTCGACGCCCTGAACCGCGTGCTCGCGCGGGCGCCCGTGGAGCAGCCGCTCTACGAGGTGCAGGGCGAGCCGTTCGACATCGACGACAAGATCGCGCTGATCCTGCACGCGCTCGAGGACCGGCGCAGCGTGTCGTTCACCGACCTGCTGCACGACTGCCGCGGACGGGCGGAGATGATCGTTACGTTCATCGCGCTGCTCGAGCTGATCAAGTTGGGACAGGCACGGGTGATCCAGGCGGAGAATTTCGCCGACATCACGATTCTGCCACGGACCGAACAGGAGACCCCTATCCATGCCTCCCAGCAGCCTGAACGCGGCGATTGAAGCCCTGCTGTTCTCGTCCGATCAGCCGCTGCCGATCGGGCTCCTGACCGAGGCCCTCGACGTGAGTCCCGAGGCGGTGCTCGAAGGGCTCCACGAGCTGGGCGGCGCTTACCAGGCGCGCGAAGCCGGCGTCGAGCTGCGCGAGATCGCCGGCGGATGGATGCTGGTGACGACGGCGCAGCAGTCGGAATGGGTCGGACGCCTGCTGCGCGGCAAGCGCCGGATGCGGCTGTCGCGCGCGGCGCTCGAGACCATGGCGATCATCGCGTACAAGCAGCCGGTCACGAAGTCCGAGGTCGAGGCGATCCGCGGCGTCGATTCGAGCGGGGTGCTGGCGACGCTCATGGAGCGGAACCTGGTGACGATTCGCGGCCGCTCGAAGGTCGTGGGCCGGCCGCTGCTGTACGGCACCACCCAGGAGTTCCTCGAATACTTCGGCCTGCGCGATCTCGCCGAACTGCCGCGGCCCGAGGAGTTGCGTGCGCTCGTCGCCGCGCGCGAGCCGGAGCAGCTGGAGATGATGGAGCTGGAAGTGGTGTCGCAGGTCGGCGCCGATCTGGCCGCGGCGGAAGCCGCCGGCGGGATCATGGTCGGCCATCACGAGGCATTGCCGCTCGAAGCCGAGCCGCCGACGGCGGACGAGCGTGCCGACGCGGAACTCGAACGCCGGGAGGGAACATTGAACGCATCGCTCGATATCCGTGAGGACACGCTGCCCGGCAAACGGGAGGCGGACGAGGACGGCATCATCGACGACGAGGTGTACGACGAGGTTGACGATGACGCCGCCGCCCGCGACGACGAGGACGACGATCTCGACGACGACGAGGACGACGCCGACGACGACGACGACGAGGATCTCGACGACGACGATGACGCCGGCCTCGACGACGACGAGGACGACGACGATCTCGACGACAACGACGACGACGATGGCGACGATGGCGACGACGAGGAGCTGGTGAACGAAGGCCGCGGCGGCGCCGGCAACGGATCCGTCACGCCCGTAGTCGCGGGAACGACCCCGCCGACACGCCGACGGTGACGATTCGGCTCAACAAGCTGCTCGCGCAGCGCGGTCTCGGGGCCCGGCGGAAATGTGACGCGATGATCCAGGAAGGACTGGTGCGCGTGAACGGGGAGGTGGTGCGCGAGCCCGGCACCCAGGTTCAACCCGAACGTGACTCCGTGGAGGTGCGCGGGCGCAGGATTCCCGCTGCGCCGGAGCTGCGGTATTTCGCGCTCAACAAGCCGGTGGGCGTGATCACCACGCTCGACGACCCGGAGGGGCGCCGCACGCTGCGCGAATTCCTCCCGGCCGGCGCTCGGGTGTTTCCGGTCGGCCGGCTCGACGCGGACACCAGCGGTCTCCTGATCCTGACCAACGACGGCGAGCTGGCCCATCGGCTCATGCACCCCCGCTACGGCGTCGAGAAGCACTATCGCGTGCGGGTCGACCGCGAGCCGTCGCCGGGGCAGCTCCGCCAGCTCGAGCGCGGCGTGGAATTCGAGCCCGGGGTCACCAGCGCGCCGGCGCGCGCGCACCTCGTGGAGACCACCGATCAGGGCACCATGGTGGCGATCACGATTCACGAGGGCCGCTACCGCCAGGTGCGCCGCATGTGCGAAGCGGTGGGACTGCGCGTGCTCACGCTCCATCGTGCCGGCTACGGGCCGGTGCGGCTGGGACCGCTGCCGCGCGGGATGTGGCGCGAGTTGTCGGAGGACGAGGTCGCGCGCCTGCGCGCCGCGTCGGCGCGCCCGAGCGGAGCGCGGCGCGGACCCCGGCTCACGCAATTCGATCGCGACCAGCGCCGGCAGGCGACCGACCGGAATGCCGCCCGCCGCGCGGCGATCGCCGCGGCCGGGAGCGCGCCGGAACCGGAGCTCGGCGACACCGATGACGACGCGGGCTACATGGGCTATCGCGATCCGACCGCGGAGCCGCGCGACGACCGGCGGACCGGAGCCCCGTCGTCACGCGGCGGTCCGCGGACCGGAGCCCCGTCGGCACGCGGCGGTCCGCGGACCGGAGTCCCGTCGTCACGCGGCGGTCCGCGGCCGTCGCGACCACGGCCGGTGGCGGATCGCGGTGCGCGCGCACGCGCGTACGACGAACGCCCATCGCGCGGCCCCGAGCGGCGGCCGGGTGGCGGTGAGGGCACCGTCACGCGCGAGGATCGTCCGGAACGGCGCGAACGTGCCGGCGCGCGCGGCGGCGAATTCCGACCGCGAGCCGACCATCCGGGTCCGCCGCCCGCGCGCGGCGGCGCACCGCGCGGCCCACGCGCGGCGCGTCCGGACTCGCCCGGCGATCGCGGTGGCCCACGCGGCGGCGCAGTTCGCGGCCCGCGCGCGGAACGTCCGAGTCCGGCCGGGGAACGTGGCCCGCGACCGGGTGGCTTCCGCGGTGCGGGCAGCCGCTCGCGCGAGGATCGGGGTGGCGCATACGACGGCCGGCGTGGATCGCGCGGCGGGCCCCGCGGTTCCGGCGCGGGCTCGCGCGGTTCCAGTGCGGGCCCCCGCGGTTCCGGCGCGGGATCGCGCGGTTCCAGTGCGGGCCCCCGCGGTTCCGGTGCGGGATCGCGCGGTTCCAGTGCGAGCCCCCGCGGTTCCGGTGCGGGGTCGCGCTCGGCGGGTGGCGCCCCGCGAGGGCGCGGTCCGCGGGCCGGCGCGAACGCAACGGGCGATCGGGTTCGATCGGGCTTCGCGCGAAGCGGCGGTGTGCCGGCCGGCAGGCGTAGCACGCCCAATTTTGGCGCCGGTTCGATCCCGCGTTCCGGCAGGTCGGGATCGGCGTTGGGTGGCGGCCGCTCCGGGCGTCCCGCCGCGGGACCCCGTGCGGGTCGGTCCGCCGGCCCTGCCCGCTCCGGCCGATCCGCCGGCCCCGCCCGCTCCGGCCGATCGACCGGTCCGGCACGCACGGGAGGGCCTGCCTCCCGTACAGCCGCGGGCCGCTTTGGCGTCCCGCCGGGTCGGTCATCCGCCGGGCCGCGGCGTGGCGGAGCCATGGGAAAACCACCGCGCCGTGGCCCCCCGCGTGGCGGATCCCGCCCAGCACGCGGACCGCGCCGGGGTTGATTCGCCTGGTAACCGGGGCATGCGGTTCGCATTCGCCCCCGGCCTCCACGCTCAAGCTGTTTCCGCCCTGTCCATTACGCGCCATGCGTGATGCACCGCACGAGGTGTGGGGCAGTTACCACCCAGGGCCGGAATGGGGAACGGAACCTGCGCTGACTCCAGTGACGACGCTGTGGCGCAACCGCACGGACGTCAGGGTTCTTCGGCCGGCCACCGGCACCACCCAACTCAGAGGTCCGATTCCCACTCGTGCAACTCCACCGGATTCCTCCCCGCCCGCAGTCCGAAGCAGATCCGCGAATCCAATCCCCCTCGTGCGGGGTAGAACTGGAAGCCGAGCACGTGCGCCCCGGTCAGCGCTCGGGCCCGTCGTGGGCCAGCTGCTTCGTGATGTTCGCCGCCCTGCTGTCGCTGCTCGGTCAGGGGGAGCGGTGCTCGATCGACCCGTCGTTGCGTTCGCCGGGTTCGGCGGTGGCGTCCTACTGGGAGGGCCTCCAGCTCAACGATCCCGACCGGATCGCCGCGTGCTCCGTGGCGACGGACGAGATGCTGCCGTTCCCGGGCATGTTGTGGTCGTTTCCCAACACGCATGCGTTGTGGCTCGAGCAACTGCGGTACGTTCCCGTGGACGAGAACGAGGTGGTGGTGTCCTATGAAGTGCACTACAAGCCGGTGGGTGGCGAACAGGAGCGCTCGTTGCACGTCATGACGAACGTGTTGTACGTGAGGGGCGAATGGCGCGTCGCCCAGCCGCTGGCGGAAACGGGACTGCTCGATGGTCGTCCGCTGCCCACGCGGGTTGACATCTGATCGCAGCGGCTCCTAGGCTTTTCGTGTTCCGATCCGGCCGACCCCGCAACGAGGGCTCATGACACGGTTTCGATTCGCGCTGTTCCTGTCCGTCGCCGCGCTGCTCGCCGCCGTTCCCGCGTTCGCCACGAAATATGCGGGTGAGTTCCTCAAGATTCCGATCGGCCCGCGCGCCATCGGCCTCGGCGGCGCGTTCTCCGCGATTTCCGACGACGCGACCGCGTCGTACTGGAATCCCGCCGGCATGGTGTACCTGCCCTACAAGGAAGTGATGTTCGAGCACCAGGAGAAGTTCGGCAATCTCCTGAACCACGACTACCTCAGCATGGTGATGCCGCTCGGCGGCGAGAAGACCAAGCGCTCGGCGCTCGGCGTGTCGCTGATCCGGCTGTCTACGGACAATATTCCCATCACCCCGCGTCCGGGGGGACTCGTGGCGGGGCGCGACTTCCTCGACTTCGGCACCGACAACGACCCAACCACGCCCGGCAACGGGCAGGGGAACGGCGTGTGGGATCCGGGCGAGCGCCTGCTGCTCGGCCCGGACGACCTGTACATGAGCAGCGCCAGCGACGCCGCGGTGCTGGTGTCGTTCGCGCATCAGCGTGGCACGCGATGGGCGTTCGGCGGCAATGTGAAGTTCGTCCACCAGAGCATCCCGGACACGCTGCCCGGCGATCACGTGACGTCGTTCGGCGCCGGCGTCGATGTGGGCGGGCTGTACATGCCGAGTGACGCGGTCACGTTCGGCGCCACGATCCACGACCTCACGACCACGTACCTGTCGTGGAGCAACGGCACCCGCGAGCTGATCGTGCCCACGATCGACACCGGCGCCGCATTCAATTTCTTTCCGGCTCCGGGTCACGCGTTGACGCTCGGTGTCGACCTCGGCTGGGGCTTCGAGCGTCGGAAGCTGGATAGCCAGCTCAGTGCCGGCGGCCAGACGTGGGACCTGCATACCGGGCTCGAATACTGGTACCACAACACGTTCGCGCTACGCTCCGGGGTGTCCGGCAGCGACCTCGCGTTCGGCGCGGGCCTGCGCTACAAGCACTTCGGCGCCGACTACGCCGCCCAGCTCAATCGGTTCTTCGCCCGGAGCGCGCCCGACTTCGCCGGCGACCAGGAGCTCGACACCACCCACCTGGTGTCCCTAAGCCTAAGCTGGTAAGCGCCGCAGACACTCGCCAGGAGTCAAACCAACGAACCCCGAGTGCACGACTTCGGCGGCACCCGGGGTTCGGTGTCTTCTGCGGACCTGCTAGCGGTACAGGCTCTTCACGGCTCCCCAGCTCGAATGGCGGGTGGGGGGATCTGGGACTCCGAACGCTGCACGGTGACCCGCGCCGCGGCCTACTCCAGCGCGGGATCCACCGGGCCGCGGCTCTTGACGCAAAGTGCGCGAGGGCGTCCTCCCGGGGATCGATCGCGACCGGAACCGATGACTGCGACAATCGTGCCACACCCGCAACGCATGAGATCGGGGGTAGCCACGAAACGCGGGCTCCGCATGACCGCCGCAGCGGAATCGCCGACGAACGAACGTCGCATCCCTTCCCGGAACGCCGCCCGGAACCCGTGAATCCGGCGTCTTGACTCGCCTCCGCCCGCCTCCCTAGTGTGCCGGAGCGCGACGGCCACCCCGTACCGGGTTCGCAGCCGTGCATTCCAGCCATGGGTGTCACTCCGGGAATGCGAGGGTTCTGCGGTGTCCGAGGTCATGGCGCTCGTCCTGTCGGGAGGTGGAGGCGAGCACCTGAGCGTGCTGTCCGCGGAGCGTGCGGTGAGTGCGGTGCCGTTCGGCGGGAAGTACCGCATCGTCGACTTCGTGCTCAGCAACTGCTTCCACTCGGGCATCGATCGGGTCGGCCTCGTCACCCAGCACGTGCCGACCTCGCTGCACGACCACGTCGGCGCCGGCCGGCCGTGGGATCTCGATCGCCGCACCGGCGGCATCCTCGTGCTGCGGCCCTACCAGACGCGCGGCGAGTCCGGCTGGTATCGCGGCACCGCCGACGCCATCGCGCAGAACTGGGACGAGATCGAGGAGATGCGTCCGGAACGCGTGATCGTGCTGTCGGGCGATACCGTGTACCGCATGAACTACCGGGCGCTGCTCCAGACGCATCGCGACCGCGGCGCCGACCTGACGATGGCGGTCACCCGCGTTCCGCTCGAGGACTCGCGGCGCTTCGGCATGGTGACGATCGATCGCAACGGGCGCGTGATCGACGTGGTCGAGAAACCGGAGCGCACGATCACCCCCCACGCCTCGATGGGCATCTATGTGTTCGAATACGAGGTGCTGGGCGAACTGCTGCGGGCGCGCCCTGTGGACCTCGTGCTCGACGTGGTGCGGCCGTTGCTCCAGAACGGCGCACATGTTCAGGCGCACGAGTTCTCGGGCTACTGGGAGGACGTCGGAACCGTGAGCTCCTACTATCGCGCCAGCATGGAACTGCTCGCCGCCGAGCCGCGGCTGGTGCTGCACGACACGCGCTGGCCAATCCTGACCCGCGACGAGGAGCGTCCCCCGGTGCGCGTACTGCACGGCGCCGAGATCCTCGACAGCCTGATCGCGAACGGCTGCCAGGTCGCGGGCCGGGTGAGCCGGTCGGTGCTGTTCCCGGGCGTGACGGTGGAGCCGGGTGCGACGGTGACCGACTCGGTCGTGATGGCGGACTCCACGGTGGAGCGCTCGGCCATCGTCGATCGCGCGATCCTCGACAAGTACGTGCGGGTCGGAGCCGGAGCGCTTGTGGGGGCGGGCGGCGTGCCGGCGGGGCCCGAGCATGCGTGGCTCGAGGGCCTGGCGCTCGTCGGCAAGGACGCCCAAATCCCCGCCGGCACCTCGATCGGCCGCGCTTCGGTGATCGGCATCGGCGCCGGTGCCGCGGACTTCGAGACCACGGCGCTGCCAGCGGGTACGCATACGCCGAGTCGCTCGTGGTTCCGGGAGCCCGGATGACGGGGTCGCGCTACGCGTTCATTCTCGCCGGCGGCGTCGGCAGCCGGCTGTGCCTGCTGTCCGAGCGCCGCGCGAAACCCGCGGTGCCGTTCGCCGGCAAGTACCGGATCATCGACTTCACGCTGTCGAACTGCGTGAACTCCGGGATCTTCGACGTCGGCGTGCTCACCCAGTACCGCCCGACGTCGCTGAATCGTCACATCGGCACCGGCCGGCCGTGGGATCTCGACCGGACCCACGGCGGGGTCCAGATCCTGCAGCCGTCGCTCGGCGCGGTCGACAGCGACTGGTACCAGGGCACCGCCGACGCGATCTATCAGAACCTGGTGCACCTGCGGCGCCGCCGCGTGGACCACGTGCTGGTGCTGTCGGGCGACCACATCTACACCATGGACTACAACGAGCTCTACCGGTTCCACGTGGCGCACGGCGCGCACGTGACGATGGCGGTCACCGAGGTTCCCGCGCAACTCACGAATCAGTTCGGCATCCTCACCACCGACGCGAGCGACCGGGTGGTGGGGTTCGAGGAGAAGCCGCAGCATACGCGTTCGCGGCTGGCATCGATGGGCGTCTACCTGTTCGACCGTGACTGGCTCATCCGCTGGCTGCTCGAGGACGCGGCGATCGCGGATTCGAGCCACGACTTCGGCAAGAACGTGATTCCGCGGCTGGTGCAGCGGGGCGACGAGGTCTACGCGTACCGGTTCGAGGACTACTGGCAGGACGTGGGCACGCTCGATTCCTACTACGAGGCGAATCGCGCATTCCTGGCGGAGCAGCCGCCGATCGACCTCGCGCGCCCGGGATGGGTGGTGCACACGCAGAGCGCCGACCGGCCGCCGGTGCGATTCGAAGCCGGCAGTCACGTGGAGCAGAGCCTGATCGCGAACGGCTGCCGGATCGCGGGCGAAGTCGTGCGCTCGGTGCTGTTCCCGGGAGTGACGGTGCCGAAGGACGGCGTGGTGCGCGACAGCATCGTCATGCAGGACACGGTGCTCGGACGCGGCGCCGTGCTCGATCGGGTCATCGTCGACAAGCTGGTCGAGGTCGGCGAGGGGGTGCGCCTGGGGTTCGGCGACGACCTGTCGCCCAATCGCGCCTGCCCCGAGCATCTATCGAGCGGCCTCACGGTCGTGGGGAAGGGGGCGCACCTGCCGGAGGGCATCACGGTCGGGCGCAACGCGCGGATCGGCGCCTACGTCACGCGCGCGTTCTTCGTCGGCGACGTGCCCTCGGGCGGGGTCGTCGACGGTCCGGAATCGATGCACTGAGGCCGGGTTTCGGTGTCCGGCCGCGATGGCTCGCCGCGGACGTGAACAGGTTCGGGACACTCGTCCCGCACCCGACGATCAGCCCTGCGGGATCTTGAGTCGCTGACCCGAGTGCACGCGGTCCGAGCGCAGGTCGTTGGCGCGGCGGAGCTGGGCGATCGTGACGCCGTTGCGGCCGGCGATCGCGGACAGCGTGTCGCCGTGCCGTACGACCACAGTGCGCGCCGCGGACCGTGAGCCGGCCGCGTGTGTGGCCGTCGCCGTGGTGCCATGACGTGTGGCCGTGTGCCTGCCGTGGGTCCGGGTGGCGTGTTTCGCCGGGATCGCGCGCGTGGACGACGCGGCGTTCGCATCGCCATCGTCGGTCGTGTTCGCGGCCGATGCCGCGTCGCCCGCAGGGTCCGAGTTGGCGGCGAGCGCGTCCGCACGGCCCGCTGCCTTCGCATCCGACTTGTCGCCGGCCCTGGCAATGTCGTCCGCCTTCGCGTCCGACTTCGTCGACACGGCGCCGGCAGGATCGGCCGGCGATGCCCCGTTCGCGGGCGAGCCCGCCGCGTCGGGACCGGCCCCGAGGCGCAGCTTGAGCCGCGTGCCGTGGCGGAGCCGTGACGTCCGTAGATGGTTCCAGTTGCGAATGTCGTCCACGCTCACATGGTAACGATCGGCGATGTCCGCCAGCGTCTCGCCGCGCCTCACGGTGACCACGGTGCGGCCCGCGGCGTTGGACTGGCCGCCGAGCGAAACCGGCGGCCGGAGGTTGCGCACCGGCACGTAGCCGGTCGAGGCCCGCGGATCGCCGGCCTCGAGGATCGCGGGGGCCGGGGCTTCGAGGCTGGCCGGGATCGTGACCGACATGCCGCGACGGAGCGGATGGCGCCGGCCGATGCCGTTCGCCAGCGCGAGCCGCCGTGCGCTGACGTGATAGGTGTCGGCGATCTTCTGCAGCGTCTCGCCGCGTCCGACCTTGTGCTTGAGCGTGAGATCCACGGCCGGCATGCGCGCGCCATCCTCGAGGCGGGCGAGGATCGCAGCGCCCTTGCCCTGCGGCACGCGCAGCGTGGTGATGCCGTCACGGCCGGTGGCCGCGTGACGCAGCACCGCGGGGTTCAGCTCCTTGAGCTGCTCGACGTCGCAGTCGGCCATCTTCGCGATGGCGCGCAGATCGACCGCACCCTTGAACGCGATCTCGTCGAACTCCATCGGATCGTCGAGCGGCACGGTGTCGAACCCGTACTTGCCCGGATCGCGCGCAATCGCGAGACACGCCATGAACTGCGGGACGTAGTCCTCGGTCTGGCGGGGCAGCCGCAGGTCCCAGTAGTTTGTCGTGCCCTGCTTTTTGATGGCACGCATGACCGTGCCCTCGCCGGCGTTGTAGGACGCCAGCGCCAGCGGCCAGTCACCGAACATCTCGTACAGATGCTTGAGGTAGCGCGCCGCCGCCACCGTCGACTTCTCCGGATCGCGGCGCTCGTCCGTCCACTGATTGACCGTGAGCCCGAACAGCTTGCCCGTACCGCGCAGGAACTGCCACGGACCCACCGCCGCGGACACCGAGCGCGCGTTCACGTTGAAGCCGCTCTCGACGAACACCAGGTGGACGAGATCCGGCGGCAGGCCTTCCCGCTGCAGCACGGTGCGGAACAGTCCCATGTAGCGGCCGGAACGCTTGAGCCAGCGCTCGAATGTCGACCGGCCCGCCCCGGTGAAGAACTCGACCCAGTGCTCGACCTGGTCGTTCCACTGGGGGTCGATCGCTTCCATGGCCGGCGTGTTGAGCGTCTTCTCGTCGGGTTCGTTCCCGGTGGCCTTCGCCGTCGCCGCTGTCTCCAAGTCCTTGTGGGCGGCATCGCGCAGGCCCGAGATCCGGGCCTGGAGATCCGTAAGCTCGCGGCGGACACCCATATCGGGGTCGAGCGCGAGCATTTCGGTCAGCCGGGCGAGCGTGCGGTCACAAATACCCACCGCCTCATTGAATCGTCCCTGCTGGCGGCTGGTCCAGCCGGCCTGATAGGCCGCGCGGGTGTTCTCGAGTGCCGCAGACCAGGCCCCGGAAGAATCAGGGGCCGCTGCGGTTACGGCAGGTGCCGGCGGATCGGCTGCACGGGCGGGGGAGGTCACCACGGCGCACAGCAGGACCGCGAACAGCATGAGCCGCGGTCGGAAGTTCGGCATGTGCTCGTTTCTCCATGGTGGGAGGAGCCCCAAGGAGACGAGGCTTCCCCAAAACGTACTGACCCGGCATGCACGATGCAATGGCCATTTGAGAGGTCGCCCGAGAAACCGGACGAGCGCTGGCCCACCTGTCACGGGTTAGGACCCGAGGGCGGTTCCGGCGAGTCTACCGGGCAAGTCACGTGCCACCAACTCAATCTCGCCGTTCGGGTTGCACGATTCGATGACAACAGGGGCACCTCACGTCCCTGCACTTCATGGGCTTTCAAGGGGGGCGATTCCGATGCAATCGAGCGCGAACCGGTCGAGACGCTGGAAGGTTTCGGCCCGACCCGCCGGTGAAGTTCTGGTCGCATGCTGCGAATCGACCGACATCACCGTGGTTGCCCACGGCGTCGGGCTCGGGGACCGTGAATCGGCCGATCGCCTGCTGACCGGACTGGTCGCGGCCGCCCGCGCCAGCGTGGCGGCGGAAGCGCGGCCCGGCCCGATTCCCGCGCTCCTCCATCATGTGCTGGCGCGGCTGCTGGCCCTCCAGGCGGGGTCCACGGTTACCGGTGCCACGGTGGTGTACGACGACGGCTCGTCCGTCGCGGCGGGCTGGCTCGGAGAGCGCGACCTCGAGGTCCAGATCGACGGCACTCCGGCCCAGTTGCCCTGGGTGCGGCTGCGCGACCGGGCCGGACGTGAAGCCCGCGCAGTCACGTTCCCCGCGTCACGCGAGGTGCGACTCACGTCCGGCGCCGCCGGCGACGCCGCGGGGCACGCCGTGATCGAGGCCCAATGGTCTGCCGGCATCGCCAACGACAGCGAGAGCGAGATCGAGAACGTGGCGGCGGGCGCGCCGCCCGAACTCACCGCACCCCGCACACCGAGCGGATTCTTCAACTGGCTCGATCGCATGGTCGACCATTCCGCCTCGGCTCCCGTGACGAAGCCGCATGCGGTCAGCGCAACCCCGGTCGCTCCGGCCGGCGCCGTCTCGTCCGCCCCCGTCGCGGGCGCGGCGTCCGGTCCCGCGAAGGTGACCCTGGTCACTCCGGGGCACGCCACGTCAGTCGCTGCGGTCGTCGCGCCGCTCGTGGCGCCGGTGGCCGCCGCCGCCGAACCCGCGTGGAGCGAACTGCCGCTGCGCATGGCGGTGGGTGCGGAAGCGGAGAGCGTGGGCGGATCCGTCGCGCTGCCGCATGCCTTCGCGATCCCCGTCGAGCCGGCTCCGCCCGTGGCCGCTGCGCCGGCGCGGCTCGCGATCGTACCGCCGCCGGACGAACTGCAGGGAGCCGCGGCGATGTCTCACGACGCGGCCATGCCCACGCCGGCCGCCGCGCCCCGGGCCCCCCAGTTCCTCGACGAGTCGTGGCAGGAACGGGAATCGCCCGCAACGCCCGCGCGGCCGTTGCGGCTCGCGCCCTTGCGACCCCAGTGGCCGGCGCCCGGCGACGACGCGCCGCCGCCGGTGTGGAAGCGGCCGTGGGCGTGGGGAGTGCTCGTGCTGGCACTGATCGCGGGCATGGGGATCGTGAACGCGCTCGTGCCGCATTCCGGTTCATCCGGAGCGTTCGCGCTGCCGACGTTCGGTCCGCACTTCAGCCTCACCGTCAACAGCCGTCCCGCCGGAGCGTGGGTGGCGATCGACGGCAAGGACACCGGCAAGCTCACGCCGGTGACGCTGGACCTCAAGGCGGGAGCGCATCAGGTCACGCTCACCCTGAGCGGCAAAGGCTCGGCGTCCTGGTCGGTGACGGGCGCGCGCAACGAACACACGGCGCTCGACGCGGGCATGTATGGCGCGGTCTCGATCGTCAGCGCCGACCCGAACGTGCCGGTGATGGTGACGCTCGACGGCCTCGAGCGCGGCTATGCGCCGGTATCGGTCGAGGACCTGCTGCCGGGCACCCACGAGGTGAGGTTCCGCGCGCCGGGCGTGGCGCCGTGGACCGAGATGTTCGACCTGAACGTCGGGGAGAAGCACGACGTGACGGCGACGCCGTTCGCGATGCCCGAGACCGGCGTGATCGAGGTCAAGGCCACGCTCGTGGGACCCGAGGGCGCGGAGCCGGCGAAGGGCGCGGCCATCTTCGTCGACGGCGACGCCCACGGCGTGACGCCGTCCGCGCTCGAGCTGCCGCGCGGACCGCACAGCATTCGCGTCGTGTACCAGGGCGAGGACGCGCCGGTGCAGGTGATCGACCTGCCCGGCGGGAATCGCCGCATCTCCGAATTCACGTTCGGTGGCGAGACGCCGCCCGCGCGGTTCGTACAGCTCGGCGCCGCGGGGCCGATCGCGCCCGCTCCCCCCACCGTGATCTCCGCCGCGATCTCGGGTGTGGCCGACAACGAGGTGCGCGAGATGTGGCTGCACGTCCGCTCGCCGGACGGCAGCTGGCGGCGCTACGAGATGTCGCTGCTCAAGGCGCCCGAGGGCATCGTCGGCGTCGGCGTGTACCCGGTCACGATGGTCGGGCCCGACGGCGCCGCCGTGTACTACGTCAGCGTACTCACGCAGGAGGGCGACGAGTACTTCACCGAGCTGCGGCACCCGTCGGGTCGTGCGTCCGCGACCACGCCAAAGTTACGGGGCCTCCGCCGGGCGACCCTCAAGGCGGCACCGCTGCCCACGACGTCCACGGAGCCGTCCACGCCGTAGACGACCCGCCGGCGCCGCACGAAGTGACTGGCGGGAGTGCGGCCGCTGGCACGGTTCTTCCGCCGGGCGCGGGCATGGGTGCGCGCACGGCCGTGGCAGTCGTCATCGCGATATGGGCGGGCATGCTGTGCGGTCTGCCGTGTGCGGATCGCCCGGCAGCCTGGACCGCGATCGCCGCGCTGGCGCTGCTGCACGCCTGCGGCGCCGCGGCGCTGGGTTCCCGGCTGCGCGGCCCGGGCGCGCAACGGGCCCTGGGGCGGGTCGCGGACGTCGCGCTGCTCGCGGCGCTCGCGACGGCCGGCTGTGCACGGCTCGCCGCGCACGAGGCGGTGCTGGTCCACCAGCGCCGCGCGTTCGGCGACGGTCTCCATCGCGTCACCGCCCGCATCGTCGATCCTCCGCTGCGCGAGTCCGGGACGCCGTCCGCCACCGCGGTGGTGCTCGCCAGCCGGCCCGCGCTCGTCCAGGGCACGCGACTGCGGTTGTCGCTGCCGGCGGGGTCCGACGCGGAATGGGGCGATGTCATCTCGGCGTGGGTGCGCCTCGAGGCCCCCGGCGCGCCGCGCAACCCGGGCGGCATCGATCCGCGCCAGAGCGCGACCGCGGGTGCGCTCGCGGGGTGGGGCCGCGCGCTGACCACGACCGTGGTCGACTCGGCCGGCTGGCCGCGCGCGACCGCGGCGCGGTGGCGGCGCGCGATCGAGCGGGTCTACGCCGTCCGGCTCACCCCGGCCGCGCGCGAGATCGTGACGCCGCTCGTCACCGGCGACCGCAGCGCGCTCGACTCCGAACTGGACGCGGCGTTCCGCGCGGCGGGTGTCGTTCACCTGCTCGCACTGTCGGGACTGCACGTGACATGGATGGCGGGCGTCGCGCGCGGGCTCGTCGCGGCGGCCGGCGGGGGCGTGGCGGCGCGCGCGGTGGCCGGCGCCTGCTGTGCCGTGTTCTACGCGGTGCTCGCGGGGCCGCTGCCGTCGCTCGCGCGGGCGGTGGCGACCGAGTTGGTCGCCGCCGGCGCCGTGGCGGCACGCCGGCCGCTCGATCCGGTGCAGGCGCTGGCGGCGAGCGCGGTGCTGGGGCTCGTCATCGCCCCCGGCTGGGCGTGGGACCTCGGCTTCCAGCTATCGTGCGCCGCGACCCTGGGATTGCTGACCGTCGGCGCGGCGCTGGCGGACCGCGCCGGGCGCTGGCGCCGGGCGCTCGAGCCGGTGCTTCCGACGGCGAGCGCCCAGCTCACCGCGCTGCCGCTGCTGGTCGCGCGCATGCACTCGGTGTCGTGGATCTCGCCGCTCGTGAACCTGCTCGCGGTCCCGGTCTCGGGCCTGCTGCTCGCGGGCGCGTGGCTCGGGGTGGTGTGGGAGCTGGCCGTCCCCGGCACCGCGCGCTGGGTGTTCGCGGCGTGCGAAGCGCTCGAGACCGCGCTGCGGTGCGTGACCGAATGGGGTGCGCGGCTGCCGGGCGCGGCGCGCGCCACCGGCTCGGACCCGGCGGTGCCGATCGCGGCCGCATGCGGCGCCGTGCTGATCATGGCGGCGCTGCTGCCGCGCCGCGTCCGGCGCGCCCCCGGTTCGGACCGCGAGCCGTGGCGGGCCGCGAGCGCGGCGGCGGGGATCGCGTTCGAGGTCGCGGCGCTGGCGTGCGCCGGGTCCGGCGGGCCGTGCCTGCCGCCCGGGGATCACGCCTGGCTCGTGACACTCGACGTCGGCCAGGGCACCGCGATCGGAGTCGCGACCCGCGACGGCTGGTGGCTGGTGGACGCGGGGCCGCGCTCGCCGCACACCGACGCCGGTGAGCGGTTCGTGCTGCCGTTCTTGAGATGGGCGGGCGTGCGCGAGCTGAACGGTCTCGTGCTGTCGCACGACGACTCCGACCATACCGGCGGCGCAGCCGCGGTGCTGCGGGGCATGAGGGTGCGTGCGCGCTGGGCGCCGCCGCCGCGCGCGGATGCGCCGGGGCCGGGCCCGCGGTTCCATGCTGCGGCGCTGGCGCGCGGGGACTCGCTGGCGCCCGGACTCCGCGTGCTGTGGCCGCCCGCAGCGGTGCGGCAGGCGCGGGGGTGGAGCGATAATCATGCGGCGGTCGTGCTGGTGCTCGCGTGCGATACCACGCGCGCGCTGCTGCTCGCGGACGTCGACAGCACCGCGGAGGCGCTGCTCGACGCACCGCGCGCCGCCGTGATCGAAGTCGCGCATCACGGCTCCCGCAGCTCGACGGGCACGGCACTGCTCGCCGCGGCACGGCCGCGCTGGGCGCTGGTGTCGTGCGGACGCTGGAATCACTTCGGCCATCCGCACCCCGAGGTGCTCGCGCGGCTGGCGGCCGTGCAGGCGATCGTCCGGCGCACCGATCGCGACGGCGCGATCTGGCTCGAGCTCGGTCCCGACGGCGTCCGCGAGCTCGACTGGCGCGGGCACGCCGACGCGCTGCGCCTGGGCGCCGCCGCCGTTCCGATTCCACGGCCGCGCGCGCGCGAGTGACATCGGCCCCCGACGGGTGCGCCGGCCGTGATGGCGCCCGTGAGCGGCGCCGCGCGCCGTGCCGATGCCGGAGCGAACTCCGGAGGGTCCGGCACCACCGGATTCAGGCGCTTGCCGGGCGCGGGAACGGGTTGCTAAATTGGCGTGTGCTCACCTCCGATCGCGCCATCGCCGTGCTCGCATCCGGCCAGGGCTCGAACTTCGAGGCGCTGGCGCGTGCCGCGGCGCGGGGGGAACTGGGCGGAAGGATCGTGACCCTGCTCAGCGACCAGCCGGATGCTCCGGCGCTCGGCCACGCGCGCCGGTTCGGCATCGAAGCCCTGACGCCCCGCGTGGGACGGCTGCGGACCGTGCTCGAGGACGAGCGGCCGTGGATCGATGCGCTCGAGGCCCGCGGTGTCGAGGTGGTGCTGCTCGCCGGATTCATGCGGCGGCTCCACGCCCGATTCCTCGACGCGTTCGACCAGCGCGTGCTGAATCTGCATCCGTCGCTGCTCCCGGCGTTCCCCGGGCTCGACGCCATCGGCCAGGCATGGCGGGCCGGCGTCAAGGTCACGGGCTGCACCGTGCATGTCGTCACCGCGGCGCTCGACGCCGGACCGATCGTCGCCCAGTCCGCGGTCGAGGTGCGCGACGACGACACACGGGTCACGCTGGCCGATCGAATTCACGCCGCCGAGCACCGGCTCTATCCGGCGTCGGTGCGCCGGTTCCTCACCGAGCCATGGCAGCTCGACGGCGCGCGACTGGTGTTCGCCGCCACACTTCCCGGGGGAGTCCGGTCGGATGCCTGATCGCGATGGCACAGCAGCCGCGCCCCGGCCGGAACCGGGCGGCGGGAGTTCGGGACCCCGACCGCTGCTCGAGGCCGTGGTGTTCGACGCCGGCGGCACGCTGGTGCGGATCGACTTCGAATGGATCTCGGAACTGCTGGCCGCGCTGGACATCGTGGCCGCGCCGGACGTGCTGCGGCGCGCCGAGGTGGACGGCCGGCGCCGCTACGACGCGAGTCGCGGCCTGCCGCCGTCCCCGGCCGGGCCCGCGCCCCCGTTGGGATCCATCGGCGACACCCAGGCGTATTTCCGCGGCATGCTGGAGTCGGCGGGGGTGCCGGCGGTTGCGATTCCGCAGGTGCTCGAGCGCTTCGAACGGCGGCACGCGGAGTGCGGGTTGTGGCTGCGCCCGATGGAGGGCGCCCGCGTCGCGCTCGACGGCGTCGCGGCGCTCGGCGTTCGCATGGCGGTGGTGTCGAATTCCGACGGCCGCGCGGAACGCCACCTGATCGACTGCGGTGTGCGGAACGGGCTCGAGTTCGTGGTGGACTCGCAGCTCGTGGGGGTCGAGAAGCCCGACCCGCGCATCTTCCGGATCGCGCTCGACCGGCTCGCGACGCCGGCCGCGCACGCACTCTACGTGGGCGACATCGTGGCGGTGGACGTGACCGGCGCGCGCGCCGCCGGCATGCCCGTGGTGCTCATCGATCCCGCCGGCGACTACGCGCCGCCCGGCGTTCCCGCGATCCCGGACATCGGCGCCTTGCCGGACTGGATCGCATCGCGGTTCACGACGCGCGGCCGGACGTCGTCCGCCGGGGACGCACGACCCGGTGTGGCGCCGCCGCCCGCCGCGACCTCCAGCAAGGGGAGCATTCCATGACCGTCGAACACGCGGGAGTGTCCGAGATCAGGCTCGCGGGGCTCGACCCATGGCGCGCCGGCAAGGTGCGCACCCTCTACGCCGCGGGCCCCGACCAGCTCGTGATCGTGGCCAGTGACCGGCTGTCGGCATACGACAGCGTGCTGCCGACTTCGATCCCCGACAAGGGCCACGTCCTCACCGCGCTCACCACGTGGTGGATGACGACGCTGCCGGAGGCGGCACCCCATCACCTGGTGACCGACGATCCGCAGCACTACCCGGCGGAATTCGCGCCTCACGCCGAATTCCTCGCCGGCCGCAGCCAGCTGGTGCGCCGCGCGGAGCGCATCGACGTCGAGTGCGTGGTGCGCGGCTACCTCACGGGCTCGGGGTGGCGGGAGTATCGCGCGACGGGCGCCGTATGCGGCATTCCGCTGCCGTCCGGCCTCCACGACGGCGCGCGGCTCGAGCCCGCGATCTTCACGCCCGCGAGCAAGGCGGACCAGGGTCACGACGAGAACATCACGTTCGACGACATGGTGCGCCTGTCAGGTCCCGAGACCGCGGACGCGCTGCGCTCGCGCAGCCTCGCGATCTACGAGGCGGCGCGCGCGCGCGCGTGGGACCGCGGACTGGTGCTCGCCGACACCAAGTTCGAATTCGGCCGCGTGGACGGGGTGCTCACCCTGATCGACGAGATCCTGTCGCCCGATTCGTCGCGCTACTGGGATCGCGCGGAATACGCGGCGGGGCGGTTGCTGTCGTTCGACAAGCAGTACGTCCGCGACTGGCTCGACGCCTCGGGCTGGAACCACGAGCCGCCCGCGCCGGCGCTGCCGGCGGAGATCGTGCTCAAGACCCGCGAGCGCTACTTCGAGGCGATGCGGCGGCTCGCGGGCGACGCGTGAGCGGCCATTGCGCCCGACCTGGGTCCACCCGCCGCCGGGACGTGATCTGAGCCCGGTCCCGCCGCACGGCTGGCCGCGCGTGGCGCTGCTGTCGCTGTCGGACCTGGGCGGCGCCCAGGAGTTCGCGGCAGCGCTCGCTGCCCGCGGCACCCGCCTGCTGGCGTCCGGCGGCACCGCCCGGCACCTGCGCGCGGCGGGCCTCGGGGTGACGGACGTCGCGGACTGGACCGGCGTGCCCGAGCTGCTCGGCGGCCGCGTGAAGACGCTGCATCCCAGCATCCACGCGCCGATCCTCGCGCGCCGCGACCAGGCCGGGGACATGGCCACGCTGCGGGAGCGCGGACTCGATCCGATCGATCTCGTCGCCGTGTCGCTGTATCCGTTCGAGACGCGCGCGGCCGCGCTCGACGAGCCCGCGGCGATCGAGGAGATCGACGTCGGCGGCGTCGCGCTGCTGCGCGCGGCGGCGAAGAACTTCGCGGGCGTGATCGTGGTGCACGACCCGTCGCAGTACCCGGCCGTGCTCCTGGGGCTCGAGCGCGGCGTCACGCCCGCCGAACGGCGCGACTGGGCCGCGGCGGCGTTCGCGCGCACCGCCGGATACGACGCCGCGATCGCGTCCGAGCTGTCGCGGCGCGGGGGCGAGGCGCTGCCGCCGGTGATCGTCGAGGCGTTCGAGCGGGTGCGCGGACTGCGGTACGGCGAGAACCCGCACCAGCGCGCCGCGCTGTACGAGCGCGCCGGCCGCGGGGCGGGGCTGGATGCACGGCGCGAGGTGCGCGAGTTGTCGTTCAACAATCTGCTCGACGTCGAGGCCGCGGCCGGACTGGCGTATCGCTGGGCGGACACGCCGGCGTGCGTGATCGTGAAGCACACGCAGCCGTGCGGCGCCGCCCGCGCCGCGACGCTGGCGGCGGCGTGGGACGCGGCGCTCGAGACCGATCCCCAGTCCGCGTTCGGCGGCATCGTGGCGTTCAATCGCGCGCTGGACTCGGCGACGGCGGCGCGCATGGCGGGGGTGTTCCTCGAATGCGTGGTCGCGCCCGGCTACGACGCCGGCGCGATCGCAGTGCTCGAAGTCCGGCGAAACCTCCGGCTGGTGACGCTGGCGCCCGGGGACGCGCGACCGCCGGGGGGCCTCGAGGTGCGCCGGGTGGGACCGTGGGCGCTGGCGCAGCGCGATGCCGGCGACGCCGCGCCCGACTGGCGCTGCGTCACCCGGCGCGCGCCGCAGGCTGCCGAGCTTGGGGCGCTGCGGTTCGCGTGGGACGTGGTCGCGGTCGCGCGGTCCAACGCGATCGCGATCGCGCGCGGCACCGAGCTCCTGGGGCTGGGTTCCGGCCAGACGAGCCGCGTGGACGCGGTGGATGTCGCGATCCTCAAGGCCCGCCGCGCGGGCCACGAGCTCGGTGGCGCGTCGCTCGCGAGCGATGCGTTCCTGCCGTTCCCCGACAACGTCGATCATGCCGCCGCGGCCGGAATCACGGCGATCGTCCAGCCTGGCGGCTCGGTGAAGGATGCCGAGGTGATCGCGGCGTGCGATGGGCATGGGATCGCGATGCTGGTCACCGGCCGCCGGGAGTTCCGGCATTGAGCCCGCCGGCCGAACTCGATCCCCGGGCGCCGCTGCGGTTCCTGCACCTGCCGGACAAGGACGACGGCCGCGGCGCCGCGTTCTTCTTCGACGACGACACGCTCGCGTGGCTGGGCGCGATCGTCGAAGTGCACGTCGTCGGCATCCGGCCGGGGCAGGTGCGCGGCAACCATCGCCATGCCGCGCGCCGCGAGGTGGCGTTCGTCCACTATGAAGGAGCGGTGGAGGTGGCGTGGCGCGCGCCTGGCGGCGAGGCGCAGGAGCAGCGGCGCTTCGACGGCGCGGGCGGATTCATCACGCGCATCGAGCCGGGCACGCTGCACGCGTTCCGCAACGCCGGCGCCGGCGTCGTGGAGGTGGTATCGATGTCGAACGGCCGCTTCGACCGTTCGGAGACCGACTACGTCACGCTGTTCCCGCCGGGAGGCGCATGAAGTCCCGCGAGCTCGTCGTCATCCTCGATTTCGGTTCGCAGTACACCCAGCTCATCGCCCGCCGGGTGCGTGAGCTGGGCGTGTTCTCCGAGATCGTGCCCGGCACCACGCCGGTCGAGGCGCTGCGGGCCCTCAAGCCCGCGGCGCTGATCCTGTCGGGGTCGCCGGCGAGCGGCTATCGCGCGGAGGCGCCGCTGCCGGATCCCGGCATCTACGACCTCGGGGTGCCGCTGCTCGGCATCTGCTACGGCTTCCAGGTCACCATGCACCTGCAGGGAGGGACGCTCGCCCGGGCTGAGCGCGCCGAGTACGGGCTCGCCACGTTCGTCCGCGACGGCGCGACGCCGCTGTTCCACAAGGTTCCGCGCCGGTTCCGCGCGTGGATGAGCCACGGCGACGAGGTGCAGGGGCTGCCGCCCGGCTGGGTGCGCACCGCGCACACCGCGAACAGCGCGTTCGCGGGAGCGCGCCACGAGCGGCGGCCGTTCCATCTCATCCAGTTCCATCCCGAGGTCGTGCACTCGCCGTTCGGCCGCCAGGTGCTCGCGAACTTCCTGTTCCGGATCGCGAAGCTCACGGGCGGCTGGAGCATGCAGGGATTCCTGCGCCAGGCGGTGGCCGGCATCCGCAAACAGGTGGGCCGCGAGGGTCACGTGCTGTGCGGGCTGTCGGGCGGCGTGGACAGCACCGTGGTCGCCACGTTGTGCCACCGCGCGATCGGCAAGCGGCTCCACTGCGTGCTCGTCGACCATGGCCTGCTGCGGGAAGGCGAGGCGGCGGAGGTGGCGCTCGAGCTGGGCGGGAAACGCGGCCTCGCGCTCACCGTGGTCGATGCGCGCGCGCGGTTCCTCGCGAAACTGTCAGGCGTCACGGACCCCGAAACGAAGCGCCGGATCATCGGCAACGAGTTCATCGAGGTGTTCGAGGCCGAGGCGAAGCGGCTCGGGCCGATCGAGTTCCTGGCGCAGGGCACGCTGTATCCCGACGTGATCGAGAGCGCCTCCGCGGGCTGGGGCGCGCAGGTGATCAAGACGCATCACAACGTCGGCGGGCTGCCCGAGCGGATGAATCTGAAGCTGGTGGAGCCGCTGCGCTGGCTGTTCAAGGACGAGGTGCGCGAGCTGGGTCGCGAACTGGGCCTGCCGGCCCACCTCGTCGGCCGCCATCCGTTCCCGGGACCGGGGCTGGCCGTGCGCATCCTCGGCGCCGTGACCGAGCCGGATCTCGAGCTGCTGCGGCGGGCCGACGCCATTTATATCGAGGAGCTGCACCGGGCCCGGTGGTACGACCGCACCTGGCAGGCGTTCGCGGTGCTGCTGCCGATCCAGACCGTCGGCGTCAAAGGGGACGAGCGGTCGTACGAAAAGGTGATCGCGCTGCGCGCGGTGAACAGCACCGACGGCATGACCGCGGACTGGACGCGGCTGCCGCCGTCGCTGCTGGCCCGCATCTCGAGCCGCATCGCGAATGAGGTGCGGGGCGTGAACCGCGTGGTGTTCGACTGCACCAGCAAGCCGCCGGCGACGATCGAATGGGAGTGACGCGGGGCGTGCGCGTGCGTGCGCTGGCGCTGCTGCTGGCGTGCGGCGCCGTGCCCGCGCGCGGGGTGGACTCGCAGGCCGCAGCGGCGACGCCCGCGCCCGCGCCGGCCACGCGCGCGGCCGATGTGTTCACGGGCTCGCCACCGCCCGTGGCGCCGGCGGCGGCGGGGCTGTTCGGACCCGATCGCGTCGGGCCGGACGGGGCCGTGGTGTGGACGACGACGTCGATTCCCGTGCCGCCGGCCGTGGATTCGCTGCGCCGGGCACTCGCGGTCGCGGGTCCCGGGCGTGCCGACACGCTGCGCGCGTGGGGCGCGCTGCTCGGCGACCGCGAGCTGCGCGGCTACGGACTCGAGCGGCTCGCGCCGCTGCTGCTCGCCGCGGGCGACACGCTCGGCGCCGACCGCGCGTGGGCGGCGCTCGCGGCCGACCGGACCCCGTGGACCTATGAGGCGCTGCGCGGACGCGCCGACCTGGCGATGCTGCGGGGGGACCCGGCGCGCGCGGATTCGCTGCTGGCCGCGACCGATCGCGGCGCGTGGTCCGATCTCGACCGGTCGTCCTGGCTGGTGCGCCGCGCGGAGCTGCGGATGCGCCTCGGCGATGGCCCGCAGGCGATCGAGTTCGCGCGCCAGACCGTGCGCCGCTATCCCTCGCTGCCGCCCGCACTGCGCGCGCTGACCGACCTCGAGCAGTGGATGAAGGAACGCGGCCAACCACCGTCGCCGGCGGATGAACGGGCCGCGGCCGAAGTGGAGTTCCTGACCGGCGACCGGCAGGCGGCGGTCGCGCGCCTGCTGCGCGCCGAGCGTGACGCGGGCGCGCCGGACCGCGCGCGACTCGCGCTGCGCCGGGGCGAAATCCTCCGCATGCAGAAGGAATTCTCCGCCGCCCGGCTGGCGCTGGACACGGCGGCGCGCGCCGCGGTTGACTCGGCGACCCGCGCCGCCGTCGAGCTCGAGCGCGCGCGGGTGCTGCGCGACGCCGGGCAGCGCGACGCGGCGTTCGCGGCCTGGGCACGCGCTGCCGCGCTCGCGACCACCGACAGCGTGCGCGAGATCGCGTGGTGGGAGCGGCTGCGCGAGTCGGAGGACGGCGATCGCTGGGACGATGCGCTCGAGGCCGCGGAACGCGTCGCGGCGCTGGGCGCCCGGCACGCTCCCGAGGCGGCGTTGCGCGCCGGCATCCACCGATTGCAGCAGCACGACGCCGAAGGCGCGCTGGCCGCGTGGCGGAACGCGGATCCCGACGGGCGGCGGTTCTGGACCGCGGTCACGGTCCGGCCGCACGAGCGGGCGGCGGCGGATTCGCTGCTGCGCGAACTCGCGCGCGAGCCGGGATACGCGTTCTATCGCATGGCGGCACGCGAGACGCTTGGCGTTACCGGCTGGCCCGACACGGTCGCCGCCGCCGCGACGCGGCCCGATCCCGGCGTGCGGCTGGCGTCGCTGCTGCTCGCGATCGGCGCCCGCGACGACGCGATCCGCGTGCTCGACCGCTGGTCGCAGGGCGACCCGCGCCTCGCCGCGCCGCTGCCCGATTCGCCGGCGGCGTTCGCCGCGGCCGACAGCGCCGGGAGAATCGCGACGACGCCCGCCGGAATGGACACGCAGCCCGGTCCCGTTCGCATCGCGCCGCTCCGCGAGCCACGCTGGCGCCAGTTGCTGGCCGCCGCCCGGATCGCATACGGAGCGGGCCGCTGGGCCACGGGCATCCGGTACGCGCGCGCCGCATTCGAGGCGGCGCCGGATTCCGCGCCGCTCACGCGCTGGAGCGTCACGCCGTGGATCGTGCCGCCGGCGCTCGATGTCAGCGCCGGCGGCGCCGACTGGAGCGACCTGCCGGGAACGGGCCCGGACCGGCCGCCGCCGCCCGGCGAGGGCATGCTGCGGATGGCGCCGTTCCGTCCGGATCGCGGCCTGATCTATGGAGTGGTGTGGCAGGAGAGCAAGTTCGATCCGCTGGCGCGATCGCGCAGCGACGCGCGGGGGCTGATGCAGCTCAAGCTGGCGACCGCCGTCGAGCAGGCGCGGCTGTTGCGGCTGCCGGTGCCGGATGCAGAGGACCTGTTCGATCCCGCGCTCAACCTCAGGCTGGGCGCCGGCTATCTCGGCCGCCTGCTGCAACGCTTCGACCTGCGGCCCGCGATGGCGCTCGCGGCGTACAATGCCGGTCCCACGCCGGCCCTGCGCTGGGCGGCGCGCCTGCCGGACCCCGGGGGCGAGGCTTTGGCGTGCGAGCTGATCGGGTACGGTCAGGCGCATGACTACGTGCAGATCATCCTCGGCCTGCGCCAGGCCGTGGGCGAGATGCGCCCGCGGCGCGAATAGGACACTCGTGGACGAACGCTACGCTCAGCTCGCGCGCCGCGAGGCCGCCCACTGGGGATCGGTCACGCACGATCCCGAGAATCCGCAGATCTGGGACGACCCGGTGCTGCAGGAGCTGTTCTTCGGCGCCGAGGAGCGGTGGTTCGTCGCGCGCGCCGCGACGCTCGGGCCGCGGCTGCTCGAACTCGGATGCGGCGAGGGCGATCTGGCGCTCGAGCTGGCGCGGCGCGGCCGCGACGTGACCGCGATCGATCTGAGTCCCGAGCGGATCGCCGCGGCGCGCGCGCGCGTGACCGGCGGCGGGGGGCCCGCGTTCGTCGCCGGCGACCTCAACTACATGGAGTTGCCGGCCGGACCGTTCGACGGCGTGGTGGCGCACGACGCGCTGCATCACATCCTCGAGCTGGATGCGCTGCTCGGGCGCGTGGAGCGGGTGCTGAAGCCGGGAGGGACGCTGCTGGTGCTCGACTATGCGGGCCTCGGCCGCGTGGCGCGCGTCGGGGCGGCCGCCGTGCTCGCGGTGTTCCCGACCTACCTGCCGTACCGCCGCAAGTGGGCGCTGCGGAGGCGGCTCGGCGCGTTCTTCGCCACCGAACGCGACAAGCGCGCGGCGCTGGCGCGCGGCACGGGCGCGCCGCTCCACGATGCGTCGCCGTTCGAGGGCATCTCGCAGGAGTCGATCGTGCCCGCGATCGCGCGGCGGTTCGAGGTGATCGAGCATCGCGAGTTCCTGCCGTTCTTCTGGTACCTGGCTCCCAAGCTCAGGCTGGGACCGCTGCGCCACGCGGCGGCACGCTGGTTCCGCGCGTGGGACGATCGCCTGCAACGGGTCGCGGGCGCGCGCGGGGCGTACTTCACGATCGCGGCCCGGCGCCGGGAGTCCGGCTCGTGACACCGGCCGGCCCGCTCCTGCCGTCGCACGCGCTGCGCGCGGAGATCCGCCGCAAGGCGATCCACCTCGCGTTCGTGGTGGTGCCGTTTGCGCTGCTGCACCCGTGGCTCGCGTGGCCGCGTACGCGTGGCGAGTGGACCGCGCTGCTGGTGCTGATGGTGGTGGTGGCGATGACGCTCGACCTCATGCGCATTCACGACGACCGGTTCCGGGAGTTCTTCCGGCAGCTGTTCGGCGAATTGATCCGCCGGCACGAGGAGACCCAGCTCCTGGGATCCACGTACCTGCTGCTGGCGACACTGCTCGCGGTGGACCTGTTCCCACGGCCGATCGCCGCGGCCGCGATCGGGTTCACCGTGCTCGGCGACGGCCTGGCGGCGATCGTGGGGCGCGCCTACGGCCGCACCCGGTTCTTCGGTAAGTCGCTGGAGGGGGCGCTCGGCGGATTCCTGGCCTGCGTGCTGTGGTCGGCCACACTGGTCGCGGGCGGCTATCTGACCTGGCCGGTGGCGCTCACCGGCGCGCTGGTCGCAAGTTTGTCGGAGTTCCTGCCGATACCTCTGGACGACAACCTGGGGATCACGCTGTTCTCCGGGTACGCCATGCGATTACTAGGACCCATGTAAATCAGGCTGTTTCAGCAGCCTGAGAGGACATCATGAGCCCGCGACCCGTTCCGACTCCGACCTCCGAATTCGAGCCCGCGCTTCAGCTCGCGCGCCAGCGCCGGTTTTCCGATGCCCACGTGCTCGTCGAGCGTGTACTGCAGGCGGGACCTTTCGAGTCGCTCGCGACGCCGGCCGCGCTGGCGTGGGCCGCGATCGCGCGGGAGGCGCTGCGTGCGGACGATGCCGCTGCCGCCGAACGGGCGCTCGGCGCGGCAGTCCGGCTCAAGCCGCGGTTCGCCGACCTGCAATATCAGCACGCGTGCGCGCTGCTCCGCACCGACCGGGGACGGGAGGCGCGCCGGGCGCTCGAGCAGGCGATCACGATCAACCCGGCGTACGTCGAGGCGCGTGTCGAGCTCGCGCTGCTCGACGCCCGCGACGGCATGATCGGCGAATCGCTGGCGGCGCTGCGCACGCTGGGCGCCGGAGTGCCGGTCGAGGATCCGCGGGCGTTCGCGCAGGGCCTGGCGCGGCTCGAGCACGCCGATTGGGACGGCGCCGACGCGCTGATCCGTCGCGGGCTCCATCTGGGGAACGCCGGGCTGGCGGACCGGCTCGAGCGGTTCCATGCGCTGCTCCAGCAGAACCAGCCGGCCGAGGCCGCTGTGGTGCTGCGCGAAGTGCTGCCGCGCCACGAGAGCTATCCCGACCTGCACTTCCTGCTGGGCACCGCCGAGCTGCGGCTGGGGCACCTGGACGACGCGATCGCGTCGCTCGCCCGCGCGCTCGAGCTGCACCCCGACCTGCACGCCGCCCGCGTCCAGTTCGCGCTCGCGCTCGATGCCGCCGGGATGACCGCGGCGGCGCTCGATCAGGTGGCGCTGGTGCTCGAACACGAGCCGGAGAATCTCGAGGCGCACACGCTGCTGCGCACCCACGAGGCCCGCAACCCGAGAACCGGCACCCAGGGCTGACGACGCACGGTAACCCTCGGCGCCCGAACGGCCTGACATCGGCGTGACGTCGAACGGTCCCAAGCCCGCATCTCAAACCCCTTGACCGTCCGCCTCGAGAGGCTCAACCTGTCGCCACCTCCGGGCCTAGGACCTTTGCACTTCATGGAGGAGCACCCATGGCGCGTGGAACCGTCAAGTGGTTCAGTGACCGCAAGGGTTACGGGTTCATTTCGGCCGCGGAAGCAGAGAGCGTGTTCGTGCATCACTCCGCCATCGAAGGCAACGGCTTTCGGACGTTGCACGAGGGCGAGGTGGTGGAGTTCGACATCAAGCAGAGCGATAAAGGATCCGAAGCAGCGAACGTGATTCGAGTGCTTTGACACGTCATTCCCGGAGTGCCCGCGGCCCGGTGGCAAAAGCATCGGGCCGCGGTGCTTTGCCCCGGCCGGCTCCCCGGCCGTGATCCCTCCGGCTTGACACGACATCTATTCTGAGGGCCATGGTGGAAACTCTCCTCAAGTCGCTGTTCGGCTCCAAACACGACCGGGACGTCAAGCGCGTCGGGCCGATCGTCGACGAAATCAACGAGCATTTCGCCTCGTACGCGTCGCTGTCCGACGCCGAGCTGCAGGCGAAGACCGCCCCGTTCAGAGAGCGGATCGCGGCCGGCGAATCGCTCGAGGACCTGCTCCCCGAGGCGTTCGCCGCCGTCAAGGACGCGTGCCGCCGGCTGTGCGGCACGACCTGGGACGTGGTCGGCATCCCCATTACATGGGACATCGTGCCGTACGACGAACAGCTGATCGGCGGGATCATGCTCCACGAGGGGCGGATCGCCGAGATGGCCACCGGCGAGGGCAAGACGCTGGTCGCCACCATGCCGCTGTACCTCAATGCGCTCGCCGGCCAGGGTTCGCACCTCGTCACCGTGAACGACTACCTCGCCCGCCGCGACAGCGAGTGGATGGGCAAGATCTACGAGTTCCTGGGGCTGACGGTCGGCTGCATCCAGCAGGGCATGGATTCCACGACCCGGCGTGCCGTGTACCTCAACGACATCACCTACGGCACGAACAACGAATTCGGCTTCGACTACCTGCGCGACAACATGGCGGTGCGGCCCGAGCACCGGGTGCAGCGCGGGTTCCACTACGCGATCGTCGACGAGGTCGACTCGGTCCTGATCGACGAGGCGCGCACGCCGCTCATCATTTCGGGCCCGGTCGAACACAGCGACCAGGCGTTCGACGAGCTCAAGCCGCTTGTGGAGCGCGTGGTCAAGGCGCAGATGCAGTGGGTGAACGAGACGCTGTCCGAGGGCGAGCGGCTGCTCAAGGAGAAAGACCAGGAGTACGAGGCCGGCATCAAGCTGCTGCAGGTGCAGCGCGCCGCGCCCAAGCACAAGCGGTTCACCAAGCTGCTGTCGGACCAGCCGGGCATCAAGAAGCTGTTCACGCGCGTCGAGATGGATTACATCCGCGACAAGCGGCTACACGAGATCGACGACAGCCTGTACTACGCGATCGACGAGAAGGCGAAGAACGTCGACCTGCTCGACAAGGGCCGCACGGTCATGTCCCCCGGCGACCCGGAGCAGTTCGTGGTGCCGGATCTCGCCGCCCAGCTGTCGGAGCTCGAGGGCCGCGAAGACCTGCCGCCCGACGACAAGATCAAGCTGCGCGACGAGATCTACCGGGCGTACGCCGTCAAGAACGAGCGCATCCACAACATCCAGGCGCTGCTCAAGGCGTATTCCCTGTTCGAGCGCGACGTCGAATACGTGGTGCAGGACGACAAGGTGCTGATCGTCGACGAGTTCACCGGCCGGCTGATGCCGGGCCGGCGCTATTCGGACGGCCTGCACCAGGCGATCGAAGCCAAGGAGAACGTGCACATCGAGGGCGAGACGCAGACGCTCGCGACGATCACGCTGCAGAACTTCTTCCGCATGTACACGAAGCTCGCCGGCATGACGGGCACCGCCGAGACCGAGGCGCGCGAGTTCTGGGAGATCTACAAGCTGGACGTCGCGATCGTGCCGACCCACCGCAAGGTGGTGCGCAAGGACCAGGAGGACGTGGTATTCCGCACCAAGCGCGAGAAGTTCAACGCGGTGGTCGAGGAGATCGCGGAGGCGGTCGAGAAGGGCCAGCCGGTGCTGGTCGGCACGATCAGCGTCGAGGTCAGCGAGGTGTTGTCGCGGTTCCTCAAGCGGCGCGGGATCAAGCACAACGTGCTGAACGCCAAGTACCACCAGCAGGAGGCCGAGATCGTCTCGACGGCGGGCCAGCGTGGCGCGGTCACGATCGCGACGAACATGGCCGGACGCGGCACCGACATCAAGCTCGGCCAGGGCGTGGCCGACGTGGGCGGCCTGTACATTCTCGGCACCGAGCGCCACGAGTCGCGGCGCATCGACCGGCAGCTCCGCGGCCGGTCCGGCCGCCAGGGCGATCCCGGCTCGTCGCGGTTCTTCCTGTCGCTCGAGGACGACCTGATGCGCATGTTCGGCGCCGATCGCATCTCGTCCCTGATGGAGCGCATGGGGGTGCAGGAGGGCGAGGTGATCGAGCATTCGATGGTCACCAGCTCGATCGGCCGGGCGCAGAAGCGCGTGGAGGAGCACAACTTCTCGATCCGCAAGCATCTGCTGGAATACGACGACGTGATGAACCAGCAGCGCACGGTGGTGTACGACCTGCGCAACAAGGCGCTGTCGAGCGAGGACATCAGCGAGACGGTCGGCGAGTCCCTCGAGGAGGCGGTGGCGGACCGGGTCGCGAAGTTCGCCGATCCCAAGCTGCACGTCGAGGAATGGAACCTGCGCGGGCTCGCGGACGAGCTGTCGTGGCTGTTGATGGGGCCGGTGCGGCACGAGGATCTCCAGACGGATCGCTACGAGCTGCTGGAGGAACGCGCCGTCGAGGTGGGCATGACCGCCTACCGGGTCCGCGAGGCCGAGTTCACGCCGCCGGTGATGCGGGAGCTGGAGCGCCACCTCTACCTCTATACGGTGGACGAACACTGGCGGGATCATCTGTACGAGCTGGATCATCTGAAGGGCGGCATTGGACTGCGCGCATACGGCCAGCGCGACCCGCTGATCGAATACAAGAAGGAGGCGTTCTCGATGTTCGAGACGCTGCTGTCCGAGGTGCGCGAGGACTTCGTCCAGCGGTTGTTCCGCGTCCAGATGGCGCCCGAGGCGGTGCGCGAGATCGAGGCCCGGCCGCGGCTGCCGCGGCAGATGGTGGCCCAGCATGCCGAGGTACAGACGTTCACCGGCGGCGGTCTCGCGGGACCCGACGGCGACGACGACGGCGCACCGCGGCAGGGCCCGGGGAACCGCGGCGGAGCCACGATGGCGCCGCCGGCGCCGGTGGTGCGCTCCGCTCCGCGCGCCGGTCGGAACGATCCGTGTCCGTGCGGCAGCGGCAAGAAATACAAGAAGTGCCACATGCCGATCGACGAAGGCGTCGAGGCCAGGCCGTGAGGGTCACGACATGACCGAAGACCAACCGCACGAAGCCGTCCAGCGACTGCTCCGGCTGCTCGGGGACCGCCTGGAGGCGTTTCTCGAGGGCGACGACCTGGCGTTCGAGACGATCGGCGAGGCGATCGAGGAGGAGCGCTTCGGCTCCGACGAGATCCACGCCACACTGCTGGTGCTGCGCAGCCTGACGGGCTCGATCGGCGGCTTCTCGCATGCCAGCGTCGAGAGCACGCCCGGCAAGCACGCCAGCAGGATCTGGAGCGAGGACGAGCGCGATTCACTGACCCCCGAGTCGTGGGGGCTGCTGCTCGATCTGCGCCGCAGCGGCTCGCTCGATGCCGAACAGTTCGAACGCGTGCTCGACGTGCTCACCACGTCGATGGCGCGGCCGGTGGGAATCGACGCGGTACGCGAGCTGGCGGCGCGCGTGGCGCTGAGCGTCGAACCACCCGATGCAACGATGGAGGACGACCGTGGCGACCACGAACTCGCGCACTAAGAAGGTCCAGGCCCCGTTGGCGGCTGGTGACGAAGCCGCGACGGGCGTCAGCGTGCCCGCAGTGGTGGCGAAGCCGGCCCGCGCGAAGGCGGCGGTTCGCAAGGCGGCGAAGCGGGAAGCCGGCGGGGACGCCGGCGAGACGACAGCGGCTGCGACTCCGACTCCAACTCTCAAGATATCCGCGAAGCAGCCGGGCGCGGCTCGGAAGCGTGCCGCCAGGCCGGCAGCCGACGGCGACGTCGTGACGCCGGGGAAGAAGAAGTCGACGCGCGCCAAGGCGGAGCCCGGCACCGGGGCCAGCGCGAACGGCAGGAACCTGCTGATCGTCGAGTCGCCCACCAAGTCGCGCACGCTGACCAAGTTCCTGGGCAAGAACTTCATGGTGATCGCCTCGAACGGCCACATCATGGACCTGCCCAAGAGCAAACTGGGCGTGGACCTCGACAACGACTTCGAGCCGGAGTACGTGCCGATCCGCACCAAGACGAACGCGCTGGCCAAGATCAAGATCGCCGCCCGCGATGCCGCGCACATCTACCTGGCGCCCGACCCCGACCGCGAGGGCGAGGCGATTGCGTGGCACCTGGCGGGTGCGCTCGCGGACATGAAGCGTCCGATCCAGCGGCTCACGTTCAACGAGATCACCGAACGCGCCGTGAAGCTGGCGATCGAATCGCCGCGCGAGCTGGACATGAATCTCGTGAACGCGCAGCAGGCGCGGCGCGTGCTCGACCGGCTGGTGGGCTACAAGGTGAGCCCGTTCGTGTGGCGCACGGTCCGCTACGGACTGTCGGCGGGCCGCGTGCAGAGTGTGGCGCTGCGGCTGATCTGCGAGCGCGAAGAGGCGATCCTCGCGTTCGTGCCCGAGGAGTACTGGACGCTCGAGGTCGACTACCAGACCGAGGCCGGGGAGCGGTTCACCGCCCGGCTGGTGCGCGAGGACAAGGCCGAGCTCGAGCAGGGCCAGCTGCGCGGCGACGCCGCGGGCGACCGTGCCCGGTCGCTGGCCGACGAGCTGCGCCGCTCGCCGGCGCGCGTCGCGACCGTCGACAGCGCACCGCGGTTCGTCCATCCGCGCGCGCCGTTCATCACCAGCACGCTGCAGCAGACCGCGTTCAACCGCCTCGGCTACGGCAGCCAGCGCACCATGGCGCTCGCGCAGCAGCTCTACGAAGGCGTGGGCGTGGGACCGCAGGGCTCCGTCGGCCTCATCACCTATATGCGTACCGATTCGCCGCGGCTGGCGGGCGAGGCGATCGGCGCGATCCGCGAGTGGCTCCACGGCCAGCTCGGTCCCGACTACGTGCCCGAGGCTCCGCGCGTGTTCAAGGGCAAGAAGTCCGCGCAGGACGCGCACGAAGCCGTGCGGCCGACCGCGATCGACCGCACGCCCGATTCGCTGCGCGCGTTCCTCACGGACGAGCAGTTCCGGCTCTACGACCTGATCTGGAAGCGCGCGGTGGCGTCGCAGACCGCGTCGGCCGAGTACCTGGCGACCACGGTCGAGATCGAGGCCGGACGGCTCGGGCTGCGCACCAGCGGCCGCGTGCTCAAGTTCCCGGGGTTCCAGAAGCTCTACGGCATCGACGAGGACGACGACGCAACCGAATCGCGCATTCCCGAGCTCTTGGCGGGACAGGCGCTGGCGCTCGCGGCGGAACCGGTGGCCGCGCCGGCCGCGGGCGAGGCGATCGAGATCGTGCGCCCGGAGCAGCACTTCACGCAGCCGCCGCCGCGCTACTCGGAGGCGACGCTGGTGAAGACGCTCGAAGAGGAGAACATCGGCCGCCCGAGCACCTACGCGTCGATCGTCACCACGATCACATCGCGCACCTACGTGCTGCGCGAGAAGGGCCGGCTGATGCCGACCGATCTGGGGATGGCTGTGAACCGCCTGCTTGTCGACACGTTCCCCGACATCTTCAACGTCAAGTTCACCGCCGGCATGGAGGAGGAGCTCGACGGGATCGAAGAGGGCAAGCAGGAGTGGCACCGCGTGGTGCACAACTTCTGGGGCCCGTTCAGCAAGGACCTCGCGGCCGCGGAGAAATCCAGCAAGCAGCATCGCGAGAAGGTCGAGGAGGCCACCGAGATCGAGTGTCCGATCTGCGGCCGCAAGCTGGTGAAGAAGTTCGGCCGCCGCGGTCCGTTCCTCGCGTGTCCCGGCTACCCCGAATGCAAGTACACGCGACCGGTGGACGACGCCGAGCTGCCGACGCCGGTGGACGGCGCGTGCGAGCTGTGCGGCTCGCCGCTGGTGTCGCGCAACGGGCCGTTCGGACGGTTCATCTCGTGCTCGCGCCGGCCGGAGTGCAAGTTCACGAAGCCGTTCACGCTCGGCATCAAGTGCCCCGAATGCGGCATCGGCGAGATCGCCGAGCGGCGCACCAAGCGCGGCAAGATATTCTTCGGCTGCACGCGCTACCCGGAATGCACGTTCGCCGCGTGGGACCGGCCGCGCGAGACGCCGTGTCCGAGCTGCGCCGCGCCGTTCCTGGTCGAGAAGGAGACGAAGAAGGGCCTGGTGTTGCGCTGCCTGCAGTGCAAGTCGACCTTCGACCCGGAAACCCTCGGTGCGCGCAGCGCTTGAGGGGTTCCTCGACGAGCTGTCGGCGATCCGCCGCGCCAGCCCGCACACGCTGACGGCCTACGCCCGCGACATCACGGCGGTGCTGGATCGCGCGGGTGCCCCGGGTGCCGCCGTCGCGCCCGAGCGCTGGACCCGCGAGCTGCTCGAGGGCGCGCTGCGCGCGATGCACCAGCGGCAGCGCTCCGCCGCCACGGCGGCCCGTGCCCTGGCCGCGTGGCGGAGCTTCTCGCGGTTCTGCGTGCGGCGCGGCGTGATCGCGTCCGATCCGTCGCGGGCGATCGCGTTCCCGACGCTCGGCGCGCGGCTGCCCCGCACGCTGCCGTCGATCGCGCTGAACGACGCGCTCGATCGCGTGAACGGCGACGATCCCGACTCGATCCGCGATCGCGCGATGCTCGAGCTCGCGTATTCGTCGGGGCTCAGGCTGTCCGAGCTGGTGGGCGTCGACCGCGGCGACTTCCAGGCGGCGGCCGGGCTGGTGCGCGTGCGCGGCAAGGGCCGCAAGCAGCGCGTGGTGCCGGTCGGCCAGGCGGCCGTCGGCGCTGTCCAGCGCTGGCTCGCGTGGTGTGACGCCACGATCCGCCCGTCGCGCGACCCCGCGGCGCCGGTGTTCGTGAACCGCCGCGGGCGGCGGCTGTCGGGCCGCACGTTCCAGCGCATCGTGCAGCGCCGGCTCGCCGGGGTCGCGGCGACACTCGGCGTCTCGCCGCACGCACTGCGGCATTCGTTCGCGAGCCACCTGCTCGACCGCGGCGCCGATCTGCGCTCGATCCAGGAGCTGCTCGGGCACGCGTCGCTCGGCACCACGCAGATCTACACGCACGTGTCGCGCGCGCGGTTGCAGAAGGCGTACGACCAGGCGCATCCGCGTGCGTGAGCACCGGTGTGCGTGAGCACGCGGGATTCCGGCGTGCGTAGGCACGCGGGCTCCGGCGCGCGCCGCGTCGCGGCCGCCGCGATGCTGCTGGCGCTCGGCGCCTGCGCCAAGAAGGAGCCGCCGTCGGGCGGCCCGCCCGACATCGAATCCCCGCGCGTGGTGTCGTCGCATCCGGATTCGGCCGCCGCGAACGTGCCCGTCGACGTGCGCCCGACGCTGACGTTCAGCGAGGGCATGGAACCCAAGTCCACGGGCGAGGCGGTCTCGATCGCGCCGCCCGTCGAGATCCGGCAGCGGCGCTGGAGCGGTCGCACGCTCACGCTGGTGTTCGGCGACACCCTGCGCCACAACCATACGTATTCGATGATCGTGTCGGGCACCGCCCGCGACCGGCACGGCAACACCTATGGCACCGGCCGCGTGGTGGTGTTCAGCACCGGCCCCAAGTTCCCGCCGGGGGCGATCACCGGCCGGCTCGAGGCGCGCGGATTCGCCGCCGGCGGCAGCTACATCTGGTGCTACGACCTGGGACGCGGCCACAAGCCGGACAGCTCGGCGCGGGACTTCGACGCGCTGGGGCTCGCGGAGGACGACGGAGAATTCCAGGTCTCGGGGCTCGCGGTGCCGGGCCGCTACCGGCTGTGGGCGTTCGCCGACCTCAACGGCAACCGCTCGTTCGAGCCCCGGACCGACGTGCTCGCGCCGATCGACACCACGTTCGAGCTGACGGCCGAGGCGCCGGAGGCGCGCGACATCCGGCTGCTGGTCGTGAACCCGCGCTCGCCCGCGACGGTGTCGGGCACTGTGCTAGACTCGGTCACGGACAGCAGCGGAGTGCTCCACGTGATCGCGACTTCGGTGACGGACAGCACGCACAAGGTGCTGGTGGAGACCGCGAACGACCACAGCTTCTCGCTGCGTCTCGATGCCGGCGCCTGGCAGGTGCGTGCGTTCCGCGATCTCGACGGCGATCGTATCTGGCAGCCGGCCAAGGAACGCGCGAGCCCGCCGCTGCCGCTCGACGTGGCGCCGGCCGCCAGTGTCACCGATATCGAACTCAGGATCCGCAGGACACGCGGGGGCCCGTGACGTGATGCCGATTCCGTTCTGGAAGATGCACGGAGCGGCGAACGATTTCGTCGTGATCGACCACCGTGAACGCCGCCTGCCCGAGGGCGCCGCCCGGCGCGAGACCGTGGCGCGGTTGTGCGACCGCAGGCGCGGCGTGGGGGCGGACGGCGTGCTGCTGATCGAGCCCGATCCGGAGCTGGATTTCGCGATGAGCTACTTCAACTCGGACGGCGGCGCGGCGGACTATTGCGGCAACGGCGCCCGCTGCGTGGCGCGGCTTGCGCTGGATCTGGGCCTTGGCCACGCCGGCACCGTGCGATTCCGCAGCGCGGCCGGCGTCCAGGATGCCCATCGCCGGGACGATGGCCTGGTCGAGGTCCACTTCGGCGTGGTCGACCGCCCGGCCGGCCCGGTGTCACTCACGGTCGGCGGCCGCGCGTTCGAAGGCCGCGTGATCCAGGCCGGGGTGCCGCACTTCGTCACCGCGGTCGAGCGCGTCGCGGACGTGCCGCTCGCGCACTGGGCGCCGGGCTTGCGCAGCCATCCCGGGCTCGGTCCGGAGGGTGCGAACGTGGACTTCGTGTCGTCGGTGGACGGACCCGCGATCGCGATGCGCACCTGGGAACGCGGGGTGGAGGGTGAGACGCTGGCGTGCGGCAGCGGCGCCATCGCGTCGGCGCTGTGGGCCGCCGCCGGCGGCCACGAGTCGCCGGTACGCGTGATCACGGCAGGCGGAGACGAGCTGGAGGTTTCGTTCGAGACCATGGCCGACGGCTGGGACGTGAGTCTGGCAGGGCCCGCGGAAATCGCATTCACCGGCTGCTGGAATCCTGGCGCCGCAGGGGAGGAGCCATCATGTTCGAAGGACTGACCGTGGCGATGGTGACGCCGTTCAGGAACGGCGCACTCGATCTGGATGACACCGCACAGCTCGTCGAGTTCATGATCGAGGGCGGCGTCGAGGGGCTCGTCGTGTCGGGGTCGACCGGCGAGGCCGCGACCTGCACGGTCGAGGAGCGCCGCACGCTGTGGGCGTTCGTCCGTGACCAGGTGAAGCGGCGGATCCCGGTGATCGCGGGCACCGGCACGAACGCCACCGCCGACAGCATCACGCTGACGCACATGGCCGAGGATCTGGGGATGGACGGCGCGATGGTGGTGACGCCCTACTACAACAAGCCGACGCCGAAGGGGCAGATCGCGCACTTCAAGGCGGTGGCGGCGAGCACCCGGCTGCCGCTCGTGCTCTACAACGTGCCCGGCCGCACCGCCACGAACACGCTGCCCGACACGTTCGACCGCGTCGCGGACATGCCGAACATCGTCGCGGTCAAGGAGGCGTCGGGCAGCCTCGACCAGGCCAGCCTGATCGCCGCGAATCCGCGCCTCACGCTGCTGTGCGGCGACGATTCGCTCACGCTGCCGATGATCGCGGTCGGCGCGAAGGGCGTGATCTCGGTGGCCGGCAACGTGGCGCCGCGCGAGATGCGCACGCTCACCGATCACGCCCGCGCCGGGCGGATCACCGAGGCGGCGGCGGTGCACCGCCTGCTGCAGCCGCTGTTCAAGGCGCTGTTCCTCGAGTCGAATCCCGGGCCCGCCAAGTACCTGCTGTCGGCGATGCAGGTGATCGCGAACGAGCTGCGCCTGCCGCTGGTGCCCGTGGAGCCGGCGACGGCGGAGGCGATCCTCGCCGCGGCGAAGGCGGCGGGCATCAAGATCGGCGCGCCCGCGCCCGCGCGCCGGTGAGCCGCGCGGCATGATTGCGCTGATCCTGTTGGGCGCCAACGGCCGCATGGGGGTGGCGGTCGATCGCGCGGCGGCGGACGCCGCCGACGTGCGAATCAAGGCCCGGATCGACCGCGCCGCCGTGCCCGCCGCGGCGGGAGGGCCCGCGTCCGGCGGCGCGGCGTCCCCAGCCCGCGGGGCCCGGCGACGTGGTCGTGGACTTCAGCTCGCCCGAGGGCACGCTCGCCGCGTGCCGGCTGTGCGAGGACAGCGGCGCCGCGCTGGTGACCGGCACCACCGGCCTCGGCGAATCGCACGAGGCCGCGCTCGCCCGGCTCGCGGAGCGGCGGGCGGTGCTGCGGTCGGCGAATTTCAGCCTCGGCGTGCTCGCGCTGCGCCGCGCGGTCCGGGCGGCGCTGGCGTCGCTGCCCCCGGGCTGGGACGTCGAGATCGTGGAGCGGCATCATCGCGGCAAGGCCGACGCCCCGTCGGGCACGGCGCTGGCGCTGGCGCGCGACGTCACGGGCCTGCGCGGCTGGACCGACGACGCGTTCCGCCATGGGCGGGCCGGCCATACGGGGGCGCGCACCGATCACGAGCTGGGCCTGCATGCCGTGCGCGGCGGCACCTGGGTGGGCGACCACACGGTGCTGATCGCCGGCGAGGGCGAGTGGCTCGAGTTGCGCCACGTGGCGCAGGACCGCTCCGCGTTCGCCCACGGGGTGCTGGCGGCGGTGAGGTTCGTGGCGCGCGCGGCGCCGGGGATCTATCATTTGGAGGATGTCGTGACCGGGAGCCACATTTAGGAGTTCCTCCGTGCCTGGAGGATCGGAACCGGCCACCGCACTGCTAAGGCCCCCGAGGAGTCGTCATCCGCAGAACCCGTCCGTCGTTTCGCCCGATCCTGTTCGTGCTCGGAACGCTCGGCACGCTCGCGCTCGCCGTGCTGTCGCCGCCCGGAGCGGCCGTGGCGCAGGGGTTCGGCCAGAACAAGGTTCAGTACGCGCCGCTGGACTGGTCCGTGCTCCAGACCCGCCACCTGCGGCTGCACTACCACGCCCAGGAGGAGAGCCTCGCCCGCCACCTGATCGTGTTCGCCGACAGCGTGTGCGACGAGTACGACGGGCGGTTTCGCATGGAGCCCCGTCGCCGGATCCCGTTCCTGCTGTATTCGGCCCCGGCGCTGTTCCAGCAGAGCAACGCCACACCCGGCCTGATCTCCGAGGGCACGGGCGGCCTCACCGAGCTCATCAAGGGCCGCGTGCTGCTGCCGCACACCGGGTCGTGGTACCGGCTGCGCTGGGTGACGCGGCACGAGCTCACGCACGCGTACATGCTGGAGAAGCTGTCGCGCGTGATGCGCGAGCACCACCGCACGCAGAACTACATGCCCCCGCTGTGGTTCGTCGAAGGGCTGGCGGAGTACTGCGGCACGCACTGGGATGCCGACGCGGAGGGCCTGCTGCGCGACGCCGTGCTGTCGGGCGAGGCGCTGCCGCTCACGCGCAGCGACGCGATCGCGGGCAGCGTGCTCATGTACAAGGAGGGCCAGTCATTTCTGTTGTGGATCGCCGACCGGTTCGGCGACGCCAAGATCTTCGACCTGATGGACAACTGGTACCGGGCCGAGGACTTCGAGACCACATTCCGCATCACCTATGGCGTGACGCTGCAGCAGATGGACGACGAATGGTTCGCCGCGCAGCGCCGCCGCTACTATCCGGTGGTCGCGACTGCCACCGCCCCCGCGGACGTCGCCACGCGCCTCACGCATCACGGCCCCTACAATCTGGGGCCGCGCGTGCTGCCGTCCGCGGGCTCGACCGACTCGCTGGTGCGGTTCTGCTACTTCTCGGCCACCGAGGGTGGTACCGACCTGATCGTGAGCGCGACCGGCCGGGACGGCCGGCGCCACGACACGCGCGTCCTCCGCGCCGGTCAGTCGCCGTCGTTCGAATCGTTCCACCTGTTCCTGAACCGGCCCGACGCTTCGGCGACGGGGATGATCGCGCTGTCGTCGAAGCAGGGGAGCCGTGACGCGCTGCTGATCGTCGATCCCGCGCGGGAACGCGTGGTGCACACGTTCCAGTTCCCGGGTCTCGTGGCGTTCCACGATCCGGCGCTGGTGCCGGGCGATACCGCCGCGGTGTTCTCGGCGCAGGACTTCGGTGGCCGCAGCGATCTCTACCGGGCGCGGTGGGGCACCGGCACGCTGCGGCTCGACCGGCTCACGCGCGACGACTACGACGACATCGAGCCCGACGTGAGCGCCGACGGACGCTGGGTGGTGTTCGCGTCCGATCGCGGCGACCGCGCCGGGCGGTATTCGCTGTTCCGGCTGTCGCTCGACGGCGGGGCGCCCGAGGAGGTCAGCCACCCCGATTCGGGCGACGACCGGCAGCCCGCCGTGTCGCCCGACGGCCGCTGGATCGCCTATCGCTCGACGCGCGGCGGTACCAGCGATCTGTGGCTGCGGCCGTTCGGGCCCGGGTTCGAGGCGCGGCGGATCACGCGGCTGCTCGGACCGGCGTCGGATCCCGACTGGCTCGCGGACGGCTCGGGGCTGTTGTTCACCGCCGAGAACGAGGTGACGTTCCAGACCTACCGCATCGTCGTGAAACCGGAATCGCTGGCCGTGGAGCAGGAGCATCCGTCGGTGCGCGTCCCGGTGCTTCCCACCACGAGCTACCCGGGCCCCACCGCGCGCTATGAGCGCCGGCTCGGCTTCGACCTCGTGCAGAGCGCGATCGCGTACGACCCCGCGCTGGGCGGCGCGGATCCCGGCGGCCAGGTCGCGCTGAGCGACGTGCTCGGCAACGAGGAGGTGTACATCTACCTCGGTAACGACTCCGAGCGGTTCGGCGATTTCTGGGACGGCTTCGAGGGCGGGCTGACGTACATCAATCGCGCCCGCCGGCTCAACTGGGGTCTCGGGGGCTTCCGGCTGACGGAGCTCTACGACGAGAACCTCGACCAGGTCCGGCGCGAACCGCGGGTCGGCGGCGAGGGCGTGCTTATCTACCCGTTCGACAAGTTCAACCGGGTTGAGAGCACGATCCTCGTGCGCCACGCGAAGGACCACCTGCTGCGCAACGGCGACATCCGCGACGTGGATCTCGCGTCGCACTTCGTGTCGTACATCCACGACAACGCACGCTGGACGTGGATGGGTCCGAGCGGCGGTTCGCGCCTGTATCTGTCGGGCGGCTTCACGCGCGACCTGTCGGGCGGCACCGGCGATTTCACCACGCTGCTGGCCGAGGCGCGAACCTACATGATGCCGCTGCCGCATATCGTCTCGGCGCTTCGAGTTCAGGGTCAGTCGAGTGCCGGACGCGATGCGCAGTTCTTCTTTCTCGGTGGCCCGTATTCGTTGCGCGGGTATGATCGGCACAGCTTCTTCGGCCGCCACACGGTGCTGGCGCAGGAGGAGATCCGGTTTCCGCTGGTGCGCGGGCTGACGCTCGCGGTGCCCTCGCCGTGGCAGCTGCCGATGATCGGCGGCGCGGTGTACGCGGATGCCGCGTGGGTGTGGGACCAGGGCATCGAGGACCACGCCGGCAGCATCGGCGCCGGCATCTACATCGGTGGCGGGTACTATCCGGCGATCCGCTGGAACTTCAGCTGGCCGACGACGGACTTCCGGAACTATCCGGCGCAGTCGCGCCGGCAGTTCAGCATCGGATTCAATTTCTGACCGGTGAGGGTGACCCTGGGCAGGATGCTGGGGAGGAGGCAGTCGATGCGATGTGGCAGCAGGCGCGCGAGTCCTGAGGCACGGCGGGCGTGCCTCGCGCTGGCGGCGCTGCTCGGGGCGGCCGCGGCGCTGCCGGTCGCGCGCACGGCAGGCGCCGCCACGGAGTCGACGGCGGCCGTGGAATTCCGCCGCGAGCTCAAGCGCCTCGAATACGAGGAGATTCACGCCGGCGCCCGCGCGGAGCGCGCGGAGCTGGCGCGCGAGCGCACCCGCCGTCCCCGCCATGCACGGAACTCAGGCCCGGCCGCCGGGGCCGTGAGCCGCGGCGCCGGAACGCGCGGCGAGCGGCAGGACCGGCCACCCGATATTCTGGAAGCCGGCGGACCGCAGGGCGCGGCGCGGTCCAGGGCCCGCGCGCATGCGCTGGCGCGGATGGACGCGCCGGTGAATCACCGGATGAACGATCCCAGAACCGACCAGCTGCCCGGCTCCACGCAGGCCGAGGTGTCGCTCGCGGTGCTCGGCAGCCGCATGGTCGCCGGCTGGAACGACGCCGAGGATGCAGGCGACGGACCCATCGGCTGGGGCTGGTCGGCGGACGGCGGCAACACCTGGACCGACGCGGGCTCGCTGCCCGTGAACTCCGCGGTGCAGCACTGGGTGAGCGACCCGGTGGTGACGATCGATGCGCACACCGGCACGTTCCATCTCGTCGCGATGGCGATCACGCCGCATGCGCAGAGCGCGATCGGTGTGCTGTCGGGACGCTTCGACAGCACGGGGACCGGCTTCACGTGGACGGCGCCGGTCGTGGCGCGGGCGGTGCGCGACACGCTGCCCGACAAGCCGTGGGCGGTCGCCGACTCCGCCACCGGGCGCATGTACATGACCTACACGACGTTCTTCTCGATCGGCCGCACCCAGGTGGATCAGATCGAGTTCCAGCGCTCGCTCGACGGCGGCCGGAGCTGGGAGCCGCCGCGGGTGCTGTCGTCGCGCACCGACCTCGGGCTGGTCCAGGGCTCGCGCCCGGCCGTGGGACCGGACGGCGAGGTGTGCGTGGCGTGGAACGCGGTCGATACGACCGAGGCGTCGGGCGGGCACGACTGGATCCGGTTCCGCGACTCGCACGACGGCGGGAGGTCGTTCGCGAGCGAGGAGAACGCCGCGAGCCTGTTCTCGAATTTCACGAGCGGCGGTCCGGGATTCAACCGCGGCTACGGCCTGGTGTTCCCGGGCATCGCGGTGGATCGCAGCACGGGGCCGTATCGCGGCCGGGCCTATGTGACGTGGAACGAATCGCTGGACTTCCTGCATTCCGCCCCGGGCGACAGCAATCCGCGATTCGAACGCGAACCGAACGCGCTGCCGCCGTCCGCCACCCCGTTCAATCCGGGCGAGACGCTGCGCGGCGCGATCGACGCCGGCGACGACGTCGACATGTTCCGGTTCTTCGGCACGCGCGGGGAGACCGTGCTGCTGTACCTCGATTCGCTCGCCACCAACCTCAACGCCACCCTGCGCATCCTGTGCTCCGATGGCGAGACCCGGCTGGCGTTCAGTTCACCGGTGTGGGCCGGCCGGCCCCGCGTGACGGTGCTCACGCTGCCGCGTTCCGACATCTACTACGTGCGGCTCGCCTCGGTCGGGTCGACCCAGGGCGGCTATCGGTTGCGCACCGGCCGGGTCACGAATGGCGCGGGCCGCGCACGCGATCAGCGCGACGTGTTCGTGGCGGCGCGCGATCCCCACCAGGGGTGGGGGACGCCGGTGCGCGTGAACGACGACCCCGGCTGGTTCGACGACTGGCTGCCCGAGGTGGCGGTGGCCGCCGATGGCCGCGTGTACGCCGCCTGGTACGACTGGCGCGACCGGACCGACGTGACGTGCGGCGGCTGGTCGAACGTGTACCTCGCCCGCTCGGAGACCGGCGGCGCGTCGTGGCTGCCCGGGGTTCCGGTCAGCGACGAGCAGACCAGCTGGTCCGACGTGGCCAGCCTCGTGGCGCCGAATCAGGGCGACTACATTTCCCTGTTCGCGGATGCGGCAAACGTGACGGTGGCCTGGGCGGACGGCCGCGACGGCGACCCCGACGTGGTGATGGCCCAGCACGCGCTGGCGGACGATCCGCGCACGCTGCCCGTGGCGATGGCGCGGCTCGACGCGCTGCGGCCGAATCCCTGCCGGGGCCAGCTCACGGTGGAATTCTCGGTCGCCGGACCGGTGCCGGCGGCGCTCGAGCTGGTCGATCTCGCCGGCCGCCGGCGGTGGCGGGCGCCGCTCGGGTCGCTCGAGGCCGGCAGGCACACGACGAGCCTCGACTTCGGCCACCGCCTCGAGCCGGGGATCTACTGGGTGCGGCTCGTGGCGGGCGCGGGTGCGGCCGTCCGCAAGGTGGTCGTGCTGCCATAGCGGAGGCTCGGGTGGTGAACGGCCTGCCCGCCCTCCGCGCCGGCACGGCGCGGAGCGCCGAACGCAAGCTCCGAGCCCGGGTCCAGCGCGATCGCCCACGGCTGCGCCAGGCCCGAGACCTGCGACAGGATCACGCCGGCGGGGGACACCTGGACCACGCGGCCATCGCCCGGCACGGTGGCCCACACGTTTCCGGTCGCGATGTCGACGCGGACCTCGTGCACCTCGCTCAGTCCTCCGATCCGGCGCTCGACCGTGCCGTCGCGGTGGAACGCGACCAGCGCGTTCGCGCGCGCGTCGGCCACCCACACCCGGCCGCGGCGTGCGTCGACCGCGACGCCGATCGGTCCGGCGAGGCCGGTCACGGTGTCGAGCACGGTGCCGTTGAACGCCACGCGCACCAGCGTGCCGGCCCCGAACGATGTGACCCAGGCATCGCGGGTCAGGGAGTCGATCGCCACTCGTGACGGTTGCGGCACGTTGCGCTCGAACCGTGACGCGCCGGAGGCGCCGAACTGGAGCAGCTTGCCCGCGCGGTTGTCGCACACCCACACCGAGCCGTCCTGGCCGTCGATGGCCACGTCGAGCGGCAGCTCGAGCGGCCCGATCGCCGGCGGCGAGCCGGGGCTGCCGTCGAGCTGGATCTGCACGATCTGGGCCCCGCGCTCGTCGCACACCCACGCCGTGTGGCGCACCGGGTCGACGGCGATCGCCCCCGGTGTCGCTCCGCGCGGGATCACGAGCCGGCTGCCGTTGCCGGGATTGAATCGGACCACCGTGCCCTCGATCCCGTCCGACACCCACACCACGCCCTGCGCCGGATCCACGGCGACCGCGGACGGGCTGCCGAACAGCGGGTCGTCGTAGATCACCCGGCGGCCGTCGGCGGTGATGCGCAGCAGCTCGGACGTGCCGAGCACGGTCACCCACGGGCGCAACGGACCCGGAATCGCGAAGTCCGTCGCGAACCCGCCCGATGGACCGGTATCGAACACGAACGACAGCCGGTAGTCGTGCCGCGCGCCGTTGAGCAGACCGAAGTCGAAGTAGGCGCCCGTGGTGGCCGGCAGCAGCGCCACCAGCACCGTGAAATCCGTGTCGCCCGCGACGCGCCGCTCGAGGCGGTACCCGAGGAGGCCCGGGACGGCGACGACGTCCCAGGTCAGGGTCACCGTGGAATTGCCGGCGAGCGCCACGAAGTGGCTCGGCCGCCCGTGGGTCGAGGGATTCGCCGGATCGAGCGGGTTCGCCCGGTCCCGCCCGCTGCACCCGCCGGCGAGCAGCGCCAGCGTCAGTATCGCAGCGAGAGCGCGCATCGATCCCCGCGCCATTCGAGCGACAGCCGGTCCGAGGCCGGATGCCGCAGGAATCGCAGGTAGAGGCCGAACGCGACCAGCGCCTCGCCGCCGAACAGCGCCGCCGAGGACAGTTGGTCGTTGTGGCGGGCGCGGCGGAACTCGTCTTCGATCCGGGCGGGGTCGGTCGACGCCAGGTACCGGGCGTACGCTTCGTCGGCGCGGCGTTCGAACGCGAACGAGCCCGCGACCAGCCCGGCGCCGGCGACCATCGACGCGTACGCCCAGCGGTGCGGGCGGACCGCCGGTGGCGGCAGCGGCACCTCCGGAAACGGCTCGGCCGCCTGCGCGCAAGCGCATGCGGCCGTAAGCAGCGTGGAGCACGTCAGCACGGCCGCGAATCCCGCAGCCGTCCCGCGTTTCATCCTGCGGTCCTCAACCCGACAGTTTCCGGGTGAACAGGGCCAGGCGCGACTTGTGACGACTCGCGGTCGCGCGCGTGATGATGCCCTTGGCCACGGTGCGGTCGAGCACGGACACGGCTTCCTTGTAGGCGGTGTCGCCGGCGGCGCGACTGGTGGCGGCGCGGACGGTCTTGAGCGCCGAGCGCATCCGGGAGCGCGCGGCCATGTTGCGACGGCGGGCCTTTTCGTTGGTCAACACCCGCTTGGCCGCGGACTTGTGATGCGGCATGAAAATCCTCCGTAGGAAACAGGAACCGAAACCGGGGCAATAATATAGGGACTGGCTCCGGCGCCGGTCAAGGCGGGTTTGCGGGCTGCATGCCAGGGTGTAATGTTTTTCCCTCCCGCATTGCACGTGGGGCGGTCGGGGTGTCGATGAGCGAATTGAGCCAGAAAGTCAACAATCTGCCCGCGGTTCCCGGGGTTTACCTGTTCAAGGACGCCGCGGGCAAGGTGCTGTACGTGGGGAAGGCCAAGAGCCTGGTCCACCGGGTACGGAACTACCTCGCTCCGGACCTCGCCGAGCCGCGGCTGCGCGAGCTGGTCGCGAACGCGCGCGACCTCGATACCGTGCTCACCGAGACCGAGGCCGAAGCGCTGCTGCTGGAAGCGACGCTGATCCGCCAGCACAAGCCGCACTACAACATCCGGCTGACGGACGACAAGAGCTACCCGTACGTGAAGATCACGGTCCAGGAGGAGTTCCCCCGGCTGTCGATCACGCGGCAGGTGAAGTCCGACGGCGCCCGGTACCTGGGGCCGTTCACGGACGTGAAGAGCCTGCGCCGCACGCTGCGCGAGATCCGCCGCATCTTCCCGGTGCGCACCTGCCGCAACTTCGAGGACTACCGGCGCTCGAACCGGCCGTGCCTGTACTTCCACATCGGCCGTTGCGTCGGACCATGCACCACCCGCACCCGGTTCGCGCCCCCCGAATACCGGGCGCTCGTCGACCAGCTGATCCTGTTCCTCACCGGTCGCGACGACGAGCTGCTGCGCAAGCTGCGCGAGGAGATGCAGCAGGCCGCGAGCGAGCAGCGCTACGAGACCGCGGCGCAGCGGCGCGACCAGCTCAAGCTGCTCGACACCGTGCGCATGCCGCAGGACGTCGTGCACCGCGGCGGCGGCGACACCGACGTCCTGGGCATGGCGCGGATCGGCGACCGCGCGGCGGTCGCGGCGCTGATCCTCCGCGGCGGGCGCGTGGTGGGGAAGGAGATCCGCGTGCTCGCGCATGCCGGCGGGCTGGACGAGGCCACGGTGCTGGCGTCGTTCCTGGCGCAGCACTATCTCGCGCAGCGCGAGCTGCCGCGCCGGCTGGTGGCGGCGGCGCCGCCCGCGGATGCCGAGGTGACGCTGGAGGCGCTGAGCCGCCGCGCCGGCCATCGCGTGGAGCTCAAGGTGGCGCAACGCGGGCGCGGGCTCCGGCTGGTGCGCAGCGCGGAACGCAACGCGGCGCTGGTGCTCGAGGACCAGGCGTCGCGCGCGGCCGGCCGCCGGCTGCGATTCTCGCCGGAGGTGCTCGAGCTGCAGCGCGCGCTGTCGCTGCCGGCGCCGCCGCACCGCATGGTGTGCTTCGACATCTCGAACTTCGGCGCCGAGGGCGCGGTCGCGGCGATCGTGGCGAGCGAGAACGGTGTCGCGCGCAAGGGTCTCTACCGGCGCATGCGCATCCGTCACGGCGGCCCCGACGATTTCGCGATGATCGGCGAGGCAGTGGAGCGCTACTGGACGCGCGTCGAGTCGGGGGAGGAGCCGCGCCCGGACCTCGTCGTGGTCGACGGCGGCGCGGGCCAGGTCGGCGCCGCGCGCGGCGCCCTCGACCGGATCGCGACCGGCACCGTGCCGCTGATCGGCCTCGCGAAGCGCGAGGAGCTCGTGATCCGGGAGTCGGGAGATCCGCTCAGGCTGCCGCGGCGCAGTCCGGCGCTGCGCGCGCTGCAACGGCTGCGGGACGAGGCGCACCGGTTCGGGCTCACCTACCATCGCGCCCTGCGGCGCCGGTCGCGGATCGCGAGCGAGCTCGACCAGGTGCCCGGCGTGGGTCCCGCGCGCCGCGCGATGCTGCTCAAGGAATTCGGCTCGGTGGCCGCGCTGTCGGCGGCGACGCCCGACGAGATCGCGCGGCGCGCGCGGGTGCCCGCGTCGCTCGCCGTTCGCATCGCCAAGGCGCTCGCGCCGGCGCGCGCCGCGGAGGGCGCATGAGCCGCGCGGCCGCCACGCGCCTGGGCGACGAGTCGCCGGACCGGGCGCCCGCGGCGCCGTCCGCGGATCCGCGGCTCACCAGCGAAGTCGACGCCTACCTCGACGAGCTGCGCAGCGGCCGGCGGCTGAGCGTGAACACGCTGGACGCCTACGCGCGGGATCTCGCCGACTACACGCGGTTCGCGGCGGAGCACCGCCTCCGCTCGTGGCCGGAGGCGACGGCGGTGTTCGCGCAGGCGTATTTCGTGACGCTCGAGCGGCGCGGCCTGTCGGCCGGCACCGCGAGCCGCCGCCGCGCCGCGCTGCGCGGCTTCCACGGCTCGCTGGTGCGCCGCCGCGTGTGCATGGCGGATCCGCTGGCCGAGCTCGCCGCGCCGCGCCACGAGCGGCCACTGCCGAACGTGCTCGCCATCGAGGACATCGAGCGACTGCTCGCGCAGCCGGCCGGCGACGGGCCGCTCGCGCTACGCGATCGCGCGCTGCTCGAGCTCGCGTATGCGAGCGGCCTGCGCGTGTCGGAGCTGGTGGGGCTCGCCGCCGCCGGGCTCGACCTGGGCGGGCGAATGGTCACGGTCACGGGCAAGGGCAACCGCGAGCGCACGGTGCCGTTCGGGTCGGCCGCCGCGGTGGCGCTCGGCGACTGGCTCGACCGCGGCCGTCCGCAGCTCGCGCGCGGGCTCCGTTCCGACGCGGTGTTCCTGAACGCCCGCGGGGGCAGGTTGTCACGCATGGGGTTCTGGAAGATCCTTAGAGGGCATGCGCGCACCGCCGGGATCGGCGCGCGGCTGTATCCGCACCTGCTGCGGCATTCGTGCGCGACGCACCTGCTCCAGGGCGGCGCCGATCTGCGTGTCGTCCAGGAGTTGCTGGGCCACGCCTCCGTCACCACGACCGCCATCTACACCCACGTCGACCGGGCTTATCTCAAGGAAGTTCACCGCACGTTCCATCCGCGTCCCTAGCGGGTGACGCACCGGGAACCGAGGAGGATGTTCATGCCGCATCGCCGTTCGCCGTTCGCCGTGTCCCTGGTTTTGCTGGTCGTGCTGGCCTCGGCGGCCTCGGCCGCGAACTCCGTCGTGCTGCCCCGCCCCGGCCAGGTCGGCATCGGGATCCAGGGAGAGTACGGAACCCTGTTGAACACCGGCGGCCTGGGGGGAACGTTCGACAGCGGTCCCGGCATCGCCGTGCGGCTGCGCTATCGACTGCGCTACGAACGCGCGATCGGGCTGTCGTTCGAGGGACAGCAGATCGACAGCCGGCAGACCGGAGCCCCCGGCGACACGACCGCCCAGAAGCTGTCGCTCACGCTGTCGGGCCTCGAGGTGTACCAGATGTTCGGCACCGAGAGCCGCACCGTGCGCAATCTGTGCGTTGGCGCCGGCCTCGCCCACCCGACCGAGAAGACGTTCAGCGACGAGAGCACGTTCCCCCAGGACGGCGTGTACGTGAGCGCGGGGGCGGGGATCGAGCACTTCTTCTTCAGCAGCTGGGCGTATGACATCAGCACACGCTACTTCGCGATCTTCCAGAACCAGAAGACCAATCACGATTTCCAGGTGTCGGCGGGCCTCATCTTCTACGCGAGCTATTGAGGACCCACGGCGCGCCGTGGCGCCGCGGATGGGTCATCGATCACGGATGCCGGGCGGGACGTCATGGGAGTGGACGTGGAATCGATCGCGAACGGGTACCAGGTCGGGCAGCGCCTGCGTCATCCGCAGTTCGGTGAGGGTCTCGTGGTCGAGGTCCACACCGACCGCGGCCGGGAGATGCTCGAGGTGGTGTTCGACGGCGAGCTGCGGCGGCTGTCGGCGCAGCGCGCATGGGAGGTCGTGTCCACCGATGCGGCTCCCACCCCGGGGGCCGCCGTCGCGCCGGGCACGCACATCTGGCATCCGCTGAGCGAGCGGTTGCTAGAGGTGTGGCAGGCGGGCGAGCCGGCCGCGGGCGGGCGGTTCGAGCTGCGTGCCGAAGCCGAGGCGTGGGCCGGCTGGGCCGGGACCGAACGGCTGGTGTCGCTCGATTCGCTGCGGGGCGTCGAGCGGTTCCCGCACCAGATCCGGGCGTGTCACAAGGTGATGCGCGACCTCAACGGCCGCGCGATCCTCGCCGACGAGGTCGGGCTCGGCAAGACGATCGAGGCCGGCATCGTGCTCAAGGAGTACCTGCTGCGCGGCGCGGTGCGCACCGTGCTCGTTCTGGTGCCGGCCTCGCTGTGCGAGCAGTGGCGCGCCGAGCTGTGGGAGAAGTTCGAGCTCGATTTCGTGGTGTCGCGGGGCCCGGCCGGCCAGTGGGGCCGTCACCCGCTCGTGATCTCGTCGCTCGAGACGGCGCGCCACGAGCGGCACCGGCGGCGCGTGCGTGGCGCGAACTACGACCTGGTGATCGTCGACGAGGCGCACCGGCTGCGCAACCACCTCACGCTGGGGTGGAAATTCGTCAACGATCTCAATCCCCGCTACCTGCTGCTGCTCACGGCGACGCCGGTGCAGAACGACATGCGCGAGCTGTACAACCTCGCGACGCTCGTCCGCCCCGGCACCGTGGGCACGTTCTCGCAGTTCCGCCGGGACTTCCTGTCGGGGCACGACAAGCGCTCGCCGCGCAACACCCCGCGGCTGCGCACCCTGCTCGAGACCGTGATGGTGCGCACCCGGCGCAATGACACCGACCTCACGTTCCCGCCGCGCAAGGTCGAGACGCTGTGGGTGGGACAGACGCCCGCCGAGCGCGCGCTGTACCGCCAGGTCAGCGAGTTCGTGGTCGACGCGGTGCGCGGTGAGCACGGCGCCCCCGGCCGCCCGCACTACTTCACGCTGATGGTGCTCCAGAAGGAGATGGGGTCGTCGTGGGCGGCTGCGCAGTCGACGCTCGAGAAGCTGAGCCGCTCGCCCGACGGCCTCGACCCGCGCCGGCTGCGGCTGCTGGCCGGGCGCGCGGAGCAGTTGAGCACGTCGCCCAGCAAGGTGCGGTCGTTGCTGCGCTGCATCGCGAGCCTCAAGGGCGCCAAGGGCATCGTGTTCACCCAGTTCCGGGTCACGCTCGACACGCTGGTGGCCGCGCTGCGCGCCCAGGGCATCGAGCCGGCGATCTTCCACGGCGAGCTGAACTGGCGCGAGAAGGAGGAGGCGCTCGAGCAGTTCCGCACCACCGCCCCGGTGCTGGTGAGCACCGAGGCCGGCGGCGAGGGCCGCAACCTCCAGTTCTGCAGCAATGTCATCAACTACGACCTGCCGTGGAACCCGATGCGCGTCGAGCAGCGGATCGGCCGCGTCCACCGGCTCGGGCAGGTGCACCCGGTGCGGGTGATCAACCTGGCCGCGCGCAGCACGATCGAGGCGTACGTGCTCGAGATCCTCGATCGCAAGATCCGCATGTTCGAGCTGATCGTGGGCGAGATGGAAGAGATCCTGGGCGCGTGGCAGCCGCACGGCTCGTTCGAAGACGAGATCTTCCGCCGCTGGACGGAATCGAACGACGCGCGCGCCCGCAAGCGCCGCTTCACCGAGCTGGGCCAGCATCTGATGGTGGCCCGCCGGCTCTACCAGCAGCAGAAGGATCTCCAGACGATGGTGTTTCCGACCGTGGACCAGGAGGACGAGTGAGCCCGCGCGCTAGGGCGCCGGTCGCGATGCGGGAGAACGGTGCGGCGCCCGCCGCGTCCCCGACGCTGCCGGCGCTGCCGGCGGAGTGGCGTGCGTTCGTGGGCCGCTGGCTCGAGAGCTCCGGGTGCACGGTCAAGGCCGCGGCCCGCGGGGACTGGGAGGTGGAGCTGTCGGACGCGCTGCGGCGCCGCTGGCGGCGGCAGCGCGTGCGGCTGGTGTTCGACCCCCAGCGCCCGACGCTGCCGCGCGGCGCGTGGTTCACCGCACCCGGCAGCAGCGCCGGCCGCAAGCTGCTCGAAGCCGCGACCGACCGGCCCGAGTTCGCGTGCCGCACGGCGCTCGCGCACGTGCCCGGGGCGCCGGCCGACGGCTTCGCCTCGGTGTGCCGCGTCCGCGGCCTCACCTGGGGCCAGCCGCGGCTCGGACCCGTGCACTACGAGCGGCGCATCTCGGTCCACGCAGTGGTGACACGATGGGGCGGGCTGCCGTGGCAGGAACCGTGGGTGCTGGTGATGACCGCCGAGGGCGCGTTTGCCGAGAGCACGACCGGTCTCGACGTTCCCGACGTGCGCACCCGCGCCGGCCTCTACCAGATCGCCGGCACCGCCGCGGCCGCCGAGCGGGAGCGCTGGATGGGCCAGGGCCGCGCGCATCTCGACCGCCTGCTGTCGGCCCGCGAGGCGGAGTGGGAGAACGGCGTGTCGCACAAGCGCGAGGAGGAGCTCGACCGGCTCGGCGAGTTCTTCTCGTCGCGGATCGAGGAGGAGGAGGAGCGGCTGCGGCGCCGGTCCGGTAGCGTCGACGACGGCGACCTCGATCACGGCGACGCGATGTCGCTCAAGCTCGAGTGGGAGCGCCGCGCCGCCGAGGTGCGCGGCCGCTGGGCGCTGCGCACGGAGATCCGCACCTGGGGCGTCGTCGAATGGTCGTGGCCGGTGGCGCAACTCGAGCAGGAGTTGCGCACCGGCGCCGTCCACGTGCGGCTGGTGGCACCGGTGGACGTCGCGCGCGGCCGCCCGGCGCAGCCGGGCTGCCCCACCTGCGGGCGCCCCGCGGAGCTGCTGGTGCGCTCGCGCGGCAGCGTGGGATGCGAGCACTGCGCCTGACGTCGCGCGTCCCGGTCGGCTCGGGACCATATTCATAAGCCATTGCGGCGCAAATAGTTGCATCGCAAGATTCTCCCCGGCTCAAGGTTCTCTCAACTCCCGGTATCCAGAGTCGTCTCGCAGCATCCGGGGCGCGCAACCGCGCGTTGCGGACGCGCTCGAACTCTGGAGGTCGTGATCATGCCCGATCATGCGATGTCGCTCGTGAGCCGCACACCCTCGCCGACCCGGCGCGTGAACCGCTTCGTGTTTGGCGTCGCGATCCTTGCGGTCCTGTTGCGCGCCGCCGCGGTGTTCGCGGCGACTCCCGGCGGAGCCACGCTCAGCAATCCGGCGCCGTCCGCCAGTTGGACCGGCAGCATCACGGGTGCCGGGACGGGAGAGAACACCTGCGTCAACGGCGTGAGCTGTGACAGCTTCCAGGTGACGCTGGCTCCCGGCGATTACACCGGCAAGCAGATCGACGTGACGATCACGTGGACGGTGCCGGCCTACGACTACGACCTCTACGTCCATAGCGACTCGCTGACCGGGCCTTCGCTGCCGCCCTCCGCCGGGTCACCGCCCGGGACCGAGGAGCAGGTGCACATCGGCGTCGACCCGCCGGTCGTGACGGCTCCGCGCGTGTGGTGGGCGCACGTTCAGGCGGCGACGGTGCCGCCCGGCCAGACCTATCAGGGTTCCGCGGCCCTGGTGCCGCTGCCGGCGGCGCCGGTCGTGGCGCATCTCCCGGGTTCGCTGGCGTTCAGCCACACGGTGCCCCTGTTCGCCCGCGGCACCGTGCGCACCGAGGAGCCGAGCGTGCGTGTGGACGTGCGCGGCAACGCCTACGTCAGCGGCATCCGCGGCGTTCCGGCGGGCGTGGATCTGTGGCGCTTCGACCTCAATCCCACGAGCCCGACGTTCGACCCGGAGCTGCGCAACGGCAGCTACCTCGGCCAGCCCGACGCGTTCCAGCAGATGGGCGCCGCGGATTCGACGGCCGGCGGGTCCGACGGTGGCGGTGACATCGACATCGCGACGAGCTTTCCCGCCGATTCCACGTCGACGCCGGTGCTGACCATGGTGAGCCTCGCGGCGGCGGACATCTCGTCGAACCTGTCGACTGACCGCGGGGACACGTTCCAGCACAACGGCGCCGCGGCCGCGATCGCATCCGACGACCGCCAGTGGATCGAGGCCGATGGTCCCGACAACATCTACATGCTGTATCGGGCGCCGGTGCCGTCGTCGGTGCTCTACGTGCAGAAGTCGACCGATCACGGACTGACCTACGGCGCGCCGGTCGCGGTTCTCGACACGGGCAACCCGGCTTCGACCACGCCCGGGTACATCGATGTTGACCACCATGACGGCACGGTCTACGTGTCGCACCAGAACAGCAACGCGGCATACGTCAGCCATTCGACGGACGGTGGCGCCACGTGGGTCACGAAGCTCGTCGACGGCACCACGAGCCACGGCCATCTGTTCGACCCGGTGAAGGTGGGGGACGACGGCACTGTGTACCTGGCGTGGTCCAACGACCGGCACGTCTACTATTCGTACTCCAGGAATCACGGCGATGCCTGGACCGCGGCGGCGATGGTCGATGACCCGGATTCGACGCTCACCAACGTGTTCCCGTGGCTCGAGGCCGGCAGCGCCGGCCGCGTGGACGTGGTCTGGTACGGCTCGAAGAGCCAGGACATCGATGCCGCCGACTGGGACGTGTATTTCTCGCAGAGCCTGAACGCGAACACGGCGTCGCCGGCGTTCCGCCAGCAGCGAATCTCGGATCACGTCATCCACGGCTCGAACATCAGCGAGGGCGGCCTCACCGGCGCCGCGAACCGCAACCTCGGCGACTACTTCCAGATCGCCTACGATCCTCAGGGCGCCGCCGTGATCTCGTTTGCGGACGATCACAACGACTTCGACGGCAATACTTTCGTGTTGCGGCAGTTGTCGGGGCCGGGCCTGCTCGCCGGCGCCAATGGCGGCACCGGCATCGTCGGGCGCGTCACGCGGAGCGAATTGCCGCTGCGCAGCTTCGCGCTGCCCGAAGTCACGGACCCGGCGCACGATGCCATCGTCGAGACGCAGCCGGTGCCCACCGACAATCCGTTCGACATCGTGGCCATCAAGTATTTCGCCGACATGAACGGTCCGAATGCGCCGTATCTGGGTGCGCGGATGACCCTGTCGGGATTGAACACCGTGCCGCCGCCGGGCAACTGGCGCATCGCGCTGACGGCGAACGCGCCCGGCATCAAGGATCAGTTGCCGAACGGAGTGTCGGATCACGGCGACATGTTCTACCTGCTGGTGACGGATTCGACGGGCTCGCCGGTCGTGAGTTACGGCACCGGATACCGCGACTCGATGCCGCTGGCTCCGGTGGTTGGCGCCGCGTACGCCATAGCGTACCACGCGGTGGGGCTCGCGGATTCGGGCGGGGTCGACACCACGACGAGCACCGTATGGGCGAAGATCTCGATCGCAAAGCTGAACGCGCTGATCCGGCCTGGGCACCCGTCGATCGGCGAAGGCACGTGGTTGGGCGGCCTGCGCGGTTCGGCAGGTTCGCTCGGCTCCGGCCCGCGCGACAACACCCGGGGCGGCCTCGACAACTTCCTCGTGCACTTCGATCCCACGACCGGGGTGACGGGAAGGAACGCCGCGCTCGCGCTGGCGATGAGCGCCGCGCCGAATCCATCCTACGGCGGCACGATGGTGCGGTTCGCGCTGCCGTCGGCCGGACCGGCATCGATCGGGATCTACGACGTGCAGGGGCGGATGGTGCGATCGCTGGCCTCGGGCCGCATGCCGGCGGGACCCCATACTGCGAACTGGGACGGACGCACGGCGGCGGGGACGCGCGCGGCGAGCGGGATGTACTTCGTGCGCCTGCGGACCGCCGGAACCGAGGTGGCGTCGCGTCTCGTGCTGCTGCAGTAACCGGAGCGAAGCGTTGCAGCGGGCGGCTCGCCCCCCCTGGTCCGGGGCGGGCCGCGGCGCCCTGACCACCCGCGGACCGCTCCGCGGGGAGACGAGGCGCACCCGGGTCCCCGGCGCTCGAGGGTCACCCCGAACCGCCGCGGCGCACGCGGGATCCGGCGTGGTGGCGGCTCGCGGACCGAACGCCCCGGGCCCGCCTTGACGGGCACCCGCCCACCGTCTAGATTTTTCCGTCCTTCCGGCATGGTCCCCGGAGCCCGCTCACTCCCAGTCCTGGAGGTTGGTTTGTCGTTGGAAAGTCGCAAGATCGCCAACATGAGCGACCCGGGCGCCGAGCTGCTGGATCGCTTCCAGGCGGTGTGGGGGCGTTTCGGCCGCGTGATCCTGGGTGCGCTCGGCGCCGTCGTGGTGCTCGCCGTGCTGGGATTCTTCATGGTTCGCTCGCGGGCCGCCACCGAGGGGCAGGCGGCCGCCAAGCTCGCCGAGGCCAACGGGCTGTTCTGGCAGGGGCAATACGACCGTTCGCAGGACCTGGCGAAGCAGGTGGCGCAGCAGTTCGGCTCGACGCCGAGCGGCGTCGACGCCCACCGGCTGCTCGGCGACGACGCGTACTGGAACGGCCTGCTCCGCTCGCAGCCCGCCAACTACAAGACCGCGATCAGCGAGTACCGGGTCTACCTGGCCCATCAGGGCAGCGGCGTGCTCGCGTCGTCGGTGAAGCGCAGCCTCGCCTATGCGCTCGAGAGCGACAAGCAGTTCGCCGAGTCCGCGAAGACCTATGACAGCCTGGTCGGCGTGTTCGATCGCGAGTCGTCGGCGGAGTTTCTGACCGGCGCGGCGCGGTGCTTCGCGGCACTCGGGCAGAAGGCCGAAGCGATCCAGCGGCTGCAGCGCGTGATCGACGAGTTCGGCGAGACGAGCTACGCGGCTTCGGCACGCGTCAGGCTCGCCGAGCTCAAGACCGCGAATTCCTGATCGCACGGCCGTGGTCCGCTGCCGCGGAGCCGTCGAGCCTCCGGCACCGGACCCGGGTGCCGTTCCACGAGCCCTAAGCCGTGAGTGACCGCGCGGCGCCGGTCGAGCTGGTGTTCCTCTGGCACCACCACCAGCCCGACTATCGGAATCCGCGGGACGGCCACGCCGTGCTGCCGTGGGTGTGGCTGCACGCGTCCAAGGATTACCTCGACATGGCGGAGCACCTCCGCCGCCATCCCGGCGTGCATGCCACGTTCAACTTCGTGCCGTCGCTGCTCGATCAGCTCGAGGATGCCGAGCGCGGCGTCCCGGAGGCGCTGTTCGAGCTGCTGTCCCGACCCCCGGGATCGCTCGACGAGCCGCAGCGCACCGAACTGCTGACGCGGTGCACGGTTTCGCCGCGCTACGCCATCGAACGCTGGCCGGCCTACCGGCGGCTGTGCGAGCGTGCGGCGCGCGCCCGCACGGCGGGCGGGACGGAGGTGTTTGGCGACGACGACATGCTCGCGCTCGAGATCTGGTTCCTCGTCGCATGGGTGGATCCGCTGTTCCACGATCGTCCGGCTGCGGTCGCCGTCCTCGCGCCGCAGGCGACCTTCGACCTCCCGCGGCGGGACGGGCTGCTCGCACTCCACCGCGAGCTGCTGGCCGAGGTGATTCCCAGCTATCGCGCGCTCGCGGACCGCGGCCAGATCGAGTTGTCGGAATCGCCCTACTACCATCCGATCCTGCCGCTGCTCATCAACCAGGAGGCAGCGCGACGGCCGCGGCCCGACGTGCTGCTGCCATCGGAGCCGTTCGCGGCGCCCGAGGACGCGGCGCTCCAGGTGGAGCGCGGGGTCGCCCGTCACGAGCGCGCGTTCGGCAGGCGGCCGGCCGGCATGTGGCCGCCGGAGGGTGGGGTGAGCCCCGAAGCCGTGGAGTTGATCGCTCGCGCCGGACTGCGCTGGGCCGCGAGTGACGAAGGCGTGCTGTGGGGTTCGCTGCCGCCCGGGGAGCAGCGCCGGGAGGCGCTGTATCACCCGTGGCGCGTGGACACCGCGGCCGGGCCGCTCGCGATGTTCTTCCGGGACCACGAGCTGTCGGATCGCATCGGATTCGTCTACAGCCACTGGAACGCGGCCGACGCCGTGGCCGATTTCCTGGGCCGCGTGCGGCGCGTGGCGCGCGATCATGCCGGCGACGTGCCGCCGGTGGTGTCGGTGATCCTCGACGGGGAGAATTGCTGGGAGCATTACGCCGATGACGGGGCCCCGTTCCTCGAGGCGCTGTATGCCGAGCTGGAAGCGGCGGCGGACATTCGCACCCGCACGCCCTCCGAGGTGCTGGCGGAGCGCGCGTCGCTGCCGGTGCTGGAGCGGCTCTACACCGGATCGTGGATCCAGGCCGACTTCCGGATCTGGATCGGTCACCCCGAGAAGAACCGGGCATGGGAGCTGGTGAGCCGCGCCCGCCGCGCGCTGGTGAACGGCGGCCGCACCCTGGAAACCCATCCCAAGGCCTGGGAGGCGCTGTTCGCCGCCGAGGGCTCCGACTGGTTCTGGTGGTTTGGCGAGGACCATTACACCGCCGATAAGATCCTGTTCGACAAGCTGTTCCGCGATCAGCTCCAGGCGGTGTACGAACGGGCGGAACTGCCGACGCCGGGCTGGCTGCAGATCCCGGTGACGGCGTTGCGCGACGCGGGCGTCACGCGGATCGCGCCGGTGCGGCTGCTCACGCCGGTGCTCGACGGCCGCCGCACGAATTTCTACGAGTGGGAGGGCGCAGGCCACCACCGGCTCGGCGGGGGAGGCGGCTCGATGCATCGTGACCAGAGTCTCGGCCGCGACCTGTATTTCGGCTTCGATCTCGAGCAGTTGCACCTGAGGATCGATTTCGCGCCGGGCGTGGTGCCGAAACCGGACCTCGAGCTGGCGGTCGAGCTGCTCGCCCCGCGGCCGCGGCGGATCGAAATCGACGGCATCGTGGCGGGCGAGCGAATGGTGGTGAGCGCCGACGCCGACAGTGCCGGATCGCCGACCGACGGCCTGGCGCGTCCGGCGCGACCCGGCGTTCCCGGGGCGACGTGCATCATCGGCAGCATCCTCGAGCTGTCGGTGCCGTTCGCGGCGCTTGGCGTCACCGCGGGCGACGCGATCGAGCTGCTGGTGCATGTGCTGCACGGCGGCCAGGTCGTCGAGACGTTCCCGGCCGACGACCTGGTGCGTTTCAAGGTGCCCGACCGGACGTTCGAATCCGCGATGTGGAGCGCGTGACCGGCGGGTCGTTCCCGGGGTCTCACTCGGCGCCGCGATGCGCTCCCGGCGCCGGCGTCTCGCGCACCCACACGGTCTTGAGGTTCACGAACTCGCGGATGCCGGCCGCCGACAGCTCGCGGCCGTAGCCCGACGCCTTGACGCCGCCGAACGGCAGTCGCGGATCGGATTTCACGATGCCGTTCACGAACACCGACCCCGCCTCGATGTGCGCCGCGAGCGCTTCGGCGCGCGGTGCGTCGTTCGTCCAGATGCTGGCGCCGAGCCCGTAGCGGGAGTGGTTCGCCAGTTCGACCGCGTGGCCGGCGTCGCGCGCGCGGGTCACCGCCGCGACCGGCCCGAACGTCTCCTCGTCGAACGCCGCCATGCCGGGCTCGACTCCGGCGAGCACGGTCGGCGCGTAGAAGTATCCCGGCCGGGCCAGCGGCTGGCCGCCGGTGACGAGCCGCGCGCCGGCGGCGACCGACCGGGTGACGATGTCGTGGAGCTGGTCGCGCAGGTCGGCCCGGGCGAGGGGCCCGAGCTCCACCGTGCGATCGGCGGGATTTCCGACGTTCGCGGCCGCCATCCGCGCCGCGAACATGTGCTCGAACGCCTCGGCGGCGCCCGCCACCACGATGAAGCGCTTGGCCGCGATGCAGGACTGGCCGTTGTTGATCAACCGCGCCTGGACCGCGTGCTGCGCCACCGCGTCGACGTCCGCTCCCTCCAGCACGAGGAACGCATCCGAGCCGCCGAGCTCGAGCACGCAGGGCTTGAGCGCCGCGCCCGCCCGCCGCGCGATCGCGCGGCCCGCGCCTTCGCTGCCGGTGAGCGTCACGGCGGCGATGCGCGGGTCGTCGATCAGCGCCTCGGCGCGCTCCGCGTCGATCAGCAGGGTGGTGAACAGACCAGCGGGGGCGCCCGCGCGCCGGAACACGTCCTCGATCGCCAGCGCGCAGCCGGGGACGTTGGAGGCGTGCTTGAGCACCATTCCGTTGCCCGCCATGAGCGCCGGCGCCGCCGCCCGGAACACCTGCCAGAACGGGAAATTCCACGGCATGATGGCGAGCAGCACACCGAGCGGATCGTGCCGGACGTAACTGCGCGACGCGTCGGTAGGGATAAATTCGATCGCGAGGTACCGTTCGGCGTGCTCCGCGAAGTACTCGCATGCCCCGGCGCACTTCTCGACTTCGCTGTCGGACTGGACAATCGGCTTGCCCATTTCGGCGGTCATGAGGGCCGCCAGCCGTTCGCGCTGATCGCGAAGCGCCCCGGCGGCCGCTCGCAGGACCGCGGCGCGATCCGCGAACGTGGCGTCGCGCCAGTCCCGATGGGCAGCGCCGGCGGCATCGAGCGCGCGGCCGACCGCCGCGTCGTCGTGGTCGGGGTAATCATGAATCGGGGCGCCGGTATTGGGATCGACGGATCGCATGGCGGCAGGATATCACCCGAACGGTCATGAGGATGCGGTCGTCGGGAGGGGTGGCGTGGCGGGCGAGTTTGATACCGGCACATATTGTCACCGGCGGGGACTTCTTGGATCCGCTCACCGGAGGTGGAGTTCCGCCCGAACGATTTCGAGCCTGATGGGTGAAAAGTGAAGACGAACGCATCTTCTGTGTTGCATGTAACGCCTTGTCGGCGGATTATGCTCGCTGGCGTCGATTTAGCCGATTTCATGCATTGGCAGGGATTTCCCTGCGGTCACCGTGTCGAGATATGAAGCTTCGTCCTCGATAGACGATCCTCAGTATTGAAAACACCGAGCGTACACGCAACCCCCCCACTCGATGCTCGCAGGGCCGCCGAAGTCCATGTGCCGCCGCACGCATCCACCACGGATGCGCGATTTCTCTAAATCGAACGCTTTCGGGATGTTGCGGCGATGGGTTATGACCCGGGAGCCCGCTTTCAGGCTGAGCCATCGGTCCGCGACAGGTCGTCCCCCGTCCCTCGGAGGTCGTCATGTCGAACATGCTACTGAAACGCACCCACGGCTGCGCACTCGGCGTTGCCATTCTCGTCATGCTGGGACTGGGGTCGCTCGCGTCCGCGGCGATCCCTGCGACCCGGGACAAACCGGTCTTGAGGTCCCCGGCGGCGGAGAAGTCCGCGACCGCGGCCAGCTCCGCGATCAAGGCCGAGCCGGCTCCGAGCCCCACAACCGTGGACCGGCCGAAGCTGAATTTCCCCGCGGCAGCGAGATCTGCGCCGGTGCAGCGTCCGGCGTCGCGGGCCGCGACCGCTGTGAAGTCCGCCGGCAACGACAAGCCGACCTTTGCCAGGCATTCGGCGACCGCGATTCCCACCCGCCCGCGCACAGCCAGGTCCGAGCCGCTGCGCGCGTTCGAGCGGATCGGCCGCACAGGGTCCGGCACGACCGCCCAGGCGGCGAGCCGCATTCCGGTGAGGGTGAACGCGGTGTCCCACATTGTCGTGAACGACAACTGGGCGGGCTTCCCCGACAGCACGATCGTCGCCGTGGGCCCCAACAACTATACGATCGGGCGTGATGCCGCCGGGACGATTCAGCGAGGCCTCGACCTCGCTGCCCCCAACGGCAAGGTCGACGTGCTGCCCGGCAACTACGACGAAACCGCCGCGGGCCGGTTCCTCGACGCCGGCGACGGCGGCGGCGGCCCGTATCAGTTCGGCCTGTTCTTCTCGGTCCCGCAGGGTGCGGTGACGCTCGAGGGGGTCGACGAACTGGGCAACGTGATCACGAGCGCCGCCGCGGCGGGCGCCACGATCACGACCAACGCCACAAACGACTTCGGGACCGACGGCATGTTCGTCGACGCCGACGGCGTCACGATCAGCGGCGTCATCATCTCGACCAACGCCGGGGGCACGAACAAGACGCTCGAAGTCGCCGGCGACGACCTCACGCTCAAGAACAGCCAGGTCAACGACAACGAAGGTTCGATCTACTTCAACGACTGGCGCTATGACGCCGGCACCAACACCTCGCACATCCAGAAGTACCGGATCCAGGGCAACACGTTCCAGGCCGGCAACAGCGTCGATCTGACCAGCGGCGCCGGGTACTCCGGCCCCGCGTCGGGACGCGTCATCACCGGCAACGCGTTCCACGGCGTCGCCGGCGAGACCTGGCCGATGGTCAGCTTCAACGGTTCCAATACCGGCGTGCCATGGTTCGTCTATTCCGTGGGCGGCGCGGTGATCACCGGCAACACCTTCATCGACACCGAGCCTCTGGGCCGCCACATCCGCGCCCGCGGCACGTATGACAACTCGCAGTTCGACTGGACGTCGTATTGGAACGGCAATACCTACGATCGCGCGGTGGTCGTGGGTCCCGCGCCCCCGGCGAATCTGCGCACCTACACCGTGACGACGCCGGATCCCTACACGTTCAACGACATTCGCGAGATCGCCAGCGCGATCCAGCCCCAGGTCGACCACGGCGTCGACGGTGACAAGTTGCTCGCGAAGGCCGGCGTCTATCTCGAGAACGTGATCGTGGCGAAGAAGCTGACGCTCGAAGGCGCCAATGCCGGCGCGTGCGCGGCGAATGGCGGCGCGCGGGGGCCCGAGTCGGTGATCGACGGCAACTCGGTCGACGCCGCGATCGTGATCCAGAGCGACGACGTGACGCTCGACGGGTTCGAGATCGTCCACGGCCTGAACGGTTCCTTCAACGCCGGCGTGTGGATGTCCTCGGCGGCGAAGAACATGACGATCCAGAACAACGTCGTCACCGGCAACTCGATCGGAATCTACGCGAACTGCAGCGACGCCTCCGCGATCGCGTGCAACCTGATCTCGAGCAACAACGCCCCGGGACCCGCGGGTGGCACCGGCATCTACTCGGAGAACACCAACAAGCTGAACATTCACGACAACGAGATCACCGGGCATCTCGTCACCAACAACCCGGTGATCTTCGCCGCGACCGGTCCGGGCACCCACGTCGACCTGCAATTCGTGTCGAACAACGTGCATGCGAACGACTTCGGCATCTTCGCGCTGTCCATCACCGGTGGCGCGTTCACCGGGAACACGATCACGACGGGCGGCAACGCCACCGGGCTCTCACTGGCCGGCGCCGTGGTGAACGTGAACGTGAAGGACAACGTCATCAACGACAACCTGCGCGGCGTGCGGGTGAACGATGGCGGGTTTGGCTACGGCCCCAACGGCAACATCGCGATCAACCACAACGATCTCGTGACCGACAGCGACTTCGGAGTGGGGGTGCTCGACGGTGCCGCCGGCTATTCGGGGCCCGGTCAACTCGACGCCACCTGCAACTGGTGGGGCAGCGTCAGCGGCCCGAGCGGGCCTGCGAACCCCACCGGCACCGGCAGCGCCGCGCTGGGGACGACGAACATCGTTCCGTGGCTCAACGGCTCGATTGCCGGCGCGCCTGCGTGCAACGGCACGTTCCCGGTCAAGAACCTCAACACCGGCCTGACGTACCCGACCATTCAGCTGGCGATCGATGCGCCGCAGACCCTGGACGGGCACACCATCCAGGCCGGCCCCGCGACGTACCAGGAGAACGTTTTCGTCAACAAGTCGGTCACGCTGCAGGGCGCCAATGCCGGCGCCTGCGCGGCGAACGGCGGGGCGCGCGGGCCCGAGTCGATCATCGACGGCAACTTCACGGGCGCCGCGGTGACGCTCGCCGCCGATGGCGCCACGCTCGACGGGTTCGAGGTCATTCACGGCCAGAACGGCGGCAACGCCGGCGTGTTCATGAGCGCGGCCAACAAGAACCTGGGCGTGCTGAACAACGTGATCGACGACAACACGATCGGCATCTACGCGAACTGCAGCGACGCGTCGTCGATCTACTGCAATTTGATCAAGGCGAACAACCTGCCGGGCCCGTCGGGCGGCGCGGGCATCTATTCCGAGTACACCAACAACCTGACGGTCCAGACCAACGAGCTCACGGGACACACCGACAACAACCCCGTGATCTTCGCAGCGACGGGCCCGGCCGTGCACAACTCCCTGCAATTCCTGGGGAACAACGTGCACGACACGTACGGGGTCTACACGATCTCGATCGCGACCGGGACGTTCCAGAACAACACGATCACGACGTCGCTGCCCGCGGGGGCCACGGCGCTCGCGTTCGCCGGCGCCTGCACGAACGTGACGGTCAGGAACAACGTGATCAACAACAGCAAGCGCGGCGTCCGGATCGAGGACGACGGCTACGGCTACGGGTCCAGCAACAACATCACGGTCCGGTTCAACGACCTGGTCAACGACTCCCAGTACGGGCTCGGCGTGATCAGCGGCTATTCGGGGCCGGGGCAACTGCTGGCCACCTGCAACTGGTGGGGCAGCGTCAGCGGTCCGAGCGGGCCGTTGAACCCGGGTGGCACGGGCAGCCAGATTCTCGGGACCACGAACTTCCAGCCGTGGCTCAACGCATCGAGCACCGGTCCGGCGGCGTGCATCGGCGTGTTCCGGGTGGTGAATCTCACGACCTCGCGCACGTACCCGACCATCCAGCAGGCGATCGACGCTCCCCAGACGCTTGCCGGCCACATCATCTTCGCGCCGGCGGGCACGTATCAGGAGAACGTGGTCGTCAACAAGGGGGTCAAGCTGCAGGGTAACAATGCCGGCAAGTGCGCGGCGAACGGCGGGGCGCGGGGTCCGGAGACGATCATCGACGGCAACTTCACGGGAGCCGCCGTGACGCTCGTCGCCGACGGCGCATCGCTCGACGGCTTCAAGGTCATCAACGGCCAGAACGGCGGGAACGCCGGTGTCGTGATGTCCGCGGCCAACAAGAGCCTGTCGGTCGTGAACAACGTGATCACCAACAACACGATCGGCATCTACGCGAACTGCAGCGACGCGTCTGCGATCACCTGCAACCTGATCAAGGCCAACAACCTGCCCGGCCCGTCGGGCGGCTCGGGCATCTATTCCGAGTACACGAACAAGCTGACGGTCAAGACCAACGAGTTCACCGGCCACACCGACAACAACCCGGTGATCTTCGCGGCGACGGCGGCGGGCGTGCACAAGAGCCTGGTGTTCCAGTCCAACAACGTGCACGACACCTACGGCGTCTACACGATCTCGATCACGACCGGGACGTTCAGCGCCAACACGATCACGACCTCGCTGCCCGCGGGCGCCACCGGGCTCGCGTTCACCGGTGCCTGCACGGCCGTGGTGGTGAAGGACAACTTCATCAAGAACAACATGCGCGGTGTCCGGGTCGAAGACGACGGCTACGGGTACGGCGACAACAGCAACATCAAGATCAACCACAACGACCTGGTCAACGACACCCAGTACGGCGTGGGCGTGATCAGCGGCTACTCGGGGCCGGGACAGCTGGACGCCACCTGCAACTGGTGGGGCAGCGTGACCGGTCCGACCACCGGGTTGAACCCGGGTGGCACGGGCAGCCCGGTCACCGGAACGACGAGCTTCCATCCGTGGTTGAACGGTTCGATCACCGGCTCACCGGCGTGCAGCGGGACGCTCGGCGGATCCTCGGTCACCGTGATCTTCCCGAATGGTGGGGAGGACTTCCTAATCGGCTCCGACGTGAAGCTGGTGTGGTCGGCGACGATCGTCGGCGGGGGAGTGCCTCCGGGAAAGGTGAAGCTGTTGCTGTCGAGGGATAACGGCGCCACGTACTCACCGATCGTCACCCCGGATTCCCCGGGCGGCGTCACGGATAACGACGGTTCGCTGACGTGGAACGTGACCGGGCCGATGACGACCACGGCGCTGTTCCGTGTCGAGGGCATCGACGACGGCGGCAATACGATTTCGGACGTGAGCGACGCGACGTTCACGATCGATCCGGGCCCGACCGATGTCCTGCTGTCGAGATTCGATGCCGAGGCGTCGGACGCGGGCGTTACGGTGCACTGGTCGCTGAAGGGCGGATTGTTCACCGTGGTCGGTCTCGAGCGCTCCGAAATCGAAACGGGGCCGTGGCTCGCCGTATTGGGCGATCGTCACGACGAGAGCGGCGCGACGGTGGTCGTGGACAACACGGCGGTCGCGGGCCGCAGCTACTGGTACCGCCTGGTGGCGACGACCAACACCGGCACGCAGGCGGTGTTCGGACCGGTCAAGGCCGAGGCGGCGCTGCCGCGAGAGTTCGCGATGAGTGCGGCGCGGCCGAACCCGACCACGGGGCCGATGAATATGGAGTTCTCGGTCGCGCGGGACGCGAGGGTGCGGCTGATCGTGCTGGATCTGCAGGGCCGGACGGTGGCGACGCTGGCTCAGGGCGCCTTCAAGCCGGGCCGCTATCAGATCACGTGGGATGGACGGTCGGACCGCGGGACGGTGCCGATGGGGGTCTACTTCGTCCGCTTCGAAACGCCCGGCAAGAATTTCGTTCAGCGCGTGGTGCTGGCGAGATAGTCGGCAGCAGGGTTCATCGAACGCAGTCGAAGGCCGGCCCGCAAGGGCCGGCCTTCGCTGTGGGTACGCGCAGCGCACCCACATGATCATGCTCATGTAAGCATTCGTCATCGTTCGTCAGAATCGCGACATGAATACCCCCGTGTCAGTCGTGCGAAAACTCTGCGCGCGCATGGCAATCGGCGCTACGTAGCATGGGCATCCGGTGCTAGCGTTTCGAGCCTTCGCCCCACTGATCTCACGGAGGTTTCGCATGCGCCGATCGTTGCTGGCTGTCGTGGCCCTGGCCGTGATGTTCCCTGCTTCAGCGACACGTGTCCGTGCCGACGACGCGGCGGGCCCACCCAATCTCACGGGTATGTGGCGGCTCGATGCGAAGCACAGCGACGCCGAGCCGGGACCCGGCGGTGGTGGCGGCTCCGGCGAGCGCGGGCGTCGTGGCGGCGGCGGTGGCGGTGGTGGCGGCGGATTCGGTGGCGGCGGTCGCGGTGGGCGTGGCGGCGGCGGTGGAGGCTGGGGTGGTGGCGGCGGTGGAATGGGCGGCGGTGGTGGTTGGGGCGGACGCGGCGGCGGTGGCGGTGGCCGCGGCGCGCGTGGCGGCGGTGGCGGCGGTGCCGACGGCGACGCAGCACAGGGAGGTGCGCGACCCGAAGGCGCAGCTCGCCCCGTACGGCTGCCCGACGTGATGCACGTCACGCAAACCGAGACGCTCGTGAGCTTCGAGGATTCCACGGGCACGGTGCTCGAGGAGATCACGACCCTCGACGGCGCTCCCGACTCGCTGGCGCACGCACCCGGCGCCCGGGTGATGAGCGGCACCTGGCAGGGCGACACGCTGATCGTGACGCGGCCGGGTAGCGCGAACCGGCCGGGGCCGACGCAGCGGATCATGGAGGAGGGCGGCGGAACGGAACTAGTGTCCGTGATCAGCATCCCGGCCATGGGTGATCGCCCGGCGGTGGAGTTCAAACGGGTGTGGAAGAAGATGGACGAGTAGATGAAGTGGGTTCGGCGGCCCGTGGGTCGCTGGAGATGCATGTCGCATAAGATACATTATGTAAACCTATCCGGGCTTTGCCGGATAGGTTTGCATAATGTTGGATAACGCTGCTCCCCCATTACGGGGTCAGGGTCGCCTTTGGCTCCCTTCCTCCGGCTACCGCCAGCTCAGGGCCAACGTGGAATATGTGTGGAGTTCGGGTTGGTGTCGGAATTCCTTGGCGCGGCGGTGGATTCGCCATTCCAGGCGCGCGGATCCTACGCCCAGGCCGATGCCGGTCTCTAGTTCGGGTACCAACGGGATCGGTGTGGCCGACACTCCGGGGCTCGGTCGTGACCAGGTGCCTTCCAGAAATTCGTCGCGGACAATCAGGTCGGTCCTGCCGGCTAGCATCGCGTAGAACGCGGGGCCGGATCGCGTGGTGGGGTCTCCCCACACGTCCGGGGCGTTCCAGCCGGCTACGGTCTGCAGGCCGGCTCGCAGGTCGACGGCGTAGGTTCCGAGCCTTGCCCGCCACTCGGGGCCGGCGGCTGCGGCGAACCTGGATGATCCGCCCGATCTCCACGTGCGCCGGGCTCCCGACGTCTCGATGCCGATGCCGAGTTCCTGCGGAAGCTGGTGGCTCCAGTCAGGCAGTGCGCCGTGATCGAAGTGACGGTGAATCCAGCGCTGGATCGCGGCGGCCCGGCTCGCGGGGCCGGTGACGCCGACATGCAGGATGGCTTCCCGGTTGCTACCGGCGGCTGCGTGGCGCAGGCCGCAGGCGAGCTCGAGCCAGCCGGCATACGGGCGGTCAGCGGGCAGGCGCCACGGGGAATAGACGCGCTGCGCGGCGCGAAGCTCGAGGCGCGCGGGGCCGCTTTGGGTGCCGCCGTCCAGCCAGGCTGGCGTGTGTCGCGCAAGCCACTTCGGCGCCCTGGACAGGCTGGCGTCTAGTTCGGTGCCGTGGGTGTAGCCGAAGTCGGGCCGGTCGGCGGGTGGCTGCCAGAAGTTGAAGTCGTCATTGTCGACGATCAACGACCACTCGGCGGCGGGTGCGGCGACGTACGCTGGATCGGGCGCCGGTGAACCTGCGAAGGCGGCGGCCGACGGTCCCATGCACAGCGCCAGCAACACGGCGGCCCGGGCGCTCTTCCCCCCAAGCGTTCCCGGGCCCGCAGTCTTCCCACATCGATTCACAGGCTTCAGCGTCCCTCCCGATCCGCGGCCGAGGGACGCGGCGATCTCAGCGATAGCGGGCCTTCACGGCGCCCCAGGTCGACGTCTTCGCGGCGGTCGTGCCCAGCGTCTTCACGTGGATGTAGTCGAGATTGTACGACGTCCACCAGCAGCCGTTGGCGGAGCACGAGTCTCCGCAGCACTCGACCTCGCCGACTCCGAGCTGGATCGAATTCGGCCGCGGCGTCGGGACCGGGCCGGCGTAGAACACGTTGTCGATGTAGACCGTGGCCTTGTCGGACTCGTAGCGCATCCGGTAGGTGTGCCAGTCGGTGTTGAACGGCAGATCCGGACCGCCTTCGCCGGGCGGGCCCAGCAGGCTCACGTTCGGGCCTTTGCAGTCGAGATTGTCCTGGTGAATCATCAGGACGTACTCACCCACCGCCGACGTGCTGTCCCCCTGCGTGGGGTTGAATGGGGTGGGCATGCGAATGATGCGGATGCCATCGCCCCAGTATCCGCCGCTCGTGTAACGCATCCGGAACTCGATCTCGAAGTCGCCCTGTTCGGGGAATGCCTTGTTGGTCCAGATCAGGGGAAACATCGGGCTCGATGGCGTTGGCGAGGTGTTGGTCAGCGATACGCACGAGTCGTGCACGGCGATCGAGCCGTAGTGGGCGTCCGCGGGCGGCATCGTCCAGACCCCCGCGATGTAGCGGACGCCGGTGGTGGCGATCGTGGTTTCCCACTTGGTCGCGTCGAGCGTCGAGCCGTTGAAATCGTCGGAGAAGAACGTGTCTCCGCGGGCGTTCGCGATTGGAATCAGGGGCAGGATCAGCAATGCGAGCACGCCCCAGGCGGGCGCGGTGAGCGGTGGCGGCAGTTTCCCGTTCATGAACGAGGACTCCTCGGAGGCGGTTTCCCAAGCGACGGTGGCACCGCGGGCGCGATGTCACGTACCGGCGATCGCCGGCTCTTCCCTTGCGTCTAACTCTTCGACAGGGAAGCCATTGGGCCGCTACTACCTCCGGAGGATCGGGTCACGAGTCGCGTTTTGTTTCGTCGGGAGCAACCGCAACTATACCAGCGCCGCCACGAACCGCACGACTATTTTCCGGCCACCACGAGATTCAGCAGCTTGTCGGGCACGTAGATTTCCTTGCGGACCTCGGCGCCGTCGACGTGACGCTGTACCCGCTCGTCGCCGATCGCGGCGGCCCTAACCGTGGCCTGGTCGGCGCCACGCGGGAACTCCAACGTGGCCCTCAGCTTGCCATTGACCTGCACGGCCACCGTCACCGTGTCTTCGACCACCAGCGCCTCGTCGAACTTGGGCCACTTCTCGTACGCGCAACTTTCAGCGTGGCCGAGGCGATGCCACAGCTCCTCGGCGATGTGGGGTGCGAACGGGTTCAGCAGCAGCACGAACGGTTCAAGCATGGCCCTGGGGCGCGCGTCGCGCTTGGTGACTTCGTTCACGAACACCATGAGCTGGGCGATCGCGGTGTTGAACTTGAGCGCGTCGAGGTCCTCGGTGACCTTCTTGATCGTCTGGTGCAGCACGCGCTCCAGCTCGGGGATCGGGCGGGTCGTGTCGACGACGCTGCCGCCCTCCTCGGTCACGAACAGGCGCCACACACGGTCCAGGAACCGCGTGATGCCCTCGACGCTCTTCGTGTTCCACGGCTTGCTGGCTTCGAGCGGGCCCAGGAACATTTCGTAGATCCTGAGCGCGTCGGCGCCGTAGCTCTCGATCATGTCGTCGGGGCTCACCACGTTGCCGCGGCTCTTCGACATCTTCTGGTTGTCCTCGCCCAGGATCGTCCCCTGGTGGATCAGCTTCATGAACGGCTCGGGGCCCGAGACGAGGCCGATGTCGAACAGCACCTTGTGCCAGAATCGCGCGTACAGCAGGTGCAGCACGGCGTGCTCGGCGCCGCCGACGTAGAGATCGACGGGCATCCAGTAACGTTCCTTCGCCGAGTCCACCATGGCGTCGGGATTGTGCGGGTCCAGGAATCTCAGGTAATACCAGCACGACCCGGCCCATTGCGGCATGGTGTTGGTCTCGCGCTTCAGCACCTGGCCGGTGGCCGGATCCATCACGTTCACCCAGTCGGTGATCGTCGCGAGCGGGCTCTCCCCTGTTCCGGCCGGCTTGAAGCTCGTCGTCTCGGGCAGCAGCACCGGGAGTTGCTGCTCGGGCACGGCCTCCGGCACGCCGTCGCGCCACACGATCGGGAACGGCTCGCCCCAGTAGCGCTGGCGCGAGAACAGCCAGTCGCGCAGCTTGTAGTTCACGGCCTTGCGCCCGATGCCGCGCTGCTCCAGCCACGCGGTGATACGCGCCTTTGCGGCGGCGGGGTCGAGACCGTCGATCGAGAACGACCCATCGGGCGTCGTGGAGTTCACGGTCGTGCCGCGCTCGTTGTCGACGAACGCCGCCTCGGCCACGTTCCCTCCCGTCACGACTTCGCGGATCTCGAGGCCGTGCTGCTTCGCGAACTCCCAGTCGCGCTCGTCGTGGCCCGGCACGGCCATGATCGCACCCGTGCCGTAGCCCATCAGCACGTAGTCCGCGATCCACACCGGCAGCTGCTCGCCGTTCACCGGGTTCGTGGTGTAGCCGCCCGTGAACACGCCGCTCTTCTGCTTTTCCTCCTGGCGTTGCAGGTCGCTCTTGCGCGCGGTCGCCTCGCGGTAGCCGTCCACCGCGGCGCGGTGCTCGGGCGTGGTGACGGCAGTCACCAGCGCGTGCTCGGGGGCCAGCACCATGTAGGTGGCGCCGAACAGCGTGTCCGGCCGCGTGGTGAAGATCCGCAGCGAGCCCACGGTGCCGGCCAGCGGGAAGTCCACCTCGGCGCCGATCGAGCGGCCGATCCAGTTGCGCTGCATCTCGACCGTGCTGTGCGGCCAGTCGACCAGCGCCAGGTCGTCGAGCAGCCGGTCGGCGTAGGCGGTGATCTTGAGCACCCACTGGCGCATCGGCTTGCGAATCACCGGGAAGCCGCCGACCTCGCTCCTGCCGTCGATGACCTCTTCGTTAGCGAGCACCGTGCCCAGTTCCGGGCACCAGTTGACCGGGACCTCGGCCACGTAGGCCAGCCCGCGTTCGAACAGTTTGAGAAAAATCCATTGGGTCCAGCGGTAGTACGCGGGGTCCGTGGAGTCGACTTCGCGGTCCCAGTCATGCGACAGCCCGGCGCGCTTCATTTGGCGGCGGAAGTTGTCGATGTTCTGGCGCGTCGTGATCGCCGGGGCGACGCCGGTCTTGACGGCGTACTGCTCGGCAGGCAGGCCGAACGCGTCCCAGCCCGTGCAGTGCAGCACGTTGAACCCGCGCATGCGCCGGAACCGGCACAGGATGTCGGTCGCCGTGTAGCCCTCGAGATGCCCGACGTGGAGCCCCGTCCCCGAAGGGTACGGGAAGAAGTCGATGCAATAGAATTTGGGTTTGGGCGAGAAGTCGATGGCGCGGAACAGCTTCGACTCTTCCCACACGCGCTGCCAGCGCGGTTCCACCTGGGCGAATGGATAGCGTTTCATGAGGCGGGAAGAATAGCGGGAATGCGCGGGAGCGTCACGCGAGGGAGTCGAAAGTCCGGATCCGCGAGCCTCAACTGGTTCCGGAACCAGTTGGCCCGCACCCGGACGACGTGGCTACTGCAAATAGAGCACAACGCGACGGTGCGTCCGGCTACGGGAAACCCGCTTACGCGTCCCCGCTCAGCGTCCGCGTCGTCTGCTCCAACAGCGCCACGACATCGGCGCGCCCGCCCTTCCACGCGGACTCGGCCCGATAGACGGCGTCCAGCGCGCGGTTCAGCTCGACCGGCGACATGCGGCGGCGGTAGGCGCCCGACAGGTCCCGCCAGCGCGCCCAGCCACCCATGGCGCCGCCCACGAGGTTCGACAGGGCGAACAGGATGGTGCCCTCCCCCACGCCGGCGGCGAGCAGTCGCCCCAGGCGTTGCGCGGCGAGGCTCGAGTGTCCGAGTGCCACGGCGCCCAGATATTCGGGCAGGTCGGCGCCGACGACCGGCTTGAGCAGCTCGGCCACGTCGGCTGCGGTGATGCGGCCGCCGTCGCCGGCCCATGCCGATAGTTTTTCGAGCTCGTTGAAGAATGCCAGCGGGTCGCCTTCGCACGCATCCACGATCGCGTCCACGGCGCCGGGTCCGGCCGACACGTGCTGGCGCGCGAGCGTGCGCTCGCCCCACGCGCGCAACTCGGTGCGGGTAAGCGACGCGGCGAGCACGTGCTCGCCGCATGCGGACCGCAGCGGGGCGAGCGACTTGCGCTCGTTGTCCCCGGCCGATTCGAGCAGCACCAGGCACGACTCACCGCCGCCCGACTCGATGCCCTGGGCGAGTGCCAGCACCTTCTTCTCGCTGCGGCCGAGGTCCTCGATGTCGAGCACGATCAAGAGCTCGGACGAGCTGAACAGCGAAGTGCTCTGATAGGCAGCCAGGATCTGGTCCACGCCGGCTTCAGCGGCCCGATACACCCGCGCGAGCACGCCGGAATGCCTGGCCACCCACGCGCGTTTCAGCTCGTCGAGCAGCGCGTGCTTGATCGATTCGCTCGGGCCCTCGAGGTAGAGCGACGATGGGAACGTGCCCTGCTCCCAGCGCGCGACCATGGCGGCGAAGCCGGCGCCGGTGCCGCGTGGTGCCGTCCGGGGTGCGCTGCGCGCCCGGCCGGCAGTCGCGCCACGGCCCGCCGCGCGCGACGCGGGGGTCGTCTCCCCGCTACCAGCCCTGGACGGAGCGGCTGAGGATTTCGTCGGCGATTTTCGTGATGGCTTCTTTGCGTCCATCGAGCTCCGTCTTGGCCGGCTGGCCCGGTACGTCGGTGACGTAGTAGTTGGCGGTCTTCTCGAGGTTCTCTTCGCTCCACAGCTCGCGGTTCTTGACGAGATCCTTGAACGTCACCGACACGGTGATCGCGACCCGGTACTCCTCGGCCCGCGTGGTGCCGGCCGAGATGCCGAACACGGAATTGCGGTAGGTCTTGATCTTGCCCTTGATCACCGCCTGCGCCACGCGTTCGTCGACCACCTTGAGATGATTGTCGGCGACGAACCGCTGCACCACGGCGTTCGTGATGTCCTGCTCGAGCGTGTACTCGCTGGTCTCGTTCTCGAACACCGGGATCGCCACGGTCTTGAGGTGGGTCGGCAGCAGCGCGGGGCTCGTGCTGTAACCGCAGCCGGCCACCCCCGCCACCAAAACGAAGACTGCCCCGTACAGGAGCAGTCTCGTCGGTCGCTGCAAAGACATCACGGGTACCTCTGGGATTGCAGGATCACCAACACCCGCTTATTCGTTCACGGCACGCGCCTCGTCGGTGGATTCGCCTTCGGCGCCGAGGCCATACAGCTTCATGCGATAGCGGAGCTTATCACGCTTGAGCTGCAACAGCTCCGCGGTGCGGCTCTGGTTCCATTTCGTAACATAGGAGGCGCGCATGATCAAGGCGCGCTCGATTTCCTCGGTGATCGTCTCGAACGGGATCCCCGCCGGCGTCAGCGGCCCGGTGAGCAGCTGGTCCACGCGCTGGCCGATCGTGGCGTCCGCCAGCGGCCGCGACCGGGACGCCAGTTTGAGGTGCTGGGGCTCGAGCGTCGTGCCGGTCTCGAGCAGCACGGTGCGCTCGAACAGGTTCTTGAGCTCGCGGATGTTGCCCGGCCACGGGTAGTCGAGCAGGATGCGCTCCGCTCCCGGTGAGATGTCACGGAACGTCTTCTTGAACTGCTTCGTGAAGCGGTCCATGAACAGCCTGGACAACGGGATGATGTCTTCTTTGCGTTCACGCAGCGGCGGCACGTAGAGCGGCACGACCTTGAGGCGATAGTACAAGTCCTCCCGGAACGTGCCGTCCGTCGCCATCCGCTCGAGGTCCTGATTCGTGGCCGAGATGATGCGCACGTTCACCGCCACGTCCTTGGTGCCGCCGACCCGGCGCAGCGTGCGCCGCTCGAGCACCCGCAGCAGCTTCACCTGCAGCATCGGGTTCATCTCACCGATCTCGTCGAGGAACAGCGTGCCGCCGCTCGCGAGCTCCATGAGGCCGAGTTTCTGCGCGCGCGCGTCGGTGAACGCGCCCTTCTCGTGGCCGAACAGCTCGCTCTCGAGCAGCTCGCTCGGAATCGCGGCGCAGTTGATCTCGACGAACGGCCGGTCGTGCCGCGCGCTCATCCGATGGATGAGGTTCGCGAAGTACTCCTTGCCGGTGCCGCTCTCGCCTTCGATCAGCACGCTGGTGGTGTCGCCGCGCGACACCTGCTCGGTGATCGCGTACGCCTCCTGCATCGCCGGGGCCGACGAGTGCAGGAAGTCTTCGTCGGCAAACGCGTGGTGCCGCAGCCGGCGCAATTCGAGCCACAGCTTCTGCGATTCCAGCGCGCGCGCCACCAGCGCCAGCAGCTCGTCGTTCTGGAATGGCTTCTTGACGAACCAGAACGCTCCCGCGCTCATGGCCTCGACGGCGGTGTCGACTTCGCCGAATGCCGTCATCAGGATCACCGACACCTCGGGCTGCATGCGCTTGATCTCGCGCAGCAGTTCGATGCCGGTGCCGTCGGGGAGCTTGAAGTCCAGGATCGCCAGGTCGGGAATCTCCCGCTCCAGCACCTGCCGCGACTCGCGCAGCGAGCCGGTGGTCATCACGGTGTATCCATCCTCTTCGAGCGCCTTGCCCACGAAGTGGCGGATCGAGTCCTGGTCGTCCACGACCAGGATGTTCGCCTTGCTCATGATTGTCCTCCGTTGCCCTCGACCGGCAGCTCCACCGTGAAGCGGGTGCCGCGTGCGAGTGCGCTGTTGACCGTGAGACTGCCGCTGTGGCGCTTCACGATGTCGTGTGTGATGTACAACCCAAGGCCGGTCCCACCCTGTTTCGTGGTGAAGAACGGCTCGAAAATGGTCTTCAGTACTTCGGGCTCGATGCCGGAGCCCTGGTCGTCGACGTGCACCGCGATCGTCGGACCGCCGCCGCGCGGGGTGCCGGCGACCACCGGCTTCGGCAGCGTGGTGATCGACGCGGTGACCTGGGTGCCCGCCGCCGAAGCCTCGGCGGCGTTCTTGAGCAGGTTGATGAACACCTGCTGCATTTGATCCTGATCGTGGTTCACCGGCGGCATGTGCGGCGCCACCTCGATGGCCCACCGGACGCCGCGCTGGGCGAACAGCGCCTCGACGCACTGCATCGCACGGCGCAACGTGTCTTCCAGCGGAGCCGCCCGCAGCGCCAGCCGCCGTGGGTGGGTGACGTCGAACAGCTCCTGCACGATGCGATCGAGCCGCTTGATCTCGCTCAGGATGAACTGAAGGTTCTCGTGCTGCGCGTCGCCGGTCGGGATCGAGCGCGCGAGGTACTGCACGCCGGCGCCGATGCCGGTGAGCGGGTTGCGGATCTCGTGGGCGACGCTCGACGTGAACCGGCCGAGTGCGGCGAGCCGGTCGAGCTGGCGCGCGTGCTCCTCCGCCCGCTTGAGCGGCGTGAGGTCGACGAACGTCGCGATCGCGCCGTAGATCGAGCGGCGGTCGTTGCGCAGCAGCGATGTCGTGAGACTGACCGGCAGCGGCGTGCCGTCGCGGGCGCGCAGCATGGTCTCGACCCGCAGCGCCTCGTGCGCGTGGCCGAGCGTGTCGCGCAGCACCGCTTCACCGTCGGGCCCGAGCAGCGCGCCGAACGGCTGGCCGAGCACCTCGGCCTCCTCGAAGCCGAGCAGCTCCGCGGCCGCGCGGTTGAATGTCAGGATCTCGCCGTCCATGTTCACCGCGACCAGCGCACTCGCCATGCTGTCGAGCACGTGATTGCGAAAGCGTTCACTGCGGCGCAGGTCCTGGTACAGCCGAGCGTTCTCGATCATCGGCGCCACCGACAACGCGATCGACTCGAGCAGCATCACATCCGACGGCCCGAGCACCTCCGCCCCGCGCCGGCGCGCCATGCCGATCACGCCGAGCAGCGGCATGCGGTCGCAGGCGAGGCAGTCACGCTGGCGTTCTTCGAGATCGTAGGTCCAGCGGTCCGCGGCCTCGCCGGGCGGTGGCACGAGGATCGCCGGGTCCCCGAGCACGCAGCGCGCGCCGCACGTGGACCGGGCGTCCGCCGGCGCCTGCACGGACTGGCTGCGCTGCAGTGGCACACATGCCGTCGATGCGAGCTGGTCGAGCGCGTCCTCGAGCGGATGTCCCGCCGGCAACAGCGCCGGCCGGTGGCGCTGGGCGGCGTGGTGCACCACGGTGCGGTTCAGCCACAGCGAGCGCGCCAGGGTGCCGGACTCGCCGATCATCGGCAGCTCGAGCGGCCAGCTCTGTTCGCGGCCGTTCTCGAGCCGAGTCCAGGTGCCCTCGAGCTTGCCCGTCTCCCGGTTGATCAGGAGCAGGAAGCCTTCCTCGAAGCCGAACGCGCGGCACAGGTAGCGGGTCACGAGCCGCGTGGTCTCGCCCACTTCGAGCGTGCCGACCATCGAGCTCGCCACCTCGCGCAGCGATACCAGCTGCACGTTGGTTTCAATCAGGCGCCGGTGACTGCGCTCCAGCTCCTGAACCAGCTCGCGCATGATGGCGAGCAGCGCGTTGTCGTCGTCGGGGTCGACGGTCGACGCCGTCTCCGCCCGCTCCGACAAACCGCGCACTTCGTCCACCCGGCGCAACAGCTCGCGCAGAGACTCGCGCTGCGTGACGTCCATGTTCAATGAGTTACCCGACACTCGCGCAGTGGGGCTGCCGGCGGTGTCCTGCTGCAGGCGAACCGGCGCGCGCCTCAGGGCGGTGAGGCGGCGCGACGGGACGTTGCCGGGGCGGCCTCGCAGGCCCGCTCCGGCGATGCCATCATCGTTCTACGAACTCCCGTACCGTGGCCGCCACGTAACGGATGCGCTCGTCGCCCAGTTCGGGATAGATCGGCAGCGCGAGCGTCTCGTGAGCTGCGGCTTCGGAGTTGGGCATGTCGCCCGGCTTGTAGCCGAGCGAGCTGAAACACTGTTGCAGGTGCAGCGGCACCGGGTAATAGACCTCGGTGCCGATGCCGCGCTCCGCCAGGAACGTCTTGAGGCCGTCCCGGTCGGGCACCCGAATGACGTACTGGTTGTAGATATGGCGGCCGCGCGGATCGCGCCACGGGCGACCGACGCGCGAGCCTTCGAACAGGCTGTCATACAGCTCGGCGTTCTTCGCGCGCTGTTCGCTCCAGCGGTCGAGATGGCGCAGCTTGACCCTGAGGATGGCGGCCTGCAGCGCGTCGAGCCGCGAGTTGGTGCCGACGATCGCGTGGTAGTACTTGGGCCGCGCGCCGTGTTCGCGCAGCAGCCGGGCCTTGTCGGCGAGCTCGTGGCTGTGCGCGGTCATCATGCCGCCGTCGCCCGCGCCGCCGAGGTTCTTGGACGGGAAGAACGAGAAGCAGCCGAAGTCGCCATAGGCGCCCGCCCGCCTGCCCTCCCACTCCGACCCGATCGCCTGCGCCGCGTCCTCGATCAGCCACAACTGGTGCTTCTCGCACACCGCCTTGACCGTGGCGATGTCGCAGCACTGGCCGTAGAGGTGCACCGGCACCACGGCGCGGGTGCGCGGTGTGACCGCGGCCTCGAGCGCGTGCGGGTCGATGTTGTAGGTGCGGGGGTCGATGTCGACGAACACCGGCGTGCCGCCGGCGTTGACGATCGTGCCGGCGCTGGCAAAGAACGAGTACGCGGTGGTGATCACCTCGTCGCCGGGGCCGACATCGAGCGCCTTGAGCGCGAGCAGCAGCGCGTCGGTGCCGGACGCGCACGCGATGCCGTACGGGCTCTGCGAGTAGCGCGCCACCTCCTCCTCCAGCGACGTGACTTCGGGACCGCCGATGAACCGGCAGCTCTCCATCACGCCCTGGACGGCGGCGTCGATCTCGGTCTTGATCGTGGCGTACTGGGCCTTGAGGTCCAGCAACGGCACCGTCATCATCGTCTTCGTCACCATCACCCCTCCCGGATCAGGAATCCGTCCAGCCCTGGTTCTCGAGCCACTGTTCGACCGGCACGTCGCGCCACTTCTTCGCGGGCGAGCCCATGACGATGGTACGCGGCGCCACGTCGCGCGTCACCACCGAGCCCGCGGCCACGAGGCCGTCCTCGCCGATCGTGACGCCGGGCAGGATCACCGAGCCCGCGCCGATCCGGCCGCCGCGGCGCACCGTCACACCTTTGAAGTGCTTGAACCGCTCGGCGGTGCGGCCCACGTAGTTGTCGTTCGACGTCACCACGCCGGGCGCGATGAACACGCGATCCTCGAGCGTGGAATATGCCGTGATGTAGCACTCGCTCTCGAGCTTGCAGTAGCGCCCGACGCTGCAGAAGTTCTCGACCGTTACGCCGCGGCCGACGATCGTGCCGCGGCCGACGGTCACGTTCTCGCGGATCGTCGACAGGTCGGCCATCAGCACCCGGGCGTCGATGACGGCGCCGCGGTAGAGCACCACGCCGGTCCCGACGATGCAGGTGTCGCCCACGACGAGCGGCGGCAGCTCCTGGTCCTTCGTGGTCGCGGAATTGGCCGCCTTCATCGGCAGCTTGCCCAGGTTCGCGTGGTCGTCGATCCGCACGTCGTTGCCGATGCGCGTCCCTGCGTGGATCACGACGTGGTGGCCGATCACGCAGCCGGAGCCGATCGTGACGTCGGCGCCGACGACGCAGTGCTCGCCGAACGTGGTCTGGGCGCCCACCGTGGCGCTGGGGTGCATGGCAGTGTCCACCGGGCTCACGCGACCCCCGCCTTCACGGCCGCGACGGGCATCGGCGCGCCCCCGGCCTCGAGCGACGCCTGCGCCGCCGCGAGCACCTTGACCACGCGCAGGCCGTCCTGGCCGTCGGTGAGCGGGGTCTTGCGATCACGCACGCAATCCACGAAGTGCTGGCATTCGAGCCGCAGCGGCTCCTGCAGCGACAGCTGCGGGATCAGGATGTCGCCGCTGCGCACCGTGAGCGATTCGCCGTACGACACCACCTGGCCGCCCTTGTCGACGCCCTTGTCGTAGACGCGGATCTTCTCACTGGCTTCCATGTCGTCGAACACCACCATTTTGCGGCTGCCGACGACCGTGAACTTACGCAGCTTGTGCGGGTCGAGCCACGACACGTGAACGTGCGCCAGCTTGCCGCCGGGGAACCGCAGATCCACGAACACCACGTCCTCGATCGACTTCTGGAGGAATCCCGAGCCGCGCGCCACCACGTCGATGGGCTCCATGTCGAGCAGGTGCAGGATCACCGACAGGTCGTGCGGCGCAAAGCTCCACAGCGCATTCTCGTCCTGGCGGACCTTGCCCAGGTTCACGCGCTGCGAATAGATGTAGTAGAGGTCGCCGAGCGCTCCGCTCTCGACCATGGTCTTGAGGTAGCGCACGCCCGGGTGGAACAGCAGCAGGTGCCCGACCATCAGGATGCGCTGGGTCTTCAGCGCGAGCGCGACCAACTCCTCGGCGTGGTCCACCTGCAGCGTGAGCGGCTTCTCGACGTACACGTCCTTGCCCGCCTCGAGCAGCCGGCGCGCGATCGGGTAATGGCTCACCGCCGACGCCGACACCACGACGGCCTGGACCTCCTTGTCATCCGCCACCTGATCCAGCTCGGCATAGGTGCGGGCGCCGGGGGCCTTCGCGGCCGCCGCGGCGAGCCGTTTGGCATCGGTGTCGCACAGGGCGACCAGCCGGGCGCCGGGCAGCGAGGCGTAGTTGCGCACGAGATTGGCGCCCCAGTCGCCGGTGCCCACCACCGCGATGCCGATCCGATCGGTCACGAACTCCTCCCCCTGCCGTGAAACTGGATGCCCCCGGAAGCGTGATGCCGCATCCGGGGGATGCGGAACATTATCAGCGGCTCGAATGCAGGGTCAACGCGCGCTCAGCGCGCGGCAGGACCCGTACGGACGTGCGCTCGCGGCGTCTGCGGGCCGTGTCCCGGCCTGGCGAACGACGCCGTGGGCGCAGGATCGCTCGCGTCATGCCGCGCGCTCCAGGAAGCTCTCCACGCGATTCCGGCCGTTGCGCTTGGCTTCGTAGAGCGCCACATCGGACGCGCGGATCAGGCTGAGCGAATCGGTGGCGTCCACCGGGAACACCGCGACGCCGAGGCTGATCGTGATGCTGCCGGGCGGTGCCAGCGGAAACGTGTGCCCGGCGACGGCGGCGCGCATGCGCTCGGCCGCGACCATGGCGCCCTCGCGTCCCGTCTGCGGCAGGATCAGTGTGAACTCGTCGCCGCCGTACTTGGCGACCAGGTCCCACGACCGTACCTGCTGGGCGAACAGCCCGGCGATCTCGCGCAGCAGCAGGCTGCCCCGCATGTGGCCGTTGCGATCGTTGTAGCCCTTGAGATTGTCCACGTCGATCATCACGATCGACAACTGCTGTTCGAACCGGCCCGCGCGCTTGATCTCGCGCTTGAGCGCGCTCTTGAGGAATCGATAGTTGAAGACCTGCGTGAGGTCGTCGGTCACCGCGAGACGCTCGACGCTCTCCGCGAGCCGCACGTTCTCGAGCGCCAGCGTGAGCCAGGCGCCGAGGAATGTGACCAGCTTCACCTGCTCCACGCTCAGCGGCTCCGATCCGCGCGTGCGGTAGACCGCCAGGTAGCCGCCGGCCTGCTGCTTGTGGCGGAGCGGGGCGAACAACGCCGGTCCGGACTCGACGCCGGGGCAGCAATCCTGCGCTCCCGAGCGACCGTCGTGGGTGTCGGCGAGCTGGATGGGGTGCAGCGCCTTGAGCAGCATGCGTCCGAACTCGCTCGCGGGCCGCCCCACCGCCGAGGTCTCGAGTGGCGAGCCATCGGTCCGCAACCACGAACGCTCGAGCGCGCGGTTGTTCGCGACCAATGCCACGGCGCCGTCGGCGTCCGAGATCTGCAGGGCGCAACGCAGCGCCTTTTCGATCACTTCCGCGCGCGACGCGACTGGCCGGTCGAACAGATCCAGCAGGCCGTCGAACGATCGATCCCGAGCCGTCATGACATGGGTTCCTGAAAGGAGTGGCGCCGGTGAGCCCGCGATGGGCCGGGTGGCGCAAGAAACAACGCAACCCCTGTGCCATGTGGGGGAAATGGCTAAACGCGGGGCCTGGAACGCAGGGCTCGCATCAGGAACCACAGCCCGCGGGTGCCGAATACCGCAATGCCACCCGCGGTGAGCACGATCAGCAGGCCCCGGTTCGGGCCCCGTAACGGGATATCGAGGGCGGGGTTGAACACCATGCGCAGTGCCACGGCGAGGGCCACCGCAAGCGCGATCGACAACGCCGCCTGGACGCCATCCCAGATTCGCTGTTCGGTGGCCCCGGCCGGAGTTTGCGTGGGCATTTCGCCCCGCGCGGAATCGCCCAGTCGTGCAGTCTGCACATCCGGTTCCGACCCGTGCCAACGATTGTCCGGCGCTCGTGCCACCCACAACCGCGTCGCACCGAGCAGGAACGGGCGGGTGAAGCGCCAGGTGAAGCCGCGCTGCTCGGCGGCCGCGGTGAACGCGGTGCCCGCGCCGAACTCGAGCACGGACTTGCCGAGGTATTCGTACGCCGTGGGGTCCGGCGACAGCCGGCCCAGCAGCGGCACCACATAGGTAAGATAGCAGCGATGGAGCGGCGCGAACGTACCCGTGGGCGGCGCCGTCGCCTCGAGCACGATCAGGGTGGCTCCCGGCCGCATGACGCGCGCCAGCTCGGCGAGCGCATCCGGTTGCGGGCGCAGGTTGCGGATGCCGAACGCGATGGTGACCGCGTCCACCGCCGCATCGCGGATTGGCAGCCGGAATGCGTCGCCGCATACGAGCCGCGGCGCCCATCCCCCGCCGCCGTGGTCGGATTCCGCCTGTTCGAGCATGCCGAAGCTGGCGTCGAGTCCGACCACGAGCCGCCCCGGACGGCGCAATCCCGGCAGCGAGGAGCCGTCGCCCGTGCACAGATCGAGCACCACGCGCGCATCCGCGGGCACCGCCTCCCACATCGTCTTGCGCCAGGCGGTGTCCTGCCCCATCGACAGAATGCGGTTGAGCAACCGGTAGCGCGGCGACACGCCGTCGAACATGCGCGCCATCGCGTCCGTGGCGTTGGGATCGAAGCGGTCGGGCGGCTCGGGAGTCATGGCGGCGGGAACGGTACGGTGCACGCGGCAATCGGGCAAGCCGCAAGGGCCGGATCTCGTTGCGGGCGTGGCGGTCAGCGGGGTCGCTTCATGTGGATTCCGAGGCGCGGGTCACAGTGGCCGCAACAGCGTGCGAGCCACACTTTGCGGTAAGATCGCGCTCATCCACTCGTGATCCCGAGCGGCGTCATCGATTCGAGGAACTCACATGCCCGATCGCGCGAACGACCTTGCCACGCTGAACGACCTCGATTCAGGTGCGCTCTCGACGCTGGCACGGGGCCTGGTCGGTTCCGAGGTGTTGCGCATCGCCGCCGAAGTGCGGGCCCTGATCGCCGCCGGCCAGTCGCTGTGCAATCTGACCGTCGGCGACTTCGATCCGCGCGAGTTCTCCCCGCCCGCCTCGCTGCTCCAGGGGATTCAGCGCGCGCTCAGCGCGGGCCATACCAATTATCCGCCGTCGAATGGCGTGCCCGAGCTGCGCCAGGCCGTGGTGCGCTTCTACGCGCGGGAGTTCGGGCTCGAATACCCGCTCGAGTCGGTGCTGGTCGCCGGCGGCGCCCGGCCGCTGATCTATGCGACCTATCGCGCGCTGGTCGACCCCGGCGAGGCGGTGGCGTTTCCGGTGCCGTCGTGGAACAACAACCACTACTGCTACCTGACGGGCGCGCGCGCCGTGCCGATCGAGGTCTCGCGCGAAGCCCGGTTCCATCCGACCGCCGCCCAGGTGCGGTCGGTGCTACCCCATATCCGGCTGCTCGCGCTCAATACGCCGCTCAATCCCACCGGCACCGCGATCGAACCCGGGGTGCTCGAAGAGATCGCTCGCGACCTGGTGGCCGAAAACGTTCGTCGGCGCGAACGCGGCGAGCGGCCGGTGTTCCTGATGTACGACCATGTCTACTGGTCGCTGGAGTTCGAACGCGAGCGACCGCTGTCTCCGCCGGCGTTGGTTCCCGAAGTGGCGCCCTACACCGTGATGCTGGACGCGATCTCGAAATCGCTCGCCGCCACCGGTCTGCGCGTGGGCTGGTCGGTCGCCGCACCGGTGGTGACGCAGGCGATGTCGGACTTTCTCGGTCACGTCGGCGCCTGGGCTCCGAAGGCCGAGCAGATCGCGACCGCCGCGTTCCTCGACGACGCCCCCGGCTTCGCCGCGTTCCGGAGCGAGATGCAGCGCAAGCTGCGCGAGCGCCTCGTCCTGCTCCACCGCGAGCTGGAGGCGTTGCGGGAGCGCGGGCTGCCCGTGGACTCGGTGGCTCCCGAAGGCACGCTCTATCTGTCGGCGCAGTTCGACCTGTTCGGACGGCGGTGGGGAGGCCGGGAGATCCACACGAACGAGGACATCCGCCGGCTGCTGCTCGATGAGGCCCGGGTCGCCGTGGTGCCGTTCCAGGCATTCGGTCTCGACCGCGAAGACGGCTGGATGCGGCTCTCGGTCGGCGCCGCGTCCCCGAGCTCGATCGCCGAGGGCATGGCGCGGCTCGGGAAGCTTGTGGCGGAGTGCGTCTGACGTCAGCCTGTTGCGCGCGGGGTCGTAGCGTCCTATCGCTGGATCGTAGTGACCTGGCCCGCCCCCGTCATTCCAACAGCGCGAACCGCCGCGTCGCGACGCCGTTCGCGTCGGTGATGCGTAGAAAATAGACACCGGCGCTCATCGCGCGGCCGTTGGCGCGGCCGTCCCAGTCCACTGCATGACGCCCAGGTGACTGTTCGCGGTCCATCAGCGTACCCACGGTGCGTCCTTGCAGATCGAGGATCGTCAGGCGGACGCGGGTCGCGGTCGTCACCGTGTATTCGACGCGACCCGATTGATGCATCGGATTCGGCGCGACCGGCCCCAGCTCCACCCCCGCACCGGAAGGCCCGCGGAACCCGTCCACCGCGAGGGTCGCGGGCACGTATTCGAATGCTCCGCGGTCTGCGTAGGAAACCGGTCCCAAACCGGTATTGGGGGTGGCGGGATCGTCGAGCGGGGCGCGGTGCTCGGAGTCCATCGCCGGCCAGTCCGCGACGCCGGTGTTCGCGCAATCGATCGCCGGCGACCCCGCGCGTAGATGAAAGTCGCCGTGCGATGCGTCCACGAATGCCGGATCCTTCGCGACCGAGCGGGTGTCGCCACCGGTCACGGAGGTCCAGGCCGCCAGCGTGGGGTAAAAACCGATACCCGCTTTGACGAACCGACCGGTCTTCGCGTACGAGAACACGTTGTCGTTCGATACGGGAAACGCCGAAGTCGAGTCCATCAGGATGTTGTACGCAGTCGAGCGTCCCGCGCCGTTGTCGGCGATGATGCAGTTCTCGAACACGATCCCCGTGGCGCTATTCTTGAGCCAGATGCCGTCGTCGGTGTTGCCCCACACGACATCGCCCACGTGCACGAAGTTCGACGAGTGAACGTGCTGGATTCCGTGCTTGTTGGCGTACATCACATTCTGGATCGCCACGTTGTCGAAGTCGTACGAAGCATCCAGCGCCGTGCCCCCGTTGCCGAAAAATTGATTGTAACGGATGACGTTCGCTCTCGAGCCGGCGAGCGAAAACATCTCCAGGCCATCGTTGAGGTTGTGAGACACCTCGTTGCCTTCGAGGACCGAATGGCTCACGTCGCGAAACACGATCGCGTTGGTGGACCAGCCGGAGATCGTGTTCGAGAGGATGCTGAGTTCCTCGCACTGGGTCACGTAAAGACCGTTGGCGATCGTGAGCGAGTCCAGGTTCACGATGCGGTTGTGCGAGAGCGTCACGCCACGCGACGTCCCGACGAAGGCACCACGGGTGACCGCGAGGCCATCGATGACGATCCATGACCTCCCGGACACGTAGAGGTTCAAGATCTTGACGACGCCACTACGGTCGGCCTCGAGCACGAACGGATTCGTAGCATCGCCGGATCTGAGATTCGCGACACTCTCGTTATAGGCGGCCGGCATGACGTGGATGGTCACACCCGGCCCGTTGTGTGCCGCGATCGCCGCAGAAATCGTGCGGTAGGGGGCGTGTGCCGTTCCAGGATTGCTGTCCGAACTTGCGGGGTTCGCTCCGTCCACGAAGAACATGGCGGCGTGGGCGTCGAGACCGATGAGCAATAAGAGGGCGGTGCCGTGCAACGCGCGGAAGAACTGCCGGAGAGGTCGCATGTGGGGCTCAGGGGATGGGGCCTGGCGAAGCGTCGCCAGCGTGGCGGGATGTCGACTGCATGGATGGTACCACGCGATTCCCGCGCCACGGCGTCAATCCGGATGGCACCTGCAGAATCTCATGCGGCATATCCGAAGCTTGCGAGAGCCTGTTACGGCGCCATATCGAGGCCTGGGCTCAAGATGCCCCCATCAGCCACGTCCGTTCGATTGCGATCCGCGTGTCGCCGGAAGCAAGCCATGCATCCCCCTCCTGCACCATCATCTGCAGCTCCATCGTCCGTTCCGCGAGAGCGGTCAGTGCGGACGTTGTCGCGGCGGACAAGGCGACGACAGTCAGGTTCGTGCAGCGCGCGACCTCGGGCCCCACCTTGGTCCACCACAGGTCCGCATTGCGACCTCCAAAGGTGTAGACCGCTACGCGATCCGCCCGGCCGCAGGCTTTGCGTATGCGGCGGTCGTCGGGCTGCCCCACCTCGATCCAGAACTCGATGCGGCCGGTGTCGTCGCGTTGCCAGAGATCGGGCTCGTCCGTGGCTCCGATGCCGCGGCCGAAGCCGAGTCGCTCGTGGGCGTGCAGTGCGAACGCGAGTAGGCGCACCATCATCCGCTCATCGGTCTCGGACGGATGGCGGGCAATGGTCAGCGGATGGTCGGCATAGTATTGGCGGTCCATGTCGGCAACGTTGAGATTGACGCGAAAGATGGTGGCGCTGATTGCCATGCTCTGAATCAGCGGATTCGGACGAGACGGCCGGTAGCGACGCCGCCCGGATACCGGAAGCGCACGAAGTACAAGCCCGCGGGGGCCGGACCGTGGCGGTCGATGCCGGACCACTCGATCGCGTGAGTTCCCGCGGGGACGATCCCGTGCACCAGCGTTGCGATGTGACGTCCGGCCAAGTCGCACAGGCCGATGTCGACCGCGGCATCGCGTGGGAGCGTGAACTCGATGTGCAGCGGACCGGGGCATGGGTTGGGAGAAATGCGCGTCAGCGCAAATACGAGCGGCGCGAGCGCGGCGGCGACCACCGGTTCGCCGAGGACGATCGTGCGATCCCCGTCGCGCGCCACGAGGCGGTAGGCGTACGAGCGATCGACGACAGCGCTGCGGTCGAGCGCGACCATCGTATCGCCATCGCGGGCCAGTGCGATATCCAGACGCGTCCATGATGCCGAGCCGAATACCGTGCGTTCGAGCCAGGTCTGCGCGAAACTGCCGGGGTCCGCGAGCCGCCAAACAATTCGGACGCCGTCCGCTGTTCTGTCGACCGTAAACAAGGTTACAAGCACGGCCGTGTTGGCGCATCCCAAGCCGAGGGCGCCGATCAAGCCGCAGCCGGCCGCGGCGAGCAGCGGAGAGCCCTCTTTTAGGTGAACGTCCCCGCTGTCGGGATCGCACAGTCGCGGATCGAGAGTAAGGTCGTCGGGCGCCGGGGCGATGCCGGCCACCGCGCCCGAGTCGTTCGCGAACCAGTCGTTGCACGACTGCGTCGTGGGGCCAATCGGGCCGCTCGAGAGCAGACCGAAGCCATGGTTGCCGTAGCTGAGATTGTGGGTGAAGGACACAGACGAATTGTCGGCGGGCTGCACGGCGAGTTCGAAGCCCGGGCCGGCATTGCCAAAGCTGGTGTTGTTCTTGATGTCCAGGGTCCCGTAGTTGTTGGGGTCGTCGATCTGAACCTGGATGCCACACCCGCCGGACCAGCCCACGATGTTGCGTGCGATCTCGCTGTAAAGGATGTTCGTGCACGATATGCCGTCGCTGATGCTGTGGATGATCACATTGTCATCGATCACGAAGCCGTTGCCGTTGGCGAGGATCGGAACTCGGCATTGGTCGAATGTGTTGCCGCTCACTTCGACCGAACCACTGCTTGTCAGCGCATCCACACCGATCGTATGACCCTCAATCCGGTTTCCGTGGAACACCACGCCAATGTCGCCCGCCGCTCGAACCGCCGTACCGCTGCCAACGTGGCTGAAGGTGCAGTTCATGACGCGAAGTTCGCCGTCTTGCAGAAGAGTCACCGATCCACCATCGAACCAGCATGACTCGATGTCGACGAGAACATCGCTCACCGCGAGGATGCCGCTTGTCACGTGGCAGTCGACCAGAGTCACGATTCTGGGATCCCCATCGATATAGGAGACGAGGCCGCCGTCGAGCCGACAGTCGCGGAACGCGATCTCGGCGTGGCCGACCGTCCTGATGCCGCCTGAGAACCGCAGATTGATGAATGTGGCGAGGGTGCTGGAATTGACGGTCATGGGGCCGATGGCCGGACGCACCGTGGAATCGCCGAGCCCGATCACGGTCAATTGAGGGAGGTTCACAGCGTAGAGCGAGTCCACGGTCACCCCGGACCTGACGAACACGGTGTCGATCGTGCTGTAGAAGATTGAATCCATCGCGGCCTGGAGAGTCGGGATGTCGTCCGGAATCGTGACCGCGTGAGCGTAGGCCGGGGCGGTCGAGCCCATCAGCGCCGCGAGTACGCACGCGGTGGCGGAGAACCAATGCTGCACGTTGCGGTGGGTCACTGCGGCCTCCTCGCTCCGGCTCTCGATCAGGCGAATGCCGGTGGATCGGTGCGACGGACCCGGGAAGGAAGCGCGCAGGCATCCCGCGCGGCCACGCCCCCAAAGCCGTGTTGGCATCCATCGCGTGGCGGGCGCGTGGTCAGATGTTACTTCGCGGGGGGGGCTGACGTCACGGACTATTGGTGGTCGGACCCCGCCGTTCGGTCGGTGCCGACAATGTTGTATGCACCAGGCCGACGCCATTCAAGACGCCATACCCCTGCGCTGTCATCCTGCACGGCGACATGCAATTCGCATCACGCAGCCATTGGGCCTGGGCGGCAAACCCCGCGAAACGTTCACCGTATGAGGGTCGTTCCAGATGGCACGTCTGGTGCCTGGGTGGAAGCCCCACCAAAGGAATCCACCGTGAACCGTGACTACCTCCCTCCTGGCACCTTCGAAGCTTGCGGAAACTGCCCGCTGCCGAGAGCATGTGTTGTCCCGTTCTTCAGCGTGCTGTTGCTCGTTTCGGCAACAGTCGCGTGGGGGCAGTCTGCGCACGCACGATTCCCCGTCACCGACGGTCCTGTCCGGGCGCTCCATGTGTCGGGGTCGACACTCTACGTCGGTGGTGACTTCAAACTGATCGGTCCGCCCACCGGATCGGGAGTTCCCGTCGATGCCGTCAGCGGCATGCCCGCAGGGTCCTACCCCGAGGTGCATGGGACGATCGACGCGGTGGTGCCGGACGGCTACGGCGGGTGGTTCATTGGCGGCGCGTTCGATCGGGTGGGCCCCGAACCCCGGTCCAACCTCGCTCACATCAATGCCAATCTCAACGTGTCGTTGTGGGATCCCGGCAGCAATGCGCCCGTACACGCGCTCGCGATCGACGGGCAGACGGTCTACGCCGGCGGGGAATTCACCCGCATCGGAGGCTTCGCGCGGAGTCACGTGGCGGCGCTGAGCGCGGCCACCGGACGGCCGCAAGCGTGGCATATCGAGGTCGACAGCACGGTGCATGCGTTGGTCGCCACGGGTGGCAGAGTCTATCTCGGCGGCTCGTTCCAATCGGTGAACGGCGTCGCGAGACGCAACCTCGCGGAGGTGGACGAAGTCACAGCTGCGGTCGGAGGCTGGAACCCCGATCCTGACGGCCGGGTTCTCGGCGTGGCGGCTGCGGATGGGGTCGTCTACGCCGGCGGCGAGTTCACCCACGCATCGGGAATCACGCGGCGCTATATCGTGGCAATCGACGCGGGGACCGGCGTGATCACTCCGTGGAACGGAACCTGTGATGGCATCGTGCACGCCGTCGCCGTCAGCGGGGGCAAGGTGTATCTCGGCGGCGAGTTCATGACCGCCGGTGGACAGCGACGTGTCCGCCTCGCGGCGCTCAGCACCCGCTGGTATCAGGCCGTGCCCTGGGCCGCCACGATCGATTGCGAATTCTCCGACGGCACCCTGCATGCCTGCTGTGCCGTGGATGCCACCATTCGAACGATTGTCGTGAGCGGGGCGCAGGTTTTCATCGGTGGCGACTTCACACACATCAACTATCTCACGCGTTACCGCGTCGCAGTGCTCGACACCACCATCGGCGCCGTCGCGGACTGGTCTCCGCGCGTGGATGGTGCCGTCCGCGCCATCGCAACGTCGGGGGGCGGCCCGGTCTACCTGGGGGGCGCGTTCCTAAGTGTGGGCGGAGAAGCACGATCGCAATTGGCCGCGATCGATCTCGCCTCCGATCGCGTCACATCCTGGAACCCGGCGAACGCGGACCCCGTGGGCGCCATCACGGTGAGCGCCGGGGTGGTGCATGCGGCAATGGAGTACTACGGCGCCGCAAGTTTCGACTCCGTCACGGGCGCCGTGGTTCACCGGTATCCGATCGGACCGGCTGCGGTCGCTGTTGCGGCTGGAGGATCACAGCAGCGGTTGTTCCTGGGCACTTCTCATTCACCATTTCCTAACGTAAGCATCATGGCGGTCGATCCCAACGACGGATCCGAGTTGTGGACCCGGAACACCCAATTCAACATGGGTTACGTCAATGCCCTCTTGGAATCAGGAGGACGACTATTCGTTACGGGGCGGTTCGACTCTCTTGGGCAGAAATTCGTCATGCTCGAATCCGCGACCGGCAGGGTGCTGAAGGCCTCCTCCGTGGAAGGGTATGCGCTGTGCCCGGGTGACTCCAGCCTCTATATCGCGACGTTTCAGAACATCCAGTCCATGAGTCTGGCGACGGGCGACATCCTGCCATGGAGTGTGATCACCGGCTACGCTTCATGCCTCGCCTGGTCGAACGGCAGGCTGTATGCGGGGGGAAACTTTACGTCCGTCGCTGGCCAGCCCCGGAACCGGCTCGCCGCAATCGACGTGTCACAAGCCATTCCAACTCCATGGCACCCGGATGTCGACAGAGCAGTCTTCGCTCTGGCTGCGGCGGGCAGGACCATCTATGTCGGAGGCGAGTTCACGTCGGTCTCCGGCGACAGGCACTCCTATCTAGCCGCCATCAATGATGATGGGCCGCCCATCGCCGCGGTGTCGCCTGGGCGGATGCCCGAAGGGCTCGAGCTCGGTGCGGCCACGCCGAATCCGTTCACCGCATCCACACGAGTGAGCTTCGATCTGCCACGAGATTCGCGAGCCTCCCTCGAGATGCTCGACGTCACCGGACGTCGCGTGCGGTGGGTTCTCGAGGGGCACGTGCTGGCTGCGGGGCACCACGAGATCGTGCTCCAGAGCCGCCATCTCCAGGCCGGCGTCTACTGGCTTCGCCTCGCGGTCGATCGGCAGTCCAGCTCGCGAAGAATCGTGGTGCTCTCGGAGTGATTGTTGAGAATCGGCACGTGAATGTAATGCCGTAGCTGATGAACGTGAAACCGCCGCTCGCCAGATCCCGGCGGTTCCGGCTCACCCCCAAACGGACTGGCGCCGCAACCCATCGGGCTCGACGCGACCGCGGAGCATCAGGCGTCCATCGATGCGGGGCGACTCACCGGAAGTGTGAAATGGAATGCACTGCCTCTGCCGATTTCGCTTTCCGCCCAGATCTTTCCGCCGTGCGCCTCGATGATGCAGCGTGCGATGTACAGTCCGAGTCCCAGACCGCGGCGATCAATCTGCGCCACCTGTGAAAAGCGCTCGAAGATTGTGTCGATGTTCTTGGGATCGATTCCGCGGCCGCTGTCGCGCACCGTGAACTCGAGACGGTCGTCCAAGCGGGCGAGAACAATCGCAATGGTCCCTCCCGGCTCCGTGAACTTCAGCGAGTTCCCGACAAGGTTGGCGAGCACCTGGAGGATCCGATCGTGATCGAAGTCCGCGAAAACCTGGCCCTCCGCAACATCACAAGTCATGACAATGTTCTGTGCGGTCGCAGTAGGTTGAAAACTCTCCATCGTCTCGGTCACCAGCTGCGAGGCGTCTTCCTGACGCGCGTCGACCTGGAGGTTCCCCGACTCCATGCTCACGATGTCCAGCAGATCTCCGATGAGGCGATTCATCCGCGCGGTGAGTCTGCGGATGCGCTGAGCCTCGAGGCGGGCGGTCTCTCCGGCGGCGCTTTCGGCAGGCATTCTCAGCAGGATCTCGGCGCTCATCGCAATTCCTGCCAGAATATCGCGCGCGTCGTGGCTCACGACCGCGAGGAAATCGTCGCGGGAGGCCACGGCGCGGTCGGAGTGCGCCCGCTCGACGAGCAGACGTTCGTCGGTTACCTCGCGCTCGAACTTCAACAGGCGTGATATCTCGAGCCGCTGCCGGACGCGTTCCTTTTCGAGCTGGGCATCGGCTGCCGCCCGCTTGCCTGCTATTGCGCTGTCTTCGGACGCTCGCGTGCTCGATAGGGACTCGGAGACCTTCGCGGGTGCGTTTGCCTGCCTGGCCGTCTCGTCCACCTTCTCGCGTGCAACCTCCAGGACGTCGTCCGCTCGCTCCCGGGCGACTTCGACGACGTGATCCGCAGTCTTTTCGATGACCGCCGCGCGCTTCGCGAGATGATCGTCGGCCTTCTCACGCTCATCGCGCAGGCTCTTGTCGGTATCATCACGCTCGGTAAGAGGGATCACGTCACTATTGGGATCGGTCACTGGGTCTCCATGCTTGGAACGACTCGCCGCGGGTGGCGACTACCGCTCTTGGTCTTGCTGGACATCGTATGCCACCTTCGGAAAATGTCCACGAGATTGGGTCAAGCCCAGCCCCTCAAGCGTTCCCGTCGAAGCGTTCAGGCGGGAACGGTGTTGCTACCGAATTGCTACCGTTTCGCGCCTCTCTACCGCTCCCTGTGACTCCCTATCGCTCCCTGATTGCCTCCCAAGCAAAACCGCCCCAACCGCAGCTAAGCGGTTGAGGCGGCAAGGAGTTGCTTGCAGTGAAGTAGCCTCGGTGGTGGTGCGCCCGACAGGAATCGAACCTGTAACCTTTAGCTCCGGAGGCTAACGCTCTATCCAATTGAGCTACGGGCGCAGCGGGCATCGTTTATAGCACAGGGACCGGCACCACCGCCATGAGCGCAGGCCGGCGCGCTTCACCCCCGGCCCAGCACGCGCAGCACCTCGTTCACGTCCTTGTCGCCGCGGCCCGACAGGTTCACGAGCACGCGCCGGTCGGGACCGAGCGACCGGCCCTCCCGCAGCACCCACGCCAGCGCGTGCGAGCTCTCGAGCGCGGGCAGAATGCCTTCGAGCCGCGCGAGCGCCTGGAACGCCGCGAGCGCCTCGGCGTCGGTGGCGGACGAATATTCCGTGAAGCCCTGATCGGCGAGCCACGCGTGTTCGGGGCCGAGCGCGGGATAGTCGAGGCCCGCGGACACCGAATGCGTTTCGCGAATCATGCCGCGCGCGTCCTGCAGCACGAGCGTGCGCGTGCCGTGAAGCACGCCGACCGAGTGCTCGGGCATGCGCGCGGCGTGGCGGCCGCTCGCGAGGCCTTCGCCCGCGGCCTCCACCCCCACCTTGCGTACCGACGCATCGCCGAGGAACGCGTGGAACAAGCCGATCGCGTTGCTGCCTCCGCCGACGCATGCGACGAGCACGTCCGGCAGGCCGCCCGCCTGGGCCGCGAACTGGGCGCGGGCTTCGATGCCGATCACGCGATGGAAGTCGCGCACGATCATCGGGAACGGATGCGGACCCAGCACCGAGCCCAGCACGTAGTGGGTGTCGCGCACGCGCGTGACCCAGTCGCGCAGCGCCTCGTTGATCGCGTCCTTCAGCGTGCGGCTGCCGGCGTCGACCTCGCGCACTTCCGCGCCGAGCAGGTTCATGCGCTCGACGTTGAGCCGCTGGCGGCGCGCGTCCTCGACGCCCATGTAGACGGTGCACTCGAGCCCCAGCCGCGCGGCGGCGGCGGCGGTCGCGACGCCGTGCTGCCCGGCGCCGGTCTCGGCGATCACGCGCGGCTTGCCCATGCGCTTCGCGAGCAGGCACTGGCCGATGGTGTTGTTGATCTTGTGGGCGCCGGTGTGGAGCAGGTCTTCGCGCTTGAGGAACACGCGGCAGCCGGCGGCGGCCGAGAAGCGCGGCGCCTCGATCAGTGGCGTGGGGCGCCCCGCGAAGCCGCGCAGCGATTCGGCCAGCTCGCGTTCGAACTCGGGATCGGAACGCGCCCGGGCGTATTCGCTCTCGAGCTCGTCGAGGGCCTGGATCAGCGTCTCGGGAACAAACCGTCCGCCGTAGGGGCCGAAATGCCCGGTGGCGTCGGGCCCGGAACCGGGCACGGCACCGCCGGCAACGCCGCCCGTCGCCGGGCTCGCGGCGCTGGGATCGTCGGTGCCGGCGGGTCCTCGCTGCGATTCGTACGCGCTCACGTCCCCTCCGGGTCCAGGCCGGCCGCGCGGGCGGCGGCCACGAATGCCCGCACGCGAGCCGCGTCCTTGATGCCGGGCTCGGATTCCAGGCCCGACGAGGCGTCCACGCCGAACGGCCGCGCGGCATCGATCGCCGCGGCCACATTGGCGGGCCCGAGCCCGCCCGCCAGCATCACGTCGCGCGTGCCGGCGACGATGCGCGCCGTGACCCACGGGAACGTGGCGCCGCTGCCGCCCGCCCGCGTGGGATGGGCGGTGTCGAGCAGCACGAGATGGCCGGGCGGCGGCAGTGCCGTCGTCAGCGAGCCGTCGGCGGCCACGCTCACCGCGAAGCTCACGGGCAGCGGAAAGTCACTCGGCCACCGCAGCGGATCGACGCGGTGCAACTGGACGCGGCCCACGCCGGCGCGCCGCGCCAGGTCGAGCGCCTGCTCGGGCGTCGGCGCCACCATCACCGCGACGGTCACGACGCCGTCGAGCGCGGCCGTGATCTCGCGGGCGGTGTCGGCGGTGATGAGGCGCGGGCTGTCGCCGAGCACCACCATGCCGAGCCAGTCGGCGCCGGCCTCGTGGGCGGCGCGGGCGTCGGCGAGCCGGGTGATGCCACAGACCTTGATGATCGTGTGCGCCGCCACGGCATCCTCCCTACCCCCGCGCCGCGGCGCTCAGGCGCGACAGGGTGGCGGCGGGGTCGCCGCCGGTCATGAACGCTTCGCCGATCAGCACCGCGTCGCAGCGCGTCGTGCGCAGCCGCGCGAGGTGCTCGGGAGTCGACAGCCCGCTCTCGGCGACTGCCGTGACCCACTGGGGGATGCCGGGCAGCAGTTCGATCGAGGTCTCGAGCCGCACTTCGAACGTGCGCAGGTCGCGGTTGTTGATGCCCACCAGCGTGGCGCCCGCCTGGAGCGCGTGCTGCAGCTCGGTGGCGTCGTGCACCTCGACGAGCGCGTCGAGCCCCAGCAGCCGGGCTTCGTTGAGGTAGCGCTGCAGCTCGATGGTGGACAGCAGCGACGCCAGCAGTAGCACGGCGTCGGCGCCGCGCGCGGCGGCGTCGAGGATCTGCCACGAGTCGACCACAAAGTCCTTCATCAGCAGCGGCAGCTTCACGCGCGGGCGCACGGCGTTGACCCACGCTGGATCGCCCTTGAAGTGATCGGGCTCGGTGACGAGCGACACGGCCGCTGCGCCGCCCTGCTCGTAGAGCACCGCGGTGTCGACGGGATCGACGTTCGGGTTGAGGTCGCCCCGCGACGGCGACGCGCGCTTCACCTCGCACAGCAGCTTGATCGCGCCGCTCGAGCCACCGCGCCGCAGCGCGCGCTCCAGCCGGCCTGCGGGGTGAACCTCGATCCGTTCGCGCAACCGCGACTCGGGAGTCTCGAGCTTGAGCGCGTCGACGCGCCGCCGCCGGTCGGCCGCGATGCGTGCAAGCACGTCGCCGGGACCCGCGATCCCGCGCGCGCCATCGATTCGGGTCACGCTCACCCCCTGAACGCCGCGAGCTCGGCGAGCTTGGCGCTGGCCGAGCCGTCGTCGATCGCCTGCTGCGCCCGCTTCACGCCCTGGGCGAGGTCGGTGGCGAGCCCGGCGACGATCAGCGCCGCCGCGGTGTTGAGCACCACGACGTCGCGTGCCGGTCCCGGTTTGCCGGAAAACACCGAGCGGATCACCGCGGCGTTCGCGGTCGGGTCGCCGCCGGCGATGCCGCTGCGATCCGTGGCCGCCAGCCCGAATTCCTGTGGGTCGACTTCGAATTCGCGGATCGCGCCGTCCTTGAGCTCGGCGACGTGCGTCCTGTCGTAGATCGTGAGCTCGTCGAGGCCGTCGCGGCCGTGCACGACCCAGGCGTGCTCGCTGCCCAGTTCCCGCAGCACTTCAGCCACCGGGCGCACGAGCGTGTCGGAGTAGACGCCCAGCAACTGGCGCCGCGCGCCCGCGGGGTTCGACAGCGGGCCCAGGATGTTGAACACGGTGCGCACGCCGATCTCGCGCCGCACCGATGCGGCATGGCGCAGCGCCGCGTGATAATTGGGCGCGAACAGGAACGTGATGCCAAGGACGTCGAGCGAGTGCGCGGCGGCGAGCGGGGTGAGGTCGATGCGCACGCCCAGCGACTCCAGCACGTCGGCGCTGCCGGTGCGGCTCGTGACCGCGCGGTTGCCGTGCTTGGCGACGGTGACGCCGCACGCCGCGGCGAGGATCGCGGCCGAGGTGCTGATGTTGAAGCTGCCGGCGGAATCACCGCCGGTGCCGCAGGTGTCGACGAGCGGCGCGCGGCGCGTGCGGATCGGCTCGACGCGCGACCGCAACGCCTCCGCCATGCCCGCGATCTCCTGCGGCGTCTCGCCCTTCATGCGCAGCGCCACGATCAGCGCCGCGATCTGGGCGGGCGTGGCGTCGCCCGACAGGATCTGCTCCATGCTCGACCGCGCCGCGTCGCGCGACAGCTCCTCGCCCACCACCGCCCGTGCGATCGCCGTCTGGATCATCGCGCCGCCTTCTGATGTTGCCGGCACAGCGTGAGGAAATTCTCCATCAGCTTCATCCCCTGTCGGGTGAGGATCGATTCGGGGTGGAACTGCACGCCCCAGGTCTCGGTGTCGCGATGCTTGAGCCCCATGATCTCGCCGTCCGGCGTCCATGCCACCACTTCGAGCGTGTCCGGCAGCGACTCGCGCTCCACGATCAGCGAATGATACCGGGTGGCCTCGAACGGATTGTCGAGGCCCGCGAACAGGCCGCGGCCGCGGTGCAGGATCGGACTGGTCTTGCCGTGCATCAGCCTGGCGGCGCGCACCACCTTGCCCCCGTACACCTCGCCCAGCGCCTGGTGGCCGAGGCATACGCCCAGCACCGGCACCGCGCCCGCGAGCGAGCGGATCGCATCCTCCGACACGCCGGCGTCACGCGGCTCGCCCGGTCCGGGCGAGATCACCAGGCCGTCGAGGCCCATGCCGGCCAGCGCGTCCGCCGTCACCGCGTCGTTGCGCCACACCTGGACCCTGGCTCCGAGCGTGCCCAGGTACTGGACCAGGTTGTAGGTGAACGAATCGTAGTTGTCGATGACGCCGATCACTCGGTCCCCCGCTCGGCCCGCTGGACGGCGAGCCACAGCGCACGCCCCTTGTTGAGCGTCTCCTCCCACTCCCGTTCGGGCTCGGAGTCGGCCACGATGCCGGCTCCCACCCCCCAGTGCGCATGCCCGTCCGCGTAGACCAGGGTGCGGATCGCGATGCACAGGTCGAGGTTGCCATGATAGTCGAAGTGCCCCACCGCGCCGGCATAGACCCCGCGCCGCACCGGCTCCAGCGCGTCGATGATTTCCATCGCCCGCACCTTGGGGGCGCCCGACACGGTCCCGGCGGGGAAGCACGCCCGGACCACGTCGAGCGCCGACAGGTCGGGCCTGCCGCGGCCGCGGACGTTCGACACGAGGTGCATCACCTGGGAGTAGCGCTCGACCGACATGTACTCGTTGGTTTCGACGGTGCCGAACTCCGCCACGCGACCGACGTCGTTGCGACCGAGGTCGACCAGCATCACGTGCTCGGCACGCTCCTTTTCGCTCGCCAGCAGCTCGTCCTCGAACTCGCGATCCTCGTCGGTGTTGCGCCCGCGCGGCCGCGTGCCGGCGATCGGGCGCACCTCGACCACGCCGTCGGTGCGCCGCACCAGCACCTCGGGCGAGCTGCCGACCAGCGAGAACCCGTCGAGGCGCAGGAAGTACATATAGGGCGACGGGTTCGTGACCCGCAGCGCGCGATACGCCTCGAAGGCGGGATGCGTGACGCGCGCGCTCATGCGATGGCTGAGCACCACCTGGAAGATGTCGCCGGCGCGGATGTGCTCCTTGGCGCGCTCGACCGCGGAACAATAGTCGTCGTGCGACGACGACGACGCGGGCTCGGCCTGCGGGGTGCCCGCCGGGGAGCGCGTCCACGCCAGCGGCGCCTGCAGCCGCGCGACCTCGGCCTCGAGCCGCGCGACCGCGGCATCGTACGCGGCGTCGGGGTCCTTGCCGCCGCGCGCGTGCGTGACGACCTTGAGGGTGTGGGTGAGGTTGTCGAACACGCTCACCACGTCGCCGAACATGAACACCGCGTCGGGCAGCCCCAGGTCGGCGCCGGCGTGCGACGGCAGCCGCTCGATCCAGCGCACCGCGTCGTAGCCGAAGAATCCCACCGCGCCGCCGCAGAATCGCGGCAGGCCGGGCAGCGCCACCGCCTGATGCTCGGCGAGCAGCCGCGCCAGCTCTTCGAGCGGCGGCTGGGTGCCCGGGGTCACGCCGTTCGCGTCCTTGATCTCGCAGCGCTCACCGCGCGCCGTGAACACCAGCGACGGCCGGCTGCCGAGCAGCGAATAGCGGCCCCACTTCTCGCCGCCCTCGACGCTCTCGAGCAGGAACCCGAAGCCGCCGTCGTCGATCTTGCGGAACGCCGACACCGGCGTGTCGTGGTCGGCGAACACCTCGCGATAGACGGGCACGAGCTTGCCGCCCTTCGCCAGCGCCTGGAACTCGGAGCGCGTCGGTACGATCGTCATCGCACACCCGCGGCCGGCACGTGCGCCGGTTCGCCGACGCCCGCGCGCGCGATCACCGCGCGGCTCCCTGCTCCGGCGCTTCGTCGAGCAACTCGCGCGCCTGGCGGCGCGTGGTGTCGGTGGTGCGGCTGCCTGCGAGCATGCGTGCGATCTCCTCGATGCGATCGTCGCCGTCGAGCGTCTCGACCGTGGCGAGCGTGCGCTGATGGACGACGTGCTTGCGGATGCGCAGGTGTCGGGCGGCAAGGGCCGCGATCATCGGCAGGTGGGTCACACACAGCACATGCCGGTGTCGTGCGAGCCCCTGGAGCCGCTCGCCGACGGCCTGTGCGACGGCGCCGCCGATCCCGGAATCTACTTCATCGAACAGCAGAACGTCAACGCAGTCTTGGGTTTGCAGCGCTGACTTCAAGGCGAGCATGACCCTCGACAGCTCGCCGCCGGACGCGATCTTCCGTAATGGCCGCGCGGGTTCTCCGGGGTTGGCGGCGAACAGGATCTCGACCCGGTCGAGCCCGTGAGCCAGGAACTCGGACTCGGCGCCGCCCGACGACTCGACCGCGAACTCCAGCTTCGCGTGCTGGAACCCCAGCGGCCGCAGCTCGCGCGTGATCCGCGTGCCGAATTCGCGTGCCGCCGCCTGCCGTGCCCGCGTCAGCGCGCGACCGGCCGCGCGCGTGGCGGAGCGCGCCGCCGTGACGCGCGCCCGCGCCGCGTCGAGCGCCTCGGAGCCGCTCTCCCCCAGCGTCAGTTCGTCCGCCAGCTCCTCGCGCCACGCGATCAGCCCGGCCACCGGGCGGCGATGCTTGCGCGCCAGCCGCGCCAGCAGCTCGCGGCGGGCCTCGATCTGCTCGAGCGCCGCGGGATCGGCCTCCAGCGCGTCGAGGTACTCCGCGAGCGCACGCGCCGCCTCGCCGGCGGCGATGCGCGCCTCTTCCAGCGGCGCGAGCACGTTCGCGAGGCTCGAGTCGATCGCCGCCGCCTGCTCGAGCGCGTGGGCCGCAGCCGTCATCGACGGCACGGCCGCGTCGTCCGCGTCCGATAGCTTCGCCAGCGCATGCGTGACGCGCTCGCGCAGCCGGTCCGCGTGCGCGAGCCGCGCCGCGTCGTCACGCAGCCGCTCGTCCTCGCCGTCGACGAGCTGCGCGGCGTCGAGCTCGGCCGCAGCGTCCATCATCCAGCCGCGGCGGTCCTCCCACGTGCGTAGCGACTCCTCGAGACGGTCGAGATCGATCTCGGCCGCACGCAGCTCGGCCAGCGCCTCGACGTAGCGAGCGCGGGGTTCGCTGAGGCCGCCCAGCCCGTCGAGCGTCTCGAGCCCGGCGTCGGCGCGCAGCAGGCTCTGGTGCTCGTGCTGGCCGTGGAGATCCACCAGCAGCTCGCCCAGCCGGCGCAGTGCTGCGAGTGTGACCACGCGATCGTTGACCACCGCCCGGCTGCGGCCCGCGGCCGTGACCTCACGGCGCACGATCAGCGTGTCGCCGTCGAACTCGGTGCCCCATTCGTCGAGCAGCGCACGCACGCCGGCGACGCGCGCCGCGCTCACCCGGAACTCGCCCTCGGCGATCGCAGCCTTCGCGCCCTCGCGCACGATGTCGGCGTCCGCGCGCTCGCCGATCAGCAGATTCACCGCCAGCACCAGCAGCGACTTGCCCGCGCCGGTCTCGCCGGTGACCACGTTCAAGCCGGGGCCGAATTCGATGTCGGCGCGTTCGATCAGGACCAGATCACGCAGTGTCAGTCGTTCGAGCACGGAAGACCCCGGCCGGGAGCGTGAAGCGAGGGCAATGGTGACGGGAGTCTAGACGGGGCGACGGGGGAAGGCCATCGGGAGGCCCGGAGCCGGGTGATGGTCCGGATCCCGGCCTGCGCTGTATCTCCGGACTGCCCAAGGTGTTGCCAATGTCGAGGCTGTGTGTTGCCTTCGTGAGATGCCACGGATCCATCAAGCAGATGGAGCAGCTGTTCGGCGTGAGCTATCCAACCATCAAGAACCGCCTGAATCGCATCGGCGCGTTGCTGCCGTTCGTCGAAATCGCGCTGGAGACTGAGCCGGCGCCCCCGTCCACGAGCGAGTTGCTCACCCGCCTCGAGCGCGGCGAGCTGAGCGTGGAGGAAGTTCTCAACCAGATGCGCCCGAAGGAGTCGTCATGAGCGACGAGATCCGCCGTGTGCTGGACCTGCTGGCACAGGGCAAGATTACGGTGAACGAAGCCGACCGGTTGTTGGCGGCGATCGGGCCTGAGTCCACCGGCGCTGCAGCCACCGGGGCCGCGGGGAAGGGAGCCGCGACCGTCGAAGCTCCGTCCCCCAAGTTCCTGCCCATCACCATCACCAAGACCCGCAGCTGGCCCGGCGACGACGGGGAGCATTCGCGCCGGGCCTGGATGTGGCCCAGCTACACGGGCGGCCGCAGCCGTGAGGTCACGATTCGCGTGCCGGTCGCGCTGGTCCGCAACGGCATGCGTCTCGGGGGCCATGATTCCCGGCCTCACCGGAGCGGGCCTGCAAGGACGTCTGCGCGAGCGTGGCGTGGACGTGGATCTCTCCAGGATCGACGCCGACACGATCGACCAACTGGTGGGCGAGTTCGGGGAGATGAACATCGACGTCGTCTCGGGACGCGGAGGCAAGGCGCAGGTCCACATCACCTGCGAGTGAGAGCGAATCCCGCGGGCCGTCGCCGCTCCCGCAGGTGCCGGCGGTCCATGCGCCGGGCATTGCCGATCATGCGCTGATCGCGCTGATGACGCTGGAGCAGCACGCGGCCGCCGGGACGACCCCACCCGCCTGAATGGCCTCCGGCTACATGCTCCGCTTCTTGCTCCCCTGCCAGCCGAGCTTGTTCTGCAGCGACATGCCGAACGGGCGCTTGGGATTCTGGAAAATCTTGACCGACGTGCGGTCGAGCCGGATCGACACGTTGTCGCCCGGCGACAGGTCCACGCTCTCCTGGCCGTCGAACAGCAGCACGGTGCGGTCGAACGAGCCGATCACCTGCACCTCGAGCTCCGAGCCCGGCGCCAGCACCAGCGCCCGGCTGCCGAGCGAGTGCGCGCACACCGGCGTCACCACCATCGCGTCCACGTCGGGCGCGAGCAGCGGGCCGCCTGCCGACAGCGAATACGCGGTCGAGCCGGCGGCGGTCGCGGCGATCAGGCCGTCGGCCACCAGGTGGCCGAGGTCGCTGCCGAGCGTCGCGAGCCGCAGATGGATCGCGGCGTACCCTCCCGCGCCCTTGATCACGGCGTCGTTCATCGCGACGCCGCGCGCCACGGTGCGGCTGCGGCGGCGCACCAGCGCGCTCACCATGCGGCGCGGCACCACGGGCCACGTGCCGTCGAGCGCGTGCTTGAGCGCCACGGCGATCTCGTCGCTCTCGGCGACGGTGAGGAACCCGAGGCCGCCGAGATTGATCGGCAGCAGCGTCCCCCGCTTGCCGGCGAGCGCGCGGCCGCCGATCAGCACGGTGCCGTCGCCGCCCAGCGTCACCAGCAGGTCGCACCACGCGGCGAGCGCGTCGAGCGGCATGCTGTCGGCGCCGGCCTCGCCGCCCAGCCGGGCGTCGTAGCGCACCTGGGCGCCGCGGCGGCGCAGCAGGGTGGCGAGGCGCGCGGCCGCCCGAGTCACGCCGGGCCTCCCGGTGTGGCCCAGGATGCCGACGCGCTTCGCGCGGGCGGTCATGTGTACTGGCGCTGAGTGACCTGGACCCAGTCGAGCACGCGGCGCGCGATGCCCGAGGCGTCGAGGCCGACCTGCCGGAGCAGCTCGTCGCGCTTGCCGTGGGTCACGAACGTCTCGGGCAGCGCGATGCGGTGGAGCGGCGTGTGCGACAGCCCGGCGCGGTCGAGGCACTCGCTGACGGCGCTGCCGAAGCCGCCCATCGGCACGTTCTCCTCGACCGTGACGATGCGGCCCACCGACCTGGCGAGGCCCACGATCGCGGCCTCGTCGACGGGCGCCGCGAACCGCGCGTTCACGACCGTCGCCTTGATGCCGTCGGCCTCGAGCAGCTCGGCGGCCTGCATCGCGGGCACCACCATGGTGCCGAACGCGAAGATCGCCACGTCGCCGCCGGCGCGCAGCTGCTCGGACTTGCCGATCTCGAGGATGCGCGGCTCGCGCTTGGGCGCGTCGGCGTCGGGGATCGCCGCGCGCGGGAATCGCACGGCCATAGCACCACCCTTGCGGATGCCGGTCCACAGCATGTCGCGCAGCTCGGCGCCGTCCCTGGGCGCCATCACCACCACGCCCGGGATCATGCGCAGGTAGCCGATGTCGAACGCGCCGTGCTGCGGCGCGCCGTCCTCGCCCACCAGGCCCGCGCGGTCGACGGCCAGCAGGATGCGGAGGTTCTGCACCGCGACGTCGTGGATGATCTGGTCGAACGAGCGCTGCAGGAACGTGGAGTAGATCGCGGTGATCGGCTGGAGCCCGCCGGCGGCGAGGCCGGCCGAGTAGGTGACGGCGTGCTCCTCGGCCATGCCCACGTCGAAGAACCGGTCGGGATACTTGTTCGCGAACGGCTTCAAGCCGGTGTTGTCGGTCATCGCCGCGGTCACGGCCACGACCTCGGGGATCTGGCTGGCGATCTCCATGGCGGTCTCGCCAAACACCTGGGTGTAGGTGCGGCTCGAGCTCTTGGAGGCGATCCCGGTGTCGGCGTCGAACACCCCGATGCCATGGAACATCGTGGCGTCACCCTCGGCGGGCGCGTAGCCCTTGCCCTTGCGGGTCACGACGTGCAATAGCGTGGGGCCCTCGAAGCGCTTGAGGTCCGACAGCGTTTCTTCGAGCACGTCGAGATCGTGGCCGTCGATCGGGCCGAAGTACTTGAGGCCGAACTCCTCGAACAGGATGCCGGGCACGACCAGGTTCTGCAGGCCCTCTTTCACGCGCCGGGCGCCCTCGCGCGCGCGGAACGCCCGCGGCAGCTTGCCCAGCAGCTCGTACACGTCGTGCTCGAACCGCCGGTAGATGCGGCTGGTGGTGAGCTTGGTCAGGTAGCGGTGGATCGCGCCGATGTTGGGCGAGATGCTCATCTCGTTGTCGTTGAGGATCACGATCAGCCGCTTGCCCAGCTCGCCGACGTTGTTCAACCCCTCGAACGCCATGCCCCCGGTGAGCGCGCCGTCGCCGATCACCGCGATCACGTGGTGCTTCTGCCCCAGGAGATCGCGCGCGACCGCGAGTCCCAGCGCGGCCGAGATCGACGTGCTGCCGTGGCAGGTGCCGAACGGGTCGTGCTCGCTCTCGTCGCGGTTGGGATAACCGGCGAGGCCGCCCTGCGTGCGCAGCGTGTCGAACCGGTCGACGCGCCCGGTGAGCAGCTTGTGGGGATAGCTCTGGTGACCCACGTCCCACAGGATCTTGTCGTCCGGCGAATCGAACACGCGATGCAGCGCGATCGTCAGCTCGATCACCCCGAGGTTGGGCGCGAGGTGGCCGGCGCGCCGGGCCACGGTCTGGACGATCACGTGGCGCATCTCGGTGACGAGCTGGTCGAGCTCGGGCCGGGACAGCGCCTTCACGTCGGCGGGCGACTGGATGCGTTCGAGCAGGCTCATGAGTTCAGAAGATCCAATGCCAGAGAATGGCTGCGACCATGCCGAGCAGGGCCCCGACCAGCACCTCGAACGGCGTGTGTCCCAGGAGCTCCATCAACTTTTGAGCGCCTTCCTCGGGATGGGAGAAGTGCTCTTCGATCAGCCGGTTGAGCACCATCGCCTGGCGTCCGGCGGCACGCCTCAATCCGGCAGCATCGTACATGACGACCAAACTGAAATACAGGGTGGCGGCGAACAGCGGCGAGCGGAAGCCATCCTGGATGCCGATCGAGGTGGACAGCGCCGCGACCGACGCTGCGTGCGAGCTGGGCATGCCGCCGGTCTCGACGAACCGTCTCAGGTTCCAGCGCCTGGTCTCGAAGTACACCCAGAAGCCCTTGAAACCCTGCACCAGGAACCCGATGCCGAGCGCGAGCCAGAACGCCACATTGGGCACGGGGCCGTGGGTCAGGTCGTGGGTCATGTCAGTGATCCCGCTCGGCGACGCCCAGCGCCAGCTCGGCGAGCCGCTTGCCCCGGGGACCGTAGCCCGTTACGCGGACCAGCGCCGCGCGGAACAGCCGCGCCGCCTCGAGCCGCGCCCGCTCCTCGCCCACCGCGCGCGGGTAGGTCGCCTTGCCGCGCGCGTCGTCGGTGCCCGCGCGCTTGCCGAGCCGCGCCAGCGACGAGCCGCGGTTCAGCAGGTCGTCGTGGATCTGGAACGCGAGCCCCAGCTCGCGGCCCAGCCGCTCGAGCGAGTCGATCGCGGCGGTGCCGCCGCCGCCGGCGATGCCGCCCAGCACCAGCGACGCGGCGATCAGCGCGCCGGTCTTGCGGCTGTGGATCGCGCGCACCGCGGCGCCGGTGGCGCGGCGGCCCTCGGCGTCGAGATCGAGCACCTGCCCGCCGACGAGCTCACGGCTGCCCGCCGCCGTCGCGAGCACCGTGACCGCGCGCACCACGCGGTCCGCGGCCACACCCAGATCCGCGAGCTTCGCCAGCTCCTCGAACGCGAACGCCAGCAGCGCGTCGCCGGCGAGCACGCCCATCGCCTCGCCGTACTTGCGGTGCGTGGTCGCGCGGCCGCGGCGCCAGTCGTCGTCGTCCATCGCCGGCAGGTCGTCGTGGACGAGCGAGAACGCGTGCACGCACTCGACGGCCACGGCCGCCGGCAGCGCCCGCCGCCAGTCGCCGCCCACGGTCTCGCACGCGGTGAGCACCAGCAGCGGCCGCAGCCGCTTGCCTGGCGACAGCGCGCTGTAGCGGATCGCGGCGTGGAGCCGCGCCGGCACGATCGCGGGACCCGGCAGCGCCCGCTCGAAGGCGCGCTCGAACGCGTCACGCAGCGGCGCGAGCGCGTCGGCTAAGGCACGGCGCGCGCGCGGACGGTTGCCGTTGGTGGCTGCGGACCGGCGCTGTGCGCGCGCGGGTCGGGCGGACGCGCGGCGGCGCACGGGAGCGGCCTTGCCGTTGGCGGCCGCGGACTCGCGGCGTCCTGCGGTGGCGGTCAAAACGGCAGCTCACCCTCGGGGAGCGGCCCGCCGCCGGGGGCGTCTCCACCCCGGAGCTCGACCTCCATCGGCCGGGTCGTGGGGGGATCGGCGTCGTTCGACGCTTCCATCAGCCGCTCGATGCGTTTCTCGGCCTGGTCGAGCTGCTGGGTCAACCGCCGGGACAGGCGCATGCCCTCTTCGTATCGAGCGATCGATTCGTCGAGCGTCAGGTCGCCGCGCTCGAGCGACTCGACGATCGAGCGCAACCGCTCGAGCGCCGCCTCGAACGTCAGGGCGGCATCGCCGTTGTCCGCCGGCGTTCCGGATCGACTGCTACCCGCCATGGCTGCCTCCGGGGCGTACCGCCTCGACCAGGGCGTCGGCTTCGCCGCGCGCGAATTCGAGCGTCACCCGATCTCCCGCCGCCAGCACCTCGGCGGACCGGAGAACACTACCGTCCGTCCCCCGCGCGAGGCAATAGCCGCGCTCGAGCACCAGCCGCGGCGACAGCGCGCGCAGCTGGTCGCTGCAGGCGCCGAGCTGCCGGCGGCGCTCGTGCAGCCCCCGCACCAGCGCCGCGGCGAGGTCCTCGCATTCGGCGACGAGGTCGGCGCGACGGTGTTCGAGGGTGCGCGGCCACTCCACGAGCGCGTAGCTGCCAGCCAGGTGGCCGAGCTGCTGGCGCGAGCGGCCGAGGCGGCCACCGAGCGCCAATCGCATCCGGTCGCGTCCGGTTTCGAGAATGCGATGCCAGCCCTCGAACAACTGCTGCATGCGGTCGAACCCGTACTTCTCGGTGAGGTGCATGAGGCGCTGGCGGTGGTCCGCGAGCCGCCGGCGCACGGCCCGGGCGCCACGCGACGTCAGGTGCTCCAGCGCATCGACCAGCGATGCGCGGTCCGGCACCGCGAGCTCGGCGGCGTTGGACGGCGTGGCGGCGCGGACGTCGGCCGCCAGATCGCACAGCGTCCAGTCCACCTCGTGGCCGACGGCGGAGATGATCGGGATGACCGACGCGGCGACCGCGCGCACCACCACCTCCTCGTTGAACGCCCACAGGTCCTCGATCGAGCCGCCGCCGCGGCCGACGATCAGCACGTCGACCTGGCCGTAGCGGCCGAACCGCCGGATCGCGGCGGCGATCTCCTCGGCCGCCCCCGGGCCCTGCACGCGCACCGGCGCGAGCACCACGGTGATCCCGGGCCAGCGCGCGCGCATCACCTTGAGCACGTCGCGGAACGCGGCACCCCCGGGCGACGTCACGACGCCCACGCGGGTGGGAACGCGCGGCAGCGGCCGCTTGCGCTCGGCATCGAACAGCCCCTCCTTGGCGAGCCGTTGCTTGAGCTGCTCGAGCTGGAACAGCAGGGCGCCGAGGCCGGCGGGCCTGAGCTGCTTGACCGCGAGTTGATAGGCGCCGCGCGGCTCGTACACCGAGATGTCTCCGAACGCCTCGACCTCGAGGCCCTCCTGCGGCTCGAACGGCAGCGTCGCCGCCCAGCGCGACCACATCGCGCAGTCGAGCACCGCGAGCTTGCCTTCCTTGAGCTTGAAGTACAGATGCCCGCTGTCGGCGCGCTTGAGTCCCGAGATCTCGCCCTTGACCCACAGGTTGGAGTATTGCTCGGTCAGGGTGTCCTTGATCGCGCGCGTGATCTCGGAGATCGACAGCACCCGGTCGCTCGCCAAGGGCTCGGCGCTCATCGCGTGGCCTCCTCTCCGATCGTCTGGCGCGCGGTCGCGAGCACCACGTTCGACAGCACCATCGCGACCGTCATGGGGCCGATGCCGCCGGGCACCGGCGTGAGGGCTCCCGCGATCCCCATCACCGATTGCGCATCGACGTCACCACACACCCGCGTGCCGCTGCGCTTCTCGGGCGCCGGCAGCCGGTGGATGCCGACGTCGACCACGGTGGCGCCGGGCTTTACCCAGTCGCCGGTCACGATCTCCGGACGGCCCATCGCCGCCACCAGGATGTCGGCCTGGCGCGCGAGCTCGATCAGCCGGGGCCCGCTGGCGCTGTGACCCAGCGTGACCGTCGCGTTCACGGCCTTGCCCGACAGCAACGTCGCGAGCGGCCGGCCCACGATGTTGCTGCGGCCGAGCACCACGACATGGGCGCCCGCCAGCGGCACCTCGTGGAACCGCAGCAGCTCGACGATGCCGCGCGGCGTGCACGGCACCAGCGCCGGCAGGCCGAGGCTCAGCCGGCCCACGTTCACGGGATGGAACCCGTCGACGTCCTTGTCGGGCGGGATCGCGTCGAGCACGGCCTCCGATTCGGCGGGCGGCGCGAGCGGCAACTGGACGAGGATGCCGTGCACGGCGGGATCGTTGCCCAGCTGGCGCACGCGCTCGACCACGGTGCGGGTGTCGGAACCCGCGGGCAGTGTCACGCGCTGCACCTCGATGCCGGCCTCGGCGCACGCCTCGCGCTTCTTCTTGAGGTAGATCTGGGACGCCGGGTCGTCGCCCACCGACACCAGCGCGAGCGTGGGCACGACGCCCCCCGCGCGCAGCCGCTGTACCTCGAGCTGGACGCCGTAGCGAACGGTCGCGGCCGGTTCGTCGCCGCGCAGGATCCGGGTGGTCGACACGCCCTCGCCGCCGTCCGCCGGCGGCGCCCACGGGATCTGCAGGCGCTCGATGCGACCCGCGCGGCCGGTCGCGGGGTCGACGCTCACGAGCACGGCGTTCAGCCGCAGGTCGTGATCGGACGGCGACAGGCGCACGTTCATGAGCGTGGTGAAGCGCCGCAGCGCCGCGACGCGGTCCATGCCGATCACCGAGTCGAACCCGCCCGTCATGCCGGCGTCCGTCAGGTATGCCGTGCCGCGGGGCAGCACGCGGTCGTCCGCGGTCTGGACGTGGGTGTGCGTGCCCACGAGCGCTGTCACGCGGCCGTCGAGATGCCAGCCGAGCGCCACCTTCTCGGCCGTGGTCTCGGCATGGAAGTCGACGAACACGACCTTCGCCCGCTCCCCGATCGCCGCGAGCACGCGGTCCACGGCGGGGAACGGCGAATCGATCTCCTTCATGAACACGCGGCCGAGCAGGTTCACGACCGCGACCGGCGTGCCGTCGGTGGCGCGGAACACGCCCCAGCCCTGACCGGGCGTGGTCTCGGGCATGTTCGCGGGCCGCACCAGCCGCGGCTCCTCGCTCAGGTAGCCGTGGCTCTCCTTCTTGTCCCACAGATGATTGCCGCCGGTGAGCACGTCGACGCCCGCGTCGAACAGCTCGGCGGCACCCTCGCGCGTCACGCCGAAGCCGCCGGCGGAGTTCTCGCAGTTGCAGATCACGAGGCCGATGGCGTGGCGCCGGCGCAGGCCGGGCAGCAGCGCCCGGACCACCTTGCGGCCGGGCGATCCGATCACGTCGGCGATGAACAGCAGATTCAGCACGGGTGACTCCTCAGGAACGGTTGGGCGCGTTCCCGGCTACTTCGCGTAGTCCACCGCCCGCGTCTCGCGGATCACGGTGACGCGGATCTGGCCGGGGTATTCGAGTTCCTTCTCGATGCGACGCGCGATGTCGGTGGCGAGACCCTGGGCGCGGGCGTCGTCGACCTTGTTGTGCTCGACCATGATGCGCACCTCGCGGCCGGCCTGGATCGCATACGACTTCTCGACCCCGGCGAAACCGTTCGCGATCTTCTCGAGCGCCTCGAGGCGCTTGATGTAGATCTCGAGGCTCTCGCGCCGGGCGCCGGGCCGCGCGCCCGAGATCGCGTCGGCGGCCGACACCAGCACCGGCCACAGGCTGCCGCCGGCGTAGTCGTCGTGGTGGTAGCCGATCGCCTCCAGCACCGGCTGCGGCTCGCCGTAGCGCGTCGCGACCTCCATGCCCAGCGCGGGATGGCTGCCTTCGTGATCGTGGTCGATCGCCTTGCCGATGTCGTGCATGAGCCCGGCGCGCTTCGCCATCTTCTGGTCCATGCCGATCTCGGCCGCCATCATGCCGGTCAGGTGCGCGACTTCGATCGAGTGGCGCAGGATGTTCTGGCCGTAGGACGTGCGGTAATGGAGCCGCCCGAGCAGGTTCATCAGCTCGGACTGGACGCCGTGAACGCCTACCTCCACGCACGCCATCTCGCCCAGCTCGCGGATCTTGTTCTCGATCTCGGTCTTGACCTTGGCCACGACCTCCTCGATGCGAGCCGGGTGGATGCGGCCGTCGGCCACCAGCCGCTCGAGCGACAGCCGCGCGATCTCGCGGCGCACCGGGTCGAATCCCGACAGGATCACCGCCTCGGGCGTGTCGTCGATGATCACGTCGACGCCGGTGATCACTTCGAACGAGCGGATGTTGCGGCCCTCGCGCCCGATGATCCGGCCCTTCATCTCGTCGCTCGGCAGATGCACCACCGACACCGACGATTCCGACACGTGGTCGGCAGCGTAGCGCTGCATGGCGAGCACGATGATCTTGCGCGCCTCGCGCTCGGCGTTGCGCTGCGCGGTGTCGCGGATCTCGACCGTGCGACGCGATGCCTCCGCGCGCGCCTCGTTCTCGATCGAGCCGATCAGCTGCAGCCGGGCGTCGGCTGCGTTGAGGCCGGCGATCCTCTCGAGCCGCGTGCGTTGCTCCTGCACCAGCACGTCCAGTTCCTGGCCGCGGGCGCCGACGGTCGACTCGCGCTGGGAGATGTCCTGCTCCGAGCGCTTCAAGTCGCGGTCCTTCTTCTCGATCAACTCGACGCGGCGGTTGAACGCCGCTTCCTTCTCCTGGAACGCCCGCTCAGTGGCGAGCTGGGCGTTCTTGGCCTGCAGCATTTCGCGCTCGACCTGCTGCTTGAGGCGCAGCGCCTCCTCGCGGCCTTCGAGCACGGCATTGCGTTTGAGCGCCTCGGCCTCGCGTTGCGACGCTTCGGTCAGACTCTGGGCACGGTGTTCGGCGCCCTGCAGGCGGGAACGGCCAAGCTGCGCACGCAGGGAATATCCCAGCACGAACGCCACGACGGCACCTGCGAGGATGCCGCCGACGGTCCATAGGAATTGCATGTCGATCTCCCCGAGAGCCCCGGACATCGCCGTCGGCGATTCCGGTCCGGAGCCCCAGGCAGGAATGAATCCCCGCCGAACCGTGTGTTTTCGGGTTCTTGAGACCTGGAGAACCAGGTGGGTAATCCTGACGACCGGGTCGGCTCACGTCCCGGTCCCGCGTGCAGCGTCACACGCGGTCCCGGAGTCCAGCGTCGCCGGCCACCGGAACACCCTTTGTGGAAATGTTGGTTCAAGAACGCCGTGGCATCACGCATACGGCAGGGAACTCTGGCCGCGCGGCTCGTCCGCGACTTCCGCCGCCGCTACTTCGGCGACGCGCTCTGGATCACCTCGTCCAGAACCGCGGTGAGCTGCGCGGTGCGGGTGCTGAAGTCGCGCAGGTCGCGCTCCTCGGTCTCCCGACGGGCGCGCTCCTTGAATAATTCGTCCGCGATGTTGAGCGACGCGAGGATCGCCACCTTCGACAACGAGGCCACGGGCAGCTTCTCCGTGATCTCCCGCATCCGGCGGTCGACGAACGCCGCGACCTCGAGGATGTAGTCCTGGTTGGCCTCGCCCTTGATCGTGTACGAGTGGCCGAAGATCTCGACCTGGACCACGTTCTTGGGGATCACGTCGCCTCCCATCGTTGCTGGGTGTTCCGTCAGGCTTCGAGCTTCTCGAGTTTCTTGAGCATGCCCTCGATGCGGGACGCCACGTCGCGCCGCTCGCTGTGCCATTCCTTCTGCTCGCGGCGCAAGCCGCCCAGCTCCTGGACCACCACAGTCGCATCCTGGCCCTGGAGCTTGCGCTCGAGTTCCTGGAGGCGCAGCGACAGCTCGTCGCGGTCGCGCGTGAGCTTTTCCTGATCGTCGCGCAGCTTCTGCACCAGCAGCGCCGCCTTCTCGACCCGCTCGGCGAGCCGGTCGAGGTCGGTCGTCATCAACGCGGTTTCGGTCATTTGTTGTCTCTCAAGCGGCCGCCGCATTCCGTCGCGACTGCCGTCACCATGCGGTCCTGAATGGCCTGGACCTCGGCCTCCGTCATCGTGCGCTCCGGATGCTGAAACTGGAGCGCGAACGCCATGCTCTTCATGGCCGCCGGAGTTCCGGGACCAGCGTAAACGTCGAACAGTTCGATGCCCGCCAGCCGATCGCCGGCCGCGTCCGTCAGCGAGCGCTCGAGCTGGCCATGCGTGACGCGATCCGGCACGAAGAACGCCACATCGCGCCGCACCGGCGGGAACCGTCCGGGTGCCACCGCCCGGCGCGTCGCGACGGTCGAGTGGACGAGCGGCTCGAGCAGTGCCACGAACACGTGCACCGGAGCTTCGATTTCCCACTCGCGCAGCAGCGATTGACCCAGCGTTCCGGCCCAACCGATGCGTGAAGCCGCGCTTGCAACTTCCGCGCTGGCACCGGGTTTCCAGCCTTGGCCAGAATATGCCCGCCATACGGGGGTGTCAACGCGCAACTCGTCGAGCCATGCCTCCCACAGCCCGCGCGCGTCGGCGGCATCCACGAGTTGCTGCGTCGCGTCGTGGGCGTGCGCGTAACGCGGCCCGGTGACGAGCGCCGCGATCATCACGGTTTCGACCGGCAGCGACCTGGCGACGGCGGCCTGCCCCGCATGTGAGGCGGGACGGCCGGCGTCGTCACCCTCCGTGGTCGCGTTGCGACCCTGCGTCGCGCGACCGGTGCCGACGTTCGTTCCCGGCGGTGCGCCCCACGTGAAGCCGTGGCCGATCTCGAACAGCCGCACGCCGGCGGTTCCCTGCTTGAGATTGTGAGCGCAGGCGCGCAGCAGCCCACCCAGCAGATTGGGGCGCAGCACCTCGCTCTCGCGGCTCATGGGGTTGTCGAGCCGGACCAGCGCCGCGGGGCCGTCGCCGAGCAGCGCCGCGGTCGCCACCGCCTCGCCCTCCGACAGCAGCGCGGAGCAACAGGCTTCGGTCAGGCCGCGCGCCAGCATCGCGGCGCGCGCGCGCTCGAACGCCTTCTCCGCGGGGCTGCGCCGGGCATACGCGCCGCCGGTCTCGAGCGGCGCCTCGGGGATGGCGTCGTAGCCCTGCGACCGCGCCACCTCCTCCACCAGGTCGTCCTCGAGCGTCACATCCACGCGCCAGCTCGGCACCGTGACCGTCATCGGGTCCAAGCCCTGGACGCCGAACTCGAGCGCCCGCAGATGGCGCGCCGCGTCGGCCGCCGCGACCGGCATGCCGATCACGCGCGCGCACCGCGAGCTGCGCAGCGCAAGCGTCACCGGAGCCTGGGTGTCCAGGTTGCGCTCGGCGGCCGTGCCGGGCGTGGCGCCGGGCGCGACCTCGCGCAGCAGCTCGAGGAATCGCGCCATGGCCACGGCGCCGATGCCGGGATCGACGCCGCGCTCGTAACGCTTCGAGGCCTCGGTCGACAGTCCGAGCCGCCGCGCACCGCGCCGCACGCGCCGCGGCTGGAACCATGCGCACTCGAGCAGCAGGGCCGTGGTGCCGGCGTGGACCTCGCTGCGTGCGCCGCCCATCACCCCCGCGACCGCCACCGGTCCGTCGCGGTCCGCGATCACCAGCACCTCGGGATCCAGCTCGCGCTCCTTGTCGTCGAGCGTGACGATCCGCTCCCCGGCACGGGCGCGGCGCACGCGGATCGCGGGGCCGCCCAGGCGGTCGAGGTCGAACGCGTGCAGCGGCTGGCCGAGCTCGAACAGCACGAAGTTCGTGACATCGACGATGTTGTTGATCGGACGCTGCCCCGTCGCCTCGAGCCGCCGCCGCAGCCAGTCGGGCGAGGGCGCGATCGTGACGCCGCGGATCGCCTGCGCCAGGTAGCGCGGGCAGCCCTCCGTGTCTTCCAACTCGAGATCGAACGAGGCGCCCGCCGGCGGCTGCCAGCGATTCGCGAGTCGCGCGCGCGCCGCGGGTGTCCAGGCGCCGCCGAACGCCGCCTTCACCTCGCGCGCGAGCCCCAGCACGCCCATGCCGTCCGGACGGTTGAACGGCATCTCGACCTCGAGCACCGTTTCCGCGGGGCCGAGCAGCTCCTCGAGCGGCCGTCCCGGCACGAGTGCCTCCGCGGCGAACCGTCGTTCGAGGTCGACGATGCCGTCGTGCTCGTCGCTCAGCTCCAGCTCGCGCGCCGAGCACAGCATGCCCTGGCTCTCCTCGCCGCGGATCTTGCTCTTGCGGATCACGAGCCCGCCGGGCAGACGGGCGCCGATGGTGGCGAGCGGCACGATCATGCCGGCGCGCACGTTGGGCGCGCCGCACACCACGCGCAGCTCGCCGCCGCCGGCGTCGACCCGCGTGAGTGACAGCTTGTCGGCGTTGGGATGCTTCTCGACCGCCAGCAACCGGGCCACGACGACGCCGGTGAACCGCGGCCCGTGCGTCTCGATGCCCTCCACGTAGAACCCGCGGCGGGTCAGCGCGTCGGCGATGAGTTCGGGCGCTACGTCGACGTCGATCCAGTCCCGCAGCCACGTGAGTGACAGCTTCATGCTCGCTAGATGCTCCCCATCACAGAGTCCACGGCGATCAACGGCGTGGACGGCGGGATCAGAACTTGTCGAGGAATCTCAGGTCGTTCTCGAGGAACCACCGGATCTCGGGAATGCCGTGGCGCAGCATGGCGATGCGCTCGATGCCCATGCCGAACGCGAACCCGGTGACCTGTTCGGGATCGTAGCCCACGGCGCGAAACACGTTGGGATGCACCATGCCCGATCCCAGCACTTCGAGCCAGCCCGAGCCCTTGCACACGCTGCAGCGGCGCATCCCGTCGCCGTCCTTGACCGCGCCCGCGCCGTCGCAGATCACGCACGACACGTCCATCTGCGCGCCGGGCTCGACGAACGGGAAGTAGATTGGAATGATGCGCGTGCGCACGCCGGCGCCGTAGATCGAGCGCGCGAACGTGTTCAGCGTGCTCTTGAGATCCGCCATGCTGACGTTGCGGTCGACATAGAGTCCGTCGATCTGGTGGAACTGGTCCATGTGGCTCGCGTCGACCTGCTCCGCGCGATACACGCGCCCCGGGAACACCAGCCGCAGCGGCGGCTCTTGGGTCTCCATCGCGCGCACCCAGCCCGGCGAGGTGTGCGTGCGCAGCAGCACGTCGCGCGCGGGGCCGGCGGCGCCGGGCGCCACAGCCTCGCCGGCATGCCGGGGCGGAGCGCCGCGGGGCGCCACGAAGTACGTGTCGTGCGCGTCGCGCGCCGGGTGGTCGGGGGGAAAGTTGAGCCGGCCGAAGTTGTAGGTGTCGTGCTCGACCTCGGGGCTCGTGTACACCGAATACCCGAGGCCGTGGAACAGGTCGAGCAGCTCGTCGTAGATCTGGTTCAGCACGTGGCGGCGTCCCACCCACGGGCGACGGCCCGGCAGCGTGGGGTCCTCGGCGTCCTTCAACTCGGCCGCGCGGTCGGCGCGCTCGAGCGCCGCCTGGTGCAGCGCCTCGAGCAGCCGCTTCGCGAGGTTGAGCGACCTGCCGCGGACACGGCGCTGCTCGATGGGCAGCGCTGGCAGCTCGGCGAGCGCGCGAGTCAGGTCGCCGCGCTCCCGCCCCAGTGCCGCGGCGAACCGGTCCACCAGTGCCGCGCGATCGGGAGCCCCAGCGATCACCGCGGCATAGGCCGCGACCGCGTGCGCCACGTCCGGATCGGCGGCCGCCAGCTCCGCGTGCCGTCCGGACCAGTCCGGCAGGATGCCCGCGGGGTCCGCGGCCTCCCATTGCGGCTCCAGCCCCCGCACCAGCGACTGGGTGCCGGAGCTCACGCCGCCGCCGACTTCGCAACCTCCGCGAGCTTCGCGAACGCCGCCTCGTCACGCACGGCGAGGTCGGCGAGCAGCTTCCGGTTGACCTCGATGTTCGCGCGTTTGAGGCCCGAGATCAGCAAGTTGTACGACAGCCCGTTGATGCGCGCCGCCGCGTTGATGCGCGTGATCCACAGCCGCCGGAAGTCGCGCTTCTTGAGCCGCCGGTGTTCCCAGGCGAACTGGCCCGCGCGCTGCACGGTCTGGAGCGCGGTCTTGTACAGCTTGCGGCGTCCGCTGAAATTGCCCTTGGCCGCGGTGAGCACCTTGCGGCGCCGGGCGCGGCCGGGAACGACGGTTTTGGAACGTGGCATGACTCAAACCTCCATACCCCGATGCGGCCGACCGCAGGACGGGGGCATATGGTCCGGATTCGAACGAGTGTCAGCGCTTGCCGAGCATCCGCAGCACGCGCGGCTGGTCGACATCGGCCACCATCACCATGCCCACGAGCTTGCGCTTGCGGCCGCGAGGCTTGCCGATCATTCCATGGCGCAGGCCCGAACGGGCCCGTTTCGCCTTTCCGCTCCCCGTCAGCTTGAATCGCTTGGCGGCGGCACGGTTGGTCTTCTGCTTGGGCATCTGCGGTTACTCCTTGATGCCGGCTTCCATACGGACGCCGGAGGACATCGGCGCGGACTTGCCGTCCGCCGCGCCACTGGGTTTCTCGGACTCCTTGCCGCCCGTCTTGGGCGGTTTCGGCATCAGCACCGTCGTAAGTGACCGCCCCTCGGAGCGCGGCGGCGATTCGACGGTCGATACGTCGGTGAGTTCCGCGATGATCCGCTGGATCAGCACGTGGCCGATGTCCTGGTGCGCGATTTCGCGCCCGCGGAACGTGATCGTGAACTTCACCTTGTCGCGCCCATTCAGGAAGTCGCGCGCGTGGTTCATCTTGAAGTCATAGTCGTGGTCGTCGATCTTCGGGCGCATCTTCACTTCCTTGAGCTGCATCTGGTGCTGCTTCTTCTTGGCCTTGCGCGCCCTGCGGTTCTGCTCGTACTTGAATTTCCCGTAGTCCATGATGCGGCACACCGGGGGACGTGCCGTGGGCGAGACTTCGACGAGGTCGAGGCCTTTGGACTGCGCGAGCAACAGCGCTTCGCGCGTGGGGAGCACACCAACCTGCGATCCATCGTCCCCGATCACCCGCACCTGGGGGACGCGAATGCGGTCGTTGACCCGGACTTCGGGTGTCTTGGGTGCCGAAATGGCTGTCACCTCCGGTGAGGAGTGCTGGACGGCCCGGACGCGCATGCGCGCATGCAAAACGCCGGGCAGGGAATTCCACGCAGAACCCCGCCCGGCGTAAGCCGGATGCCGTCATCACGGAGATGCGGCGAAGCGAGAACCCCGGAGCGAAACCCTGTGGGTCCGCGGGGGTGAGAAGCCGGAAGCGGGCTCCTGCTTGGAAATTACGAACTGCAGGCTACCCGGTTCGGAGGCGAAAGGCAAGGGCCTGCCCCGCCTGCCCCGCCGTCTCAAGCGGTGCGCGTGCGGCTCTCCTCGAGCACCCGGTCGATGAACGCCTGGCGGGTCATCGCCTCGAGCTGTCCCACGCCCTTGCGGCGCGGGGACACCGTTCCCGCCTCGGCTTCGCGCGGGCCCACCACGAGCATGTAGGGGATCTTCGCCAGCTCGGCGTCGCGGATCTTCGCCCCCATCTTCTCGTCGCGCAGATCGATCTCCGTGCGCACGCCGGCCGCGTGCAGCATGCGCGCCGTGTCGTTCGCATAGTCGAGCGCCCTGGGATTCGCCGGGATCACCATCGCCTGCACCGGAGCGATCCATACCGGGAATTCGCCGCCGGTGTGCTCGATGTAGATGCCCATGAATCGCTCGAGCGAGCCATAGAGCGCGCGGTGCAGCATGATGCACTCGTGCTCCTGCCCGTCGGGACCGGTATAGGTCACGCCGAAGCGCTTGGGCAGGTTGAGATCGACCTGGATCGTCGGGCACTGCCACTGGCGGCCCAGCGCATCCTTCAGCTTCACGTCGATCTTGGGCGCATAGAACGCGCCGCCACCCTCGTCCACCTCGTACGGCAGCCCGCGGTGCTCGAGCGCCTGGCGCAGCGCGTTCGTGGCGAACTCCCACTCCTCGTCGGTGCCCAGGTAGTTCTCGGCCGGCCGGGTGGCGAGGAACGCCACGTATTCGTAGCCGTAGGTCTTGAGCAGGAAATCCATCAGGTCGAGGATCCCCTCCACCTCGCCGGCGAGCTGCTCGCGGGTGCAGAAGATGTGCGAGTCGTCCTGCGTGAAGCCGCGCACGCGCTCCATGCCGTGCAGCACGCCGCTGCGCTCGTAGCGATACACCGTACCCAGCTCCGCCATGCGGATCGGCAGCTCGCGATAGCTGTGGCGGCGGGTGGTGTAGATCATGATGTGCCCCGGACAGTTCATCGGCTTGACCCGGTAGGGCTGGCCGTCGATGTCCATCGGCGAGTACATCAGTTCGGCATAGTTCTGCAGGTGGCCGGAGATCGCGTAGAGCTTCTCGCTCGCCAGGTGCGGCGTATAGACGAACTGGTAGCCGCGCTTGAGGTGCTCCTCCTTCCAGAACACCTCCATCAGGTGCCGCACCATGCCGCCATGCGGGTGCCAGTGGATGAGCCCGGAGCCCACCTCGTCGTGGATCGAGTACAGCTCGAGGTCCTTGCCGAGCCGCCGGTGATCGCGCTTGAGCGACTCCTCGATGCGCTGCAGGTGCTCGTCCAGCTCGGCCGTGGTGGCGAACGCGGTGCCGTAGATGCGCTGCAGCATCTCGTTGCGTTCGTTGCCCAGCCAGTAGGCGCCGGCGTTGTGGGTGAGCTTGAACGCCGCGAGATCGCCGGTCGTCGCGACGTGCGGGCCGCGGCACAGGTCGACGAACTCGCCGTTCACGTAGTACGTGACCTTGGCGCCCTCGGGGATCATCGACAGGAAGTGGAGCTTGTACTTCTCTCCCGTCTTCTCGAAGCGCGCTCGAGCCTCGTCGCGCGTGGTCTCACGGTATTCAATCGGCTGCTGCGCCGCCACGATCTCGCGCATGCGCGCCTCGATGCGCTCGAGATCCTCGGGCGTGAACGGCGTGTCCTTCGCGAAGTCGTAGTAGAACCCGTTCTCGATCGGCGGGCCGCCCGCGACCTTCACGTCCGGGAACAGCTCGGTGACCGCGGTCGCGAGTACATGGGCCGCAGAGTGGCGCAGGCGATACAGCGCTTCGCCGCCCGGGTAGTGGACGACATCGGGCCGGTCTTCGGACGTGGTCGCCATGGACAAGGCCGACTCCTAGGTGCGGTGCGCGTGTCCGGCGCCGCGGTTGCCGCGCGAGCCCCGGTGGGAAGGCGGACGCGGGCGGCGGCAGGCGATCGCCGGAACGCATTCCGCCGCGCTCCAACGGATGCGCCGCGCCGTGACGGGAATGGTGGGCGATACTGGACTTGAACCAGTGACCCCTTGCTTGTCGAGCAAGTGCTCTACCAGCTGAGCTAATCGCCCGCGAGGCGCAGGATTAAGCCGGATCGCGGCGGGGGTGTCAAGGCACGGGCAGACTTTGCGACGTACTATCGCAGCACGATGACGGTGCGCCGCCACGAACGGGAGCCGGCATCGATACGCAGGAAATACACGCCTGGCCGTACGTGGGCGCCGTGCGTATCACGTCCCTCCCACACGATCGAATGGCGTCCGGCGCTCCAGTCGGCGTCGATCAATCCCGTCACCCGCGCTCCACGCGCGTCGAGGATCATCCCCGCCACGTGCGTGCGCGCCGGCAGACTCAGCGTCCAGCGCGTGCTGCCCGCGAACGGGTTCGGAGCCGCGGCGCCGAGCGACACTCCATCGCCGATCGGATCGCCGACCGCGGTGACCGGCCCCACATGGAACGTGCCGGTCGTCGCGGTCCCGCCGGGATTCGTCACGACGATCGGACCGTCCGATGCCCCCGCGGGAACTGTGGCCGCGAGCGACGTGTCGGAGCGCATGGCGAACGCAGCGGCCGCGCCGGCGAACGTCACGCTGCGGATGTGCAGCAACTCGCGGCCCCACAGATAGACGGCGTGCCCGGTGGGCGCCTGGGCCGGAACGAACGAGTTCACTACCGGCGGTTGCACGAAGTCGCTGTCGCTCGAGCCCGAGGCGAATGCGTTGGTCGCCTGGATGGGCGCGGTGGACGCGGAGGCGGGTGCCGTCGCATCGAGGATGGAATCCGCCATCACCGAGAACGCCGCCGTGACGTTCCCGAACGCCACCCGCGACGTGCTGGTGAATCCGGTGCCGTGCAGGCGCACGACGGTGCCGGGCGGGCCGCCCGCGGGCGAGAACGACGTGATCACCGGACCCGGCGCGGTCACCCGCTGCCAGTAGATTCGACCGTTGAGATGGCGCGGCACGATGACCGGGTTGTAGCCGACGCTGTCGGACTGCAGCAGTTGCACGGAGTCGAGCACGATCGACGCCGGGGCCGAACACCCCGCGCAGCTGCCGGCGAGCAGCTCTTCCACGCCAGCGGGTGGCATGCCATGAAGGTAGCACCGTCCGCGGTTGGCCTCGGACCGTTCAGCCGGCTAGACCCGGCGGCCCACCACCGCGGCAATCGTGCGGATCTGCGCGACCAGCTCGCGGAACTGCTCCGGGTAGAGCGACTGGGCGCCGTCGGACAGCGCGCGGTCGGGATCGTTGTGCACCTCGATCATCAGGCCGTCCGCGCCGGCGGCGATCGCGGCGCGCGCCATCGGCCCGACCTTGTTGCGGATGCCGGTGCCGTGCGACGGGTCGACGATGACCGGCAGGTGCGACAGCTCCTTCACCACCGGGATCGCGTTCAGGTCGAGCGTATTGCGGGTGTAGGTCTCGAACGTGCGGATGCCGCGCTCGCACAGGATCACCTGGTGGTTGCCCTGCGACACGATGTGCTCGGCGCTCATCAGCCATTCCTCGATCGTCGAGGCGAGGCCGCGCTTGAGCAGCACCGGCTTGTCGATCTGGCCGACCTCGCGTAACAGCGAATAGTTCTGCATGTTGCGCGCGCCGATCTGCAGCACGTCGGCGTAGCGCGCGAGCAGCGGCACCTGCTGGGTGTCCATCACCTCGCTCACCACCGCGAGGCCGTGGGCGTCGGCGGCGCGGCGCAGGATCCGGAGTCCCTCCTCGCCCAGGCCCTGGAACGAATACGGCGAGGTCCGCGGCTTGTAGGCGCCGCCGCGCATCAGCGTGGCGCCGGCGCCCGCGACCGCGGCGGCGATCGTCATCGCCTGGTCCTCGCCCTCCACCGCGCACGGGCCCGCGATGATCGCCAGCTGATCGCTGCCGATCGCGCAGCGGCCCACGGTGACCACGGTGTCGTGGGGATGGAACGCGCGGCTGACGAGCTTGAACGACACAGGGATGCGCCGCGCCTCGGCGACGCCGGGCCAGCCGCCGACCTCCTGCCAGTCGACATGCGACAGGTCGCCGACCGCGCCGAGCCGGGTCTGCCCGTCGTATTCGGTGCGGTGCACCGACAGGCCGAGCATGCGCAACCGCGCCGCCACGTCGCTCGCGACGGTTTCCGGCACGCCCTTGTGAAGGAGCACGAGCACGTCAGGCTCCGCCCGGAAGCGGCGTGCGGCAGCGCGGGGACCGAGGGGCGCACGAGCGGGACCAGGATCGGCGGCGGCCGCTCACGCTTCGCGCCCGCGCAGCGCCCGCTGGCGCAGCCAGGCGTTCGCGAGCACGATCGCCATCATGCTCTCGGCCACCGGCACGACCCGCGGGCAGATGCACGGATCGTGCCGGCCCTCGATCGCGATCGTGGTCGTGCCGCCGGCGCGCGTGGCGGCGGTCTGCGGCTTGCCGATCGACGTCGCCGGCCGCACCGCGACCCGCACCACGACCTCGGCGCCGTTCGAAATGCCGCCCGCGATCCCGCCCGCCCAGTTCGTGAGGAACCGATCGCCGTCGAACACGTCGTTGGTCTCGGAGCCCGCCCGCGCCGCCATGTCGAAGCCGCCGCCGATCTCGACGCCCTTGGTGGCGGGGATCGACAGCATCGCGGCGCCGAGCATCGCGTCGAGCTTCGCCATCGTCGGATCGCCCCAGCCGGCGGGCACCCCCCGCGCCACGACCTCGACCACGCCGCCCACCGAGTCCCTGGCGTCGCGGGCGGCGGTGATGCGCGCCGCCATGAGCACGGCGGCTTCGGCGTCGGGGCAGCGCACCGGGTTCTGCTCGGTCGCGTTCCAGTCGCGCCGCGCGGCCTTGACGTCTCCCACCTGCACCGTGCCGCCGACGATGCTCACGCCGACGGTGGCGAGCGCGAACTTCGCGAGCGCGCCGGCGGCGACGCGGCCGACGGTCTCGCGTCCCGACGACCGGCCCCCGCCACGGTGATCGCGGACGCCGTACTTGCGCTCGTACACCAGGTCCGCGTGCCCCGGCCGGTACACCTCGCGCAGCGCGTCGTAGTCCTGCGATTTCGCGTCGGTGTTGCGCACCAGCATCGCGATCGGCGTGCCGAGGCTCACGCCTTCGAAGATGCCGCTCAGGATCTCGACGGTGTCGCTCTCCTGGCGCTGCGTGGTGAGCGCGCTCTGGCCCGGACGGCGGCGGTCGAGTTCCCGCTGCACGGCGGCCGGGTCGATCGCGATGCCGGGCGGCATGCCGTCGACCACCACGCCGACGGCGGGACCATGCGACTCCCCGAACGTGGTGACCGCGAACAACTCGCCGAAGCGCGACGACATGCCGCTACTTCTTCTTCGCGGGTTTCCGGGTCACGCCGCGGGCGCCGCTGCCGGACCGGACGGCCCGATACGCCGCGATGGTGCGGACGCGGAACGCCTGATGCGCAGCCACCATGCGCTCGAACTGGTACAGATAGGTGGGGCGGATGTCCGCGCGCGCTTCGGCGATCCACGGTTTGCAGCGTTCCCAGGTGACGATGTCCTCGCCGGTATGGTCGAAGAACAGCTCGGCGTGCAGCACGCCGCGGTTCACCAGCGTGCCGACCATCTCCCAGTACGACGTGGTCATGCGGAAGTGCCGGTCCTCCTCGGTGTGCGACAGGTAGCGCAGCTTGATCTCCATCCAGCCGCTCGGCTGGAAGTCGGTGAGAAACCACTGGCGAGCGCGCCGGAGTTCCGGATCACGGCGGATCTCGTACAGTCGGAGCAGCAATTCCGCGTCGGCCTGGCTGGGTTTGCGCATGAGCGATCGTGTCCTGTGCGAGTGGGGGGCGGGATAATGGTGAGCGAACGAGGACTCTAGCAGCGCCGCGCCGCGGCGAGAAACTGCGGCGGCCATCATGGTGGCGCGCCGCCGGCGCTGCCGGCGCTCCGGTCGCAACGCGATCCGCGCCTGTCCCCCCCCGTGCCCCGCCCTCAGGGCGCGCGGAATCGCAGGCGCCCCTGCACGTCGCGGATGACGAGCAGCCCGCTGGCGTCGTCCGCGGTCAGCGACGAGTTGCCGAGGCCGGGGCCGCCGAGTGTGAGCCCGGGCTGGCGCGAACCGACGAGCGCGGCGAGCGGTTCACCGCCGACGCCCTGCAGCGTGAGGTGCGAGATGCCGTTGCGCTGGGCTTCGAGCCGTACCGAGCTGCTGTCGCCGGTCCGGCCCAGCACCAGCCGCACCGTGCCGTTGCGATCGACTTCGAAGCCGCCCGCCACGCGGCCATCGGCGTCGCGCAGCAGGATGCGGTTCGCCGCGATCGTCGAGAAGCGTCCGCCGCCCTCCGGTTCGAGCGGCGCCGCGCGCCGGGTTTCGAGGCCGACACTCACCGCGATCGCGGCCAGCGCCGCGACGAGTGCCAGGATTGCGGTCCAGCGCTGGCCGCGCCCGTGCTGCTCGAGCCATTCGATGCGATCGACCAACGTCTGAAGTTCGGGGTTCATCCGGTCCTCCGTGTCAGCTGCCGAGCCATTGTCGCGACGCGAGGGACAGCCGCTCGCGTCCGAGCAGGACGAGCCATGCTGCCAGTGCCGCTACGAGCCCGGACACCCGGATCACGGCATTGGCGAACCGCGAGGCCGCCTCGGCGTCGCCCGGCGCCATCATGACGCGGAACGCCACCACCAGCGACAGCACCTCGACGATCGCGAGCAGCGGCAGGCCGATCGCGATCGCCTTGAGCCGGCGGCCGCGCGTCGCCCAGTCGCTCGCAATACACAATGCCGCAAACACGCCGAGGTCGAACGGATAGAACAGCTCGAGGTCGACGATCTCGATTTCCTGCCCCGGCGGCGCCGCGAGCCGCGCCCCGGCCAATCCCACGGCGTGCTGCCACGCCGGGTGCAGCACCCAGGCGGCCAGGAACGCGAGTGTCGCCCACGCGGCGAACCGCAGCAGGAAGTTCACGCCCGGGCGCGTACCGCGGGGCGCGCCGGGCCGACCCAACGCAGCCACAGTGCAAACGTTGCGAACAGGACGAACACGGTGCCGGTCTGCCACAGGTAGACGTGCGCGAACTCGAACCAGTCCGGCCGCCAGATCAGGGTCTGGATCAGCAGCGCGATCCGTGCGGTGTTGAAGATCATGATCACGACGGCTCCGAACAGCAGGCCGAGTCCGCGCTGGCGCCAGTTCGACGGGAACGCCAGCACGACGGCGGCGTATATGAGGAACGCGACGTGCGGGCTGCAGTCGCCGACGACGCTCACGCCGCGGCCGTCCACGAACAGCGAGTTGCCCTGGCGCACGATGTGCCGGCCCATGAGTCCGAACAGCCTCGCGACGGTGACGACCGTGACCGCGATGCCCGCCGTCTCCACCTGCGGCACCCGGCCGAGCACGAGCAGCGCCACCGCCCAGTAGCCGAGGCAGCGGGCGAGGAAGCCCAGCACCGGCCGCCGGCTGTCCGCGGCGCGGGGCGGACGCACGCGCGTCATCGTGCCGGGATCCCGGCACGGGCGGCGAGGCGGCATTCGGGCTCGAGGGCCGTCCCCGGTGGCAGCGGCATGGGGTGGCGGACCACGAACCTGTTATAAAGGGTGGTATCCGCGTTCGGTCGGCCGCGCATCGCGCGAGGGTACGCTGGCGCGGGCCCGCCGCCAACCGCGAATCGAGGATCCGCCTGTCCGAGCCCGTCGCCTCCCCTGCCCCCGCGCGATGGATCATCGCGGGAGGCATGGCGCTGCGCGCGGTGGTCGCGCTGCGTGCCGGGGTGATCGAGCACGACGGCGCCTATTACGCCGGACTCGCGGCCGCGTGGTGGCGTGGCGGGACCCCGGCGCTGAGCACGGTGTGGCCGCCGGGCTATCCCGCCGGCATCGCGCTCGTCCTGGCGCCGGCGGCGCTGCTGCACCGGCTCGACCCGCCCACGGTCGAATTCGCCGCGCGCTGCGTGTCGTGGCTCGCGGGCGGCCTGCTGCTCATGCTGCTGTACGACTGGATGCGCGACCACACGACCGAGCGCACCGCGCTCGCGGCGCTCGCGCTCGCGGCGTTCCATCCGCGGCTCGTGCAGTATTCGGCGGCAGCGCTCACCGAGATGACGTTCTGCGCGCTGCTGATCGCGGGACTGGTGCTGCTCGGACGCGCGGTGCGCCGCGGCGACGTTCACGCGGAGTTCGCCGCCGGCGTGGCGTTCGGCCTCGGCTACCTCACGCGCCCGGAGGGCCTGCCGCTCGCGCTGGTCGCGTGGCTCGGCTCGGCGCTCGCCGGGGGCCGGCGGCGGCTGCGTCCGGCGCTGCTGCTGGGGCTGGCGCTCGTCGTCACGCCGTGGCTGGTGTTCCTGCGCGCGGAGCTGGGTCACGTGACGCTCGGCGAGAAGGGCGCCTACAACTTCTGGCGCGCGTACAAGACCGAATACAATGCGCGGTTCGGCGAGCCCCCGCGGCTGTCGGAGCGCGTGTTCGACAGTCCGGCGCTCGCGAATCCCCTGCCGGCGGCCCCGGTCGAGGTGGCGAGATTCGTCGCCGCCGCACCGGGGCTCATCGCGCGGCGCACGCTCCGAAATCTCGGCCGCATCCTCGTCGAATCAATTCCGCTCGCGAGTTATCCGGCCTGGTTCGTGTTCGCGCTGTTCGGCCTGCCGCTGCTCGGGCGCCGCGACCTGTGGCCGGCCGCGGCGACGCTGATCGCCCTGCCGCTGGTCTACGCGCCGTTCGGCTTCGACCGGCGATTCTTCGTGCCGTCCGTGCCGCTGCTGCTCGGGCTCGCCGCCGTGGGAATCGAAACCATCGCCGGCTGGTTCGCGCCGGCCCGACGGACGCTCGTGGGCGCGGTGTTGCTCGCGGGACTCGTGGTGGCGGGCGGCGGCTACTCGCTGGTTCACCCGCTCATGGAATCGGCGCCCGAGCACCGCGCCGCCGGCGAGTGGCTGCGTCGCGAATGGCCGGCCCTGCGCGTCACCGGGCCGCCCACGGACGCACGCTCCGGGCCGCCGCACGACCGGCCGGTCGTGATGTCGCGCAAGACGTGGGTGCCGTTCTATGCGGATGGCCTGATCGCCGAACTGCCGGATGGCGGCGTCGATTCACTCACGGCCCGGGTGCGGGTCGCGCAGGCGGACGTGGTCGTGATCGACGAACGCTGGGCGGCGCCCACGCGCCCCGGCCTCGCGATGCTGCTCGATCCGGCGCTCGCGCCGCCGGGTTTCCGGTTGCTGCACGTGGAGCCGGGTCCGATGCGCCTCGTGCTCTACGACGTGCGCGGAGTGCGCGAAGCGCGCTGATGCCGGGCTGGGAATATCCCAGACTGCGCTGCGCGCGACATCACACGATCGTGATCGACCTGGGATCGAAGTCCGCCTTGCGCGGCTTCGGATTCATGTCCTCGAGCGCCTCCACCACGATCTGCGCGACCGCGGAGTTGCGATACCAGTTGCGGTCGGCCGGGATCACGAACCACGGCGCCCACGGCGTGCTGCACTTGCGCAGCGCATCCTCGTACGCGTCCATGTAGGCGTCCCAGTGCTCGCGCTCCTTGAGGTCGGAGGGCTTGAACTTCCAGCGCTTGCGGGGATCGTCGAGGCGGTCCTGCAAACGCTGCCGCTGCTCGTCGCGGCTGATGTGCAGATAGAACTTCAGGATGCGGGTGCCGCTGTCGGCGAGCTGGTGCTCGAACGCGTTGATCTCGTCAAAGCGGCGTGACCACACGGCCTTGGGCACCAGGTCGTGCACCCGCACGACGAGCACGTCCTCGTAGTGCGAGCGGTTGAAGATCCCCACGTCGCCCCGCTCGGGCGCCACGTGGTGCACGCGCCACAGGAAATCGTGCGCCGCCTCTTCGTCGGACGGCACCTTGAACGACGTCACGAGGCAACCCTGGGGGTTGAGTCCCATCGCGAGCTTGCGGATGGTGCCGTCCTTGCCGCCGGCGTCCATCGCCTGCAGCACGATCAGCAGCGACCGCTGGCCCTCCGCATAGAGATCGAACTGCAGTTCGTCGAGGCGCGTGAGGCTCCTCTGGAGCTGCGCCTCCGCCTCGGCCTTGGTCCGGATTCCGGGATGCGACCGGGGTTCGACGTGGCGGAGGGACAGCTTGCGATCGGGATCGACGCGCAGCCGGCGGGACAGCTTCAATGGGGCCTCACGGGGGGAAACTGCAATTGGGGATGCAACCTTTCGGGCGCCGGGCAGTATCTCATGGTGGCGAATGGCGAAGGTAACCGGGCGCAACGACGAGCCGAGCCATCCATGACCGGTACCCGACGGCCCCGCGGCCTGCCACGACGTTAGACTTCATACGAGGTGCTTCCATGAAACCATTGACCCATAATCAGTTGCATGTTTTGCGGCGCATCGCCCCGGGCGCCGTGCCGATCGGCTTGCTGCTGTTGGTGGCGTTCGCGCTGCTGCTCGTCGCGTCGCTCGTCATCGCCCCGCCCATGGCGCTGAGCGCCGAGCGGTTCACATTGCAGGGCTCGGATCTCGCCATCTACAACATTGCCGGCGCGCTGCGGGTGGAGCCCGGCACCGGCTCCGAGGTGGTGGTCGAGGTGACGCGGCAGGGCCGTGACGCCGGCGACCTGCGCATCGAGACCGGGCCGATCGGATCGCGCCAGACGCTGCGGGTGATCTATCCCGCGAATCAGGTGGTGTATCCCGTGATCGGGTTCGGATCGAACACCTCGGTGCGAGTCCACCGCGACGGCACGTTCGGCGGCAAGGATTTCATCGGGTTCGGAAATCGCGTGACGGTTCACGGCAGCGGCGGCGGCATCGAGGCCCACGCGGATCTTCGCGTCCTGGTGCCGGCCGGCCGCAACGTGCAGATCTATCTCGGCGCGGGCGCGGCGGTCGCGACCGGCGTCAACGCCGACCTGCGGCTCGACACCGGCATGGGCGCGGTCCGGTGCGACAACATCCACGGCACGCTCAAGATCGACACCGGCTCGGGTACGGTGGAGGCCCGCGGCACACGCGGGGCTCTCGACATCGATACCGGTTCGGGCAGCGTGGTGGTCGAGGACTCGGACGGTGACCGGCTCCATCTCGACACCGGTTCGGGGTCCGTCGCGGTGAATCGCGCCCACGCCACCGTGTTCTATGTCGACACCGGTTCGGGCAGCGTGATGGCCGAGGGCGTCGACGCGAACGACGTGCACGTGGACACCGGCAGCGGCCGGGTCAGCGTTGGATTCGTGAACCGCGCCCGCAAGATCGACGTCGACACCGGTTCGGGCGGCGTGTTGCTGCGGGTGCCGGGCGACTACGCGGCCGACTTCGAGCTCGACAGCGGCAGCGGCGGCGTCCGGGTCGATCTCCCGCACACGCTGACGAAGAAGGAGCACGGCACCCTGCGCGGATCGATCGGCTCGGGCGGCGGCACGCTGCACGTGGACACCGGCTCGGGCGGCATCCAGGTGATGCCGGGGAAGGCGACGCGCACCTCCTGAGGTCCGCCGGCATTCGCGCGCGGAGGACGGCAGGCGGTAATTTGATGGAGTGAGCCGATCGTCGTCGTCCCGGCGCCCGCCCGAGCGGCGGGCCCCCGCGAGCCCGTCCCCAGGCGGCCGGGCTCGCGGCGTTTCCGCTCACCCGCCGGAGCCCGCGCCCCCCCTTGCGCTGCGTCATCCCGCGGCGCTGCTCCTGGGTCTCGCCGCCGCGATCTCGATCGTGCTCTCGGTGTCCTACCGGATCCACGACACCGATCTCTGGCAGTTGCTCGTGGTGGGCAAGGCCATCTGGGCGCGCCACGCGATCCCTGCCACCGACCAATGGACGTGGGTGGGCTTCGGCGATCCGCAGATCACCACATCGTGGGGGTTTCGCGCGCTGCTGTGGCCGGTGTGGGCCGTAGCCGGCATCCCGGGGCTGTTCGTGTTCCGCTGGCTCACGACGCTCACGACGTTCGCGCTGCTCGGTCTCGCCGCGCGGCGCATGGGCGCCCGCGGCGTCCTCGCGTTCGTGGTCATCGCGTGGGCGGCGCTGGTCTACCGGTTGCGCGCCGAGGTAAGGCCCGAGAGCCTGGTCGCGGTGCTGCTCGCGGCCGAGGTGTGGATCCTCGAGACGTGGCGGAACGGCGGGCGCGACCATCGCCGCTGGCTGATCCCGCTCGCGCTGGTGTGGGCCAACGTCCACATCTCGTACTGGCTGCTGTTCCTCGTGCTCGGCATCCACGCCCTCGACGCGGAGCGCGGCCGCCCGGTACGCGGCGCGGCGCTGCGGCGGTTCCTGTGGATCGGCGCCGCGTGCGCCGCAGTGTCGTTCGTGAATCCGTTCGGCGCGCGGGCGCTCATCCAGCCGTTCGAGTTCGCGTTCCGCTGGCGTCACGAGCCGATGTTCCGCAACGTCGTGGAGCTGCTGCCGGTGAACTGGCAGGCGCATCGCACCGACGGTCTGCCGCTGTTGGTCGCGGCGTGGCCGCTGCTCGCGATCGCACGGTGGCGGCGTTCGGGGCTCGATCTGGCGGACGTGCTCGCGTGCCTCGCGTTCACGTACCTGGGCATCTCCTCGCAACGCTTCCTCGGGTTCTACGCGCTGATGGCGGCGCCGTTCGTGGCGCGCGATCTCGAAGCGCTCGTGCGGGAGTTGCGCTGGCCGGCATGGACGCGGCCGGTGTGGACGCGCGCGGCGACGGCGGCGGTCGCATGCCTCGCGCTGGGCGTCGCCGAATGGCGGCGTCCGGAGCTGCCGCTCGCGATCGGCATCGAGCCGTCGCTGGTGCCCTCGGCGGCGGCGGCGTTCCTCGAGCGCCACGACATCGAGGGCCGCATGTTCAATCCATTCCAGCTCGGCGGCTACCTCGCCTATCGCGCCTGGCCCGGACGCGGGCGGCTGCCGTTCGTCACCACCCAGCCGGAGAACATCCGCCCCGAGATCCGCGCCCGCTATCCGCGGGTGTTCGTGGACCCGGCGGCGTGGCATGCGCTCGACCGGCGCTACGGGTTCGACATCGTCGTGCTCGCCCGCGATCAGGATCCGGGCGACCGGCTGCCCGACGTGCTTGATGCCGATTCGAGCTGGGCCCTGGTGTTCGCGGACGATGCCGCCGAGGTGCTGGTGCGCCGCACCCGCCGCCTGGCGCCGATCGCGAACGCGTTCGCGTACCGGTTGCTGCCGGCCGGCATCGTCCGCCGCATGCAGGTCGTCCCCGCGGCGGTGGCCGACACCGCGTACCGCGCGCGGGTTCGCGCCGAACTCGAACGCATGGCAGCCGCCTCGGGCGAGGACGGCGCCGCGCGCCACATGCTCGGGATCCTGGCCATGATGGACGGCCGCAACGACGACGCGCGGCGCGACCTCGAACGCGCTCTCGCGAAGCAGCCGTTCCTGCCGCGGGTCCACGAGCTGCTCGGCCGCGTGGCGCTCGGTCAGCAACGCCCGCGGGACGCGCTGCGCGAGGTCCAGCGCGAGCGCGAACTGCATCCCGACGCGGGTGGCCTCGACGCGCTGCGCGGCGCGGCGTACGAGATGCTGGGCGACCGAGTTGCGGCCCGGCGGGCCTATGAACGCGGGCTCGAGGCGAATCCCGCCGACCCCGACGCCCGCGCCGGGCTGGCGCGGGTCGGGGGTTGATGCCAGGGCGAATGTGATTTCGACAACCCACCGGCGGCGTTCTAGAGTGCGTTCGACCGCTCCCGTTTCTCGAGGTTTCCCAGGTGGAGGTTGCCATGCCCCGTCGTCCCGGAATCCGCACCGCCGCGCTGCTCGCGTTCGCCGTCCTCGCCCTCGCCGGCTGCAAAGGTGGCGCGGGCGTCACTCCCATCAAGACCCTGCTCGACGACCCGTCGCGGTTCGACAAGACCATCGTGCGGATCGCAGGCAACGTCGAGGAGTCGGCGGCGGTGCTCGGGTTCGGCGGCTACCGGGTGAACGACGGCACCGGCACGATCTCGGTGGTGACAAGCACCAACGGCGCCCCGCGGACCGGAGCCCAGGTCGGCGTCGAGGGCGAATTCCGCTCGGCGTTCACGCTTGGCAGCGCCTCGGTGGCGGCGATCCAGGAACACCGGCGGTTTACCCCGAAACAGTAGGCCCGAGGTCCCTCCGGAGCGGCTAAGGTTGCTCCGGAGGGTCTATTGTATAGGGGATCGCAACGGGTTTTACGAATCTTGACGATTTCCCTTGCCTGGACCGTTCACGGGGATGACCATGTCCCATTCTGGGATCTCGGAATCATGAAACGGTCCCATCGCAGTCCCCTGTCGAGGCCGTCCCATGCCCCTCATGCCCGCTCTCCGCGGTGCATCGCCTGATCGATTCCTCGAGTCGGGCGGCCCGACCATTCCCTCGCGACCCGAGCCGTCATGCCTGCCTCTCGGGACCCGCGTCGCAGGAGGTCGCTCGCTGAAAACTTCGACCACGCTCCGATCCCGGCGTCCCATCCATCACCCGAAATTCCACCCCTTGCAGGAGTCCCCATGAAGCGGTTGTGTACGTTTCTGACGACGGCCCTGATCGGAATCGCGGGGTTCGCCACAGCGGCGTGGCCCCAGACGTGTACGATCGGCGGGCACAATGAAACCAGTGAGAATTTCGCCGCCACGGGCGGCGGTTGGACCACGGCGCTACCCACGCCAGGCACGGTTCCCGGTGGTCTCTCGGGCACGCATCTGCTGATCAGCGAAGTCGGCGTTCGCGGCGCCAGCCTCGCCGCGGCCGGCGGCGCTCCCGATTCGAGCGAGTTCGTCGAGATCTACAACCCCACCACCAAGCCGGTATCGCTGGATGGCAAGTACCTCAGCGATGACATCGGCTACTACAAGGTTGTCAACGGTCCGTTCGCCGTGGCGAACACCAGCGACTTCGCGCTCAAGTTCCCCGCCGGGCTCTCGCTCAACCCGGGCCGCACGGCGGTGGTCTGCGTGACCAAGACCGGCTTCGCCGCGAGCGGCGCCAGCGCGCCCGGCGCCCAGTACTTCCTCGAAATGACCAATACGAACGGCAATACCAGCGACGACATGGTCAACGTCGCGACCGGCTCCGTCTTCCCGGTCACCGGCGGCATGTTCACCAATCCCAGCGCCACGAATGGCGAGTGGGTGATGTTGTTCTGCTGGGACGGCGTGTCCGACCGCGTGTGTGACGTCGACTACGCGAGCTGGGGCGCCACCTCGCCCTCGAATCCCAAGATGGACAAGACCGGGATTTCGATCGACGGTCCCGACGCGGGAGCGATCGCATCGGCATTTCTGCCCGACACGCCCGCCGCGAGTCAGTCCAATCTCGGCAGCGGCACGGCGCTTGCGCGGCCGGGTACCTATCAGCGCACAGCCGGCGAGGTCGGTGAAATCCCGACCGGCGGCAATGGCTGCGTCGGCGTGTTGTCTCCGACGGCGATCGACTGGCTGCCCGTGAGTGGCACGACCGACATCAAGTTCCACATCCGCTGGCAGAACCTGGACAACGACGCGATGTCGCCGCCGATCAGCGGATCGATGTCGTCGCAGGAATTCGGCGTGTTCCTGCCGGATGCCGGGCAGATCGGCCAGTTCAATGTGCCCCCGCTCCAGCCCAGCAGTTTCTTCGATGTGTTCTTCGAGGTTCCGCTGTCCTCGCTCCCCCCGGCGCCGCAGAAGCTGATCGGCGGGTCCGGTGGCGTCCCGGCGCTCGCCGCGTCCATGCGCCACCGCGGTCCGGCGACGCTGTCGGATTGCCCGCCCGACACCAACTGGGCGGGTAACGTCGACATCCAGTGGTCGGGCTCCGGGCAGTCGGGCCAGGTCAACCGGCACTACGCCGACCTGCTCACATGTGCGGGCGGTGCGCCGTCCTACATCCACTTCCGGCCCAGCAACTGCACGTCGCCGATGCCGTGGTCGCTCGTCGGCGTGTGCCCCGGCTTCACCGTGACGCTGGTGAACGAGAACCTTACGCCGGCGCCCAATCCCGTGCCGGTGGGCTGGTCGGGCTTCATCTCGATCACGGCGGCCGGGTCCGTTCCTTCCGGCGCCAGCTGCTGCTTCGGCGTGGTGTTCCAGTGCAACGGCGCCACGGCCACGATCAACATCTGCTCGACCGCCTGCCAGTGCGGCGGTTCGCATCCGCCGACGCTGTCCTCGGTCGACTGGACGAACACCGGCTCGACGGTCCACTTCCATCAGCATTGGACGAACCCGGACGCCGGTTCGTCGTCGGGACCCGTGAGCGGCACGATGAATTCGCAGGCGCTCGGCGTGTTCCTGCCGGACTTCGGCCCGATCGGGCCATTCAGCGTTCCGGCGATCGCCCCGTCGAGCTTCTTCGACGTGTTCCTGGACATCGACAGGTCGCAGCTGCCGCCCGAACCGGCGCTGACGGTGCCCGGCAGCACGGCGGGCACGCCGAACCCGTGCGTCACCGACCACTGGCACGGCAACGTCAACATCACCTGGAACGGGACCGGCGGGCCGGGGCAGGCATTCAAGCACTTCGGCGAGATGCCGGTGTGTCCGGGTGCCGCACCCACCACCCTGTTCATCGAGACCGACTGCCAGAGCGCGGTCGGCGCGTCGTGGACCATTGCGGGCCTGTGCCCGGGGTTCAGCGCCACGCTGCTCAACACCGATCTCACGCCGGCGCCGAATCCGGTGCCGCCGGGCTGGGTCGGACTGCTCGCCGTGCAGGCGCCCGCGGGAACGCCGATTCCCACGACCTGCTGCTTCAAGGTCGTCTTCACGTGCAACGGCACTCCGGGTGTGATCGACGTGTGCGCCTACACCTGCAACTGCGGCCCGAAGAAGCCGGTGCTCGGAGTCGTGGACTGGGCGCGGGTTGCCGGCACAAGCAGCATCCGGTTCCACATGCGCTGGTCGAATCCCGATGCCAATAACCCCACGGATCCGGTGAGCGGAACGATGCACTCCCAGCAGTTCGGAGTGTTCCTGCCCGACGCGGGGACGATCGGGACGTTCGACGTGCCGCCGATCCAGCCGTCGAGCTTCTTCGACGTGTTCATCGAAGTGCCACTGGCGCAGTTGCCGCCCCAGCCTCAGGAACGGCTGCCCGGTGGCGGTCCCGCGCCCGGGTCGCCGTGTCCGCCCGACACGAGCTGGTCGGGCAACGTCGACATCAACTGGAACGGCCCGGGTGGCTCCGGACAGGTGGGTCGCCACTTCACCCAGCTGCTGGTGCGTCCGGGTTCCGGTTCGAGCCACATCCACACGCTGGTGTTCTGCAACAATTCCGCCGGCGCGACGTGGTCGATCGCCGGTCTGTGTCCGGGCTGGAACGCCACGCTGTTGAACGAGAACTTCACGCCCGCTCCGAACCCGGTCCCGCCGGGCTGGACGGGCTGGATCAGCGTGGCGATTCCCACGAGCGCGCCCAACCTGTCGTGCTGCTTCAGCGTCACGTTCGTGTGTGACGGAGTTCCCGGCACGATCGACGTGTGCGCCGAGCAGTGCCAGTGGGCCAATGCCGACGTGCTGCCGAATCTCAAGGGTGTGGACTTCGGCATCTATGCGGCCGCACCCAATCCGGCGCGCAACGGCATGGTCATCGCGTACGCGATGTCGAAGGCCGGCAACGCGAACCTCGCCGTCTACACGCTCGGTGGTCAGCGCGTGCGGACGCTCGTCTCGGGCACCGTCCAGGCCGGCATGAGTTCCGTGCGGTGGGACGGACGCGGCGAGGGCGGTCGCCCACTGCCGGCAGGCGCCTACTTCGTCCGGCTGGCGTCCGGCGAGCGGGTGTCGAGCAGGAAGATCGTGCTGTTCCGCTAGGCGATCCGTAAGCCGCACGAAACCGATTCCCGATGGCCATCCCGCAAGGGGTGGCCATCCGGGTGTTCGGCGAGCGCGGGCCGGCGGCACACGCCAGGATTCGGGCGGGCGGCGGCACCCGCGCGGATGTGGGGCGTCGGCACGCGCAACGCGACGCGGCGCGCGAGGACCAAGGACCGGTCGCGCGTGGCTTCCGGCGGGTCGCTCGCGTAAGGTGCGCCGCCATGACCCACGCGCCCGTGTCCGATGCGACTCCGCAGTCCGCCACGCCGTGGCGCATGCTTGCGCTGCTCGCGGCGGCGGAGTTGCTCGGCATGTCGTTGTGGTTCGCCGCCAACGCGGCGCGCATCCAGCTCGGCGCGCGCTGGGGGCTCGACGCGGGACAGCTCGGCTGGCTCACCACCGCGGTGCAGCTCGGATTCGTTGTGGGCACGGCGTCCGCCGCGGTGCTCAATCTCGCGGACCTGTGGCCGGCGCGAAACTACTTCGCCGTCTCGGCGCTGCTCGCGAGCCTCGCGAATCTGTCGCTGCTCGCCGCGCCGGGCTACGGCGGCGCCCTGGTGTCGAGGTTCGCCACGGGCTGCTTCCTCGCCGGTGTGTATCCGCCGGGGATGAAGATGGCGGCCACGTGGTTCCGCGAACGCCGCGGACTCGCGATCGGCGTGCTCGTGGGCGCACTCGGGATCGGCAAGGGCATCCCCTACCTCGTCCACGCGCTCGGCGATCCCGACGTGTTCTATGTGGTCACGCTGCCCTCGCTCGGGGCGGTGGGCGCCGCGGTGATGATCGCGACGCTGTACCACGACGGTCCGTATCCGTTCGAGCGCCGGCCGTTCGACTGGAAGCTGGTGGCCGACGTCGTGCGCCATCGCGAGACCCGCCTCGCCACGTCGGGATACCTCGGGCACATGTGGGAGCTGTACGCGATGTGGACCTGGATGCCGGCGTTCCTGGCCGCCGGGTTCGCCGCCGCGGGCGCCGCACCCGACCGGCGGGCCGCGGACCTCGCGACATTCTTCGTGCTGGTGGCCGGCGCCGGCGGATGCGTATGGGGCGGCTGGGCCGCGGGCGGCCTCGGCTACTCCCGGGTGGTGACGATCGCGATGGCGGCGAGCGGCGCATGCTGCCTCACGGTCGGCCTGGTGTTCGGCGCGAGTCCGTGGCTGCTGATGCCGCTCGTGCTGGTGTGGGGATTCTTCGTCGTCGCCGATTCGGCGCAGTTCAGCGCCATGGTGACCGAGTACGCGCCGCGTCACGCGGTGGGGACGGCGCTGACGCTCCAGACCTCGGTGGGGTTCCTGCTCACCACGGTCACGATCCAGGGGCTGCCCGTGCTGGTCGCCCATACCGGCTGGCGCTGGGCGTTCACTGTGCTGGCGCTGGGCCCCGCATGCGGGATCGCCGCCATCGCGCGGCTTGGGGCCCGGCCGCCGTCCACAACGCGGGCGCACCCTGCGGCTCCGAGCCGCGTCTAACGTGCGGGCGGCAAACAAACGCGGCGTCAGTGGCCACCGTGAACCGCGTGGACTCGCCGACGCCGCTTGCTGCCCAAGAGGTGCGCGCGAGCCCCGAGTGGCCGGCATCGCCCTGCCGTGAGCTTAGAATGACCTGAATTTGCGATGCAAGCCCGGAATGAGTGCTCCGAACGACTCTTTGCACCTGCCCGGATCCGCGCGGATGCCCGCGTGCCATCACTCGTTCCAAACAGGGAGTGTTGCCATGAAACGACTTTCGACCGTCGCACTCGTATTCGCCGCCGTCCTCGCGGGGGCCCACACGGTCCGCGCCGAGGAGCCGCTGGCGTACAAGCTCGGGGTACGCCTCAACGATGCACGCAACGCCTACCAGGAGATCATGAGCGCCCCGGACAGCTCCGTGCCCCAGGCGCTGCTCGAACGGTGCAAGTGCGTCGCCGTCATTCCCGGTGTGATCAAGGGAGCGCTCGGCTACGGTGCGCGGTTCGGCCAGGGCGTGGTGAGCTGCCGCAACGATTCGGGTGCCTGGAGCCCTCCCGCGTTCCTGCGGCTCACCGGCGGCAGCATGGGCTTTCAGATCGGGGTCGAGAAGAGCGATGTCGTGCTGTTCTTCATGACCGAGAAGAGCGCGCGATCGCTGCTCGACAGCAAGTTCACGCTGGGTGGCAAGGCGAGCGTGGCGGCCGGCCCGGTGGGCCGCGGCGGTGAGGCCAGCACTGACCTCAACCTGAACTCCGAGATCTATTCGTACGGCAGGTCCAAGGGATTGTTCGCGGGCATCTCGCTCGAGGGCGCGCGGCTGTCGGCCGACGACAAGGCGATCGCTGCGTTCTACGGGCAGCCGGTGCCGGTGAAGAAGCTGCTGTTCGGCCACTGGTCGCCGAACCTGTCCGACGAGGCCGCGGAGTTCCTGAGGGCGCTGCCCGCCCCGGCGAAGTAACCCGCCACCCTCCCGCTACCGGATCTCGACCGTCCCGCGTGGCGACTCGAGCGCGGGCGGCGCTCGAGGCATTTGATCGCGAAGCGCAAGGCCGCCGCGTTGCCACGCCAGGGGCTGCGATTTCCCGCCGGTGGCGGCGTAAATTCGTTAGGATCCTTGGTATGGCATGGAACCGCAGTGCGCGCCCGGACCGCCGTGACGGTTCCGACCCGGCCGGGCCCCGGTACCGGCCGTGGGTTCTCGCGGGTCTCGTGGCGGTGCTGGTGGCGGCCGGCTGTTCCACGAGTCCCGAGGCACCACGCCTGTATTCGATCGAAGGCCACGTCAAGCTGACGGGATACCTCACGCAGGCGAGCGGCCACTTCGCCGGCACCAAGGTCGTGGGGAATGCCGACGGCGTGCAGGTCGAGCTGGCGTTCGGCAGCCGGATCGTGGGTGTCACCACCACCGTGAAGGGAATCTACAAGTTCTCGGGGCTGGGTCCCGGCGGCTACATTGCGCGCACCCGGGTCGTCGGTGCGATCGCAGACACCACCGAGAAGCTCACGGTCGTGAACCAGGATCTCGTGGTCCGCGACACGCTGCGGCTCGCGGCACTCGGCGACCTGTATCCCGCGCCGAATCCGTCGCCCGACACCACCACCGTGTATTTCGAAGTCCCGCGGATCGAGCCGATCACGATCGCCGTGCTCGACCTGGGCGGGCGCAGGGTGCGCACGCTGTTTTCGGATCTAGCGCTGGGCGGCCTGGCCAGCATCGTGTGGGACGGCCGCGATGCGGGCGGCGCGATCGTGACGGACGCGATGTACTGGATCACGTTCACGTCCGGCGACGACGTCCGTGCCCAGCTGCTGTTCCGCGGGCCGGAACCCGCCCCGTCGGCCGCCGGAAGCGGAGCACCCCCCGGCGTCCCGGTGCGGTCGGTTGCCGCCGCGGAGCTGCACGCGGCTCGGACGGCGGCCGGCGGAACCCCCGAGGTGTTCCAAGAATTGCCTTGACCGCCCCCGGCCTGGACGGCGCGTTCGAGGGGCTCGAGCGCTCGATCCGCGAGGGCTCGGGGAATCCGGACCACACGGAGCAGGACTCGGACCTCGACAACCTGCACCGCGACCCGCGCTTCGGGCGGATGATCGCGCTGGCCCGCGACCTGTCCCTCGAGCCGTTCCGGTCCGACGACGATCGCTCCGGCTGGCGGCGCGGCGTGCCGCACTTCGAAGGGGTCGCGCAGCGGCACCCGGACGCCGGGCGCGCGTGGTTCAATCTCGGCTATGCGCAGTTGCGGACCCGGGATGGCGATGCGGGCACGGCTGCGTTCTCTCGGGCGCTGGCGCCCGGCTACCGGCGACCGACCACCCGCTACAATCTGGCGTGCTCCGCGGCGCGGACCGGCGACGTGGGCGGCGCGCTGCGCTGGCTGGCGCAGGCGGCCAACGCCGGGTTCGAGATTCAAAGCCAGGTGTGGACCGACGGCGATCTCGATCCGCTGCGATCCGACGCGCGATTCCAGACTCTGATTGCACACTTCGAGCGGCCGCGCACCGGGAAGGACAAGAAGCCCGGACACGGATGACCGCGCGCGATCGCTGACCGCGCCGCGGAACCCGCAACGGGTCCGCAGCCCACCGTGGGCCGGCGCCTGGCCGCAGTGCCCATGCGTGATACAGTCATGCGCATGACCCAACCGCCATGCTCCGGGATCCCCCGGGTTGCGACGCTCGACGACCTGGTCGAGCGCGACCGGGACCACGACTGCAGCGGCTTTGGCGCCCATCACGTGTGCGTCAGGGTGGAGGCCGTCGCGAACCTCCCGAGCCGGTTCGGAAACTTCCGGATCATCGCGTTCTGGAACAACCGGGACGCCAAGGAACACGTCGCGCTGGTCCACGGCGACGTGATGGGCGCCGAGGACCTGCCGGTCCGGCTCCACTCCGAATGCCTCACGGGCGACGTGATCGGTTCGATGCGGTGCGATTGCCGCGACCAGCTCGAGGTGGCGCTGCGCCACATCGCCACCATGGAGCGCGGGATGGTGCTGTACATGCGCCAGGAGGGTCGGGGCATCGGCCTGATCAACAAGATCCGCGCCTACGCCCTGCAGGATCGCGGGCTCGACACCGTCGATGCCAACCTCGCGCTCGGATTTCGTGACGACGAGCGCGACTACGCCGTCGCGGCGCACATGATCGCGAGCCTCAACATCGGCTCGATCCGGTTGATGACGAACAACCCCAACAAGATCCTGCAGCTCGAACAGCTCGGCATCAAGGTCACGGGCCGCATCCCGCACATCATCCCGGCGACGGAGTGGAACCGGTTCTACCTCGAGACCAAGGCCGCGCGCTCCGGCCATCAACTGGCGTTCGAGGACCTCCCCCGCCTCGCGGAACAGGACGACCCGGTCATCATCGACGAAGCGAGCTGAGCGGCGGCAGCGCGGCCGGCTTCGAGCCCATGGCCCGCCCGCCCGCTCAAGGTTTCGTCACTCGTCGTCATCGGCCGCCGCGTGGCCCGCGCCCAGCGTGAAGCCGCTGCGCACGACCGGCGGCAGCGGCGCCTGAACCCCGCGCACCGAGTGCCACAGGATCGCGTTGAGCACGTCGTTGGGGACGTCGTCCGCGACCCGGAAGTTCATCGCGTCGCTGTCCGCCTGCCCGAACGCACCCGCCAGATTCCGCTCGTCGACGTCCACCAGTGCCGCGCGGTGCGTGAACGGGGCCAGGTCGGGGGTCGTGCGGAAGATGCCCTCGAGCCCGTTGGCACGGGCGTCGAACTGCGACATCGGCGGCAGCCCGAACACGTCCTCGATGCAGCGGAGCACGCTGCAGTTCGTGTACAGGCCGCTGTCGATCACGCCGCGTTTCACGTACGGTCCCGCGGCGAGCGCCACGGTGCGGTGGCCGTCGACGTGGTCCTGCCCGTTCGAAGCGTCGTCCTCGATCACGAGGATCAACGAGTTCCTCCAGTAGCGGCTGTGGCTGATGCGTTCGACGATCAGCCCCAGCGCGAGGTCGTTCTCCGCCACGTGGGCGCGCGGCGTCGGACGGCCGCTGCACGTGCCCTCGGAATGATCGTTCGGCAGCCGGATGATGCTGAGCTGCGGCAGGCCGCCGTCGCGATCGAAGCGGTCGAACTCCTCGAGCCACGCGCGCTGCCGGTCGAGGTCGGAGTAGCTCATGTCGAAGCCGAGATAGCGCGGCGCGATGTGGCCGGCCAGCCCCGCCATGCCGGCCGTCACGGTGTCGCCGTGGGTCGGCCCGTTGAACACGAATTCGCCGTAGCTGCGATACGACACGCCGTGCCGCGCGCACAGGTCCCACAGGTAGCCGGCCTGGGGATACGCGAGCGGATTGCCGCCTTCGAAATCATAGATCGGGTTGTTCGGCTCGCCCTTGATGACGTAGTCGGTGGCGTAGGCGCCCATGCCCCAGTTGTGGCCGTCGGCGCTGCCGTCCGAATCGCAATAGGTGTTGTCGAGCAGCACGAACTCGCGCGCCAGCGCATGGTGGTTGGGGGTCACGCGTGCGCCGAACAGACACAGCGACGAATCACCGGCGCCCTGCGGCATATCGCCGAGCACCTGATCGTACGAGCGGTTCTCCTTGAGGATGTAGAACACGTGGCGGATCGGCGGCCGCGGCGTGCGGCCGCGTAGCCGCACCGGCGGCGTGTTCGCGAGCACGCGGCGCGTGGCGGTGGCCAGCGACGCCGGGTCGGGTTCGGGCAGCAGCGACAGGCTGCCGCGCGAGGACGGGCTGTACGAGATGTAGTTGCACCATGCCGCGGTGTCTGGGTCACCGCCCGTGCTCGGCGCGGAGCCCCCACCCTTGCCGTTCGTCACCACCAGCGCGTGCCGCCCGGGCACGAGACGGATTCCCGTCGGATACCAGCCCACCGGCACGAAGCCGATCGACCGCGACGCTCCGGGCCGGCGGACGTCGAACACGGCGACGTGATTGGCCCCGGCGTTCGCGACGTACAACCGCCGGCCCAGGGCGTCCAGGGCGAGGCCGTTCGGCGTGGTCCCGGCCGGCTCGTGCGGGTCGCGCGAGGTGCGCAGCGTCTCGACGGTGCGGCCGGCGGCGAGATCGACCACCGACACGGTATTCTCGTTCGCGTTCGCGACGAAGATCCGGCGGCCGTCGGGGGTCTCGGCGAGATCGGTGGGATGGGCGCCCACCGCGATCGTGCGGCGCACCTCGAACGTGACGGCGTCCACGACCGCGACGCGGGCGGCGCTCCACAGCGACACATAGACACGGGCGCCATCGCGCGAGGCGAGACACGTATAGGGCACGGCGCCGAGCGGAACGCGGCGCTGCATCCTGCGCTGCCCCAAGTCGAGCACGTTGAGCGCCGAGTCGAGGCGTGACACGGCGTACAGCCGTCCGCGTGCGTCGTCGGCCGCCAGCCCGGTGCTCCAGATCGCGCCCGGTCCGTAGTCGAGGTGCTTCCCCTGCGGATACTGGCCGCCCGCGGACCATGGCGGGCCCACGACGATCGTGTCGGCGAACGTCGCGCGGCCGTCCGTCATGGTGTAGAGCCGCACGCGATTCGTGGTGCCGGCCGCCACCGCGAGCATGCGGCCGGCGTCGCAGAACGTCACGCCGAGCCAGGTGTCCTTGAGCGGCACGGTCATGATGCGTGTGCCCGAGCGCAGGTCGACGAGGTCGAGGCCCCGGGCATGCCAGCCGCTGTGAGTCACGGCCGCGAACCGGCCATCGGGACTGACGGCGAGTCCCATCGGAAAATCACCCACCGCCACCTGCCGGCCCGACGGCGACAGGTACCAGCCGTTCGGCAGACGCACGCGGCCCCGGCCCGCGGGGCCGGGCTGCGCGCGCGGCACGTGTGCGGCGAGGTCGCCCGGCGCAGGGCGCGCGCCGGCGGTGAGCGGTACGTGCTGCCCATGCGGCACGGGTCGGGTGGCGGTCGAAGCCGCCGCGGCGACGGCGGTGGCGACTAGGGCGAGCAGCACGGCGGCGCGAATCGCGGCCGCGAGCTTCCGTGGAACCAACAGGCGCACGCCCGTCATCTATTCGCCGCTCCAGGTCGGCAGCCGGCCCGGCGTCCAGGGCGTGCCCGCGGATTCGGCGTCCGCCTCGAGCTTCACGAGGTCGGTATCAACGAGCTCGCGCAGCTTCGCGAGCGTCTTGCCGAACTGCGTGGACGCGATGTCGTAGTCGCTCCGCGCGGTCGCCGGCGGCAGTCCGCTCGAACGCCAGTGGCTGTCGATGATGCGGCCCACCCGATCCGCGATGCCGGGCAGCGTCGGCTCGTTGCGCTTGGCGCGCACCGGATCGCCCGACAGCTCCGCGATCATATCCTCCAGCCGGCCCTCGAGGCTCCTGACGCGCGCCGCGAGCTCGGGAGCCGCGCCCGGGGTCTCGTCGATCCCCTTCTTGAGGGTGGCGAGGCGTGTCCGGGTCTCCTCGGCGACCTGGGTGGCGCCCAGCACCGCGCGCTGAAGCCGGGCGGTCCGGCGCTCGAACTCCAGCGACTCGGTGCGATTCGCGAGCGGCACGGTCGAGCTGCCGAGCGGAGTGGCGGTGAACTTGACCGGGCCTGCGAGCGGAGCGAGTTTCCCGTCCACGCGCTTCGACAGCGTCACGAGGTAGCTGCCGGGAGCCGCCATCGGACCGAACGGGGGATCGTTGAACGGCGACAACTCTTCGGGCGCCTTGAGACGCACCGGATCCGGCGCCGGATAGCGCAGGTCCCAGGCGACGCGCTGGAACCCCGCCGTCGCGGGGCCGGTGAGGGTGCGCACGACGTGGCCCTCCTCGTCGGCCACCGTCAGCACGATCGCCGGGTCCTCCTCGCGGTCCTCGGTCTTGAGGCTGTCCCAGGACGGGTAGTAGACGTCGCGCTTCTTCTCGATCTCGGCGCGCTCCTGCTCGACGCGCAGCTTCTTGCGAGTCTTGAGATCACGCTTCAAGTAATACGTGAAGGTCGCGCCGAACGGTGGATTCGGCGCTTCGTAGAGCGCGTGTCCCTGCTGCGACTTCTCGCGCCCGCCGAGCGGCGAGTCCGGCACGTACATCCGCGCGTTCGCAACCGGGAACAGCGCGGCATCACTGGCGAGCTGGTCACCCGTGACGGTGCGCAGCGGCGTGATGTCGTCGAGCACGTAGAATCCGCGCCCGAACGTGGCGATCACGAGGTCGTTCTCGCGCTTCTGGACGACGATGTCGCGCACCTGGATCGTCGGCATCCCGCCCTTGAGCTGGCTCCAGCGGCGGCCGCCGTCGGCCGAGAAGAACGCGCCGAACTCGGTGCCCGCGAACAGCAGCTTGGCGTCGACCGGATCCTCGATCACGCAGTACACCGTGCCGCGCGCCGGCAGGTTGCCGGCGATCGAGCTCCAGCTCCGGCCGCGATCGGCGCTCTTCAGCACGTAGGGCTTGAAGTCGCCGTTCTTATGGTTGTCGAACGCTGCGTACACGACGTTCGCATCGTGCTCCGACGCGGACAGCCGCGACACGTACGTGCGATCGGGAACGCCGGGGAACCGCTCGGTCCGCCGCCAGTGGGCGCCGCCGTCCTCGCTGACCTGCACGAGCCCGTCGTCGGTGCCGAGATACAGCAGTCCCTCCTGCTGCGGTGACTCGGCGATCGACACCAGGTTGCCGTAGAACGATGTCGAGGCGTTCTTCGCGACCTCGTCGACGCTCCACATGCGGTTCGCGACCGAAAACCGGTTCCGATCGAGCTTGCGCGTCAGATCCGGGCTCACCGCGCGCCACGAGTCGCCGCGGTCGTCACTGCGCCACAGCCGCTGCGACGCGAAGTACAGGCGGGTGTGCGAATGAGGGCTGATGATCAGCGGCGAATCCCAGTTCCAGCGCTGCGGATCCTCGTCGGGGCCGGGCTGCGGCTGGATCATCACCTTCTCGCCGGTCGCGCGGTCGAACCGGTCCAGTTCGCCATACTGGGCCTCGGCGTAGACCGTGTTGGGATCCTCGGGATCGGCCTGGCTCTGGAAGCCGTCGCCGCCCATCGTGACGAACCAGTCGGAATTGCGGATGCCGTGCTGGTTCGTGGTCCGCGACGGGCCGCCCAGCGAGTTGTTGTCCTGCGTGCCGCCGTACACATTGTAGAACGGCAGCGCGTTGTCGACCGAGACACGATAGAACTGGGTGATGGGCAGGTTCGCCTTGAAGTTCCACGTCGTCGCGCGGTCGAAGCTCTCGTAGAGCCCGCCGTCGCAGCCCACCAGCAGGTGGTCGGTGTCGTCGGGGTCGATCCAGATCGCGTGGTTGTCGACGTGCTTGAACTTCTCTCCCGCCCGATGCCACGACTTGCCGCCGTCGTTCGTCACCTGCATGAACGTGTCCATGGAATACACGCGATCGAGCGTCTTCGGGTCGGCGACCAGCTCCTCGTAGTACTGCCCGCCCGTCGTCTGATAGTCGCTCATCCTCTCGAACGTGCCGCCGCCGTCGGTGGATCGGTACGCCCCGCCGGTCTTGCCGGCCGCCTCGACCAGCGCGTACACGTAGTCGGGATTTACCGGCGACACCGCGATGCCGATGCGCCCCAGGTCGTCCTTGGGCAGGCCGTTGGTGAGCCTGGTCCACGTCTTCCCGCCGTCGGTGCTCTTGTGCAGCCCCGAGCCCGGTCCGCCGCCGATCAGCGTCCATACCCGTCGGTGCCGCTCGTAGGCGGCCGCGTAGATCACGTCGGGGTCGCGCGGATCGAATGCAATGTCGGCGACGCCGGTGCGGTCATCGATCGCGAGCACGCGGTTCCACGTCTTCCCGCCGTCCGTCGTCTTGTAGAGACCGCGCTCCCCCCCGGTGTTCCACAGCGGCCCCTGCGACGCGACGTACACGATGTCGGAGTTGCGCGGGTCGATCAGGATCTTGCCGATGTGTTCCGAGCTCTGGAGTCCGACGTTCTTCCAGTGCCGGCCGCCGTCCAGGGACTTGTAGACGCCGTCGCCGTACGCGACGCTGCGCTGGCTGTTGTTCTCGCCGGACCCCACCCACACTGTGAGCGGATGGCGGGGGTCGATCGCCACGCAGCCGGTCGAGAACGACTTCTCGTGGTCGAACACCGGATCCCATGTGGTGCCGGCGTTGGTTGTCTTCCAGATGCCGCCGCACGCGACCGCGATGTACCAGGTGTACTTGTCGTTCGGCGCCACCGCGATGTCGACCACGCGCCCCGAATTGACCGCGGGGCCGATGCTGCGGAACGCGAGACCCTCGAACGTCGAGGCCTTGAACAGCGTATCGCTGCCCGAGGCCATGCGGACATGCGCCGGGGCCGCGTGCGGCGTCGGGTGCGGAGCCGGGCTCGTGGCGGGAACCGCGTGGGTCAAGCTCGTGACAATCAGGGCACCGGCACACACGGCTGCAAGGGCGGCGAGCTGCGGCTTCATGAGCTCCTCGAGGTGATGCGGTCGAATTGGGACTGGAGCGGTGGCGGTGGATTGCGTGGCGCAGTCTAGCAGGCGAACGGTGCGTCCGGTACGCAGGGATCGTCTCGCCCTGGGCGCGCCCCGCGCTCCGCGAGCCGCCGGGAACTCGTCCCGAAGTGGCCTTCGTTTCAACCGAGACGCCCGATGGACGCAGCGTGAACGCGGGGAACGAGGCGCCGTGGTCAGGAAGTTGTCGCGAAGTTGACGCTCGCTGATGAACGCGCATGGTTCTTCGCGCCCGCTGGGCCGATACCCCCAACGTAACCTGACGGGAGTGCATAGGCCGCGCTATTTCGGCTCCCCGAGTCGCCATTCGATCGAGGAGCCATCATGAATCGTTGGAACGTCGGCGGGCCGCCGCCGGTTGCGCGCGTGCAGGCCGCGACCCCGTTCGATATGCCTTCCCGCGCGACCGCGTGGGGCCTGCTGAGCGCATTCCTGCTTGCCGCCGCCGCCGTCGTCGTCGCGCCGCATTGCGCGATCGGTATGCCGGTCGCCGCAGCCGCAACGGACACGGTCGAAGACGCTTCCGACCTTACGCGAATCGGCCTCGAAGACCTGATGAAACTCGAGGTAACCTCCGCCTCGCGCCACGAGCAGGTGCTCTCGAACGTGGCCTCGGCGATCACCGTGATCGGCCGGGACCAGATCCGCGCTTCGGGTGCGACCACGCTGGCCGAAGTGCTGCGGATGGTGCCGGAGATGCAGGTCGCGCACATCGACGCCAACATCTGGTCGATCAGTGCGCGCGGCTTCAGCGGCCGCATCGCGAACAAGCTGCTGCTGCTTGTGGACGGTCGCAGCGTCTACTCGCCGATCTTCGCTGGGGTCTACTGGGATGAGCAGGACCTGCTGCTCGAGGACATCGAACGCATCGAGGTGATCCGCGGCCCCGGCGCGTCGGTGTGGGGCGCCAATGCGATGAATGGCGTCATCAACGTGATCACCCGGGACGCCCACGACACCCGGGGCGCGGCGCTCGGCGCCGCCGCCGGCAACGAGGAGCTCGGCGGCGGTTCCGCGCGCTGGGGAGGGACGCTGGGGACGCGGGGCGCATTCCGCGTATTCGCGCGGGGCGCGAGTCGCGCGGGTTCCGCCATACCCGGAACCGCCGAGAACGCGTGGGATTCCTGGAGCGGACTTCACGCCGGGTTCCGCGCCGACGTACCGGTCTCGGACCGCACGCGGTGGACGCTGACGGGTGACCTGCGTAGTGGCGACGCCGGTCAATCCATCTACGAGGCGATCGACTCGCCGCCCTACAAGCTTCAGGTCTCGCCCCGCACGACCGTGAAGGGCGGCAACCTGATGGCCAGCTGGCAGCGCAAACTGTCGGCATACTCCGACATCACGCTCCAGGGCTACACGGACGTCAGCGATCGCAACGACGACGTGCTGCAGTCCCACGTCGAGACCTACGACCTCGAGTTCAAGAACCATGTCTCGAACGGTCGCAGCGAGTTCGTCTGGGGTTTGGGCGGTCGCGTCGTTCGCGACCGGCTGGACAGCACGGCGGTGCTGTACTTCGCTCCCGATCACGAAGCACGGTCGATGTTGAGCGCGTTCGCCCAGGACGAGATCGTGCTCGACAACCGGCACGTGCGGCTGACGTTGGGCACCCGTGTCGAGAGCTCTTACGACGCGGCCTCCTCGGCTCGCCCGGAATGGCAGCCGTCGATACGCGCGCAATGGTCTCCGGGCGAACGCCACTCGTTGTGGGGAGCCGTGTCGAGGGCCGTGCGCACACCCTCCCGCGCCGAGAACGACATTCGCTACCACCTCGCCACCATGCCGACCGGAGGGCCGCCGGCAGAGGTGACGATTTACGGGGATTCGGCGTTTCAATCCGAGATCCTCGTTGCCTATGAGGCCGGCTACCGATTCGCGCCCACACCCGCCGTGATGTTCGACGTCAGCAGCTACTACAACGAATACAGCCGGCTCCGGACGGTCGAGCCCGGTTCGTCGACGTTCTCGCCGACGCCGACTCCGCACATCGACGTCCGCGAGTCGTGGGAGAACAAGATGCACGGCGACACGCGGGGAATTGGCGGGTCGATCGCCTGGAGCGTCAGCCGCAACTGGAAGCTGAATGCCAACGCCTCGTGCCTCGTGATGCGCCTCCATCTGGATCCGGGCAGCCAGGACGTGAGCTCGGTCAGCGGCGAGAACAACGAGCCCGCCCAGCAGTACATGCTGCAGTCCCAGTTCCAGTTCACGCCCCGCTGGCGGTGGGATGCCACCGCCTACCAGATCGGGCGGCGACCCTCCCAGAGCATGCCCGGCTATACGCGGCTCGATCTCGGACTGGCGTGGCAGGTCCGCGACGGCGCCGAACTGAGCTTGATGGGAATGAACCTGCTCCAGCGCCGGCACTACGAGGATGATGGTGTGCAGTCCGGCCTCATTCCCACCCAGGTCGAACGCAGCTTCACGGCCCGGGTCTCGGTCCTGTTAGGGTCGAACCGCTAGTCGTGAGTCAGCGCGTCGTGACACCCCATCGACAGCCCAGGCCCTGGGTGCGGTCTGCCCTCCTGATCGCGCTGTGCGCCGTGTCCGGGGCGTGCGCCGCCGCGGCCCCGTCGCATGCGGCCGATGGACCCAGCGAATACGAAGTAAAGGCGGCGCTGCTGTTCAACTTCGCCAAGTTCGTGACCTGGCCGGCCGGATCGTTCGCATCGCCCGACGCGCCGTTCACGGTCGGCATTGTCGGCGACGACCCGTTCGGCAAGGCTCTCGAACGGACGCTCGCGGGCAAGACCGTGGGCGGGCGGCAGATCGCGATCCGGCGCTGGCGCAAGGTGCACGACCGGGCACCCTGTCAGATCCTGTTCGTCGCGACTTCCGACCGCGACGAACGCAAGCAGGTGCTCGACGACGTGCAGGCGCTCCCGGTGCTGACGGTCGGCGACACGAATGATTTCGCCCGCCAGGGCGGCATCATCGGCCTGACCGTCGAGGACAATCGCATCCGCTTCGAAATCAACCCGGCGGGCGCGGATCACGCCCACCTCGCCATCAGCTCGCGTTTGCTGAGTCTGGCGCGCGTCGTTTCACCGCATCGATGATGGACTGCCCATGCTCACGCCGCTGAAAAACCTGCCGATCCGCCACAAGCTCACCGTCATCGTGATGATCACGGTGGGTGCGGCGCTGGTGTTCGCGGGCGCGGCGATGATCGCGTTCCAGGTCACGAGCTGGATGCCGCAGCTCCCCCGCCGCATGGCCAGCCTGGCCGAGATCATCGGCGCCAACAGCACCGCCGCCCTCACGTTCGACGACGCCCATGCCGCACGCGAAGTGCTGGGCGCCCTGAGCTCCCAGCACAACATCACCGCGGCCTGCATCTACGACCGGCAGGGGCGTCCGTTCGCGAAGTACCGCCCGGGCGGCGCCGAGCTCCGCTACCAGCCTCCGGTGCCCCGGCCCGGTCTTACGCGCATCGAAGGCGACCACGCCGTCGTGTTCCGCCCCGTGATCCTGGACGGCCAGCAGATCGGCACCGTCTACCTCGAATCGAATCTCGACGAGCTGCATGCGCTGGTGACGCGCTCGGTCCTGATGGTGATCGCGATCCTTTTGGTGTCGGCGCTGGTGGCGTTCCTGCTGGCGCAGCGGCTGCAGCGGATGATCTCGGAACCGGTGTTGCAACTGGCCGAAACGGCACGCGCGGTGTCGCGCGATCGTGACTACAGCCTCCGCGCCAGGCGCTATGGCGACGACGAACTGGGGCAGTTGATCGACGGCTTCAACGACATGCTGGAGCAGGTCGAGCATCGCGACGCCGCGCTCGAGCGCCACCGCGAGAACCTCGAACTGGAGGTCGCGAACCGCACCGTCGACCTGCAGACGATGAACACCCAGCTCACCACCGCGCGCGATCGGGCGGAGGAGGCCAGCCGCGCCAAGAGCGAGTTCCTGGCGAACATGAGTCACGAAATCCGCACGCCCATGAACGGCGTCATCGGAATGACCGACCTGGTGCTCGACACCGAGCTGACCGAGGAACAGCGTGGTCACCTCGAGATTGCGCGCGGCTCGGCCGACAGCCTGCTCGGCATCCTCAACGACATCCTCGACTTCTCGAAGATCGAAGCGGGGCACCTGGATCTCGACCCGTTTCCGTTCGAACTCCACGAGCTCATGGATCAAACGCTCAAGACGCTGGCGCTGCGGGCGCACCAGAAGGGACTCGAGCTGACGTGTGACATCGCTGCAGGCATCCCTGAATCGCTGATCGGAGACTCGGGTCGTCTGCGGCAGGTGCTGGTCAATCTGGTTGGGAACGCCGTCAAGTTCACGCGTGACGGCGAAGTCGCGGTGGCGGTCGAGGCGGATCAGGTCTCGGCGACCGGCGTGGTGCTGCACTTCCGGATCACCGATTCGGGCGTGGGCATTCCGCTCGACAAGCAGGCGAGCATCTTCGACGCGTTCACCCAGGCCGACGCCTCGACGACGCGCGACTACGGCGGCACCGGTCTCGGGCTCGCGATCTCGATGCGGCTGGTGAACCTGATGGCGGGACGGATCTGGGTGGAGAGCGTGCCGGGGCACGGCTCCACGTTCCACTTCACGATCGGGCTCACGCAGGCGCCGGGCGCGGTGTCCGCGCCGGTGCTCGACGCCCAGACGTTTGCGGGGCTCGCGTCGCTGGTGGTGGACGACAACGCCACGAATCGTCGCATCCTGGGCGATGCGCTGCGCCGCTGGGGCATGCGGGTGATGGTCGTCGAGAGCGGCGATGAAGCGTTGATCGCGCTGCGCCGTGCCCAGCAGGACCGCCAGCAGTTCGACCTCGTGCTGCTCGACTGCCGCATGCCGAAGATGGACGGATTCACCCTGGCGGAGCGCATTCACGAGTCCGCGGAACTCGCGCGGCCCATGATCATGATGCTGACTTCGGACAGCCAGCGCCTGGATGCGCAGCGCTGTCGCGAGCTGGGCCTGGCGCTGACGCTCACCAAGCCCATCGGACTCGCGGAACTGGCGCGCGGAATCCGCACCGCGCTGGGCCGCCGGGCGCCGGACGCCGACGTGACGCATGCGGCGGCGGCGGTGGTTCCCGAGCTCCGCAAGTCGCCGGTCAAGACGGAACGGCCGCTCCGCGTGCTGCTCGCCGAGGACAACACCGTGAACCAGACGCTCGCGATCGGCATCCTGACCCGCCGCGGCCACGAGACCGTGCTGGCGGCGAATGGCCGCGAGGCGGTCGAGGCCTGGAAGTCGGGAGGCTTCGACGTCATCCTGATGGATGTCCAGATGCCGGTCATGGGCGGGTTCGACGCCACCGCCGCGATCCGCACGCTCGAGCGCGACACCGGCACCCACACGCCGATCGTGGCACTGACGGCCCACGCCATGGCGGGCGATCGCGATGCCTGCCTGCTCGCGGGCATGGACGAGTATCTGAGCAAGCCGCTCAAGCCGGGCGCGCTGATCGAGATGATCGAGCGCATCGGCACGCGCAGCGCCGAGGTGTTGCCCGCGCTCGAACCGACGTTGACGACGGTGGACGCGTTCAGCGCCGGCGCACTGCTCGAGCGGGTGGAAGGCGACGTCGTGTTCGCCATCGAGGTGGCACGGATGTTCCTCGAAGCCGAGCCCGCCATGACCGGGGCGTTCGACCGTGCGGTCACCCAGGGGAATCTGCCCGAGTTGCAGCGCACCGCCCATTCGCTGCGGGGCGCGCTCGGTTCGGTCGGAGCCACGCGGGCCGCGGCCGTGGCATGCGAGATCGAGGACGCCGCCGAGCGGAAGTCGCTGGCCGAGGCGGTAGCGGCCGTCCCTGCGCTCCGCAAGGAGATCCAGCCGGTGCTGCGCACGTTGGGCGAGTACTCGTCGCTGCGGGAAGCCGCCTAGGTTCCGTCCGAAAGGGAGTGTAACGTCTTCTGTGTAAGTGGCCATGAGGTAGTTTCCTCGAACGGAGGGTTCTCATGGCAAGGATGACGAGCTGGACCAGATGCTGGATCGGATGATCCAGGGCAAGACGCCAGAACAGGTGTTGGGCCCGTTCCCCGCTTCCTTCAGACGCTCCCTCGCGGTTGCGCCCTTGCGGTTCCCTTGGGTCCTTGTGACCGGAGGACTCACACCTCCGAGTCAGCGCCCGTTGGGCGTACCAAACGCTAGGGGCGGCGTTCTTGCGAACGCCGCCCCCGTCACGCGATGTGGTACCCGAGGCTCAGACCGGGCGAACGTTCGCCGCCTGCAGCCCCTTCGGACCGCGCGTCACGTCGAATTCGAGCGCATCACCCTCGGCCAGAGTCTTGAAGCCCTCACCCTGAATGGCGGAGAAGTGCACGAACACGTCCTCGCCGTCCGCCTGGGAGATGAAGCCGAATCCCTTCGCCTCGTTGAACCACTTCACGGTGCCGTTTGCCACTTGGAACTCCTGTTGAACTCGGGCCCGAAGACCCGCACTTGCCGCGGTATCACGCCGCGGCCGCGTCCGGTCGCTGTGACCGTCGCTTCGATCGATGGAGAGCAGCCGAGTTACGAGAAAAGCCGCCGGGGAGGTCCCTGGCGGCTCGGAACGTCGATGACACACCCACACACAACCGAAGACTGCAGCCACCATCGGGCAATTCGTCCGGGAAAGATAGTCAATTCGCAGTGATGGGAGGCTGTAAGCCTCGCGAAGTCGCTATGGACACGCACTTTGCCGAGGCGTAACATTCCGAGCGCGAATGCAGTTCGCGACCCACTGGCCATTCCCAGGCCATGTCGGCGGGTCGATTGCGGTTCATCGACGAAGAAAGGAACCAGCCATGCCCTCGGCGTTTCGTCTCGTCTTCACCATTGGCATTTTGACCAGCCTTGCACTGCCCGGTTGGCGCGAGGCCTCCGCGCAGGGCACACCCGGCGACGTGATCCACGACGGCCTGATCCACCAGGCGCTCGGCAGCGCCGTGGTGGGAGTCGACGCGGCTCGCAGACTCCCGGTCCACAATCTCGGCAGCAGCGGCCAGGACGGCGTCGAGATCAAGCTCGCGGATGGCGCCCGCGGCTACGCGGTGTCGTTCCCCAACTACGACGCGGAATTCACGGCCGGGACCTCGCATACCTTCGTCGTCATCGGAACTGTCGCGGGGGCCAGCGTTCCGGTTGCGAAGCTCCACGTCTCGCGCCTCGCCGATGACAGCGAGATCCTGTCCCCCGATTTTTCGGGCGCCCACGCCGCCACCTCGTGGCTCGAGCTGCTCGACGCCCAGGGTGCCGTGATCGCACGGAAAGTGAAGACCGCCGGGTACGATCTGGCGGTTGCGAAGAAGCTGCTCCTCGCGGCGTCTCCGGGCCGTCCGGGCGCCCAGATGGTCATCGGGCCGCCGCTCACGAGCATCCGGTTCCGGTCCCCGAGGAGCCAGTCCATCGAGATGTTCTACTCGTCGACCGTGCTGGTCCACGACGGCTCGACGACGACGGAATGCCGGGGACTGCGCTTCTTCCGCGATGGCGGTGACGACGCGAGTACGGTCGGTCCCATCGCCATCAATGGCGCCTGGCCCGCGAGCGGCGGACCTGGGACTTTCACGATCGACGACGAGGCGGTCGATCCGCCGTGCGCCGGCATCAACTGTCCGAATGGCCCGGGGGTCGAGCTCGAGGCGATCGGCGATGCGCTATGGGTCTCGGGGGGGCTATCGAGCTCGATGGCGATCGACAATCTGGGGTCATCGGGTCAGGACAGCCGGTTACGCGAGAGCCCAACGCTGGTATCGACGGGAACGACGAGACCACCGATAAAGCAGCTCTCGCTCACCGTCTCGAACGCGGGTCCATCCTCCTCCTCACCCGCGGCGGTTCAATGGGACGCCTATGGTGTGGTCGGAGGCGCTTCGGATCAACACCTGGGCACGGTTTCGATGTCCGTATCGAGCAGTAGCACGACACTCGTTCCCGACTTTTCGTCCAGCGGAGCGAGCGGATATCGCGTGGTGCTCTACCTGGACGGCGCCCAGGTGGCCGATATCGCGGACCCGGCGGGCCCTGTTTCCGTCGCCGCGTCCATGATCGAGTACGTTGTGGTGATCGCGCTCCGCGCGGATGGACGTCCGAAGATCATCTTCAACTGCCGGACACCGCCTTGCCCCGGTGAAACGGTCATCGTGCCCAGCCTGGCGCCGCACTCCGCCAACTTCACCAACTCCAGCTATGTGGCGAACGAGATCGACTTCGAGCCGATGGATCCCTTGCCGGGCTCCACGATTTCAGTCGTCGATGACATCACGGATCTCGACCTGCATGCATCGGGCGCCGGGCCCGTCACGATCGATGGTGGCGACGCCGTACCCTTCACGCCGTTCGCGAGCGTCCCCAGTCCCGGCGCGACCGCGGACTTCGGACGCCCGCAACTCTCTCCCAACCCGGCGTTCGGCACGGTGCGCGTGGAGTTCGGGCTGCCGATCGCGGCGCGCACGCGCGTGTCCGTCGCCGACGTCTCGGGGCGGAGCATTCGTACACTCGTCGTGGGCACGTTCGCGGCCGGAAGGCACGAGTTGTCGTGGGATGGGCGCAGCGATGCCGGACGAAAGGTGGCGCCCGGCGTGTATTTCGTGCGCGTTACGGCGGGGGGCACGACCCGCGTGGCGAGGGTCACGCGTCTCTGGTGAAGCGGCGCAATCGCAACGAGCAATCGTGGCCGAGGCCCCTCATGGCGAGGGGCCTCGGACCGTCTGCGGCCGGTCGGAACTAGGGATTCTTGATCGAGGTGGCGCTGAGGGACGCCGGATTCGTGATCGCGGTCGCGTTGAGGGTCACCGCGGTCTGCGCCAGTGCGCGGCCCGTCAACGTGGAGTGGGTGTTGAACGAGATCAGCGTCTTGGACAGAATGATTCCCTTGAATTGCGCCGTCGTGCCGAACGTCGCCTGGCCGGCGACCTGCCAGAACACATTGCTGGCCTGGGCGCCTCCACTCAGGGTCACGATGGCACCGTTGCCTACCGTGAGACTCTGTCCGACCTGGAAGATCCAAACATCGTTCACGCCGCCCGTAAGGGTGAGCGATATCGGGATGGAGACTCCTGTACCCCATTTGTAGAGACCGGGAACCAGGTTCATCCCGTTGATATTGCCGGCTCCGAGCTCCGTGAAGTCCGGAAGCGTGCGTCCCGCGGCGTCGGTGTAGGCCGTCTGCATGTCGAGCACTGCCGTCGTCAGGTTGGCCGGCGTCGGAGGGGCGTAATTGGCCGCCCACACCTTGCCGGTCACGAGCGACGACGTGGAGAACGTGGACGGAGGTGACGTCAGGCCAAAACCCGTGATGAACGCGGCGGCGGCGGGGCTCAGCGCGATATCGCCGAGAACCGAGGTGGCTCCGGTGGTCGAGATCGCGGATTTCGCCAGGATCACGTAGTTGGCCGCCGTCCGGAGATTGACTGCCCCGGGTCCTGTGACCGAAGTCGCAACGGTCGTGAAGCTCCACGTCATCGTGGCCGCCATCGCGATGCCCGACACGTTCTGGGCGGCGGTGGAAACCGTGGCGGTGTACATCGTGTTCGAGGCGAGCTGGGCCGTTGGAATCAGGGTCACCCGGGTGCCGACGCAGTGCACCGTGGCCGGCACGACCGTGACGCCGTCGGTCATGACGAACGAACCGGTCAGGGTCGCGGGCGCCATCGCGTCACTGAAGACCACAGCGACGGTCGGGTTGCGGGGCACCCCGACAGCTCCGCTCGTGGGGTACGTGGACATGACGGTGGGCGCGGTCGTATCCACCAACACCCCGGCCGGTGTGCGTGTGCAAGCCGTGCCGAGCAGCGCGACCGACGCGAGTAACAGTATGTAACGTGACATCGATGTGACTCCGATTCAGATGAGGGTGCGATCGAACGCACCTGCGAACTGCGTTCCGGGGTGTTACCCCGGTTCCAGCGGCCAAACCCATTGTTACAAGTGCAAGGCAGATCGGGACGCGATGGCGGCGCCTCATGGCTGCGTCGTCGCCGGGTGTCTCGAATGCAGGGGAACTTCCAGGGACACTGGTTTGCGGGGTGCTTGCGACGCTCGTGGAAGTGAGCGTTCGGTGGCGATCATGCGCAACTCCGGGGCCAGTGACTCGGCGCCAAACTCGTGCATATTGCAACCGCCGTCGGTCAGGCCGCGGCTTCCAAACGACTCGTGGCCTGCTCCACCGCGACGCGGAGTTGCGAGAGGGTGAACGGCTTGGGGAGCACGGACACGGTGCCATGCATCGCGCAGTCCTCGGCGGTGATCGTCTGACCCCATCCCGTGACCAGCACGACCGGCATGCCGGGGCGCATGCGCGCGGCGTGGGCGGCGATCTCCCAGCCCGTCACACCCGGCATCGCGAGATCGGTGAACACCAGGTCGAACTGCACGTCCTCCAGCATCTGCAGGGCGAGTTGCGGCGACTGCGCGGGGGTTGCCCGATATCCCGCCGCGACGAGCATCTCGACGGTCATCGCGCGCAGCGCCGCGTCGTCGTCGACGACCAGCATGTGCAGCGACGAAGCCGACGTCCCTCCCAGCGCGGGGCTCTGCGGCAGCGCCCCCGCCGCGAGCGGAAAGTGCAGGGTGAACGTGGTGCCGGTGCCGGGCGCGCTGTCGACCGCGATGCGGCCCGCGTGCCGCTCGACGACCCCGAATACGAGCGACAGGCCGAGACCCGTGCCGCGCACGCCCTTGGTGCTGAAGAATGGGTCGAAGATCCGTTCGCGAATCTCCGTGGGCATGCCCTGGCCGTCGTCGGTCAGTCGCAGGCACGCCTCGGCGGCGTCGGCCGACACGCTCACGCTCAGCCGCCCGCCCGCAGGCATCGCGTCGAGCGCGTTGATCACCAGATTGAGGATGGCCTCCCGCAGATCGCCCGGCTGGCCGGCGACGAGGACATCGCTCTCGAGTCCGGTATCGACGACATAGTGGATGCCCGCGGCGTCGGCGTCGTCGCGCCAGCGCGGGCGCGACAACTCGATGACGTCGTGCACCAGCGCGCCGAGGTCGAATACCGTCACGGATCGGACGCCGGACGGACGCGCCCGGGCCAGATCCTGGATCCGGCTCACGATGCCCACGCTGTCGGTCGCGATTTGACAGATGGCGTTGAGCCGCACGCGTTCGGGAGCGCCGGTGGCCGCCTGTAGCGCGAGCTGGGCATGGCCCAGGATGAGCGCGAGGTTGTTGTTGAAGTTGTGCGCCACGCCCGAGGCCAGCGTGCCGAGTGCCTGCAGGCGCTGGGTGCGCACCATCTGCCGCTCGATCTGTTTCCAGGCCTCGACATCCTGCAGGACCGTGACGACGCCGAGCAGGCTGGTATTCGCGTCGCGCACCGGGCCGGCGTTGACCAGCACCGAGTGTCGCACGCCGGTCCCGTCGAGCAGGGCGAACTCCTCCGGGGGACAGGTCTCGCCGCTGCGCAGCGATCGCAGCATGGGCGCCTCGGCCGCCGGCTCGACAGCGGAGTCGTCACCCGGCGGCAGCAACCGGGTCGCGAGCGCTGCCATCGTGATGGGAGCCTCGGCGGTGGCGTCTCCGAGCAGCGCGCGCGCCGCGCGGTTGTCGAGCACCAGCGAGCCCGCGGGATCGAGCATGAGCACGCCGACCGGCAGGGCGTCGAGCACGCCGTACAGCCGTGCCCGCTCCTGGTCCACCTCGATGCGGGATTCCTCGAGAATGAGGATCAGCAGGCTCACCGCGATCGACATCGCCAGCATCGACGCGATGGTATATCCCACCGGCGCCGCCCACGCGACGTCGCCGAACAGCGGATAATCGAGTTCGTGCAGGCCCGCGAGCGCGAACAGCAGCGCGATCACCAGCGTGCCCCGGGTGTGCTTGGCGCGGTACAGATTCAGGAACGTGCCTGCCGTCCACAGGTAACTGCCGCCGAGCAGGATCGCATCGGGAATCTGCGTACGGGCGAATTCGGCCGTCTGCAGCGGCGCGAATACCCCCCATGCGATGAACGGCAGGGCGAGGGCGCTGATCCTCCCCAGCGGAATGCGGCCGAATGCGAAGGCGTAGCATCCGCACACCATCAGGGACGCGTTCGCCACCAGCAGCAGCTGATCGATGATTTCCAGCAGCGGAGCGTTGGGCGCGCCGACCATGAGCCAGTTGCAGGCCAGGTGCGGGACGGCGACGAGCCACGCCAGTCCCCAATACAGGGCGTAGCGACGCCGGCCATAGGTGACCCAGACGTACAGGAACGAGGTGGCCAGCACCGCGCACGACAGCGCCATGAACAGCAACGCTGGCTTGAGGAACTCCATACCGGGTTATCGGTACGTGGAACCGCTCCGGTGAGCCATGGATGCGGGTCCGAGCCACATCGTCCCCCGGGACGGCACGCCCCGACGGTCCGGACCCAGCGTATTCAATGGTGATCCGGGCGGAGCGGAGCGGTTGTCACGCGTGTGACATGCGCAGCGTGCGCACACGCACCCCGGAGCGGCGTCGCGTCGACGCCGCAGTGCAGCATGGGCACGACCGCCTGAGCCGGTTTCGTATCGGGATTGCGAATCGTGAGCGCCGCGACCAGGCCTCCTGCCGCGCACATCCCTCCCGTGATCCACATCGCAGAGTGGAATCCTGCGGCCAGTGCGGCCGGCTGCCCGAACGCGTCCGCCGACAGTCCGACGACGACCGGCAGCGCGGCCACCGCGATCAGCCCGGCCACGCGCGACACGGCGTTGTTGACCGCGGACGCGACCCCCGCCTGCTCGTCGCCGATCGCGGCGAGCACCGTCGAGGTGAGTGGCGCGACCGTCAGCGACAGTCCCAGTCCGAACACCGCGACTCCTGGCAGGATGTCGGTGACATAGCGGGCGCCCGGTCCCACGCGCGTGAGCAACGCGAGGCCCGCGCCGGCGACGATCGGGCCGAGCGTCATCGGAATCCGCGGGCCGATGCGCTGCGACAGGTGGCCGGCCCGGGCCGACAGCGTGAGCATGATGAGCGTGATCGGCGCCAGCGCCGCGCCAGCCTGGAGCGGCGACAAGCCCACGGCGCGCTGCAGGACGACGGGCAGCAGGAAGATCGAGCCGCCGAGCGCGGCGTAGACGATCAGTGTGACCAGGTTCGCCGCCACGAATTGCCGGGAGCGAAACAGCGCGGGCGGCAGCATTGGGTGCCGCGTGCGGGTCTCGAATACCACGAGCGCCGCGAGCGCCAGCGCACCTCCGATGCCGGTGGTGAGCACGACCGGCGAGTTCCATCCGAGGTGGCCCCCCTCGGTCAGCGTGTACGTCAGTCCGGCGAGGCCGAGCGCGGTGAGCGACGTGCCCGGCAGGTCCAGCGTCGTGGCGGCGTGGGGGTCGCGCGTCTCCGGCAGATGCCGCAGCGACACCCACACCACGCCGATCGCGAGCGGGACGTTGATCAGGAAGATCAGCCGCCACGATACCGCCTGCACGAGCCAGCCCCCGAGGAACGGGCCGATCGCGATCGCGACGCCTCCCAGCCCGGACCACGCTCCGATCGCGGCCGAGCGGTCATCCGGGTGGAAGCTCGCCTCGAGGATGGCGAGGCTGCCCGGAACCAGCAGCGCCGCTCCCAGTCCCTGCAGCGCGCGTGCCGCGATGAGCAGATTTGCCGTGGGCGCGATCGCGCACGACAGCGAGGCCGCCATGAACCACACCACCCCCGCGACGAACACCCGCCGGCGTCCGTAGCGGTCACCCAGCGACCCGCCGAGCAGCAGGAACGCGGCGAGCGTGAGGGCGTAGGCGTTGACCGTCCACTGCAGGCCCGACAGTCCGGTGCCAAGGTCCTGCCCGATCCGCGGCAGCGCGATGTTGACCACGGTGCCGTCGAGCGACGCAAGGCTCGAACCGAGCACGGTGGCGAGCAGCGCCCAGCGGCCGGCGGTGGAGTCGTAGCGGAGGTACATGACGCCCACGCTACCCGAATGTTCGGAGCATCCGCCATCGACCATTGGAGTGCGAATCCCCGGACCCGGGGCATGGTCCCGGCGACCCCGGTTCCTGCGCCTAAACGGCACCGGATTGGAGCAGGGCCCCGGCAGGCGTAGTCTCATCTCGCACGCGGGGGTTCCATCACCCGCACATCCGACTAAGGCGCAGCGTCGGCGACCTGTTCGAGGAGGCATTCCCATGAGCTGTTCCAACTGTGGCGCCGAAGTTCCGAGCGACGCCGCCAAGTGCCCGAAGTGTGGAGCGGCGGTTGTGGCCGCGGACGCCGCCGGCGATGCCGACTGGGCGGACGTGGTGACGGTGCTGCGGTCGTCCGATTCGTCGGAGATCGCGGTGGCGAAGTCGCTGCTCGAGGCGGAGGGCATCAAGGTCCTGGCCGAGGGCGAAGGCATCGACGACACCGCCGGCTTCGACCACCTGAGCGGTTTCTCCCGCCTGCAGGTCGAGCGCGAGAACGAGGAGGCCGCGCTGGCGTTGCTGGCGAACCGCAATGCCGTGATTCCCGAGGGCGAGACCGAGTAGGTGTCGCAACCCAACAATCCCCTGCACGGCATCACCCTCGAGGCCATGCTCACGGAGATGGTCGAGCGCTTCGGCTGGGACGGCCTGGCGCGGGACATTCCCATCCAGTGCTTTCGCGTCGAACCCAGCATGACGTCGGCGCTCAAGTACCTGCGCAAGGCGCCGCGCGCCCGCCGCAAGGTCGAGGACATCTACGCGCGCTTCGTGGCCGGGCGCCCGCGCTGAGCGGGCCGGATTCGTTCAGCCGTCGCGTGGTGCGTCGCGCGCCGCGATCACGCGGCCCTCGCGCAGCCGCACCCGCCGCATGACGATGCCCAGCTCGCTCTCGTAGCGGCCGACGAGACGGACCTCGTCCTCGGTCATCAGGGTGATCGCCTCTCCCCTCGCCCCCGCGCGGCCGGTGCGGCCCACCCGATGCAGGTACGTCTTGCTCTGCGTGGGCACGTCGAGGTTGAACACGTGGCTCACGCCCGGGATGTCGAGTCCGCGCGCCGCCACGTCCGAGGCGATCATCACCGGGACCCGGCCGCTGCGAAACTCGTCCATCGACCGCTGGCGACCCAGCTTGTCGATGGCTCCGTGGAGCTCCGCCGCCGGGATCTGATGATGCGCCAGTTGCGCTGCGACATGCTCGGCCGTCGAGTTGAGGTGCGCGAACACCAGGGCGCGCTCCGGGCGCGTCGCGTGCAGCAGCTGGCGCAGCAGGCGCGGCTTGTCGCGTTCCTCGCACACCAGGTAGAGATGCGTGATGTCCGCGTTCACGGCGGCGCTGCCGGCCCGCAGCATGACGAGGCCGGGCGCGAGCGTCGCGATCACGGCGGCGCTCTCGGGCTGCTCGGTGGCCGATGCGAACACCAGCTGGCGCCCGGGTGGCAGCGCCCCGACGATCGCGCGGATGACCGGCAGGCCCTCGGCAGCCAGCAGCCGGTCGGCCTCGTCGACCACGAACGTGCGGACCCCCTTCACCTTCAGCTTCCGCATGTCCATCAAGTCGCGGATCCGGCCGGGTGAGCCCACGACCACGTGCGGCTTGGACTTGAGCTTGTCGAGCTGGCGGTCCATCGAAGTGCCGCCGATCAGCAGCAGCGAGCGGACCGGCCGGCCCGCATTCTGCGCCAGGTCGCAGCACTGCCGGTGGATCTGGATCGCCAGCTCGTGGGTAGGCGCCACGATCATCGCCTGCGTGGCCGGCAGGCCCAGGTCGAGACGGCCGAAGATCGGCAGCAGATAGGCCAGCGTCTTGCCGGTTCCGGTCTCGGCGTTCAGATAGGCATCGGCGCCCGACTGGAGCACCGGCAGCGCCACCTGTTGAATGGCGGTGGGCTCGGAGATGCCCTGCTTTGCCAGCGCGGCGACGAAATCGGGGTCGACACCGAGTCCGAGAAACGCCGGCGCGGCTTCACCCACACTCATGCAAGGTACCTCCATTCCACCACATCATAGTACTCCCGGCCGGCGCGGCCCTCATGGCGACACCCGAACGTTCACGTCCCGAACACCAAGAGATCGGCGATCGCGGGGAACTCGCTCCGAACCCCGGTTCCATCGAAGTCTCAGGGTCCGAGCGCGCGCAGCCCGTGTGCCGAGCGTGGCCGCATCCGGCCGGGACAGCAACAGCAGCGCGCGCGTCGCGAACCGCGCCAGCTGCACGTGCCCGACCGCCTCGAAGCTCCATGCCGGCCACGCGCGGAAGTAGTCGTCGAGCGCGATCGAATCCGCCAGCACGAGCTCGCGCGCGGCCTGGTCCAGGAGCCCCGGCGCCGCGCCCCGCGGGTCGAGGTCGCCGCGCGTGAACAGCACCGCGCGGGGCGGCAGGCTCGCGAGCATGCCGCGGCCCAGGTGTTCGGTGAACCGGTCGTCCCGCGGGCCCAGCACCCGCGCCGTCGTCACGAGTGGCGGGGCGACGGCGACGACCAGGGCGGCGACGATGCGGGAACGCGGCAGGCGCGATCGCGAGAGGCGAGCCCCGACAACTGCGGCGCGAGCCGGAACGTGCCGTAGTCGGTGGGGCGCCAGGAACGTCCGCCACGCCGGGCGCAGGGGCGGCAAGGGACGCATCACCTCACCTGCGTCCTGCCTTTGCCGGCAGCGTGATGAGGTCGGGTGTTCACGTGGAGGCTAGCGAACGTGATGGCGGGTCCGGCACTGGAGCGGGGTCATGAGGTGGTCTTGTGCGGGAGCACTCATACCGTATTCTGATCCTCGACGGACGCGGCAACGTATCACGTGCGACTCGATGGCCGGCCTCGCCGGCAGAAAGGTGTCGGCACCATGGATGCCTGGCCCCCGCTGGCCCCTCTCGCCGAGTGGCAGGACTCGCTCGCCACGCTCCACCGCTGGGTTCAGATGGTGGGCAAGACGCGGCTCGCACTATCCCCCACCGAGAACCATTGCTGGCACGTCGCGCAGTATCTCACGTCACGCGGACTCACAACGTCGCCGATGCCGGCGGGCGACCGCACGCTCGAGGTCGAATTCGATTTCGTCGCGCACCAACTGATCGCGCGTACCAGCGATGGGGCCGAGCGCACGCTGCCGCTCGCTCCACACAGCGTGGCAGAGTTCTACCAGCGCTACCGGGAGCTGCTGCGGTCGCTGGGCGTGAACGTGCGGATGTGGCCGGTGCCGTCGGAGATCGCGGAGCCGGTGCGGTTTCCCGACGACCACGCCCACGCCTCCTATGACGCAGATGCGGTCCACCGGTTCTGGCTCGCGCTGGTCCGGGCGGATCGGGTGTTCAAGGAGTTCCGGGGCGAGTTCCTCGGCAAGTCGAGCCCGTCGCACTTCTGGTGGGGCAGCTTCGATCTCGCCTGCACACGGTTCTCGGGCCGCCGTGCCCCGACGCATCCGGGCGGCATTCCCGGACTGCCCGATCGCGTCACGCGCGAAGCGTACTCGCACGAGTGCATCAGCGCGGGATTCTGGCCGGGCAGCCCGGACGCTCCGATCCAGGAGCCGATCTTCTACGCCTACGCCTACCCGGAGCCGCCGGGATGTCCGGCCGCGCAGGTGCGGCCGGAACCGGCGGAGTACCATCCGGTGATGCACGAGTGGACGCTGCCCTACGAGCGCGTGTGCCGCTCGGCCGATCCCGACGGAATGGTGCGGGAATTCCTCGAGAGCACCTACGGGATCGCGGCCGGGCTGGGTGGCTGGAACCGCGCCGAACTGGAGCGGGTTCCGATGCCGGCGCCCGCCGGTCACGCCAGCGGATCATGAACGTCCGGTCGTGAGACGCCGAATGTGGCGACCGCTCACATGACGCCGCCGCGAATGGGCTGCCGCGAATGATGATCCACCTGCTCGACGGCACGTATGAACTGTACCGGCACTTCTACGGCCTGCGGCGCTTCCACAAGGGCGAGGACCGGCCGCTCGGCGCGGTGGCCGGCGTGCTCAACACCGTGCTGCAAATGATCGAGACCGGCGCGACGCACCTGGGGGTGGCGACCGATCACGTGATCGAGTCGTTCCGCAACGAGCTATGGCCCGGCTACAAGACCGGCGACGGCATCGAGCCCGCGCTGTTCGGGCAGTTCCACCCGCTCGAGGATGCGCTGGCCGCGATGGGTGTGGCGGTATGGCCCATGATCGAGCTGGAGGCCGACGACGCGCTCGCATCCGCCGCGCGCATCGCATCCGAGAACCCGGCCGTGCTCAAGGTCTGCATCTGGACGCCGGACAAGGACCTCGCGCAGTGCGTCGTCGGGGATCGGGTCGTGCAGGTGGATCGCAAGAGCGGCAATATTCGCGACGAGCACGGCGTACGTTTGAAGTTCGGCGTGGTGCCGGCGCTGATACCGGACTACCTCGCACTCGTCGGCGATGCCGCCGACGGGTATCCCGGCATAGCGGGCATCGGCCCGGTCCGGGCCGCGAAGCTGCTGAACCAGCACGGGAGGATCGAAGCGTTCCCGCCCGAGGTGCTCGGCAGGCACCGCGAGCGGGCGCTGCTGTTCAAGACGCTCGCGACGCTCCGCACGGACGCACCGCTGTTCGGTGACGTGGACGCGCTGCTCTGGCGAGGTCCCACGGACGCCTTTCCCGGATGGACGGGGCGTCTGGGTGACGCGCGTCTCGCGGCCCGGTGCGCGGCCGCCGTCGCGGGGGTGACGCCCGGCTAGCGCCGCCGGTGGGCGTCCGCCGGTGGGCGTTGCAGGCTAACTTCGCGGGCGTCAGAATGCGCCTGGTCCACCCGGGGCGCCGTGACAGCGTTGCGAACTCATGAATTCCACCCTCGGACCGCACGGAGACACCATGATTCGCGATAGCGAAGTGCTCGACTACCACTCCCGCACCCGCAAGGGGAAGATCGAGGTCGTTCCCACCAAACCCTGCATCACCCAGCGCGACCTGTCGCTCGCCTACACGCCGGGTGTCGCCGTGCCCTGCGCCCGGATCGAGGCCGACCCGGAGGCGGTCTATGAATTCACCGCCAAGGGCAACCTCGTCGCGGTGGTCACGAACGGCAGCGCGGTGCTCGGCCTCGGCGACATCGGCGCGCTCGCCAGCAAGCCGGTGATGGAAGGCAAGGCGGTGCTGTTCAAGCGCTTCGCCGACATCGACGTGTTCGACCTCGAGATCGACAGCCACGATCCCCAGGAGATCATCCGGACGGTGCGGCTGCTCGAGCCCACGTTCGGCGGCATCAACCTCGAGGACATCAAGGCGCCCGAGTGCTTCGTCATCGAGGAGGAGCTGCGGCGCACCATGAACATTCCGGTGTTCCACGACGACCAGCACGGGACCGCGATCATCTCGGGCGCCGCGCTGCTCAACGCGCTGGAGGTGGTGAACAAGCGCATCGACCAGGTGCGCGTCGTGTTCAACGGCGCCGGCGCCGCCGGCATCGCATGCGCCCACTACTACCTGCGGCTCGGCGTGGCCCCCGAACACCTGACGCTGTGCGACAGCCTCGGCGTGGTGTGGCGCGGGCGCGAGCGCGGGATGAATCCCTACAAGGCCGAGCTGGCGTCCGCCACGCGGGCCCGCACGCTCGCCGAGGCGCTCGTGGACGCGGACGTGTTCGTGGGGCTGTCGATCGCCGGCTGCATCACGCCCGAGATGCTCGGCGCGATGGCGCCCCGGCCGATCGTCCTCGCCATGGCGAATCCGGATCCCGAGATCGAGTACGAGGCCGCCAAGCGCGCCCGCCCCGATGCCATCGTGGCGACGGGGCGCTCGGACCGCCCGAACCAGGTGAACAATGTTCTCGGATTTCCGTTCATCTTTCGCGGTGCGCTCGACGTCCGCGCGACCACGATCAACGACGAGATGAAGCTCGCGGCCACGCACGCGCTCGCCGCCCTCGCCAAGGAGGACGTGCCGGACGACGTGATGAAGGCCTACGGCGTCGACCGCATGCGGTTCGGCCCCGACTACCTGATCCCGAAGCCGTTCGATCACCGCGTGCTGCTGTGGGAGGCGGCCGCGGTCGCCGAGGCGGCGATGCGCACGGGCGTGGCGCGCCGGCCGGTCGAGCTCGTGGCGTATCGCGAGCAGCTCGAGGCCCGGCTCGGCAAGTCGCGGGAGATCATGCGCGTCGTCATGAACCAGGCGCGGCGCGCGCCGCAGCGTGTCGTGTTTCCGGAGGGCGATCATCCGCAGGTGCTGCGCGCGAGCCACATCCTGCTCGACGAGAACCTGGTGCGGCCGATCCTGCTCGGCGATCCCGGCCGCATCGACCGCGTCGCCGCGGAGCTCGAGATCCCGCTCGACGGCTGCGAGCGGATCGACCCGCAGCACTCGGAGCGGCTGGCGTTCTACCATCAGGAGCTGTACCGGTTGCGGCAGCGGAACGGCGTGACCCTGGCGGAGGCGCAGCGGCTGCTCGAGAATCCGACCATCTTCGCCGCGATGATGGTGCGCTGCGGCGATGCGGACGCGCTGGTGGGCGGAGTGTCCGGCCACTATGCGGACACGATCCGGCCCGCGCTCCAGATCATCCAGGCGCGGCCCGACATCTCGGTGGTGGCCGGCGTTCACATGATCGTGCTCAAGGACCGCCTGCTGTTCTTCGCCGACACGACCGTGGTGATCGACCCCACGGCCGGGCAGCTCGCCGAGATCGCGATCGAGGCGGCCGGAGTCGCCCGGCAATTCAGCGTCGAGCCGCGCGTGGCCATGATCTCGTTCTCGAACTTCGGCAGCGTGAAGCACCCGTTCGTGACCAAGATGCAGGAAGCCGTCGCGATCGTGAAGCGCCGGGCCCCCGGCCTGGTCGTGGATGGTGAAATGCAGGCCGACGCGGCCGTGACTCCCGAAATCCTCGCGCGGCACTATCCGTTCAGTGCGCTCACCGAAGGCGCCAACGTGCTGGTGTTCCCGGATCTCCAGTCGGCGAACGTGGCCTACAAGCTCGTGAACCGCCTAGCCGGCGCCGAGACCATCGGCCCGATTCTCACCGGCATGCGGCACCCGGTGGGCGCGCTCCAGCAAGGCCTCGAAGTGAAGGACGTCGTCAACATGGCGGTGATCGCGGCCGTGGAAGCGCAGGGCGGGGCGACGCGGAGATCCGCTGCGATCGATCCGGCTACCAGCGACATCGACGGCGGGGTGCGGAACTAGCGAGTTGGGGCCTGACCTGGCAATCGCCTCGAAACGTGCTGGCGCAACGCCCGCCGGCGTCGTAAATTTCCATTGGCACAGCAGGGGTCCGGTACGTCTGGGTGCCGGCGAGTGTGCGGGGACCGTCTCTAACAACATTTTGGAGGGAACACGATCATGAAGCAACGTCTGATCACGCTGGCGCTGTTCGCGGTCATGCTGGGAGTGGCTTTCGTCGGCTCGGCGTCCGCCCAGGGCAGCATGGGTTCCAGCTCGGGCAGCACGATGGCCAGCGACAGCAGCGGCACGGCGAAGCCGAAGGCCAAGGCGCACCGCAAGCACCACCGTCGCCACAAGGCTGCAGCCGCCGCAGCGGACAGCACGAAGGCGAAGTAAGCCCGTCCGAAGAACCACGAGCCGCCGGTTGACCCCTACGGCGGCTCGGAAGGGTCCCTCCCGCGCCCCCCGCTACGCGGCCGGCCGGGCGCCGAATCGGCCGGGCATGAGCCCGAGAGCCTCGCGCCACGCGAAGTAGCGCGTGACCACCGCCACGGCGAGAGCGACGAGCGCCGACAGCGCGGCGACCGCCATGAACCCTGCCCAGCGCGCGACGCCCACGCTCTCGGGCAGCACGTGGTCGAGGGCGGCCCCCGCCGCCCAGCCCGCGAGCACGGCGAAGAACGGGACGACGAACGGTCTGAGAACGGCCCCGAAGTAGGACCACCGCATCAGGCGCGCGAACAGGAACATGAACAGCAGGCTGCCCACCAGATGGGACACCCCGCTCGCCACCAACGCGCCGCGCAATCCGATTCGCGGCAGCAGGATCAGGCTGATCGTCAGATGGAGTGTCGTCACCACGACCGCGAACCAGGCCTCGAGCTCGGTGCGCCCCACGCCCCGTGCGATCGAGGTGCCCATGCCGGTCGCGAGCGTGAACGACATCGCGACCGCGAGCCACCGCAGCACACTGGTGGCCTCGGCGTGCGGCGCCCCGAGCCAGGCGGCGTAGAGCCGCGGCCCCGCGGCCAGCAGCGGCGCCACCGCCAGCGCGCCGACGGTGAGGTAGTAGCGGCTGCCGCGATCGTAGAGTGCGCGCAGGCGTTCGGTCTCGCCTGCGGCGCTCATCGAGGCCGCTTCCGGAATGACCGGCAGGAGCAGCAGGCCCGGCAGCGAAGTGACCGATGTCGCGACGCGTGTTCCGAGTTCGTACGACGTCACCGTCACGAGGCCGGCGAAGCGCGTGAGCAGGAACTTGTCCATCTGCGCATTGGCCATCGCGAGCACGTTCGAGGCCTGCATCGGTGCGCCGAAGTTCAGCGCGGCACGCATCCGGCTACGCGTCCGCGCCGGGGTCGCCCAGCGGAATTCGGGGATGCGCCACCGAATCAGCACCAGAGATGCGATCGTCCCCACCGCGCCGCTGACACAGACGTTCAGAATCAGGCCCTTGAGCCCCCAGCCCCGCGACAGCACCAGGATCATGCCGATCCCCTGCTGGAGTGCCGTGGACAGCAGCACGGCGTTCGCGAGATCGAACCGGCCGTAGCCCTGCAGCGCGGCCATCCCCACGTTCGCGACGCCCGCCAGCAGGAACACGACCGCGCCGATGTTCATCGCGAACCGGGCGGACGGCGCGAACTCGGGTGGGATGCGCAGCCACCCCAACACGGGATTCGCGAGCACGACCACGACCAGCACCCACACCAGCGCGAGCGCCCCGTACCCCAGCAGCGCGAGCGTCGCGAATGCGCCCGCCCCCTCGTGATCGTCGCGGCCGCGGGCCGCCGCCACGAACCGCAACGTGCCCTGGGCGAGGCCGAAATCGAACGCGGCGAGGTAGCCGGTGAGCGCGAAGAACAACGCCCAGATCGCGAAGCGGCCCGGCCCGAGCGCCCGGAGAATCGCGGGGGTGAACAGCAGCCACAGCAACAGCGTGGCCAGCCTCCCGCTCGCCGCGTGCAGCGTGTTCACGGACATGCGGCGCGCGAGGCCGGCGTTGCGCGGAGCGGGCGTCGGATTGGCGGCGCCCGGAACGTCGGACGGGTCCGGCGGCGCTCCGGGCGGGCGCGGAGCGTCTAGCGGAATGACATCACCGGCTTCCGCGATGGAGGATCCGAACAACGCCTGCGGATGGGGCGGGCGCGGCCGTGGTGGCGGAGGCGCGCCCGTGACTGCTTGAAATCGATGGCGGTCATGGGTGCGCAGAATAGCATGCCACGCTCATTGTCTCATCCAGCACCGGACACCAGCCGTCACTCGCCTTGCAGGAATACCACCCGCGCCATTCCCAGCTCGATCTCGTCGCCGTGGCGCAGTCGCACGCCACGCACCGCGCCGCGCGCCACCGCGATCGACCGGCCATCGCGCAGGATGCGTGTGCCCTGGGCGCTGCCGTCGTCGAACACCCGAAAGCCATCGCCGGCGAAATACTCGATGTGCGCGTGGGCGCGCGAGACGGTGGCGTTGACGGGATCGTCGCGGTCGAGGAACGCCACCTGGTTGCGCCGCAACCGCGCCAGCCCGCGGGCCTCGACGCTGTCGAGGCGGCCGAGGTTGATGCGCTCGAGCGTGAGCTCGTGAATGCGGCGCCGGCACTGGCCCTCGACCACCATGATCTTCACCGGCGGCGCCGCAGCCTCCGCCCGCTGCCCGGAAGCGTCCGTACGCTTCTCCCCCGCCGGACGGCGGAAGCCGATCGCATACGGGCTCTCGTCCTCGGCCTGGCGCGTTCGCACGCGCACGCGCACGCGCAGCGCGGCCGGGATCTCGCAGCGCACCTGCCGCAGGCGCTCACGCACCCGCTCCTCGAACCCCCGGGCACCGAACACGGCGCGCGCGGACTCGAGGCTCGCGGGTCCGACGCGCAGCTCCAGCAGGATCCCTTCGTAGGGAAACGCGCGCCCGCGTCCGGACGGAACGACGCGCTGCTCGATCTCGTCCAGGATCGGGGCCAGCCACTCGACCGGCTCCTCGGGCGCTCCCTTCCGGCGCGTCAGCCGATCCAGACTGCCTTCCAGCGCCTTCTCGAGCTTGACCAGCTTGTCCAGCTTCATGGCGTCCTCGCGTCAATCAGATGATGCCGAGCCGGCGGGCCTCGGCGACGATGCGTGCGGCAAGCTCGGTGGCGCGATCGCCCCCGTAGCCGCCGTTCTCGATCAGGATGGCAAAGGCGATCCGCCGTCCGTGAGCCGCGTGCGTTGCTGCGCCCGGCGCGGCGGCCGAGTACGGCGCGTACCCGATGAACCACGCGTGCGACGGGCCATTCTCGTTCTGCGCGGTGCCGGTCTTTCCCGCGATGGGTGGGCTGACATCCGCGATGCGGTGCGCCGTGCCACGCTCGACAACCGCACGCATCATCCTCGCGATCGCGGCGGCGGTGGTGGCGCTCACCACCGTGCTCTCGGCCAGCACCGGCGCCGGTGTCCGCACGATGTGCGGGGCCGGCAATCGGCCGCCCGCGGCCATGGTCGCGGCGACCCGGGCCATCACCAGTGGCGTCGCGACGACCTGCGCCTGCCCGTAGGCGCTCTCGATGGCGTGAGCGCGCTGCCCGGGATCGTCCGCGGCATCCCCCATCGAGACGCCGAAGCTGCGCCCCATGTCGCGCAGCGCGGGCCAGCCGATCGCGCGACCGAGCTGCGCGTAGTAGGCGTTGCATGACACGATCATCGCCTGCTCCATGCCGATCGAGCCGTGCGCCCCGTCGCCGGTGTCGTCCCGCACCATCCGGCCCTCGACGACGGTGCCGACACGGCCCCCCGGCAACACGCGGCACGTGAAGCGCGCGCCCGTCAACTCGGGGCGGTCGGTCAATGCCGCAGCCGCCGTCACCACCTTGAACGTCGAGCCGGGGGGATAGAGCCCGAAGCGCGCACGATCCATGAGCGGGCTGGCCGCGGGATCCGCGGTGGAGTCGGTGACGTCCGCCGTCGCCGGTGCCCCGCCGGCCGCAGCGAGCCGCCGATCACCGCGCAGCGGCCCTTCGGGCGCGGGCTGGCTCACGCTCGCCAGCAGCTCGCCGTTGTCGGCATCCATCACCACGACGGCCCCGCGGTCAAGGCCGGCGGCGGCGAGCTGGTTCTCGAGCAGTGCCGCGACGCGTTGCTGCAGGCGGACGTCGAGGGTCAGCGTGAGGTCGCGATCGCGCGTCATCCGCGCGCGCACCGCGGGATGCCCGGGCTGCTGGCGATGACGCCACAGCGGCACCAGGTCGCTCAGGTCGCGGCGTACCACACGATGCGGGACGGGGCTGTGGGGAACGTGCAGGGTCACCACTCGTGCGTGGTCATCGTAGCCGCTCATGTACGCGTCGTAGCCGCGCTCGACGTACGCGGTGTTGCCGGCGCCCCAGTTCCTGCGGCTGACGAGATCTCCGAGGACGTGGAACGTGACGCCGCCGAACGGATAGTGCCGCTCGTCGCTGGCGAGGCACACGCGATCGATGTCCAGCCCTAGCTTCGAGAACGCGGCGCGCCGGTCGGTGAGGTCCTTCCAGCGGCTGGTCGCGAGCAGCACGCCGTTGCGATCGAACACGTTGCCGCGCGGGATGGTCGCGGCGACCAGGCGCAGGCGCGGGTTGTACTGGTAGCGGTATTCGCCGTCCGCCTGGAGCGCGAGGCTGCCGCGCACCAACGTCGAGTCGGCGCGCAGCACCTGGACCCAGGCAAGCTTGAGGATCACGGCCGCGCCCATGACGCCGAGCACCGCGAGCAGGATGCCGCGCGGGCGGTCGAACGCCACGCCCAACGCGGTGAGCGGCCGCACGGCCGGTGTGTTCGCGGCGCTGCGCCCCCCGGCGAGTGCCAGGCGTGGCGCTCCCCGCGCCTCGCCCGCCGCGGCGGCGCCGCTGGCGGCGAGCGACCACAGGATTCCGAGCGTCGCGAAGTGGATGACCTGGGCCGAGCGGCCGAAGCTCACGAACGGCGTGACGACGCCCGACAGCGGCATCAGCCCGGCGACGCCGCCCGAAATCAGCAGCGTCTGGAGCGCGAGACCGAGCGTGAGACCCAGCGCCAGGAACATCGTGTAGGGCTCCGGGGCGCGGCGCGCGATGCGGAAGCCGCGCGCCACGAGCAGCGCGAACAACGCCAGGCACGCGACGAGGCCGATGAAGCCCAGCTCCTCGCCGATCGCGGCGAGCATCAGATCGGTGTGCGCCGCGGGCACCACCGCGGGCGCGCCGAGGCCGAGCCCGGTGCCCGACACGCCGCCGGAGGCGAACGCCCACATGCCCTGGGCGATCTGATCGCCGTGCGACAGGCCGTTCTCCCACGGATCCAGCCACATCGCGGTGCGCAGGCTCACCGTGTGGGGGAAGCCGACGACCGCGCTGATCGCGAACGCCCCGAGCACCGCCGCGAGCCCCGCGATCGCCAGGCCCACCTCGCGGCGGGTGATGGCGTAGAGCGCGAGGAACATCGCGATCAGCAGCAGGGCGGGACCCAGGTCGCGCTGGACGAAGAACATCACGAGGCTCGCGGCGACGCCGATCGCGACCGGCAGCACATGATGGAGTCGCGGCAGCTTGAGGATCCGCAGGTACCACGCGTTGCCGAGCGGCCGCTCGTCCAGCTCCCGCAGCAGCGCCCAGCGATTCGCGAAGTAGCCGGCGAGGAACAGCACGAGCAGCACGCGGATCAGCTCCATGGGCTGGGTGCCGAACAGGTTGACCTTGGCGTCGCTGCCGGTGGGCCCGTGACCCAGCACGACCAGCGCCAGCGACAGGGCGAGCGCACCAATCAATGGCACGAACGCCAGGCGGCGCATCACGGTGCGCTCGTAGGACGGGATCGCGCACAGCACCAGCGCCACGCCGCCGAACAGCGTGCCCTCGGCGAAGCGGGTGAACAGCATCTGGTCGCGCAGCGGGTCGCGCAGACTCACCAGCATCGCGAACCCGATGCCGCTGAGCGTGAGCGCGATGGGCAGGAGCCAGCGGTCGCCGGTCTTGCCGGTGGCATGGAGTCCGACGTGCATGACCAGGAACGCGGCGATCATGATCAGCACGTGGAGCAGGAATGCCGCGCGAAACGCGCCGCCCTCCCGCACGACGAGCAGCGGTTTCAGCGCCTGGAACTGCTCCGGCGTGAACAGCCCGATCGCAGCCTTCGAATGAGTGCGCGCTGCCGCCGCGATCGCCACGGCCGCGCGCCCGCTCAGCCCGGGGAGGTCGGATCGGCCGGCCACCGGATCGGCGGGCACCCGAATGGCCGCCAGCGCGCCGACGTTCTCGAGCGGCCTTACGGCGCCGCCGCCGGGAACGTGGCGGAACAGCTCGGCCGCCACGTAGGCCCGCTCCGGCGCATCGGGCAACACGCCGCGCAGGATGGCGTCCAATGAATCGCCGCGGCGCACGGTGTTGAGGTTCAGCAGCTCGCCGCGCTGGAGGGCGCGCCGCGCCTCGCCGAAGCCCGAGCTCTTCGCCGGGTACACCAGGAGCCACGCCAGCACCGCGACCGCCAGCGCGAGCCCCACCGGCACGATCTGCTCGCGCTCGAATGCCCTGCTCCACGAGCGCCAGCGGCGGCGTTGTGCACCCGAACTGCGAGTGGTCCTGCTGCGCGCCTCGAGCACCGCGGTCATCGTCAGGTGCTCGTGCCGAACAGCGGCGTCAGGAAGCCGAGCCCCGCCTTGCGCATCCGGGCCTGGCGCAACTCCGTCGCGCGCGCGTCGAGCTTGTGAAGCAGATCCTGGACCTTGCGGATGTCGCGACCCACCTCGCCGTAGGCCGGGATCGGTTCGTACTGCCGCAGCGCCTGCTGGCAGTCGTCGCGCGCGCTCGCGAGGTACTTGTCCTCCTGTGGCAGATCGTGAAGATCGGGCGCGTGCGACCAGGTGCGCTCGGCGCGCAGCCGGTAGCCGTCCCCCAGCAGCGCCATGTCGCGGTTGGAAATCGCGTAGCCGTCCTGTTCCGCGCGATCGAGGGCGTCCCGCGCCTTCTCGGGATCCGCGAGGCCATAGACGTAAGTGCGCGCCAGGCCGAGGTTTGGATCGGACCAGTGCGGCCTCAGCTCGGCGGCTTCCTCGAAAGACTGGACCGCCTCGTTGTAGAAGCGTTGCGCATCGGCCGGTTGCCGGCCCCGGGCGGCCTCGGCGTTGATGCGCGCGAGCTGCCCGCGGCAGTAGACGAGCCGCGCCCGGATCGCATGATCGGCGGGGGCCAGCGCCGCGGCATGGTTCAGCAACGCGATCGCGGTTCGCCAGCCGCCCTCGCGAATCACCGGGGTGTCGGAGCGGTAGTCGGCGATCAACTCGTCGGCGGCCGAGACGAACCAGTTCCGCACGTCATGCGACAGGCCGAACGCGCCGATGCGCAGCAGGCTGCGCGAGTCGAGCTTCCGATAGCGCGCCCACACCGATTCCGACTCGCCGCGCGGCGTGCCGGGAAGCGCGTGCTTCAGATCATCGGCGGCGTTGATCACCTGAGCCTCATTCGCCACCAGCAGGACACCCACGATCACCGCGATCCACCGCCAGCGGATGCGAAATGTGCGGGGCGTGCGCGCGTTGGTGCCGGGGAGCGTGGCCGCCGGGGCCGCCACGGACGCGATTGGCGCAAGCGTGGAAGGCGGCACGGCGGCGGTGCCGTTACGGGCAGTTCCGATGATCGTGCGGCGCGTGTCGGACGCGGCGTCGACGCCGTTACCGGGGGCCGCGAGCGTCCGCCGGGTGTCCGCCACGCCTGGCGTGGTCTGCGTTGCGGTCCCGCCCAGCGTGCGGTGGGTGTCCTCCCCGACCGCCGCACCGTTTCCCGAGGGTGAGCTGCGCCGCGTCGCCTCGTACGCCGCCGCCGCCCGGCCCTCGGTCTGCGCGAGCGTCGCGCGGCCCTCGAGGAATGCGGCGAGATCGTCGCGCAGTGATGCGGGGCTCGCATAGCGACGCTCGAGTGTCGGCGCCAGCGCCTTGCGCAGCACCGCCACCAGCGGGGTGGGACAGCCCTCGGGCAGTTGTTCGGGACGCGCACGCGAGCGGATGAACTCCTCGAGACGCCGCGTGCTGTCGCCGCGAAACGGCTGCTGCCCGCTGAGCATCTCGTAGAGCACCACCGAGACCGACCACAGATCCGAGTGCAGGTCGACGTTGCCGGTCTCGATGCGCTCCGGCGAAGAGTACGGCAGGCTGCCGAACTCGTTTCGCGTGAGCGGCCGCGTCAGGGACAGCGCCTTCGCGATGCCATAGTCGAGCACCTTGACCCTGCCGTCGGTCGTGAGCCGCACGTTCCGCGGCTTCAAGTCGCCGTGCACGATGCCCTGCCGGGTGTGACCGTTGGCGCTCCGGGTGTAGCCGTGCGCCGTACACAGGAGCTCGCACAGCTCGACCGCGACGCGCACCGCCTCGCGCGGCTCGAGCGGACCGCGCCGAATGCGCTCCGACAGGTCTTCGCCCTCGACGTATTCCATCGCGATATACGTCTCGTCCTCGACGGAGTCGTGGATCTCGTACACCGCGGGCACGCGGGTATCGATTGCGGACAGCTGCTCCTGCAGCAGGGCGCCTTTGCGCTCGGCCTCGCGGATGCCGGGGTCGGCCCGCGGAATCTTGAGTGCGACAATGCGGCCGTCGCGGCCATCGCGCGCCTTGAGCACGTCGGCCATGCCGCCGCTGCCGAGGCGCGACAGCACCTCGTACGGCCCAACGCTGTGATAGCGAACGCTCATCGATGGCTCCCCGACCCCGTCGCGCCCGCGCCGTTGCTGCGACCGAACGCCTCGAACACGTTGTTCTCGAGCAGTGCCGAGCGCTGGGTGGCCGGTACGCCGCGCACACCTTCGGCCGCGTTGCCGGCCATGACGTTGCCGACCAGCACCGGAGCGGCGCCGCTCTCGAGCTCGACGCCGGCGCGGATGCGCCGCGCGCCGCGCCCGTTGTCGAGGATCAGGTTGTGCGCCACGCGCGGCGCCGCGGCCGAGGCGATCGTGACGCCGGCGCCCGGGTTGCGATGGATCAGGCTCGCGCGCAACACCCCTTCGCTGCCGCCCTGAAACGCGACACCGGCCACGCGGGCGCCCGAGATTTCGACGTCGTCGATCGCGATGCGCGCATCGCTCACGCGAATGCCGAGGTCGAGCGGGGCGCTGTCGCCCGGCGCGATGCGGAATCCGACGATGCTGCCGCTAGAGAGCCCATCGGCCATGATGCCCACCACCGGCGCGGGCGTGTCACCGCGCGGCTCGAGAATCGCCTCACGCGCGACGCGGCTCATCAGCGTCACCCCTGCGCGGAGACGCAGTTGCTCGCGATAGACTCCGGGCGCGACAGACACGGTGTCACCCGGCCGCGCCACCGCCAGCGCATCGCCGATGCGCGTGAACTCCAGTCCGTGTCCCACCCTGAGGGTGTGCGGCGGCCCCAGGGCGTCGAGCACCGGCACCCGCGTCCCGCCGCCCTCGAACATCGTGAACGCCGCGAATGCGGCAACGCCGATCACGGCGCCGAGTGCGAACGCGTAGCCGGGCCGCGCGAGCAGCGGCCGTGCTGCGGACGGTTGCGACCCTGCGTCTTCGATCGGGCGTGCGATGCCGCGCTCGCGAGGTGCCGCGAGTGCGTCGGCGAAGCGCTCGCCGGCCGCAAACGCGACCGTGACGTTGTCCTTGCCCCCCGCCGCGTTCGCGGCGGCGACCAGGCGGTCGGCGGTCCGCTGCTCGTCGCCCGGATTCTCGCGCACGATGCGCGCGATGGTCTCGCTCGAGACCAGGTCGGTGAGGCCGTCGCTGCAGAGCAGGATGGCGCCCTCGGGATCGAACGGGAAGCGGCTGACCTCGACGAAGTCTTCGTCGAGCGGGGTGTGCTCCTCGGCGCCGACCGAGCGGTAGACCTCGTTGCGGCGCGGGTGGCGCATCGCGTCCGCTTCGCTCAGCTCGCCTTCGTCTTCGCGCACCCCGACCGGCGAATGGTCGCGCGTCACCTTGACGATGCCGTCGGCGCCGAGCCGATAGAGCCGCGAGTCGCCGACGTGGCCGACCGTGACCATGCCGTCCTCGATCACGGCGAGCGTCAGCACGCAACCCATGCCTTCCCACGCGGGGTTCTGCGCAGCAAGGCGAACGATCTCGTTGTTCGCGACCGCGATTGCCTCGCGCACCCGCTCTTCGACGCGTCCGGTCTGGCGCTCGAGGCGCGTGCGCAGGAACCGCAGCGCCGTCTCGGCGGCGGTCTCGCCCGCGGCCTGGCCGCCGATCCCGTCCACCACGATCAGGATGCCGCGCTCCGGATCGACGTGGACCCGATCCTCGTTGTGGTCGCGCATCATCCCCGGGTGGGTGGCGCCGGCGCAGCGGATCGCGGTGCGCCGCGCAGCCGCGCGCGGCAGCACCAGCGTCGGTCGCGTGTCGTGCACGCGGTCAGGAAGGGTCATGCTTGAACGAGCGCCTGGTGAGCCACGCGACCACACCCACCAGGAGCAGCAGCAGCAGCCAGCGCAACGAAAACAGCAGGCTCATGCCCGCACCTCGCCCCCGCGGCGGCGGGTGACCGCCCGCAGCGGACGCGTGCTCATGCCGGGCCTGCGGCGCGGAAGCGGATGAACACCGCGCCCGCCAATCCGATCTCGGCGTCCGCGGGCAGCGGCACCTCGAGGTCCTTGTCCACCTTCTCGCCGTCACGCAGCTCGATGCTCGACGGGATCGCCGCGCCGTTCACGGTGGTGCCCAGCGTGCTCAGATCCTTGATGTAGAAGCGCCCCGCCGGCTCGTCGTAACGCAGCCGTAGATGATCACGCGAGACGTCCGGCACGGTCTTGAGCTTGAGATCGACCCAGTAGCCGGGGCCGCCGCGTCCCACCACGATTTGTGGCTGCTCCATTCGGAACACTTGATCGCCGTTCTCGTCCCGATAGGTGAGCGTCGCGAGCGCCATGGCGTGCGCGGTGGCGGCCGGCGCACTCGAGGGCGCGGCGTCGGCTCGAAGCGGAGGGTCCGCTGCGCTCGCAACTGGCATGGGTGGTAGCGTGGCAGCGGCGGGCGCGACGGTCGCGGGCGCCTCGCGGCTTTCGGAGCGATCCCCGCGGCGCGTGGTGAGGATGCGGCGCGTGCGGCTGCCGCTCAGACTCTCGCTCTCCGGGACGACCAGCGTGGAATCCACCAGGATGTCGCCGGGCTGGAGCTCGTCGTTGGGATCCGAGATCAAGCGGACCTCCCACGCCGACCCGGCACGCTCGTGCGGGAGACGCGGTTTCTTGAGCGCATCGCGCACGCGCGCCTCGATGGCACTCCCGCGATTGAGCCGCGCAAGCTCCTCGTCGAGCGCACGCCGGGCCTGCTCGGCGATCACGCCGGCGAGGCTCTCGAGGCGCTGGAAGTCGGCCCGGTGAAGATAGACGTCGTAGGCGGCCGGCACGATCGTGGAATAGCGCAGCTCCTCGCCCTGGCTGCGCATATTCGCGATGAGCTGCGAGATGATGTCCCGACCCCGGACTCTTTCGTCCATGGCATGACCCTGACCGCGCCGCGGGGAGCGACTGGTTCGGCTAAAAAGAACAACGAGCCGTGGCCGCGGATCATGCGCCCCGCAGCCATCGTGTCCAGTCTCTTCTGACGAACGCTCGGAGGTATTACGTTGAATGTGGCTCGGGGGTTTCACCCGTTGTGCGGGCGGCTCGAAGTCCCCACGTGGTCCCCCCCCTTGATCGGCGAGGCGATCCTTGTAACAGCAAGTCCGACAACCGGTTAAGATATTGATAGTGAGCGCCGCGAAACTCGCCGGACTCAAGTTCTTGCCGCATCTGCCGACAAGTTATAACATCTGTATGAAAGAATGGGAGGCAGCGTCATGGTCAAGACCACAGTCAGAAGAATCGGCAACTCGCTTGGGATCATTCTTCCGGCCAGAGCACTCCAGGTGCTCCGTGCGAACGAGGGCGACGAGTTGTTTCTGACCGAGGCGCCCGAGGGGCTCAGGATCACCCCCTACGATCCGGACTTCGACGAAACGATGAAGATTGCCGAAGGGGTGATGAGCAGGTATAGGAACGCGCTTCGTGAACTCGCGAAGTGACGCGCGAGCCCAGGTGGATCTCCAAGAGAGCGGCTCTCGCAATCTATGAGGCGCTGCTGGCCGAGCATGGGGGTGCTCAAGGATTCGTTGCTGAGCACCTCCTCGACTCCGCCCTCGACAGTCCAAAGAACCATTTCGCCTACGGCGGGGTGTCGGACGTCTTCCAGTTGGCCTCGGCCTACGCTCGGGCACTGACGCAGGACCATCCATTCGTGGACGGCAACAAACGGGTTGCACTCACCGTCGCGCTGACGTTTGTGGAGAGGAACGGATTCGTCGTTGCCGCGCCCGAGCCGGAGGCCGTGCAGATGGTCCTTGACCTGTCCTCGCAGGACGTGGACGCCTCGGCCTTCGCTCAGTGGCTACGGAACTACGTCGCTGCGAGCCCACCGAAGAAGATCGCCAGGAAGACGAGAGCCATTCGAGTCGTGTCGAAGAAGAGAAAATAGCGGCTGGAAGCACGCGCCGATGACGCCGATGATGGGTCGAACTCGTCAGCCGCCCTCGACGAGCGCTGTGTGCGGCTTTCGCAGCACCCAGGTCGTCATGCTTCGCTGACCGTGCACGAGCGTCGTCTTCAATGGATCGGCGAGCACCGCGCCCAAGGTCCGCGCGGCGTCTGCCAGGTGGGCCTCATCGACGAGATAGCGCGTCGAGCCGTCCGGCAGGCCGAACCGGCGCCCGCCCAGGGGACGCAGCAACCCATCAAGACCCGCGGTCGATGCGAGCCGGGCGAAGAACAGGCCACCCGAGCGCAGTACGCGCCAGCAGCCCGCGAGCATGGCGTGGAAGTGGTCGTCGTCGCGCGCGAAGTGCAGGACGGCGCTCGCGATGACGACGTCCGCATGGCGGTCGGGGAAGCTCATCGCTTCGATTGGTTCGAGGCGAAAGCTGGCCGCCGACAGTGCCGGTGCCCAGCGGGCGGCCAGCTCCCGGATCCGAACGATGGACTCGGGGTTCGCGTCGGCCCCGCACACGTCGAACCCCTCGCGCATCAGGTAGACGAGGTTGCGTCCGCCACCACAGCCGGCGTCGAGCACGCGCATGCCGGGAGCGATGCGCCCGCGTTGCAACTGGTCGAACAGGTAGATGTCGATGCCGCCGAAGTCGGCCCCGAGGTCACGCATTGCGTTCCAGCGGATTTAGCGGCCGGAGCGCGCCCGAAACGCGAGGTACGCGAGGATGATGGCCAGGATCACGAGCGCGAACCGTGCCATTCCCATCATGCGAGTACGAGCGAGGTGCTGGCTGCCCTTCGGCTTGATTCCGGTGACGGCAGCCGCCGCGGTGATGACGGCTGCGAGTCCGAGCCATAGGAGCCATGTCATGAGGTCTTCTTCCTGGCTGCCCGTTGAGCGAGCGCCGCGGAGTTGGCCGCCACCGCGGCGCAGATGAGTTGCTTGAAAGCAGTGGCGTTGATCTTCTCCCCTTCGCGGAGGTCGATCGCACGCCGCATGTTCCCTTCCAGGCTGGAATTGAAGAGCTGCTTCGGGTCTTTGATCGAGGCTCCCCGGGCGAAGGTGAGCTTCACCACCTGCTTGTACGACTCCCCGGTGCAGACGATTCCGTCATGGGACCAGACGGGGGTTCCTGGAGACTTCGCCTTCGCCCATTTCCACTCCTCCTGGATGTCGGGGTCGGCATCGTGGATGAGCTGACGGACCTGAGCGAGGGTCTCACCTCTCCAGTCTTTCAGTTCTTGAATGCGCTGGGTGATGTCCGCGGTAGCGGACTTGGTTGTTGGACGAGCCGTCGGCGTCATGTCGTCTCCCATCCTTCGCGTGTGTCGCGTTTGGCGGCAGTTCTAGGCAGGTGAAGCGGTTCTACGAAGAGCGCTGACGCGCAAACCCACGATGCACCGCACATACCGAGCGCGATGAGCGCACTCGACCACTCGTCCGGACTCCGCGGAGCCGCGAGCACTCGAGGCAGATGCAGCGTCAGCACAAACAACAAATACATCGTCCCCAGCCCGAACGCAGCCCATCCGCCCATCCATTGCGTCAACAGGCTCAGCCCAGCGGCGATCATGACGGCGCCCGCGAGAGACGCGAGGAACAGATGCCCTGGCATCCAGGCTGGAACAAGGCTCGCGATGAGATTGAGCGCGAGAAAGTGATCGACGCCGAATACCACGCTGGAAATCCCGAAGAGCACTCGGCCGGTATTCGCCAGCGCACGACCCCAGCGTACGGACGTGCCGTCCGCGCGTGGCAGCGTTCCGGCCAGCACGAACGCCGCGGACGCAAGCGCCAGCATCTCGCACACCTCCCCGCGCAGTCCCCAGTTCTGCGGAACCACGATCATCCGCGGGACGTGCAGGATGAGATCGCACCCAAGGATAAGTCCGCCAAACAGCAGCGCGCCTCCGCGGGCTCGCACTCTTGTCAGGATGCTGGAGCCCGCCACCACAAGCGCCGCGCCGATCACGTAGGCGAGCCACCGGTGCGCGGGGACCCACGGAATGACCGGAATCACGATCGCGTGAAACCGGGCAGGGAATGGCTGTGCCGCCATCTGCGCGCACACCACGTGCTCAACACCCAGCGCGACGATGGCGACGCCGAATATCCACTGGCCCTGGCCGGTGATGCGGTTCAGAAGACGTTGCATGCCATCCTTGAGGGGAGATGTGGAACCGTCTAACGAATGACATGAGCGGCGGCGGCCAGACAGCGAACCTGCTGGACGCTGTCCGCCCGATGGAACGACTGCCGTCGCTCGCCACCACGTGGGTGGGTGCGGGCAGCACGCTGATGCCACCAGTGTCGCAGCCGCGCGTCGATTCACGGTTGGAGGCATCCACGGCGGCCACGCAATACGTGTAGGTGGTGCCGGGCGCGTTCGCGCCGGGAATGAGTGACGACAGCGTAAGATAAGGGATTTTGCAATGCTTGGGAAAATTCGTTTGCGTGCCGAATTGCGCTTGGGAGTTTTGCGAAGACGTCGATCCCGAACACGAACCGTGCTCCCGTCGCGTTCCATCGGTCGAGGTGTCGCGTCTGGCTGAAGTCCGTGTCGCCTCGCCAACAGGATCTTCTTGAATCCCGCTTCGCGGCGCGTGCATCGCGCCGATCCCACCCGCACCCAAGCCGCGCACCCGGTCGCTGCCTTCGTAGCGGATGTTCCGGCCGCTGAACATCGGCTCCAGTTGCGCCCGCCAGTTGCGCCGGCGTAGCCGCCGCCCGATTCGCTGCTTGCACCGCGCCTCGCGTCTCTGTATAGCTGAGCTCACTTGAAAGGCCCTCCTTGGCGATTGAAGCTGGCGTCGAACACCACCTTCTTAAC
>JBBRLX010000003.1:0-248457 GCA_038231135.1 Candidatus Eiseniibacteriota bacterium | reverse complement strand
GATCAAGCATCCGCCGACGGCGACCGCCACGCACACGTATGCGGCGGACAACGCCTATGTCGTCACGCTGGTGGTGACGGACGCCGCAAACCTGGCGTCCGTGGCCGACACGGCGAGCATCGTGGTGTACACCCCGCCGCCGCCCGAGCTTCCGCCGGTCGCGCACCTCGCGGTGACCAATACCCCGAATCCGTCGCTGCACGTCGCGGCCGACGCCGCCGGCTCGACCGACACCGACCTCACGCCGATCGCCTCCTACTCGTTCGATTTCGGCGACGGCGCGCCGCCCGTGATCGTCACGGCGCCGGCCACCACGGCGCAGCACACCTATGCCACCGACGGCGCTTACACGGTGACGTTGATCGCCACCGACTCCGGCGCGTTGCCTTCGACGCCCGAGACCACCACGGTGATCGTGAGCGCACCGCCGCCCGATCTCCCGCCGGTCGCGAAGCTGACGCTGTCCGGCGCCGCTTCGCCCGTCCGCACCGTGAACGCGGGGGCCGCGGGCTCCACCGACACCGACCTCACGCCGATCGCCTCCTATTCGTTCGATTTCGGCGACGGCACGGCGCCCGTGATCGTGACCGCGCCGGCGACGGGCGCCACGCATACCTACGCCGCGGATGGGGTCTATACCGTCAAACTCCGGGCGACCGATACCGGCAATCAGACTTCGCCGCCGGACACGGTGAGCTTCGTGGTGTTCACGCCGCCGCCGCCCGATTTCGCGCCGGTCGCAAAGCTCACCGTGACGAACCTGGCACCGCCGTCGCTCAACGTGAAGGCCGACGGGGTGGGCTCGACCGACACCGATGCGACGCCGGTCGGCAGTTACCGGTTCGACTTCGGCGACGGCACCGCGCCCGTGACGGTGATCGCACCGGCGACGTCGGCGCTGCACACGTACGCCGCACCCAACACCTATACGGTGACGCTCACGGCGATCGACACCGGCAACCTGTCCTCGACTCCGGTGACGGCGCCCGTGACCGTGACGTCGTCGCCCCCGGCCTACGTCGGCCGCGTGGCGAGCGGCACCGTGTCGACATCCTCGACCACGACCACGCTCACCGCGACGCGCGCGGTGGCGGGCGGCGACGCTCTGCTCGTCACGGTGCTGCTGGGTTCGACATCCACCACGGCCGTCACCGTCACGAATGTGGCAGGCGACGTCTTCACGCTGCTGCGGGAGCAGAACTCCACCAGCGGCGGCGACCGCACGCTGGTGTTCGCGGCGTTCGGAGTCCATCCGCTCGCGGTCGGCGGCACGGTGAAGATCACCTATCCCACCGCCGCCAGCCTCGAAGCCACGGTCGACGAGTTCTCGAACGTGTCGGCGCTCGACAAGGCTGCGTCCGCAACCGCCACCTCGACCGCGTTCAACTCCGGCGCGACCGCGACAACCTCCCGGCCGGTCGAGTTGGTGTTCGGCGCGGTCGGGATCGAGTCGGGAACGGCGGCGGTGTGGGCCTCCGGGTTCACGGCGCTTCCGGCGCTCGCGATCGGCTCCGACCGCCTCGCCAATGCATACAAGGTGACGAGCGCGACCGGCGCATACAACGCATCCGGCACCACCAGCGGTACGTGGATGGCGCTGGTGACGACGTTCACCTCCGGCCCGCCGCCCGAGCTGCCGCCGGCGGCCAGCCTCGTCGTCACCAGGCCCGCGAGCCCGCCGCTGGCCGTGACCGCCGACGGCTCGGGGTCGACCGACGTCGACGCGACGCCGATCGCCAAGTATTCGTTCGATTTCGGCGACGGCACCGCGATCGTGACCGGCACCGCCGCCTCGGTCGCGCACACCTATGCCGTGGCCGGGACCTATGTCGTGAAGCTGATCGTGACGGACACCGCGAACAATCCGTCGACGCAGGTCCAGGCCAGCGTCACGGTGGGCCTCGATGCTCCGCCGGTGGCGCGGCTCACCGTCACCAACATCGCGAGCCCGGCGCTCACCGTCAAGGCGGATGCGTCGGCCTCGACCGATACCGATGCGACGCCGATCGCGACGTACAAGTTCGACTTCGGCGACGGCACCGCGGTGGTCACGACGACGGCGCCCACCGCGACGGCGCAACACACGTACGCCGCCGCGGGGTCCTACACCGTCAAGGTGACCGTGACCGATACCGGGAACAATCCCTCGACCCCGGCGACCGCGCCCGTCACGGCGAACCTGCCGGTGGGCGGAACGTCGGGAGTCTCGGTGTTCGTGGCTTACTACGACACGCACCACACCAGCCATCTCAAGACGAAGCCCAGTCCGTGGCGGACGTCGACCGGCGTGACCTTCGTCGGCAACGTCGATCCCGGCACCTCGGATGGCTGGGATACCTCCACGATCCGCATCCTGAACCAGACCGGCGCGACGGTGTCGGGAGTGGCGGTGACCGTCGACATGAGCAAGAAGTTCAATCTGTGGAGCTCGTACTCGATTCCCAACGGCCAGAGCCTGATCCTGGCGCAGACCGGATTCGAGAACTTCGACGGCTCGGACACGAGCCCCGCGGGCTGCTACGGCTGCGATCCCGCCGACTGCACGCGGCTCGTGTCGAGTCTGGTACCGGTGGTGCACGTCACGATCGGGGGCAAGCTCACGGACTACTTCGACACCGGTCAGATCCTGAACACGCACGGTGTGGACGGCGCCGGCTGTCCGGCGACCGGCGGCACGCGCAACGACGAATCGAGCCCCTGGGTGCAGGTGTTCCCGAAGACGGCGCTGCTGGCCAAGCTCGGCACGCCGCCCACGGGGTCACGCGACTGGCAGCCGGTCGCCGACTCGACGTCGTTCGGACACGTCCTGTGGCTCGCGGCGCCGGCGCCGAACCCGACTCGCGGGGAGCTCGGCATCCAGTACCGGATCGCGGTCCACGAGCACGTGCGCCTCGGCATCTACGACGTCACCGGTCGCCTGGTGCGCACGGTCCGCGATGGCGAACTCGAAGCCGGCATGCACACCGAACGCGTCGATCTCACCGGCGCCACCGCAGGCATCTACTTCTGCCGCATGGACACGTCGACGGGCTCACTGCGGGGCAGCTTCGTACTCGTGAGGTAACCAGCCCCGCGTAGGCTGGACGCCGGTCAATGCGCTCGATGTGGCGGGGTCCGAACCGGCCGTGCGGCGGCGCCGGACGCAGACGGCGCCAGCGCGGCACGCAGGATCACCGGCGGCGGCGCCGCCGCCGGCGACAGCCGCTCGTCCGCGCCCACTCGATCCCAGCCGGTGTTGGCGAGGAAGCAGAACTCCGAACCCACGATCACGCCGTGCGTCGGCTGCCCGAGGCGCACGGTGCCGCTCTCGATCGGCGCACCGCTGACGACGCGCGTGCCGGCCTCGTCGAGGCGGAACCGCATCACCCGTGCCGGTCGCGTGCCGTTCTGAACCGCGATCAGTTCCCCGTCGCGGAGGTACAGGCCGTCGATGCCCTGCAGGGCGAGCCCGGTCGCGAACGTCATCCACGACCGTGCACCGGTGCGCAGGTCGAGCACGCCGATCCCGCGCGAATAATCGGGGACATACAGACGCCGGCCGTCCGCCGACAACGCCGGCGTCTGCGGCGAATCGAACGCGCCGTCGGGAGCGAGCGTCTCGATCGCGTGGGCGCCCGGGCGCACGACCCGCACCGCGCCCGCCGGCGAGTCGCACACGTACACGGTCCCATCGGGTCCCACCGTCAGGTCGCCCAGCAGCCGCGGCCGGCCGTCGCGCGGCCATTCCAGCCGGCGTTTAGGCGTGCCGGTTCGCAGGTCCCACGCGGTCAGGCCGGTGCGGCCGGAATCCGCGGCCACGTAGCCGGCCGCGGTGGGAGTCGCGGCGCCGCTCGTCCACAGCAGCCGTCGTGGCGCATCGACGCGAGCCGCGAACAGGCTCCAGCCCGGACGTGCCGCGGGATCACGCCATACGTGCTCGGCGCCATCAGCGCCCACCTCCACCACCGTGCCGTGGTGCACGCTGGTCGCGAAGAACCGGCGGGTCGGGGGGTCGTACGCCAGGTCCTCAGTGAGCAGCGACGCGTCCCGGAACCGGTGCTGCACGCGCGCGCTGCCGATCGAATCTCCATTCGCGCGAATGCGCGCCGCGATCGGTTTGAACCCGGGATCCTGCCACAGGGCGACGAAATCCGAATCCTCGGCGGGATCCTGCGTCAGCCCGGACAACGCGTAGCGGCGCAGCCGCTCGAGCGCCTCGTCGCGCTGGCCTAGCCGTGCCGCGGCACACGCCAGGTTGTAGTTGACGCCGGGCTGCTCGCCGATCGAGTCGCGCACGATCCTCAGCTGGGACCGGAATCCGGCGAAGTCCCCGGCGGCGTACGCCACACGGCCCGCGCGAAAGTGCTGAACCCACGTTGAATCGGCGCATGCCATCGCGGCCATCACCGGGAGTGCCAGCAGGATCAGTCCTGCGACGAGCAGTCCAAAGTGGAGAATGGATCGCGGAGACGACTCATGAACACTGGGCATGACAGGGAGCTCTCCCGGGGACTGCGTCGCTGAGGGGAAGCCTCACGGCGGTCGTGACGGCCGGGGTGCAGCATACCGTCATCGGCGCCCGGACCCAGCGTGGCGGGACCGTCGCCCGGGAAATCACGCCGTGCGCGGGCTTGAGGCCAGGGGGGAGCCACGGTCAGCTCTTGGCGGGCGCCCAATTGCGGCCGGCTGCTTCCGGACGCCGCCGCAGCACCCGCGGACCGGGACGCACGTGGGCCGCATCGTGGATCGGCAACCGCACCGTGAAGCACGTGCCGCGACCCTCGCCCGTGACCTCGAGGGTGCCGCCGTGGAGCTCGACGAGCTGGCTCGCGAGACCGAGGGCGAGACCCAGGCCGGCGCCGTCCGCACGCTCGTCCCCGTGAACGGCGGCGGCGGGCGCAGGGTCGGGCGGGCTCACGGGTGCCGCTCCGCCATCCTCCCTCACGCGCAGCACCGCCACCGGCGGCTCGACGTCGATCGTCACCAGGATGCCGCCGCCCGCGGGCGTGCTGCGGATCGCGTTGCCGATCAGCAGGCGCACCACCTGCTGGAGTCGCATCCGATCTCCCGACACGCAGGCCTCGAGGGCGCCCATTCGGAGTTCGAGACGCAGCGACCTGGCGTCGCACGCCGGCCGAACGGCTGCCGCGGCCGCCGTGACCTCGGGTCGCAAATCGATCGCGTGCGGATCGAACCCCAGCGTGCCCGTCACGATGCGCGACAGGTCGGCCATGTCATCGATGAGCTGCGCCTGCGCCTGCACGCTGCGATCGAGGATGTCGAGACCATGGGTGAATTCGGCGTCGCTCAACTTTCCCGAACGCAACAGCGCGGTCCAGCCGACCATGGTGCCCAGCGGCGTGCGCAGCTCGTGGGACAGCATCGACATCAGCTCGCCCTGCTTGTGATTCGCGGTTCGCGTGTCGCGGAACAGCACGACCTCGAGTGCCTCCGCGGCGATGCTCGCGAGCCGGGCCACCGCTACTTCGTCGGCCAGAGTGAAGTTGCCCCGGGCCCGGTTCGTCACCTCGATGACGCCCAGCGCCGACTCCCCGCGACCGCGAATCGGGGTCGCGAGCCAGTTGCGGGGCCGGCGTTCCGCGCGCATGCGGTCGAGCCAGCCCGGCGTCGCCTCGCGCTCGAGCGTGGTGCGGGTGTGCCGCATCGGCCCGCTGCCGCGGGCCACGCCCGCCAGCATCGCCGAGTGCTCGGGCTCGAGCGTCACCTGCGCGGGGACGCGATCGGAAGTGGTGCTCAGGAACGACCGCTCGCCGCCCGTCGGATTCACGTCCGCCAGCAGCACCACTCGCGCGGACTCCGCGTCGATGGCGCGGAGCGTTTCCATGGCGATGGCGCGCAGGATCTCGTCGGCGCTGCCGAGACTGTCGAGATCCGGTAGCGGTGCGCCATTGTGTGTCGGGCTGGACTGCAGTGGATCCTCCCCATGAGCATGGCCGGCCCGCGAAAAAACCGTCGGCCGGCGTGGTTCCGGCCTGACCACGTGCTAACAAGTGCCGTGCCGCGACTGGAACCCACGCCATTGGCCCGTGAGGGATGCGGCTTTTGCAAGGTTTTCACAGTTGGAGCCGCGGTTCGGAGGCAGTTCTTGCAACCGCCCGGGCCGGTCGGACCTTACCGGGGGCGGCATCGGATTCCGATCGACGATCCCGGCTCGCCGCTCGGGCGAGCGGCCGGACGCATGCGACGATGCCGCCGTCCGACCGTCAGTCGCGGTGAATCGCGAACTGCTCGGGATTGGCGCGGAACGCGCGGGCCGTCGAATCGGCGGCGAAGAAGTAGGGTCCGTCCTTGTAGTCGAACCGCGGCGACCGGCGGTCGGGCAGGAACCGCACCGCGTTCACCGGATCACGCAGGATGCCGCACCAGCGCGTGGGGTCGCGGTGGAACCGGACCAGCGTCCAGCGGCGGGCGAACCGATAGACTTCGCCGTTCACGCGCGTATGCAGCCGCGGGTCGAGGGATCCCAGGCTCTGCGGATCGAGCGGATCCCATAGCGCGTTGCTCATGTGCTCCAGCAGGAAATCGGCAGCCGGCACGGGCACCGACGGCATACAGCCGTTTCCCGATCAGGTGAAGCCGGCCGCGCCGGCGGCTCGCGTCCCAACGGCCGCCAGCAGCGCCACCGCCAGCAGGCAGCGCAGCCAGCGAACCCACGGCCGGAATCCCCACGCAGCGCACGGCAGACGGCTCATTCGAAGCCTCGGGGTGAACGGGAACGCCAGGAGTCGGTCGGAACCGCCAGCCACGCTGGAAGATAGCGAGGGTATGCCACTTGCCACGCGAGTCGTACGTGGGCGGCCTCGATGACGGCATCGGCAGGTGCCGGCTCGATTCTAACAGGCGCCGCCGGGGCTCGACACCCTCATTCGTCCGCTGCCGCCTCGGTCCCCGGATCGACGTGCTATCACCCCGGCCGGGCTCCACTACCACGTCCTCGAATTGCCGCAGACCAGGAATCCGACGTGTGACGCCCCCTAGAATTCGATGGCATCTACCGTTGTCGGGTGGGGGAGTTCGAAACGGGCCGTCAACCGTCACGAGCTTGTCAGGAGTCGTTGACTTCCTGCGGAAATGCGAGACATTAGGGTAACTACGTGTCAGCATCTCGCCCGTACAATCGGTTCTTCGACGGTCAAGCCTGTCGCACCCCTTCAGGCAACCCGCCAGCCTCGCAGACCGGTCGTCGCGTTGCAGTGCGTGCCTCCGGGGTCTCGGTTCCGGCGCACGCTCCGATTCGAGCGCCCTGGTTGCCCCCCCGCTGACACGGCACTCGGCCAATATCCGGACCGTCTCCACGTCGGGAACCCACGGCAGCTTGAGTCCCGTGGAGTTCCGGTCGAGGGGTCGCGAAGGTCTCGTCCTTCGCAACGCACCACACGATTCGCGATCTCAGGCCTCGATCATGGAGCGGCTCGCGGTGCGGCAATATGCCCGCCCGCAGCAGACAGGGGATGCCGTGAAGAACCACATCAGATTGCTGCTCACCGCCGCCACACTCTCGGCGCTCGCCTCGCCGGCATTCGCCGCGGACGAGATCCACTGGACGATCATCGGCCCCAATGCCGTCACATTCGACTGGCGGGGCGCCGACACTTCGATTCGCTACGGACTCACGTCCGGCTACGGGCTCACCGCGACGGCCCACGCTCCCACGCCACTGCCATTCTCGTCGGCGGGGCCGTTCTGGGAGGCGCCGATCTCGAGCCTCGTCGCCGACACGCTCTACCACTACTCCATCGGCACGGGCGCGGACCACACGTTCCGCACCCCGCGCGCGCCCGGGCGGTCCGACTTCATGGTGATGGCCGAGGCGGACATCGGCAGCACGCGCACCTATCCCCGGGTCGGCATCGTCCAGCAGGAGATCGCCGCCCTGAAGCCCGCGTTCACACTGATGGTCGGCGACCTCACCTATGCCAACGATCATGGACAGGCCGATGTCGATCAGCATTTCAACGACGTGACGGCGTGGTCCCAGGACGCCGCGTACATGCCGGCATGGGGAAACCACGAATACGATTCGAGCGGCGACGACTTCCGGAACTACAAGGGCCGGTTCGACCTGCCGAATGCGCAATCGTCACCGGGAGCGCCGGCGGCCGGCGGCAAGGGTGAAGACTGGTCATGGTTCGACTACGGCAACGTCCGGTTCATCGCGTACCCCGAGCCGTACAGCGGCGCGTTCCTGGACTGGTACACCAAGGCCAACACCCTCATGGACGCGGCCCAGGCCGATCCCAACATCACATTCATCGTCACCTATGGGCACCGGCCCGCCTACTCCTCGGGGCACCATCCGGGGCTCAAGGACCTCCAGGGCTACATCGGCCGTCTGGGAGCCGCGCACAGCAAGTACAAGCTCAACATCAACGGCCACAGCCACAACTACGAACGATCCTATCCGCAGTCCGGCGTGATCCACATCACCACCGGCGGCGGCGGCGCGAGTCTCGAGGAGGATCCGTCGTCGGGTTGCCTCTACCTCGGCGGTTGCCCCGCGCCGTCGTGGTCGGCATTCCGCGCGTTCCATCACGGCTCGCTTCGGCTGTCGGTCTCGGCCACCGCGCTCCGCGTGGACGCGATCTGCGGTCCCCCGGGTGACAGCGGTACGAACACGAACGACATCACGTGCTCGCCGGGCTCGGTGTTCGACACGGTGACGATTCCGGGCACGGCGCCGACCGGGAATCAGGCGCCGAACGCCACGATCGGCGCTCCCGCCTCGGACGTCACGATCGTCGCCGGATCGAGCGTGACGTTCCAGGGCACCGCGAACGATCCCGACGGCAACACGCCGCTCACCTATTTGTGGAACTTCGGCGGCGGCGCGGCGAACACCACCGTGCAGAACCCGGGCGCCGTGGCGTTCGCGACCGCCGGCACTTATCACGTGACGTTCACCGCCACCGATTCGCGGGGCCTTTCGGACCCGACACCACCCAGCCGCACCGTGACCGTCACCGGGCTCTCCGTGAACCAGGCGCCGAACAGCTCGATCTCCTCACCCGCCACCGATGTCTCGATCGCGACCGGGCAGAGCGTGACCTTCCAGGGCTCGGCTCTGGACCCGGACGGCAACACGCCCCTCAGCTACCAGTGGAATTTCGGTGGCGGCGCCGCTAATTCGACGGCACAGAACCCCGGCCCCGTCACGTTCGCGACGGCGGGCACGTTCAACGTGTCGTTCACGGCGACCGACGCGCTCGGACTGTCCGACCCGACTCCTGCGACCCGTGTCGTCACGGTCAGCGCTCTGGTGGCGAACCAGCCGCCCAACGGCAGGATCGATTCGCCGGTGAGCGATACGACGATCGTCGCGGGTGACGCCGTCGTGTTCCTCGGCACCGGCACCGACCCGGATGGCAACACCCCCGTCACCTACAGCTGGAATTTCGGCGGCGGGCCCTACTCCCGCTCGGTGCAGGATCCGGGGCCGACGAAATTCCCGACGCCCGGTATCTACATCGCCACGTTCACGGTCCGGGACTCGAAGGGCCTCGCCGATCCCACTCCCCCGACCCGCACGATCGTCGTGACACCGAACCAGGCGCCGAACGGCACGATCGACGCCCCGGTGTCGAACGTGACCGTCCAGCAGGGCGAGTCCGTGAGTTTCCTGTCCACCGGAACCGACCCGGACGGTGATGCCGTCTCCTACCGGTGGACGTTCGACGACTCAGGCGCCCCCGACGCGACCGTCCAGAATCCGGTCACGCGATTCGACAACACCGGCACGTTCGCGGTGTGGCTGACCGTCACCGACAGCCGGGGGCTGGCGGATCCGTCCCCCGACGGCGTCGAGGTGACGGTCGTGCCGAACAACACGCCGCCGAACGGTGACATCACGTCGCCGGCGACGGACGACACCCTGCTCGTCGGCGAGAGCATCGATTTCGCGGGCACGGGGACCGACCCCGACGGCGATCTCCCGCTGAGCTATTCCTGGGACTTCGGCGGCGCGTCGCCGGTCAGCTCGGCCCAGAATCCGGGGCCGCTCGCGTTCCAGTTCCCGGGCAACTATACCGTCACGTTCACCGTCACGGATTCACGCGGCGCGTCCGATCCCACTCCGGGAGTGCGGCACATCATGGTGATCGGGCCCAAGGGCGGTCCCAACGATCTCGTGGCGCATCTCGACGCATCGCCCGTCACGGGCATCGCCCCGTTGCCGGTGCTGTTCAACCCCGAGCGCTCGGTGGATCCCGACGGCAAGATCTACTGGTACGCGTTCGATTTCGGCGACGGCACGGTCCTCGGCCCGTTTCGAACGCCGTTCGTGACGCATGTGTACGGACCCGGAACCTGGGTCGCGATCGTGACCGTCACCGACCTCAACGGCTCGACGGCCAGCGATTCGGTGACCGTGCGGGTCGCACCGGTCGTGACGAACAATCTCGCGCTCAATTCCTCGTTCGAGCTGGCCATCGATGGCTGGACGGACTACGACTACGGCAAGATCGCCCGCGTGCACGGCGGGTTCGACGGCGATTGGGCGCTGGCGGCATTCGGGCCGGGGATCCACGAAATCGGCGTCAATGACAGCCCCAACTGGGTCATGAACATACCCGTCGCGAACCTCGGAAAGGTGTACCGCTACAGCGCCTGGGTGCGCTCGCCCTCCGGCGCCCACGTGCAGTTCCGGGTGCGCGAATACCGGGGCAACCGGCTGTATGGGGCCACCCAGAACGAGGCGTCGTCCGTCGATTCCGTGTGGCGACTCGTGTCGATCGACCACCCGGTCATTCGGACCGGCGACAAGCTCGATTTCCAGATGATCGACGACCCGACGGCGCCGGCCGAGACGCTGATCGTCGACAACATCGGCATCCAGGTGCTCAACGCGAACGGCACGGCCGACAGTACCGCGCTCGATTCGTCGGCAACGGGTCCGGTGACGGACGCCGACCGGGCGCGCCTGGCGACTGCGGCCGACGCGATGTCCGGATCGATCGAACGCGGCGTGGTGCTGGCGCCGAACCCCATCGCATCGGGCGCGACGATCGGATTCTCGATGCCCGTGGCGGGACCCGCCGATGTCCGGATCATCGACCTGACGGGCCGCGTGGTGCGCGTGCTGCTGAACGCCAACGTCGGCGCCGGGCGGCGCAGCCTGTGGTTCGATGGCCGGGGCTCCGACGGAGCCCGCCTGCCGTCGGGCGTCTACTTCTACCGGGTCCGCACACCCGCCGAGACCACGACGAGGAAATTCGCGATGCTGAGGTGACCGGGAGCGGCACCCGGCAGCACGGCAACGGCGCCGTGGCGGAACATTCGCCACGGCGCCGTTGTCGTCGCCATGCCATGGGGCCGCTCGAGCGGCCGCCGGTTACCTGGCCGACACCGAGGCGGTGTACGCCTTCACGATCCCGTCCCACAACGGATTCGTGGAGCCGTCCTTGTTGAGGAACGTGCGCAGTTCGGTCTTCCACGGCCGGTGCCACGCCCACAGGTCGATGCCGTCGAGCCCCGCCTTGAGCGGCGCCTCGATGAAGGCGTCGATCTGCCGCCGGGCCTCGTGCTCGTCACCGGGATACGTGTCGTCCTTGAACGACAGCTCGGCGCTGCGCGAATACAGCAGAAACGGCGCCGGGAACAGCTTGCGGGCATGCTTCATCGCGCGCAGCTCCGCGTCCTCGTCGTCGTCCTTGAGATTCGACGCCAGCTCGAACGCGTCGACGTAACCCGACGCCTGGATCTTCTGCAGCACGGCGTCCGTGCACCACTGGTACGCGTCGGACCGATGCGCCTCGCACGAGCTCTGGCCCGGCTGACCGCAGGTGAGCTCCCAGTCCTCGACGTCGACGATCACCGGCATCCCGGGCAGCTCGTGGTGGAACACGCCGCCCGTGGCCGCGAGGTAGGCGATCGCCTGGGTGGGTGGGAGCTTCTCGTTCACGCGATCGGCGACGCGGATGCCCGCGATCGTTCCCGGATGCGCGCGCACCTGCCGGATGATCGTGCTGGTCACGGCGCCGATGTCCTTGCCGGCGGCGAAATCGGCCTTCTTGTCGAATTCGACGATCACCGCCAGGCCGGCGGCGCGCGCGGCGTCGACGACGTCCTGGTTGCCGTAGTCGACGATCACCGCGTTGAACGCCGTCGAGATGAGCGCGAGGTCGGACGCGCGGTTCTTGAACACGTACTTCCCCGCTCCCGAGTTGAAGTGGGTCTTGAACAGGGGTTTGGGCAACGGGGCGGCCAGCACGGGGGAATCGGCGTCGGCGGCGCACGCAACGGTCGCGGCGCAGGCCAGCGCGACGGCGGCGCAGGCCACCGACCAGCTCAGGGGAACACGGGTGGGGATCATGGCGTAAAGCCTACCTCAAGTCCGGGTGCCGGACCGTTTCGGCAACGCAAAGCCATGTCCAGATCCCGTGAAACCCGCGCGGTCGCGCTCTGCTAGGATGCGGACATGTCCACCCACCGCGTGCATCCCGCCGTGTTCATGTTCCTGATCCTCCCGTTCGGCATGATGGCCGGCTATCTCACCGTGGCCATCGCGTTCCTGTTCTCGAGATCCGGCATCAGCGTGGAGCAGATCGCCGGCGTCGTGGCGCTCGGCATCGCGCCGCACACGTGGAAGTTCGCGTGGGCCCCGATCGCCGACACCACGCTCACCCGCAAGACCTGGTACGTCCTCGCGTGCATCGTGAGCGCGATCGGAATCTGGGCGACGGGTGCGCTGCCGATCCGGGCATCGAGCGTGGGATGGCTCACGGTGATCGTCGTGGTCTCGAACGTCGCCGTCACGTTCCTTGGCATGGCGGTCGAAAGCCTGATGGCCTACGACACCCCCGAGCGTGAGAAAGGCCGCGCGGCCGGATGGTTCCAGGCCGGCAATCTCGGCGGCTCCGGCATCGGCGGCGGCGCGGGCCTGTGGCTCGCCCAGCACCTGCACGCGCCATGGATGGCCGGCGCGATCCTCGGCGGGGTATCGCTGCTGTGCTGCTTCGCTTTGCTGTTCGTGGACGAGCCCGCCGCGACCCATCGCGTCGCCAGCACCCTGCAGAGCCTCGGCAACGTGGGGCGCGACCTGTGGAGCGTGGCGCGGTCACGCGGCGGCATCCTGGCGCTCATCCTGTGTTTCCTGCCGATCGGCGCGGGCGCCGCCTCCGGATTGTGGTCCGCCGTGGCGGGCGACTGGCGCGCGTCGGCGAACGCCGTCGCGCTGGCGACGGGTGTGCTCGGCGGCATCATCTCGGCCGTCGGCTGCCTGATCGGCGGCTTCATCTGCGACCGCATGGACCGCAAGGCCGCATACGCCGTGTTCGGCCTGCTGCAGGCGGGGTGCGCCGTGGCGATGGCCTACGCGCCCCGCACCGAGCTGATGTACGTGGTGTTCACGTCGATCTACGCGCTGATCATGGGGTTCACCTACGCGGGGTTCTCGGCGTTCGTCCTCGAGGCCATGGGCAAGGGCGCCGCGGCGACGAAGTACAACGTGTTCGCGTCGCTATCGAACACGCCGATCTACTACATGACCCGCATTGACGGCTGGGCGCACACCCGCTGGGGAGCGGCCGGGATGCTGAACACGGAGGCGCTGTTCGGGGTCGTCGGACTCGTGCTGTTCGTGCTGGTCATGGCGGTCGCGTCGCGATGGCCGCGGCGGGCGCCGGGCGGTCCCGACCTGCCGCTGGCCGCGGGCTGACCGGCCACTCCGGTTCCATGGCGAGCTGGCTCAAGCGGTTACGGATCCTGCCCATCGTCCTGTATTACGCATTCCGGGAATGGCAGCGCGACAATGTCGTCGAGCTGGGGGCCGCGCTGGCCTACTACACGGTGTTCTCGATCGCCCCGCTGCTGGTGATCGTGATCGCCGTCGCCGGACTGGTGTTCGGGCGCGAGGCCGCCAGCGGCGAGATCTTCGCCCAGTTCCAGAGCCTCATCGGCGCGGACGGCGCGCACGCGCTCGAAGTGGCGGTGCAGAGCGCGAGCCGCCCGGCCACCGGCACCGTGGCGATGATCGTCGGGATCGTGTCGCTGCTGCTGGGCTCCGCCGCCGCGTTCAACCAGCTCCGCAGGTCGCTCAACCGGATCTGGCACGTGGAGCCCGTCCATGTAGGGTGGCGCAACGCCGTCCGCACCAACCTGCTGTCGTTCGCAATGGTGTTCTCGGTCGGGTTCCTGCTGATGGCGACGCTGGTGGTGAGCGCTGCACTGGCGGCGCTGGGGCGCTGGGCGGGCACGTTCCCGATCGGATTCGTGGGGCTTATCCAGTTCGGGAACGCGGTCCTGTCGCTCGGCATCATCACGCTGATGTTCGCGATGATGTATCGCTTCCTGCCCGACATCCATATCGGCTGGAGCGACGTATGGATCGGCGCCGGAATCACGTCGTTGCTGTTCGTAATCGGCAAGGAGATCATCAGCTTCTACATCACGCGGACGCGGTTCGGTGCGGCGTACGGAGTCGCCGGTTCGATCCTGGTCGTGCTCGGCTGGGTCTTCTATTCCGCGCAGATATTCTTCTATGGCGCGGAGTGCACCGAGGTCTACGCGAAACGGTTCGGGCGCGGATTCCGCATCCGCGCCCGGCGCCGCAAGATCGCGGAGTCCTAAGGGATGAGCGCGATCCGGATCGCGCGCGACGGCCCGCCGGCCGTGGCCAGCCGCACCCAGTAGATCCCGGCCGGCAGCGCGCGGCCCGCCGCGTCGCGACCGGCCCAATGCGCGGTGCCGCTGGCAGCTCCCGCGTGGAGCGCGGACTGCCGGCGGCCGGCGAGGTCGAGCACGTCGAGTGTCACGCGCTCCCCCGCGGGGGCCGCGTAACGGATCGCGAGGTCGCCGCCCCGGTGCAGCGGATTCGGCCCCGCCGCGAGCTGGAGGCGCGCAACCCCGCCTACGGCCGGAACACCGACCGACGGAATCCACGCGCTCGCCGCCAGACCCTGTACCAGCCCCCAGCCGATGATCGTGTCGGGCGCGGCATGATTGAGCGCGGTCATACGCAGCGCCTCCCGCACCTCGAACGGGCCCCAGTTGGGATGGGCCTCCAGCAGCAGCGCGGCCACGCCGGCGGTGAGCGGCGTCGCGAACGACGTGCCGCTGCCGCGCACGTACTTGGTGCCGGTGCTGTCCGAGAACGACGGCAGCAGCACGGACGCTCCCATCGCGGTCACGTCGGGTTTGATGCGGCCATCCGACGTGGGGCCGCGGGACGAGAACGCCGTGACCACGTTGAACGAATCCACGGCGCCGACGGTGACGATCGAGTCCGCGTCGCCGGGCGAGATGATCTTCTTCCATGAGTTCGCGCCCTCGTTGCCCGCGGCATTCACCACCGTGATGCCTCGCCGTGCCGCCTCGACCGCGGCGCGTGCCACGACCGTGGTGCGACCGTTCATGTCGGCATAGGTGTACGACGGGAACGGGCTGTCGAAGGTGGAGTAGCCGAGGCTTGACGAGATCACGTCGGCGCCCAGGCTGTCGGCCCATTCCGTGCCGAACTGCCAGTAGTCCATCTCGACCGGCTGCTCCGTGGCATCGACCTCGGTCTTGCCGAGCGCGACCGTGGCGCCGAACGCGCCGCCGCTGTACGTCCCCGGTTTGGAGCCCGCTACGCACGCCAGCGTCAGCGTGCCGTGACCGCCCTGGCCATCCGGGTCGTCAACGGTCGAGTCGCGGTGGATGAAATCGCGCGTCGCGAGCACGTGCAGGTTTGCGAACACCTGGTGCGTGAGCCGGAAGCCCTCGTCGAGCATGCACACGAGGACACCCGCGCCCGTGTAGCCGGCCTTGTGGAGCTGCGGCACCTGCATCATCGACAGCTGCCGGAACGACCCTCCGTAATAGGCCGTGTCGCCGGGCGCGAACAGTGTCGCGGCGCCGGGGTGCGCGGAGGCAGGCGTGGCGCCGCGCCCGGCGTGCGTCGCGTCCGTGTCACCCGGCATCTCCGCCAGTTCGGGTTCACCGACCGTCCGGATCGGCATGCCCACCGCTACGCGCTCGAGATGCGCCACGAACGGCAGACGCGCCAGCTCGGCCGCGAGCCGGCCCGGCATCTCGACGCTCGCCGCATTGAGCCACCGGCTCACGCCGCGCACCCGCGCGCCGCGCAGCGTCAGGGCGCGGACGTAGGCCTCGTGAACCGGCAGGTCCGAGGCGATGAGGCCGCGAATCGCGCCGCGCGCGCGGCGCCGCTCGAGCGAGCGCACCGACACGACCGGGCGCGTGAACGCCGCGGGATCCTGCTCCGCGCCGGCACGGTCCGTGAAGTACACCCATGCCACGACGGGAACTGTGGGAGCGGCCATGACGTCCCGTCCGAGCGACGGCTCGAGCTTGGCGAACGACGGTTCGGGCGAGCGGCCGATCGCGGCGCCCGCACGGCCGGAAACGGCGGTGACCAGACAGGGCAGGCACAACAGCGCGGCAATGATGGTGCTGGTACGGGGCACGGAATCTCCTCGAAATCGGCCGGAACCGGCCGCCGGCAAGGGCTCGCCGGGGAACGCGACCGGCGGTGCGCCTGGGGGGACTCCATGAGTCTACCCGGACGGTTCGGGCGCGCGCCAGCCGCGAGTTCCCGGCAGCCCGCGTCCGGTCAGCGCGTACACGGCAAAACTGCCGAGCCAGTGGGTGCCCGCGTAGTGTCGGGTGTCGAGAGCCGCGGCAACACCCACCCGCTCGTGATCCCGGGCCCGCTCGAGCAGGAACCGGCGGCGCGCGTCGCCCGGCTCCAGCGCCGCTGCAACGCCGTCCAGCATCCACGCCCGGCTCAGGTTGAGGCCGTCGAGATGGGCCAGCTTGCCGTCGCTGCGATCGGTGGCGGCCACGGGCGTGAGCCAGGTCCTGCTCGCCGGATCCCCGAGACCGGGCAGGAACCGGCCGAGCCAGCCCGAGAATGCGCCCGGCTCGAGCACCCGCCGCATCAGATCGGCTTCGCCCAGCGCGGGGGACAGGAAATCGTGTCCCGAGGGCTCGTATGCGATCGGGGCTGCCCGATCGCCGCCGTAGAACTCGACCGCCCGCGTCGTGATCTGCTGCGCGGCCGCCGGGTCTGGGCGAGCGCGGGCGTGGTCGAGCGCCAGCCCCAGGGCGAACGCGGTCTGGCTGTGTTCGCCGGTGCGGATCGGCCACCGCAGCTTCGGCAGCCAGCTCAGCAGCCGGTCGAGCGCCAGCGTCTCGAGCGGCCGCAGCGCGTCGTGCCAGCCGAACGCACGCGGCGTCCCCCACTCCCTGAGCTCGGTCGCGAGCTGCAACAGCCACGCGAGGCCGTACGGGCGCTCGAAGCCCGCGCGCTCCGGGGCACCGATGTACGCCGCCTCGCGCGCCAGGCGGTCGTGCTCGAAGCTGCGGCCGAGCGCGGTCCGGGCGCGGGCGGACAGCGCGGCCGGGAGTCCGAGGCGCTCGCCGCGCACGATGCACCAGTGACCGTGCACGGCCGAGTGCCAGTCGAAACAGCCGTAGAACGCCGGGGTGAGCTCCCGCGGCGGCGCGAGGTCGGTGTCGCGTTCCAGCAGCAGCGCGACATGACTCGGATATTCGCAGCCGATGCCGCGGAGCGCCCGCTCGACGAACTCCACGCCGGCAGCGGCTGGCGTGGCGTCGGTTCCGGGCGGTGGGGTCATGCGGACACTATCTCCCGCGGGCGCACCAAGACAAAAGGGCGGGCGGCCGAAGCCGCCCGCCCTGCAGAGGGGACGTCCGTGCGCCTAGCGCACGACGGTGAAGTGGCGAGTCAGCGTCTCGCCATTCGCGTCGAGCCGGATCACGTAAATCCCCGCCGGTACTTCCTTGCCCTGGACGCCCGCGCCGGACCACCGGATCGTCGCGCGTCCCGCGTTGAATGCACCCGCGTCCTGGTGGACCCTGCGACCGAGCACGTCCGTGACCGTCCACGTGACAACGCCCGCGCGCTCGAGCTGCAGGCTGAACGACACCGCACCACGGCCCGGATTCGGGAACGCCGGCCCCAGCGCCACGAATCCAGCGTGCACGTCGTCGACGGCCACCGAACCGGTGCGCTTGAACTCGAATGCACCACGATCGGCGAAGGTCACGGGACCGACACCGGTGTTGGGCGTCTGCGCATCATCGATGCGGGCGTTGCCTTCGAAGTCCGTGAGCGGCCAGTTCGCCACCGACGAAGTGCCGGAGTCGATCGCCTTCGAGCCGGATTGCAGGTGGTAGTCCGAGATCCCCGGATTCACGAACCGCGGATCGGCCTGGAACGTTGCGCCATCCGTGCCCGTCACCGCGCTGAACGCAGCGACCGTCGCGTACTGGACGCCGTTGTATTTGAACGGCTTGTTCGTCGTGGAATTCCAGATGATGTTGTAGTTGCTCTGGAAACCGGCGGTCGACGAAGTGTCCACGTACACGTCGAAGTGACCCGTCGCCAGGCCGTTGTTCACGGAAATGCAGTTCCACAGCTGGGCCCCGGTCGCTCCGCCTTCGATCGAGAAGCCTTCGTTGGTGTTGCCGTAGGCCACGTCACCAATGTGCTGGATGTTCACCGACTCGATCTGATCGAACCCATGGTCCCCGTTGCTCCACGACAGGTTCTGGATCGATACGTTGTTGTCCGAGCCGTTCGTGAAGTCCAGACCGCTGTCCTCATTGTCGTGGAAACGGTTGCGCTGGATGAGAATGTTCGTCGAGTTGAACACCATGAGGCCGTTCGCGGCGCGCTCGAACACCCGCGCGTTCCGGAACGACTCGTTGTCCTGCACCGTGGAGTTCGTGACGCCGCTCAGTATGTTGATGCCATGATCGGCGGCATCGGACACGGTGTTCGAATCCACCATCACCGCCGTACCGCCCTGGATCGCGATGCCGTGCGCGCCCGTGAACGTGGCGTGGTTCTTCTCGATGGTGATGTTGCTCGATTGGAGCGAATAGATGCCATGCTCTTCCGTGCGCGTCACGTCGAAGCCCCGCACCGTCACGTACTGGCGGCTCGTGATCCGGAACGCGTTGGGATGGAATCCCACGCGCAGGTCGTGGCCGGCCGGATTGTCGCCGCCGACGTTCACGTAGAGGCCGGTGCCGAACACCCACTGAAACGTGCCGACCGCCATGCTCTCGGGCGGTGCGGTCGTCACACTCAGGCGCACGCCATTCGCGTACACATGAGTCGTGGGCCACAGGACCGAGGCCGCCAGCCAGGTGTCGCCCGTAGCCAGTGCCCAGCGTGACGGGTTGGTGAAGTCCTCGGCGCCGTCGAGTAGCGTGTTGTCGCCGCCGGCGCGAATCACGTACGGGCTCACCGCGGAACCGGAGGCGAACACGGTCACCTGCTCGTGATACACGCCCGGCATGACGATCAGCGTCGTGCCCGGCCCGCCGCGCATGCGGTCGGCCGCCGAGATGCTGCGATACGGCACGGCCAGGGTTCCCGGCCCCGTGTCACTGGCGTTGGGATTGGTGTTGTCGACATAGAACGTCCCCGCCGCGTGCGCGATTCCCGCTGGAATCACCAGCAGAAGGGCCCATAGCACGGCGTAACCTCGCAAGCTGTGTGTTCTCTCGTTCCCAGTGGAGCGGAACGAACCGATGCTGAGCCGCTGAAGATTCAACTCGGACTCCCCTCTCTGTTTCGTAACGGTGGTCGAAGCTCGTGGGTGTTCGTCCGTGAGCCTCGGCCCCCAGGACCTGCTGAAACCCGCGTGGCGCTCCCTGTCCGGCGGTAGAGTGTTCATTATCACAGGACTTTTTGTTGCTGCACTACACTTATCTTGGGGATCTGTGAATCCACTACCATAAATCGCGATATTGCACGACTCCAGAGTGATACGACCCGCGAAAGTCCACACCGCTTCGCAGATCGCCCGATCCGAACGAAACCCGGGGCGGGATCCCGTTGCTGCCAGGCGTTACTTACCGCCGTTGCCACCGCCTTCGTTGTAGCAGGAACTCTTGCAGTCCTGCATCGCCTGCACGTTCGCCTTGTGCCGATCCTTGGTGCGATCGTCCTCGGCCTTCTTGCAGTTCTTGTCGCCACCACACGCGCGGAGCGCTGCGTCGTGACGGCTGTCCTCGGCAGTCTCGGCGGCACGATACTTGTCATTGCAACCCTGGACGCACTCGGAGCGTGAATTCACTCCCTGCGGACCGCCCAGATTCACGCCGGTGACGTTGTCGTTCACCATGCGGCACTGGGAGAGGCCAGTGACGGCGAGACCGAGTGTCGAAATCAACGCCACCGTCTTGAGTACACGACGCGTCTGGAACCGATTCATGGTTGCTGTCTCCTCGTTGGGTTCCCGGAGCGTACCGGCGAGTCACCGGCGCTTCCGGTGTTGCAGACTGCCCGACCTCTTCGCGGCCCCCGCCGGAGAAGGTACGAACGCTTCTACCCATGTGCTTGCGCAGCATCTGTGCCATGCGTGGGTTCGCGAGATGTCCGCGGTATTGCGCGGGGTTTCGAACGCCCCTCAGAAACAGCCACCCTGCAGCGTGGGTCATTCGACTTCACCCGCACCCGCGGTTGCGGGAATCGACGCGGCGGTTCGCGGCGGGGTCTGCGCGCAGCGACCCGCGTTTGGGCCGCGATTCATGCGGGTTGCATGCGTGTCGCGTTCTGCAAGCGGGGGTCGCGAATTGCGCGATCGTCGCTCCGCGCGCGAGCGATTGACGCGCTCCGCCGGGACCGGATAGCGTCGGCGCTCGTTCGCGCCCCGGCATTCGACGGCGACCTGGCCGGGCACGGGTGTTCCGAAACCACTGGAGGCCGCATGGATCAGGGAATGAAGTCGTACGCCGCCGAATTCCTGGGGACCTTCACGCTGTGCTTCATCGGCCAGGGCGCGATCTGCGCGCTGGCGCTCGACGGCAACGCCAGCCTGCTGACCGTCGCCATCGCGCACGGGCTCGCGCTCGCCGTGATGATCTCGGCGCTCGGCTTCGTTTCGGGAGGCCATTTCAATCCTGCCGTGACGTTCGGGTTCCTGGTCACCGGCCGCCAGTCGGGCCGCTCCGCGATCGCCTACTGGCTGTTTCAGTTGCTGGGCGCCGTGGCCGCGAGCGCCCTGCTCGTCGCGATCTTCCCCGCCCAGGTCCAGGCCCTCACCCACCTCGGCGCGGCGCAGCGGAATACCGGTCTGTCGGTGGCGGGCGCGGTCGCCGTCGAGGCAGTGCTGACATTCCTGCTCGTCACCTCCGTATGGGGAACCGCGGTCGACGAGCGTGGCCCCCGGATCGGCGGCTTCGGAATCGGCCTGTGCGTCACCATGGATATCCTGGTGGGGGGCCCGCTGACGGGCGCCGCCATGAATCCGGCCCGCGCATTCGGCGCCGCGCTGGTGTCGGGCTTCTGGACGGACCACTGGATCTACTGGGTCGGGCCGCTCGTGGGCGGCGCGGCCGCGGCGCTGGCCTATCAGGGGATCGTCCTGGCTCCGAAGCGGAGCGCAGCCTAGGCCCGGGCTCAAGCTGCGGCCCGAACCCTGCCGATGACTCTCCTGGAGGGTCCCCGGGATTCCGGCGCCGGACCGGTGTTTCGCGTGCCCGGGATGTCGCGTCCGGAACGCTCGGACTTCGTGGGGTGTGGACGATCGGAGAAGCGATGAATTCGACTGCACCCCGTATGAACCACGCCCCGGAGGGGTTCGACGCGGCGCGCGACCTGCCGCGCGGGTTCATGGAGTTCTACCGGCCGCTGGATGCCGTGTTCACGCCTCGGCAGCGATCGCTGATCGCCGCGCGCCGTGCCGCGCTCGACGCGGCTGAGGCCGGACGGCTGCCCGATCACCTGCCCGATTCCGAAGCCACGACCGGCGGCTGGCGGATCGAGGTCCCGGGCTGGTGCGCCGATCAGCGCAATCAGATGACCGGCCCCGCGGACGATGCCGAGCTCGTGGTCAAGATGCTGAACTCGGGCGCGCCGGGAGTCATGCTGGATCTCGAGGATTCGATGGCGAACACCTGGCCCCGCCTCATGCTGGGGATCGCCAACATCCTCGCCGCGCTGACGGGCGAGCTGACCTATGCCGATCGCAAGCGCGGCCAGACCGTCGGCATCCGCGAGTCCCGCACGGTGATCTGGAGCCGCGTTCGCGGCCTGCACCTGAGCCAGGCCGGCGTGATCGGCACCGAGCCCAAGTCGGCGTCGCTGTTCGACCTGGCGCTGCTCGCGTTTCAGGTCGACCCGGCGAAGTTGCGCCACCCGCTGTCCATCTATATCCCCAAGTCCGAATCCGCCGCCGAGGCGCTGTGGTGGCGGGATGCGTTCCAGGCGATCGCCGCGGCCCGCGGCTGGCCGCGCGACGCGATCCGCTGCATGGCGCTCGTCGAATCGCACCCGCTGGCGTACCAGATGGAGGAGTTCCTGTTCGGGCTGCGCGAGCACATCGTGGGCCTGAACCTCGGACGCTGGGACTACATGGCGAGCCTGATCCATTTCGACCTCGCGAACCCGGCGTGGGTGCTGCCCGACCGCAACACCATTCCCCACGACGTGCCGTTCTTCCAGCGGCTGCGCACGCTGCTGGTCGATGTCTGCCACCGGCGCGGAGCGCTCGCGATCGGCGGCATGACGGCGCTGTACCCGAGCCGCGAGGATGCCGAGCTCAACGCGCAGGCACTCGCCGTGCTGGAGCAGGACAAACGCAACGAGGCCCGCTGCGGCATGGACGGCGCGTGGACGGGCCACCCGGACCAGAACGCGATCGCGGTCGCGCAGTTTCCCGAGCCCAATCAGCTCGCGTTCCAGCCACCGAACGCCGAGCGGCGCCCCGACCTGCGCCCCGCCCCCGTGGGCGTCGGCGCCCGCACCGTCGCCGGCACCCAGGCCGCCGTGCGCACGGTGATCCGCTACCGCAACGGCGTGCTGAACGGGCGCGGCGCGAGCCTGCTCGACGGCTACATGGAGGACCTGGCGACCGACCGCATCTACCGCCTGATGATCGCCCAGCGCATGCGCCATTCCGGCGCGGCGCCGGTGCTCGACGCGGCGGGGTGCGTGGCGCCCCATACCCGCGAGTTCGTGCAGCGCTGCTTCGACGAGCAGCTCGACCGGCTGATCGCCGAGCTGCCGGGCGGCCGCGATGCGGGCGACGCAGGCACGCTGACCGAGGCGCGGCGCCTGAGTGAAGCCATGATCGCGAACCAGTCGTTCGATCCCGTGTGATTCCGAATCTCACAGCCATCCCTGCCGGCCTGCCGGCACTCGAACCCCTTATGAGGACACCATGAGCCGAGCACGCAGCGCAGCAGAACTCCGCACCGCCTGGGCCGGCGATGGCCGCTGGCGGGGCATCCGCCGGCACTACACGGCGGACGATGTCGTGCGGCTGCGCGGCAGCGTCCACGTCGAGCACACGCTCGCGCGCCGCGGCGCCGACCGCCTGTGGAACTCGGTCAGCACCGCGGCGCCGGTGCGCGCGCTCGGCGCGCTCACCGGCAACCAGGCGGTGCAGATGGCGGCCGCGGGCCTCGACAGCATCTATCTGTCGGGGTGGCAGGTGGCGGCCGACGCGAACACCGCGGGACAGATGTACCCGGACCAGAGCCTCTACCCGGTGGACAGTGTTCCCGCCGTCGTGCGGCGCATCAACCAGGCGTTCCAGCGTGCGGATCAGATCGCGACGATGAACGCCGCCGCGAATGGCGCGGCGTTCGACTGGTTCGTCCCGATCGTCGCCGACGCCGAGGCCGGATTCGGCGGGGATCTCAACGCGTTCGAGTTGATGAAGGCGATGATCGAAGCCGGCGCCGCCGGCGTGCACTTCGAAGACCAGCTCGCCTCCGCCAAGAAGTGCGGCCACATGGGCGGCAAGGTGCTGGTGCCGACCCGCGAGTTCGTGCAGAAGCTGCAGGCCGCGCGGTTCGCCGCCGACGTGCTCGACGTGCCGACGCTGGTGATCGCGCGCACCGACGCCAACAGCGCGCAGCTGCTCACCAACGACGTCGACGAGCGCGATCACGCGTTCCTCGACGGCACGCGCACCCCCGAGGGGTTCTTCGGCTACCGCGGCGGCATCGAGGCCGCGATCGCGCGCGGTCTCGCGTACGCGCCGTACGCCGATCTCATCTGGTGCGAGACCTCGACGCCCGACCTGGCCGAGGCGCGCCAGTTCGCCGCGGCCGTGCACGCCGAGTTCCCGGGCAAGCTGCTAGCCTACAACTGCTCGCCGTCGTTCAACTGGTCGCGTCACCTCGATGCCGCCGCGATCGCAACCTTCCAGGCCGATCTCGGCGCCCTGGGCTACGCGTTCCAGTTCGTCACGCTCGCCGGCTTCCATGCGTTGAATCTCAGCATGTACGAGCTGGCGCTCGGCTACCGCGACCGGGCGATGGCGGCGTACTCGCAGCTCCAGGACCGCGAGTTCGCGCTGCAGAAGTCGGACGGCTACGGGGCCGTGAAACATCAGGCGTTCGTCGGCACCGGATACTTCGACGCCGTGGCCCAGGTGATCAGCGCCGGCCAGTCCTCGACGGCCGCGCTGCGCAATTCGACCGAGGAGCACCAGTTCTGAGGATGCGCCTCCCCTGAGCGTTCGCGCCGCCCGCACCCCTCCCGTGGCTCCGACCCGCGTCCGCGGGGTGGAGCTGGCGGTCGCTGCGGCCGTGCTGGCTGCCGGGCTCGCCGTGGTGTTCGGCGGCGCGCTCCGCTACTACTTCAGCCAGGACGACTTCCAGCATCTGGCCCGCGCCGCCGGACTGCTGCCCGCCCTGTTCACACCGTATCGGCCGGTCGCGAGCCTCGGGTTCTTTCCACTGCTGCGGGCGATCGCGGGGCTGGCGCCGGTTCCCTACCACGTCGCGAGCCTGGTCGTGCACGCGAGCGTGTGCCTGCTCGCGTACGGCTGGCTGCGGCGGTTTCACGCCGTCGTGCCCGCGGCCGCCGGCACGGCATGGTTCGCCGTTCATCCTGCGCTCTATACGGCGCTCTACTGGGTGTCCGCGATCAACGTGCCGCTCATGTGGCTGTTCGCGCTGCTCGCGCTCCACGCCGAGCGCGCCCGGGGCCCGCGCCGCTGGCTCGCGTTGCCGTGGCTCGCGCTCGCGCTGCTGACCCGCGAGACCGCCGTCGCGGTTCCGCTGCTCGTGCTGGCGACGCGGGCCTGGGAGCGCTCGCTCAGCCCGCGCGACCCGGTGCCGATCGCGATGGTGGCACTGGCCGCGGCCTACGCGGCGTGGCTCGCGGCGCTCGACGTGTTCGGCGTGCGGGGCGGCTCCGCCGCGGCCTCCGCGTATCACATGGCGATCGGCGGCCACATGATCGGCAACCTGCTCAGTTATGCCGGCTGGGCGGTGAACGCATTCGCCGCCACCGTGCGCGGGTTCAGTGACGCGATCGACCCCGACGTGTTCGCGTGGGGCTGGGCGGCGCTGGCGCTGTGGAGCCTGGGCGCGTGGCGTCCGGCGCTGCGCCGCGGCGGCTGGATCCTGGGCGGCGCCTGGTTCGTGATAGCGCTGCTGCCGGTGCTGCCGCTGGCGCACCACACGTATCACTACTATCTCTACGGTCCGCTGCTCGGCGTGTCATGGTGCATCGCGGCAGCGTGGTCGGCGGTTGCGGGTCCGGGCGCCGCGCGCTCCGCAACGGGACCCGGGCCGTCCGCGGGCGCCCGGCCGGCGGGCCGCGCCCCGCTCGTGGCGCTCGCGGCGGTCGCCGCGCTGTGGACGTGGAACGGCGCCGTGCTCGTGCACTCGATCGAAACCCATCCGTTCGTCGACGGCTTGCGCGCGGATGCGACCGTCGACCGCGCGCTCATCGCGCAGCGGGCGCTCGCGGATCTGTCGGCCGCCGGATTGCCGGATGGCACCGTGCTGAAGTTCTGGTCCCCCACCGCGATCGAGCGCGATCGGGAGGCCGGCCACGACGCCGCTCGGGAGTCCTACTGGGAGCAGAACGTCCGCGAGGCGCTGTTCGACGGCCTGGCGGTCCGGCTGGTGATTCCGCAGGTGCGGCGGGCCGAGTTCGTGCGGGCGTTCGCGCCCTCCGACACCGCGGCCGCGGACGTGCGGTACGCCGTGTACCGCATCGACGGCACGCTGGGCGTGGCGCGGGCCGGCGAGTTGCAATCGATGCTCCGCGAGCACCCCGACGCCGCGGTCCCGGGAGCGCTGTCCCGCTGAGCGGACTGCCGGCGAAGTTGCTTGCGACCTGAGCCCGGCGCCCGGTCGCCGCCCTCGACCGCGGGAAGTTCGCCGGCGGTCGGTGGCCGCCTCCCCCATGATCCCCCCGCGGCATGACACCCGCCAATTATCGGCGGGCCGCAGGAGACTGGTATCCTGATCTTGCGGGTCTCGAGCTCCCCCTTGGACCCGGATCTCGTTGGGAATTCCCGCAGGCCGGCCCTGGGAGCATCATGCACCTCACTACGGCGGCTCCGACCCGCCGCTCGAAAGCATCCGCCACGCCCCGCTCCGCGCGCCTCGCCGCCGTCGCCACGGCGCTGCCGCCGCATACCGTGTCGCAGCCGCAGGCGCGGGCATTCGTCGCCGAGATGTTCGAACGCGTGGTGCGGGGCGACACGTCGCGGCTGCTCGCGGTGTTCGACCGCAGCGGCATCGTCTCGCGCCGCACCTGCATGCCGCTCGACTGGTATCGCACGCCTCACGATTTCGGCGAGACCAGCGCCGCCTACGTCGACCAGGCGCTGATCCTCGCCCGCGACGCCGCTGAACGCGCGCTGGAGCGCTCCGGGTATGGCGCGGCCGACGTGACGCATCTGCTGTTCGTGTCCTCCACCGGCATCGCGACGCCGAGCATCGATGCCCGGCTGGCCGCCGCCGCGGGTTTCGCGAGCCACGTGCGGCGGGTGCCGATCTGGGGCCTCGGCTGCGCCGGCGCCGCCGCCGGGCTGGCGCGTGCCGCGGAGTTCGCGCGCTCGGATCCGAACGCCGTCGTGCTGATGATCGCGCTCGAGCTGTGCACGCTGGCGTTCCAGCCCGGCGACAGCGACGCGCGTAACATCGTCGCCACCGCGCTGTTCTCGGACGGCGCGGCCGCGGCGGTCGTGACGGCGCCGGGCCGCCGGCCGCCCCGGAACGCGGAGGGCACGGGCGGCGTGGCGCTCGACGTGCTGGCGAGCTCGAGCACGCTGTGGCCCGGCACGCTCGACATCATGGGTTGGACCGTCGACGCCCAGGGACTCCACGTGGTGTTTTCGCGCGACATCCCCGCGTTCGTGCGACAGTGCATCCGCGCCGACATCGAGGAGTTCCTCGCAGCGCATGGCCGCACGCTCGCGGATCTCGACCACTTCGTCGCCCATCCCGGCGGCCCCAAGGTGATCGAAGCCTACGCCGACGCGCTGGCATTCGAACCGGCGCGCCTGCGCCACTCGCAGGCGGTGCTGGAACGCTGCGGCAACATGTCGTCGCCGACGTGCCTGTTCGTGCTCGAGGCCACGCTCGCCGCTGGTGACGTCCATGCCGGAGACACGGCGCTCGTCGCCGCGCTCGGACCGGGCTTCGCGTCGGAATACGTGCTGCTGCAGGCCGCCGACCGGGTGGATCCCAAAGCATGAATTCGCGGGTGGCGCTCGGCGCGTTCCTCGTCGCGCTCGTCGCCCAGCGGGTGACCGAGCTGGTGATTTCGGCGCGTCATGCCCGGGCGCTGGCCGGCCGCCACCCGCGCGAGTTCGGCCGTGGGCACTTTCCGCTGTTCGTGGCGCTGCACACGCTCTATCCCCTGGCGCTGATGCTCGAAGCGCTCCGCCGGGACGTCGCCCCGCCCGCCGCATGGCCCGCATGGCTCGCGGTGTGGCTCGCATCCCAGGCGCTGCGCGTCTGGGCGATCCGCAGCCTCGGCGTATTCTGGAACGTCCACATCCGTGTCGTCCCCGGCGCCCATCCCATCCGCCGCGGCCCGTATCGCTTCCTCCCCCATCCCAACTACCTCGCGGTCGCCGCCGAACTCCTCGCCGGCCCCCTGATGTTCGGCGCCTGGCGCACCGCCATCGCGTTCTCCGTCTTCAACGCCGTCGCCATGTCGATCCGCATCCCCGAGGAATCCCGCGCCCTGCAATGGGCTGAGTCACAACCTGAGTCGCGCTGACACGAGGAGCCCATCATGGCCACCCACGCAGGTCGGTCCTGGGATTCATTTGTGATGGGATTCGCCTGTGATGGCCAATGTGGGCGCAAGTGGACGTTCCCATCGAGCGGGCGGTGCCGGCGATGCCTGTTACGTTGTTACCGGGAGGGCTAAAGAGACGCCGCGATCTCCGGCACCGGCTCGAGCACCGCGACCGACGGCACCGGCTCCAGGACCCGCAACACCAGCAGCGTAATGTCGTCCTGCGGTTCCACGGAGCCCAGGAACTCCCGCAGTTCCCCCAGCACCCCCTCCGCCACCCCCCGAGCCGTCAGCGTCCGCGGCAGCGCCGCCACGCAATCGCACACCCGGGGATCGCTGAACTGCTCGTTGTTGGAGTTCGTCGCCTCGCTGACGCCATCGGTATAGAGCACGACCACGTCGCCCGGCGACAGGTCGATGCTGCCCTCCTCGATGTCCAGGTGCTCGAGGATGCCGAGGATCGTGCTGCCGCGCTCGAGGAATTCGCGCCGGCCGTCGCGGCGCAGCACCAGCGGCCAGTTGTGGCCGGCGTTGCAGAACGTCATGTGCAGTGAACGCCCGTCGATGCGCGCGAGGAAGAACGTGGCGAACTGGTGCAGCGAGGTGCTGCGGTAGAGCAGCGCGTTGATGTTGCGCAGGATCGCCGCCACCGACGTCTCGCTGCCGGCCTGGGTGCGCAGCGCGGCCTGCAGCATCGCCGACAGCAGCGCCGCCGGCACGCCCTTGCCCGACACGTCCGCGATCGCGACGAGGAACGCGCCGTCCTGGGTCGGCACCACGTCGTAGAAGTCGCCACCCACGTGCTTCGACGGGATGTAGATCGCGTGCACCTCGCTGCGCGGCATCGGCGGGAACTCCGACAGCAGCGAGCGGCGCTGGATCTGCCGCGCGAGATTGAGCTCCTCCTCGAACCGCGCCACGGCGACGCGGTCGCGCAGCAGCAGCGCGTTCTGCAGCGACACCGACACCTGGCCGGCGAGCGCCGTCAGCAGGTTCACGTCCTCGGCGGTGAAGTCGGTGCCGAGCACCTTGTCGCCGAGCAGCAGCGCACCCACGAGATCGCCCCGCCACTGGAGCGGCACCAGCAGGCTCAGGTCGAGACCGCCCACCAGCTCTGTCTGCTCGTCACGCGACAATCCCTCGACGCGCTCGACGAGCCGGTAGCTGCTCTGACGCGTCGACACCTTGGGCAGCAGCCGGCCGAGCATCACGTGCGCCGCGCCCGACAGCGGCGGCCCGGCGCCGGTGTGCGCCACCATGCCGCGCGGCGACAGCGCCACGATGTGGGCGTGCTCGAGGATCAGCGTCTCCGCCACCGTGTCGATCGTGCGGGTCAGCAGCACCTCGAGGTCGATCGTGGTCTGGAGCTCGCGCCCCAGGTGGCGCAGCACGTTGCGATAATCCGACGGATCGCGGAGGAACACCTGGTCCAGCAGCTCCTCGAGCCGCGCGATCGCCGGCTGGAACAGCGCGAGCGCGAGGATCAGGAACACCGGCTCGAGCACCTTCGACTCGCGCCCGGTGAACGCACTCAGGTAATGGTTGAGGCGGCCCACCACCAGCAGATAGAGGCCGACGAGCACGCCCGATGCGAGCGCGTACAGGATGCCCCGCCGCGCCAGCAGCTTGGTGTCGAGGAACTTGTAGCGCACGATCGAGTACGCGATCGAGCCGGGCCCGAGCGTGAGCGCGACCACCGTCAGCAGCGAACGCCAGGTGTCGGGAACGCGGAAGTTGAACAGGCCGGGCACCAGCGTCGACACGCTGTAGCACACCAGTGACGCGCTCATGCCGATCGCAATCGCGCTCAGCTGGCGGCGCAGCCGCGGCACCTTCGCGCGCCGCCAGCTGCTGAACAGCAGCGCGATGGTGCCGAGCCCGACGCCCAGGTTCACGAGCGAGAACAGCGCCTGGTGGAACACCAGGAACAGGCCGCCGAACACGCCGGCCACCTGCAGCAGCGGCGACAGCAGGTGCAGCGGTCCGCTCGCCGGCAACGCCATGTGCGGCTTCCAGAAGGTGATCACGACCATCAGCAGGAAGTGGAACACATAGGGCGCGAACACCAGGGTCGCGAACCCGGGCGTGGGGATGCGCCGGCCGCCGGCACGCAGCTCGGGTATGCGGGTGAACGACCGCTCGTCGGGGAACACGCTCGCGAACGCGAACAGCGTGGGGAAGAAGAACTCCCACACGTAGGACATGTTCTGGTAAAGGTCGGGCACCGTTCCGCGGGCGGACTGGCCCGGCAGGAACGTGAGCCCGGCGAGCACGGCGCCGAACCCGCCGAAGAACAGCATCATCGCCACCAGCCGGTTCACGCGCTGATGCGGGTTCTCGCGCAGAATCACGAGCCCGAGGAGGAACACCAGTCCCCCGAGCCCCAGGTTGAGCGTGCTGAGCGCCAGCTGAGTGTTCATCGGCCTCGTGCGTGGATGCGGTCTGAGTGCTCCCTGGCCCTCAGACCGCGGCGGCGCGCTCGGGATTGTGGCGCGCGACGACGGTGGTGGCGATGCCGCCGCGCACGTTGAACCTGCCGATCACCGACATGCGCCGCGGCCGGATCGCCGTCACCAGGTCGTCGAGGATCTGGTTGGTCACCTGCTCGAAGAAATGGCCCTCGTTCCGGAACGACCACAGGTAGAGCTTGAGCGACTTGAGCTCGATGCACAGCCGGTCGGGCACGTACACCACGACGATCTCCCCGAAGTCGGGCTGACCGGTCACGGGGCACACGGCAGTGTATTCCGGGCAGCGGTGCCGGATCACGTAGTCGCGTCCGATATTGGGATTGGGGAACGTCACCAGTTCCCGTGACGGCTCGGTCGGCACGAAACCTCCGGAACGGCTGCGGAACGCGAGTTCTGGGCCAGGCCGCCGGGGCCGCGCGGGATCGGGGAGCCTCGAACGGCCGGAGAGACTGAGGATCGAATAGTGCGCGGGCGCGCCGGTCGCGGTCAAGGAGCGGCGCATGCTATCGTCCGGCCCATGAAACGCGTGTTTCTCGAGACCTACGGCTGCCAGATGAACGTGGCGGACAGCGAGCTGATGGCGGGCGTGCTCGAAGCCGCCGGCATGACGCTCACCGACTGCCCGGAGGACGCCGACGCGGTCGTGCTCAACACCTGCGCGATCCGCGAGCACGCCGAACAACGCGTGCTCGGCCGGCTGGGCGAGTTCGCCCGGCTCAAGAAGCACAACCCGTCCCTGGTGGTCGGGATCGCCGGGTGCATGGCGCAGCATCTGCGCGGCAGGCTGCTGGAGCAGGCCCGCGTGCTCGATCTGGTGGTGGGTCCCGACGGTTACCGCACACTCCCGCAGCTCCTGCTCCGTGCCGCGGGCGAGCCGGTCGCCCACGTGCGGCTCGACCGCGACGAAACCTACGGTGATCTGGAACCCCGGCGCGGCACCGGCATCCGCGCCTGGGTCACGATTCAGCGCGGTTGCGACAAGTTCTGCACCTACTGCGTGGTGCCCTATACGCGGGGGCGCGAGCGCAGCCTGCCGCTCGCGGATCTCCTGCGTCAGATACGCACGGCGGTGGCCCAGGGTTTCCGCGAGGTGGTGTTCCTCGGCCAGACCGTCAACTCGTACCACGACGGCACCCACGACTTCGCCGACCTGTTGCGGGCGGCGAACGACGTCGAGGGCGTGCTGCGGGTGCGCTACACCTCTCCCCACCCGAGCGACATGAGCGACCGCGTGATCGCGGCGATGACCGAGTGCGCGCGCGTGATGCCGCAGGTACACCTGCCGCTCCAGTCGGGATCCAACCGGGTGCTCGCGGCGATGAACCGCACGTATACGGTCGAGGCGTACCGCGACGTGGTGGCGCGGCTCCGCGGCGCGATCCCGGACCTCGCGATGACCACCGACATCATCGTGGGGTTCCCCGGCGAGACCGAGGAGGACTTCCAGTGCACGCGCGACGTCCTCGCCGAGATGCGCTACGACGGCGCGTTCCAGTTCAAGTACTCGGCGCGGCCCGACACCCGCGCATGGAAATGGGACGAGACCGTGACCGAAGCCGAGAAGGGCCGCCGGCTCGAGTTGCTGATCGCCGACCAGCACGCGATCGCGGGCGAGCGCAACGACGCGTGGCTGGGACGCGAGATCGAGGTGCTCGTCGAGGGGCCGTCGCGCAAGGACCCGCGCCAGCTCCATGGCAAGAGCGCCCAGTTCAAGACCGTCGTGTGGCCGAACGACGGCACTCCCGCGGGCACTCTCGCGCGGCTGCGGGTGGTCGGATCGACGCCGATCACGCTGTTCGCCGAGCCGATCGTGGTCCGGCCCCCCGAGCCGCCCGGGCTGCTCACGATCGGCTGAGACGCAGCGCAGCTTCCGGCCTCACCGTGCGGCGTTGCCCCATGCGCATTCCCTTCCAAGGCCGTCGCGAACACGGGGCCGCCGCTGCCTCACCACCGGCTCGACCCCGCGACGGGGATGATGGCACAGTGTCGGCCATGACTCGACCCGCCGCCGCGCTGCCCGCCCTGGCCCTTGCGAAACTCGCGGCGCTCGCGCTGGTGCTCGGCGCGCTTCCCGGGGCTCCCGTCTCGGCCGCGGCGCCGCAAGCCGGCAGCCTGGCCGCCGCGGCCCAGCCCGCCCCCGCCGGGCCCGCTCAACCGGTGCGGATCGTCACCGATCGCTGGGGTATTCCCCACGTGCGCGCATCGACGCTGGACGACCTCTACTACGGCTGGGGCTGGGTCACGGCCCGCGACCGCCTGTGGCAGCTCGAGTACGACCGCCGCGCCGCGCGCGGCGAGCTGTGGCAGTGGCTCGGCAATGCGAAGCTTCACGACGACGGCGGCGCCCAGCTGTTCGAGCTGGCCGCCCGCGCCCACCGCATCTGGGAACGTGACCGCCAGCAGCCCGCGGTGCGGTCGGCGCTCGAGTGCTACGCGGCCGGCGTGAACGCCTACATCGACGAGTGCCGGCGCGGTCTCCGTCCGTGGCCGCGCGAGTTCACCCGGCTCGGGAAGACCGCCGATCCATGGTCGCCCGAGGACACCTATCTCATGATCCTGTCGCAGGGCCTGGTGCTCGATTTCGCGACTCCGGAGCTCGAGGAGAGCGACGCGATCGCACGGCATGGCCGCGCCTGGGTGGACTCGTGCTATCGATTCGAGAACACGCTCACCTACCGCACGATTCCCGACGGCGCCGGTCCGCCGGCCGCCGCCGGCGCCTCGAACGCCGCCGGTGGTCCGGCACCCGCGACCGCCGGGACGCGCACGAGTCCCGCCACGCTCGCGGCCGGCGACTGGGCTGAGCGAGCCCGCCGGGCGCTCGGCGTGTGGCGCTCGCCGGCGACCGACGATCCCGAGCTGCGCGCGAGCAACGTGTTCGCGGTCGGCGCCCGCCGCAGTGTGAGCGGCAGGCCGATGCTCGCAAACGATCCCCACCTGGTGCTCGAATCACCGGACCCGCTCCACGTCGTCCATGTGTCGCTCGCGGGCGGCGTCGACGCGATCGGCGCCGCGCTGCCCGGCGTGCCCGTGGTCGTCAGCGGACGCAATGCCCGCGTGGCGTGGGGCATCACCGCGTTGGGGGCGGACGTGGTGGACGTGTATGCGGACACACTGTCCCAGGACGGCCGGCGCGTGCGCTGGAACGGCGGCTGGGCGCCGGTGCGCACCGCGCCGTTCTCGATGCGGCTGACGCTGCCGGGGGGGTTCACGGTGCCGTTGTTCGGCCAGACCCGCCGCTACACGCCCCACGGGCCCGTGCTGGTGTACGACCCGCACCATCACCTGGCACTCGCGGTGCGATGGGCCTGCGACGACGCGGCGATCTCGCTCGCGAGGCTGATCGGCCTCGAGCGGTCGGGATCCGCGGCGGAGTTGACGGCCCGCTACCTCGATCAGGTGACCCCGGGCCTCAACGTGGTGGCCGCCGACGTCGACGGCCACGTGCGCTACCAGGCCGTGGGCCGGGTGCCGCTCCGGCGGTTTCCGGCGGCGCGCGGCGTGCTGCCCGGCGACGGGCGGCACGAATGGAGCGGATTCATCGCGCCCGCCGCGATGCCCGCGTGGGAGGCGCCCGCCACCGGCTTCGTCGTGAACTCGAACAACCTGCCGGTACGCACGCCCGGCGCCCCGGACTGGCCGCGCTATGACTGGGCCCACGACCGCGCACGACGGATCGACACGCGGCTCGCCGGCGACCCTCACATCACGCTCGACGATCTCGCGAGCGTGCAGAACGACGTCGTGTCGCTCGGGGCGCAGCGGTTCGTGCCCCGGCTGCTGCGCGATCTTGACTCGCTCGGCGTGCCGCCCCGGGCCCGGGTGCGTGCGGCGCTCGACACGCTGCGCGCGTGGGACGGGACCGTGCGGCGCGACCGCGTGGCGCCCACCCTGTACCGCGCGTGGTACGGCGCACTGCAGCGCCGCTCGCACCTGCTGGGCCTCCCCGGACGGACGATGGCGGCGCTCGATGGCCGGGCGCCCGAAGCGCTGCTGGACGAGGGTGGGCACCTCGAACGGCCGGCGCGCGCGGTGGCGGCGGCGCTCGACACCGCGCTGGCGCGGCTGGAACCCATGCTGGGTCCGTCCATCGCGGACTGGCAATGGGGCCGCGCCCACCGCGCACGGTTCCGCCACCCGCTCCAGGGCCTCGACCCCGCGTTCGAGCCGCCGCTGATCGGCGCCGACGGCGACAACAGCACGGTGTGCGTCGGTGCGTCGTCGCTGCCGTGGACGAATCGGTTCGGGCACGGGCCGGTGTTCCGTCACGTCGTCGATCTCGCGCAGCCCGGGGTGTCCTACGGCATCATCACGCCGGGTAATTCCGGCGACCCGGGGAGCCGGCACGCCGTCGATCGCGAATCGGACTGGGCGAACCACGCCTACGTTCCGTTCCTCACCGACTGGCGGCGCATCGAGCGTGTGAAGGAGTCGGAGCAGGTGCTGGCGCCGGCCGCGGCGGTCGCACCCGCGCACTGACCGGCGGCGACGGTCGAACCGCCATGACCGCCTCGACGTTCGCCCGCGTGGCCGCCTCGGGCGGAGCGATTTCGGCGGCCGCCCATGATAGGCTGGCGCGATGAGCGATCCCCAGCCGCCCGGCGACCCCTCGAATCCGCCCCTCGCCTATCACGATGCGGCGTTCCTCGACAGCGACGACGGCCGCCCGCTGCGGATCCTCGCCGAATACCTGCAGCCCATGCAGGCGTTCCGGCGCCAGCGGGTGCGCGAGACGGTGGTGTTCTTCGGCTCCGCCCGGCTGAGCGAGGATGGCCCGCTCGCCCGCTACTATCGCGACGCCCGCGAGCTGGCGCGGCTGCTCACCGAATGGTCCGCGACCCTGCCCGCGCCGGCGAAACGGTTCCTGGTCTGCACCGGCGGCGGCCCGGGCATCATGGAGGCCGCGAACCGCGGGGCGCTCGACGCCGGCGGCCGCACGATCGGGCTCAACATCGGGCTCCCGCACGAGCAGCGGCCGAACCCCTACATCACGCCCGGGCTGTCGTTCGAGTTCCACTACTTCTTCATGCGCAAGCTGTGGTTCGCGCATCTGGCCCGCGCGATCGTCGCGTTCCCCGGCGGATTCGGCACGATGGACGAGGTGTTCGAGCTGCTCACGCTGTCGCAGACGCGCAAGCTGACGCCGCCGATTGCGATCCTGCTGTACGGGTCGGAGTACTGGCGCGAGATCCTGAACTTCGACGCGTTCGTGCGTCACGGCATGATCGCCGCCGAGGATCTGAACCTGTTCTGCTTCGTCGACCAGCCCGACGAGGCGCTCGCGGCGCTCAAGCGTTCGATGGCGCCCAACGTGGGTGCCGACGGTGCGACGACTCCGGCGTTCGCGCACACCACGACAACCTGCGACCCGCAGCCGCCACCCACGCCGCGGGTGAACACCCGGGACTGATGGCCCAGGGGATCCGGGGCGAACCTGTGCGCCCGGGGTCACGATTCCACGGCCGGCCGGCAGCGTCGCCGCCGTTCGTCCGGAGCGCGCGGCGCGTGTAGAGTGCGACCATGAGCCCGAATCAGAGTTCCCAGCGCAGCATCCTGCAGCGCATCGCGAAGCAGGCGATGATCGACCGCGGCTTCCAGCCCGAATTCACCCCCGCCGTGATGGCCGAGGTCCAGCGGTTGCCGGCCCACCCCGCGGACGGCGCCACCGCCCGTGACCTGCGCGACCTGCCGTGGTGCTCGATCGACAACGACGACTCGCGCGATCTCGACCAGCTCACGGTCGCGCGGCCCCAGGAGGGCGATACCCTGCGGATCCTCGTCGCGATCGCGAACGTGAGCGCGCTCGTCGAACCGGGGTCCGCGGTCGACGATCACGCCGTCGCGAACACCACGTCGATCTACACCCCGGCCCGGATCTTCCCGATGCTCCCCGAGCGGCTGAGCACCGACCTCACGTCACTCAATCCGGACGACGACCGGCTCGCGATGGTGGTGGAGATGACGGTCGGCCCGGACGGCCAGGTGACGGCGTCCGAGGTGTATCCGGCCCGGGTGCGGAACCAGGCCAAGCTGGCGTATCCGTCGGTCGGAGCCTGGCTCGAAGGCACGGGCGCGGCGCCGGCGGCGCTCACTGCCGTGCCGGGTCTCGACGACAACCTGCGGGTCCAGGACCGCGCGGCGCAGAAGCTCAAGGAGCGCCGGCATGTCCTGGGCGCGCTGGAATTCGAATCGCTCGAGGTGAAGGCGACGTTCGACGGCGACGCCGTGGCGACGCTCGAGGCCGAGCGGCGCAACCGGGCGCGCGACCTGATCGAGGACTTCATGATCGCGGCAAACAGCACGATCGCCGCGTTCCTCGAGCAGCGCAAGTTCCCGGTGCTGCGCCGCGTGGTGCGCACGCCGGCGCGCTGGCCGCGGATCGTGGACATCGCGGTCGCGCTGGGCGACTCGCTGCCCGAGAAACCCGACCCGGTGGCGCTGCACCAGTTCCTGGTGCGCCGCCGTGCGGCGGATGCGCTGCGATTCCCCGACCTGTCGCTGTCGATCATCAAGCTGCTGGGCAGCGGCGAGTACGTGGCGAGCCTGCCGGGCGAGCCGATCACCGGCCATTTCGGCCTGGCGGTGACGGAGTACACGCATTCCACGGCGCCCAACCGCCGGTATCCCGACCTGATCACGCAGCGGCTGCTCAAGGCCGCGCTGGCGGGCGCTCCGGTGCCGCTCAGCCGCGATCAACTCGAAGCGCTCGCCACCCACTGCACGCAGAAGGAGGACGACGCGCAGAAAGTGGAGCGCCAGGTGCGCAAGTCCGCGGCGGCGTGCCTGCTGAGCTCCCGGATCGGCGACAAGTTCGACGGCGTCGTCACCGGCGCATCCGAGAAGGGCACGTGGGTGCGCATCTTCCACCCGCCGGTCGAAGGCCGCGTGGAGCGCAATGCCACGGGGCTCGACGTCGGCGACCGGGTGAAGGTGAAGCTGCTCCACACCAACGTCGAGAAGGGCTTCATCGACTTCGCCCGGATCGACCGCGAGGCTCAGGCGCCCGCGCGTTGAGCCGGCGCCGCGGCGCGGAGGCGGACACACGAACGCCGTCCGGTCGTGACGACTGCGGCGGACCGCGAAGTGCCGTAGCTCGTCGACTCCCGAACGGCGTTGCGTATTCCAACAGGACTGCCCGCTAGGCGCTGCTGCGACCGCCGCGATTCGTCAGTGCGATCACCACGACCAGGAACACCGCCACTCCGACCGCCCATACCCACCAGTTCCCGTACCAGGCCGTGCTGGTGGTGGTGGTGGTGGTGGTTCCGCTGGTCGTTCCCGAGGACGGATCCGTCTGAGCCAGCGCCAGCCCGGTCCACGCGAGCGATGTGAGCGCGACCGACAGCCCCTTGAACCAATTCGACATCCGCTTCATGGGTATCCTCCCGTCATGGTTTCGTGCCGTCGCGCGCTACCCTTCCTCACGGACCTGGGGGAATGGTCCGCGAGACAGTCACGCGTTGAAGCACCGCGAGGGAGTAAAGCAACCGGTGTGCCGCGGATGCGTCCGCAGCTGCAACCGCAAGCCGGGCAGCGCACTGGTTTGTATCCGCCGGGCGACGAGGAGGCCGTGCGGGCGGTGGATCGTGTAATTCATGCGCCGGAATCAGATCCCGGCGCCCTCGAGGAACACCGCGTTCGGGTCTCCGTCACCCGCGCTCGCGCTCATGGCGCGGAACGCGTGCGCGACCTCGGCCTCGGTGAGTCCCTCGGGCGTCGTGACCAGGACGGGACGCTGCCGCAGCTCCGCGAGTTGCCGCGCCAGTTCCTGGACGTGGCCGTGGAGCGCCGTGATCGTCTTCGCCGTGGTGTCGGGCATGTGATCCATTTCGGGCTCGCGCGCCAGGTCCGGCTGCGACACCTCGCGCTCCCCCACGATCCGTCCCGGCACGCCCACGATCGTGGACCGGGGCGGCGCGGATTTGACGACCACCGAGCCCGCGCCGATGCGCGACTCGCGGCCGATCACGATGTTACCCATCACGCTTGCGCCTGCCCCGATCACCACGCAGGCCTCGATCGTCGGGTGCCGCTTGCCCTTGTGGAGGCTCGTCCCACCCAGCGTGACACCCTGGTAGATCACGCAGCCGTCCCCCACCTGGGCGGTTTCCCCGATGACGACGCCCATGCCGTGGTCGATGAACACCTTCCGTCCGATGCGCGCGCCGGGATGGATCTCGATGCCGGTCAGAAACCGCGCGACGTGCGATACCCACCGCGGCAGCACCGGCACGCCGAGCCGCCACAGCCGGTGCGCGATGCGGTACATCCACAGCACGTGCAGGCCCGGATAGCACAGCAGGATCTCGAGCGTGCCGCGGGCCGCGGGGTCCTGCTCCCGGATGGTGCGGATGTCCTCCGCGAGACGCATCGCCGCGACCCGATCACACGCTCCCGGCCAAGGTGGCCGGCTGCGGGTAGTCGAACAGCGGCGTCGACATATACCGCTCGCCGTGGTCCGCGCACACGGCCACGAGCAGCTTGCCCGCCATGTCCGGCCGCCGCGCGACTTCCATCGCGGCCCACACCACGGCGCCCGACGAGATGCCGACCATCACGCCCTCCTCACGGCACAACCGGCGCGCGACGGCGAACGCGTCGTCGTTCGTGACCTGCACCACCTCGTCGATCAGATCGACGCGCAGGATCTTCGGCACGAAGCCCGCGCCGATGCCCTGGATCTTGTGCGGCCCGGGAGCGCCGCCCGACAACACGGGCGAATCCTTGGGCTCCACCGCGATCGCCCGGAACGACGGCTTGCGCGCCTTGATGACCTCTGCGACGCCGGTGATCGTGCCCCCGGTGCCGACGCCGGTGACGAGCCCATCGACCTTGCCGTCGGTGTCGTCCCAGATCTCGACGGCGGTGGTCTCGCGGTGGATCCTGGGATTCGCCGGGTTCTCGAACTGGCCGATGATGATCGAGTTCGGGATCTCCTGCTTCAGCTCCTCGGCGCGGGCGATCGCGCCCTTCATGCCCTTGGTGCCGTCCGTGAGCTCGAGTCGCGCACCGAACGCCAGCAGGATCTTGCGGCGCTCGACCGACATCGTTTCCGGCATCGCCATCACGAGCGGAATGCCGTGGGTCGCGCAGATGAACGCGAGCCCGATGCCGGTGTTCCCGGACGTCGGCTCGATCACCGTGGTGACGCCGGGTTGGATCGTCCCGCGTTCCAGCGCGTCCTTGATCATCGAGTACCCGATGCGATCCTTCACCGACGACATGGGATTGAACGATTCGAGCTTGAGCAGGACTTGCGCCTGCAACCCCTGCTGCATGCGCTGCATGCGCACGAGCGGCGTGCGGCCGATGGTGTCGGCAATGCTGTCGTAGATGCGCCCCATAGCCAGTTCCCCCTGCCAATGCCCGGTTCCGGAGCCCTCGCGGTCACGGGACTAGACGAACGTCGCCTGCGGTGCCGGTCTCGAACGCCGCGGCGAATCGCGGCGGCTGCGAACCCTCATGATGCCACGGGGAGGCGCGATTCCGAAGCGGACGCGGCGGTTCAGGGCTTGATCGCGCGCGTCGCCAGGAACGGCGGGAAGTAGCGGGACATGGCCGAGTCGGGTGCCGTGTCCTCGAACAGTGCGGTGAGCACGAAGCCGGCCTCGAGCTGGCCGCCGAGCTGGTCTTCGAGCGAGTGGCTGAACGCCAGGGGCTCGCCCGTGGCCAGGAACTCGCGATACTCCGCGGGCTCGAGACTGCCGAGGTCCGTGTACGGCAGCGTGTGGCGGACCACCAGCTCGCCGCGGTCGGCGCGTGCCTCGTCGAAGATGAACCGCACCGGATGGACGATCCCCGCGAGCAGCACGCCGCCGGGTCTCAGCACCCGGAACGCCTCGCGCCACACCGGCCGCACGTCGGGCACGAACACGTTCGAGCACGGGTGGAACACCAGTCCGAACGTCGCCGCCGCGAAGCCGCTCAGATCCGCCATGTCGCCCTCGACGGTGCGCAGCTCGAGGGCGTCGCGCCCGGCGACGTGGCGGTCCTGCGCGAGCTGGGCGGGCGAGTTGTCGAGCACCGTGACGCGCGCGCCGGCGGCGGCGAGGATCGGCGCCTGCTGCCCGCCGCCCGACGCGAGGCACAGCACGTCGAGTCCCGCGAGCGGCGGGAACCAGTCGCGCGGCACCGGCCGGGTCGGGGTGAGCACGATGCTCCATTCGCCGCGCCGCGCGGCGGCGATCGTCGCGGCATCGACCGGGACGGTCCAGCGGTTGCCGCGCGACACCAGCGTGTCCCACGCCCGCCGGTTGAACTCCCGCACGCCGGCGGCATCGGGCGCCGGCCCGGGGTTCTCGGTCTCCTCGTCAGCGGACATGACTCGCGCGGTCGAGCGGGTATTCGATGTAGTGCGCCGTCTCCTCGGCCACCGCGCGGCCGCAGCGCCGTTCGACGACGCGGAACGCCATGTCAATGCCGGCGGCGACACCGGCTGACGTGACCACGACGTCCTCGACCACGCGCCGCTCGCGCTCGACGAGCGCGGGATCGTGGAGCATGGCGAGCGTGTCGAGCGCCGCCCAGTGTGTCGTGGCGCGGCGGCCCTCGAGCAGCCCGGCCTTCGCGAGCAGCAGCGAGCCCGTGCACACCGAGGTCGTGAGCCGGGCCGCGGACGAGCGCGCGGCGATCCACTCGAGCGTCTGAGCGTCGTCGAGCAGCGGCCGCGTGCCGAACCCGCCGGGCACGACGAGGATGTCGATGGGCGGCGCGTCCGCGAACGCGAACGTGGGCGTGACGACCAGCCCGCCGGTCGCGATGACGGGCGCGTGGGTGCGGGCGACGGTGAACACGTCGAACGGGGCGTCCGCCTGGCTGCGGCGCGAGTCCGCGCCCGGCACGAGGCGCGTGCGCGAGAACACCTCGAACGGACCGGCGAAGTCGAGGACTTCGACGTCGTCGAAGATCAGGATGCCGACGCGCTCCATGAGGACGTCAGAACGCGGCGATCTCGCGAATCGCCTTCAGCATGGTGTCCTTCTGCGGCAGGATCACGTCCTCGAGCGTCGGCGCATAGGCCACCGGAGTGTCGAGCGCCGCGACGCGCCGCACCGGCGCGTCGAGATCCATGAAGCACTCGGACGCGATGCGGGCCGCGACTTCGCCGCCGTAGCCGCAGAACAGCGTGTCCTCGTGCGCCACGATCACGCGGCCGGTCTTCTTCACCGACCGCGCCACCGACTCGAAGTCGAGCGGCTGCAGGGTGCGCAGGTCCAGCACCTCGGTCTCGATGCCCTCCTCCGCCAGCTCGTTCGCGGCGAGGTAGCTGCGCTGCACCATGGCGCCGTACGTCACCACCGTCACGTCGGTGCCCGCGCGCACCACACGGGCACGCCCGAACGGCAGCATGTAGTCGGGGCCGGGATACGGCGCCTTCGCGTAGGGCTGCCGGTACAGGTGCTTGTGTTCGAGGAACAGCACCGGATCGTTGCAGCGCACCGCGGTGCGCATCAGCCCGACCGCGTCGGCCGCGTGGCTGGGCAGCACCACGCGCAGCCCCGGGCAATGGGCGAAGATGCTCTCGCCGCACTGGCTGTGGTACGGGGCGCCGCCGCGCAGGTAGCCACCGTACGCGGTCCGGATCACGACCGGGCACGAGAACGCGTTGTTCGAGCGGTACCGCATGTAGCACAGCTCGTTGCGGATCTGCATCATCGCCGGCCAGATGTAGTCGAAGAACTGGATCTCGACGACCGGTTTGAACCCGAGCGTCGCGAGCCCGATCGCGCGGCCCACGATGTTCGCCTCGGCCAGCGGCGAGTTGTACACGCGCGCGCCGCCGAACTGCTTCTGCAGCCCCCAGGTCACGCCGAACACGCCGCCCTTGCCCTTGATCTCGCCGAGCACCTCCTCGTGCGAGGCGTCCGCGACGTCCTCGCCGAACAGGATGATGTGCGCGTCGCGCTGCATCTCGTCGCGCAGGCAGTAGTTGATGCTCTGGAGCATCGTCTCGGGCTGGGAGCCGGTGACGGGCTGGGGCTCGGTCGCGAACCGGTCGGAGGCCGGATCGACGTCGGGCGAGAACACGAAGTCAGAGACGGTGGACAGCGCCGGCTGCGAGCTCGTCAGCGCGGCTTCCGCCGCCGCGCGCACCGAGGTCTCGACTTGCAGGTGCAGCGTGTCGAGCGCGTCCTGCGTGAGCACGCCGTCGTCGACCAGGTGGCGCGCGAACATCTTGAGGCAGTCCTTGCCGGCCTCGGCGTCGCGTTCGGCCTTCGACTTGTACTTGCTGTCGTCGTCGGACATCGAATGCGAGTACGGCCGCGTGACGAGCGCACGCACGAACGCGGGACCCTTGCGGCTGCGGCAGTACTCGACGGCCTCCTTCAGGATTCCATACGATTCGACGGGATCGTTGCCGTCGATCTCCCCGACCCACTTGAGATCGGGAAAGTTGCGCACGAGCTGCGCGACGTTCCCGCCCGCGGTCTGCACGTCGACCGGCACCGAGATCGCATACCCGTTGTCCTCGATGAGGAACAGCACCGGCAGCTTGAGATTGCACGCGGTGTTGAGCGCCTCCCAGAACTCGCCTTCGCTGGTGGTGCCGTCCCCGGCCGACACGTACACCACTTCATCGCCCTGGACCTTGCCGGCGAGCGCCGGGTGCTGGGGGCTGAGCTCGGCGTACTTCACGAGCGCCTCCGCCGCGCCGACCGCCTGCAGGAACTGGGTGCCCGTGGGGCTCGACTGGGACACGATGTTGAGCTGCTTGTGGCCCCAGTGGCTGGGCATCTGCCGGCCGCCCGAATTCGGGTCCTCGGCCGACGCCACCGCCGACAGCAGCATCTCGCGCGGCGTCATCCCGAGCTGCAGGCACAGGGCGCGATCGCGGTAGTACGGGTAGAACCAGTCGTACCCGGGGCGCATGACCTTCCCGGCCGCCGCCAGCACCGCCTCGTGGCCGGCGCCCGATATCTGGAAGAACGTCTTGTCCAGCTTCTTGAGCCGGATCTCCTCGTCGTCCAGCTTCCGGGATGTCAGCATGGTGCGGTACAGCCCGATCAGATCGTCGGAGGTAAGGCCATGATTCCGCGCTGAAGCCGCCGGGGTCGTGCGGGTGGCCGCCATCGTGGATCGCTCCAGGGAAAAGGGGGGACGGGGTGCAGCGCACGCATCGAACGCACAAGAATACCCGAGCCGAAACCACTGCGGCAACCATTCCTGGCGGCTCTGCGCATGGCTCGATTCGTGGGTTCGCCCGCGTCGCGAGGCGGTCCCGCGGCGGCGCGGGGGCCATGGCAGCGGCCCATGGTGCTCCGTGCCGTCAGTACCCCAGCGCGCAACCGTCCTTGCGCATTTCCGTGGCCCCGGCATACATCCCGGTGACCGGATCGCGCCAGATCGCCTGATACCCGCCGTACGCCCCCACCGCTTCGGACTCGATCCGGTGACCGCGGCGCTTGAGCTCCGCGATCACGCTCTCCGGCACGCCCGGCTCGATGTGGAGCACTCCGCCATCGGTCATGACCGTGCCCGTCGGCTCCGTCGAGCCGGTGTGATGGAACCGCGGCGCGTCGCCGGCCTCCTGCAGGTTCATGCCCAGGTCGATCAGGTTCACCAGCACCTGGCAGTGGCCCTGCGGCTGCATGTCGCCACCCATCACCCCGAACGCCATGAGCGGCTTGCCGTCCTTCGTCACGAACGCGGGGATGATCGTCTGGAACGGCCGCTTGCCGGGCTCGAGGCGGTTCGGATGGTCCTTCGCGAGCGAGAACAGCGCACCACGATTCTGCAGGCCGAATCCCAGCTCCGGCACGACGTACCCCGAGCCGAAGCCCGTGTAGTTGCTCTGGATCAAAGCCACCATCATGCCGCTCGAGTCCGCCGTGCACAGGAACGTGGTCTCGCGGCGGTTCAGCGCCGCGAACTCGCCGGGGGAATCCGTGATGGCGGCGTGTTGCATGTCGATGAGCTTCGCGCGCTGCTTCGCATAGTCCTTCGACAGCAGCCGGTCGATCGGGATCTTCGAGAACGCGGGGTCGGCGTAGTAGCGCGCGCGGTCGGCGAACGCCAGCTTCTTGGCCTCGACCATCACGTGCCAGTAGTCCGCGGATCCGCGCCCCAGCTTCTTCAGGTCGAAGTTCTCGAGGATGTTGAGCATCTGGAGCGCGGCGAGACCCTGGCTGTTGGGCGGCATCTCCCACAGTTCAATGCCGTGGTACGTCGTCGAGATCGGGTCGTCCCAGGTGGAATGGTGCCGCGCGAAGTCCTCCTTCGCGAAAAAGCCGTGATTCGCGTTCGAGTACTTCACCAGCGCGTCGGCGACCGGGCCGCGGTAATACGCGTCGCGCCCGCCGCTCGCCACCCGTCGCAGCGTCCGCGCCAGCGCCGGATTGCGGAACCGCTCGCCCTCGAGCGGCGCGCGGCCGCCGGGCATGAACACCTCGCGAAAGCCGGGGAAGTCCTGGAACCGGGCGACCGAGTGCCCCCAGTCGCTCGCGATCACCGGCGACAACGGGAACCCGTGCTCGGCGTAGTCCGCCGCCGGCGCCAGCAGCTCCGTCATCGGCAGGCGGCCGAACTTTGCATGCAGCTCGAACCAGCCGTCGACGCAGCCCGGCACCGTCCAGGTATAGGGCGAGTACAGCGGGATCGTGCCGTCCGAGTCCGGCGGCACCTTGTCGATCGTGAGCGCGAGCGGTGCGCGGCCCGACGCGTTGAGCCCATGGAGCTTGTGCGTCTTCGGATCCCACACGATCGCGAACAGGTCGCCGCCCATGCCGTTCGCGGTCGGCTCCATCAAGCCCAGGCAGGCGTTCGTCGCGATCGCGGCGTCCACCGCGGTGCCGCCGCGCTTCAGGACCTCGAGCCCGGCCTGAACGGCCAGCGGCTGCGCGGCGCACACCATGCCGTGCGGAGCCCACACCACGGACCGGGTCGCGACGCCGCGCGCGGCGGTCGCGTCGTCCGCGGGAATACCGGTGACGCTCACGAGCAGCATTGCGGCCGCGCAGCGGCGCGCCGCGGACGAAGAACGCAGCATGGCAGGCCTCCCCGGGTAGGCTGGGCACGAGTCATGGAGCGCGGAGCCTACGCGCAGACCGCCGGCAGTTCAATGGCCGTGGACGTAACCGCGGAACCACTCGATCGCGAGCCGGTCACGCTCCTGCGAGCGCAGGCCGCACGCGGAGATTTGAGGGCGCCCGCGCCTGTCCCTATACTCGCCGCGCTTTGCCTAGAGCGGGTTGCCGCGCGTCCGCCGCGCGGGGCCTCCGCTCGCCAATCCCAAGGAGTTCCGCATGCCCCGCTTCACCGGCGTCGATTTCTACGACATCGACAGCCTGCTGCACGAGGAGGAGATCCAGATTCGCGATCACGTGCGGGACTGGGTCGAGGACCGCTACCTGCCCGTGGTCGAGCGCGCCTACGAAGAGGCGTATTTCCCCGCCGACGTGATTCCCGAGATCGCGGGGATGGGGCTCTTGGGCGCGACGCTGCCCGAGGAATACGGCTGCGCCGGCGTGTCCGCGACCGCCTACGGACTCGCGATGCAGGAGCTCGAGCGCGGCGATTCCGGTCTGCGCTCGTTCGCATCGGTGCAGGGTTCGCTCGCGATGTATCCGATCTACGCCTACGGCAGCGAGGAGCAGCGGCGCCACTGGCTGCCGCGCATGGCGCGCGGCGAGGCGATCGGCTGCTTCGGCCTCACCGAACCCGACTTCGGCTCGGATCCCGCCGGCATGATCACCCGCGCGAAACCCGTCGACGGCGGCTACGTCCTCAACGGCGCCAAGATGTGGATCACGAACGGCACCGTCGCCGACATCGCCGTGGTGTGGGCGAAGGCGCCGGTCGAGGGCGGCCGCGAGTCGATCCGCGGCTTCCTGGTCGAGAAGGGCACGAAGGGCTTCACGGCCCCCGAGCAGAAGCACAAGCATTCGCTCCGCGCGTCGGTCACGAGCGAGCTGATACTCCAGGACGTGTTCGTGCCCGAGGCGAACCTGCTGCCGAACGTGACGGGGCTCAAGGGGCCGCTGGGGTGCCTGTCCCAGGCCCGGTTCGGCATCGCGTTTGGCGTGGTGGGTGCCGCCATGGCGTGCTTCCACGCGGCGGCCGAGTATTCGAAGAACCGGATCATGTTCGGCAAGCCGATCGGCTCCTACCAGCTGATCCAGGCCGAGCTGGCCTACATGCTGACCGAGATTACCAAGGCCCAGTTGCTGTGCGTCCAGCTCGGCCGGCTCAAGGAGCGGGGCACCGTGAAGCCCGAGCAGATCTCGCTCGCCAAGCGCAACAACTGCGAGATCGCGCTCGACATCGCGCGGCGCGCGCGCGACGTGCTGGGCGCCAACGGCATCACCGCCGAGTACCCGGTGATGCGCCACATGTGCAACCTCGAGTCGGTCAAGACCTACGAGGGCACGCACAACATCCACACGCTGGTGCTGGGCGAGTCGATCACCGGACTGCCGGCGTACCGCTAGCTGCGGCAATGCGTCGCTTCACGATGGTGCTGCAATCCAAATTAGATGTATCTTGCTCATGGGCATCAGACATCCTGAACCCCACCCCACTGAGGTGCCCCTGACGGCAGCAGTCCAATGCCGCGCTCTTTGATGTCGGAAAAGGGGGGTCTCGATGCGATCGTTCATGGCCGCCGCACTCGTCGTGTTGTTGTTGGGCCTAAACAGCTGCGCCGCCCTTTTCGCGAGCAAGACATCGGCGGTGCCTATGCAAACGACTCCGTCGGGAGCTGAAGTTTGGCTGGACGGGAACAAGATGGGCACCACGCCGGTGTCTTTGGACCTCTCGAACAAGAAATCTCACATAATCACGTTCAAACACGAGGGGTTCGAGGACGCCACATACACGATCAACAATTCCGTCGGTGCGGGCTGGGTTGTTCTGGATATACTTGGCGGGCTGGTTCCGGTCATCATCGACGCAGCAACCGGCTCATGGTATCGCCTTGATGCGAAGGTCGTGAATCAGAATCTCGTTACAAAGAAAAGCTGATCTGACGTGATCCGCGGTTTACGACTTACAATGATTGGAATGGCTATTCTGATTTTCACGAATTGCGACACGAAGACCAACATCGCCCGCCGCTCTCCCACTGAGAGCGAGCGGGCGCTTCCTTTTACGGGAACGTGGCGATCGAGTGGCCCAGACAGCATCTTGGAGCTCTATCAGGAAGATGCCCGGACCATTTCGGGGATGGCGAATGCCCTTCCGATCGTCGGTTCGATCCAGGGAGATGGAATGCTGACCCTCGCCATCAGTCGAAACACGTCGGTGGAAATGCTCATTCTCCGGAAAGAGCGGGACACCCTTGTGCTGGAGCGACGGCTCAACTCTCATGTTGGTGAAGCGCCATCCGTCCAGAAAACCTGGACTCGAAACTAGGCTGCAGGAACGAGTAACGGTAAAATCAACGGCCCGCTCAGAGAGCTTCCGAGCGGGCCGTTGGCATGCAAGACTTCAGTGAGCCTGGGACTTGTCTGAGAACGAAAACGTAACCTTGCCCACGACGTTGATGAAGTCGGCGTCAATGCCCCCTTTGATGAAGGCCTCGCCAACCTTCTGATAAGTCCCTTCGATTCCGAACCCGACGGGATTTCCGGGAGACTGAAACTTGATGCCGACGCCACCCCCGAAACCCATGACGGTGCGATTGTCGGTCGAACCAGAAGCTGTTCCACCTGACGTCTTGATCTTTGAAGTATAGGCTCCAACGGTTGCTGCGACATATGGCCGCACAATTCCCTCTCTCATGAAATAGAGGTTGCCGTGCACGCCATAGTTGAGAATCGTGAGCTTGATGTCATCTACGTGGTCGGGGGCAATAAGTACATTTACGGCATTGACGTACTCGTCTTTGGCCTTGGTGCTGTTGAAGTCGACCTGCGCGCCGACGGCGACCATGTCGGACAACATGTAGTCCAGGAGAGCGCCGCCGACCCACCCGGCCTTCGCGCGATCCCCGTAGTCGCTCGATGGAATGTGCACGCCACCCTGAACTCCACCGATCCACTCGCCGGGCGACGCGGACGCCGCGGCAGCCGACAACGACAACGCAAGCAACACCAGCATCAATGACTTCTTCATGGTTCTCCTCCGTGATGATGAGCTGCAGTCCTGTTTAGGGACCCTGTCGAATGCCATCTATCGCTAACCCACGCATTCCAAGCTGTCAACCGTGGAAAACCGTTCGTCGGTGCCGGGCGACGGTTCAGCGGCCGGCGCTGGTGCGCACCCGGATGCTGGGCTATCGTGCATCGCCGGTTCGATTCCCGCCTTCCCGAGGAGATCCATGACGCACGGCGACGCTCCGGACCCCACGCCATCCCCCGCCCGGCCGCAGCTCCTGACAGGCGATCTGGATTGCGAACCCCTTCCCCCGGGCCCCTTTGCGTTGTTCGATGAATGGTTCACGCAAGCGCGGGCGCGCGTACCCGACGCCGAGAGCATGACGCTGGCCACCGCGGATGCGAGCGGACGTCCGTCGGCGCGCATGGTGCTGCTGAAAGGCGCCGACTCACACGGCTTCACGTTTTACTCGAACTACGAGAGCCGCAAGGGCCAGGAACTGGCGGAGAATCCGTTCGCGGCGCTGGTGTTCTACTGGCATCCGCTGGGACGCCAGGTGCGTGTGGAGGGCGCGGTGCGCCGGGTGACCGCCGCGGAGTCCGACGCCTATTTCGCCTCCCGGCCGCTGGAGAGCCGTCTGAGCGCCGCGGCCTCGCCGCAGAGCCGTCCCATCACGAGTCGCGCGGAGCTGGAGCTTGGCGTCCGCGAGTTGATCGAACGGCATCGTCACACCCCGCTCGCGCGTCCGGCACACTGGGGCGGCTACCGGCTGGCCCCGGACACGATCGAGTTCTGGCAGAACCGCCCGCACCGCCTCCACGACCGGGTACTCTACCGCCGCGCGGGCGAGCTGTGGACCTGGGAGCGGCTGGCGCCGTGACGCGGTCCCGTGAACGCGGCGGCGCGCCGCTCGTCCGCCTGCTGCCGCGCGAGTCAGCATGGCGGGAGTTGCTCAAGATGGCGTGGCAGGTCCCGCTGTGGGCCGTGCCGTTCGCGCTGTTCTTCGGGACGATCAACGGCCCGTCGCGTAACGGATACCTGGGGGCCTACGTCGGATCGCTGATCTTCGCTCTGTCGATCAACCTGTGCATCTGGTTCACGCAGTGGGTCGTGCTGCCGCACCTGCCCACGATCGAGGGCCGGATGCGCGTGTGGCAGCACGGCCTGGTGTTCGGCGGCGCCGCCATGGTCGGCGCGTTCCTCGCCGCGTTCACGCTGCAGCGAACGATCGCGCCCGGCTTCATGAGCAACGCGCAGGCGGTGCTCGTCATGGGCATGTACACCGTGCTGTTCGTGGTGATGATCACCGCGCTCGTCTATGCCACGCGGTTCTATCGCGACTCGATCGAGCGCGCGAAATCGGACCAGGAGCTCGAGTTGGCGCGCCGCATCCAGAGCTCGTTCCTGCCGTCCGAGTTTCCCTCGCTGCCGCGGCTCGAGATCCATGCCGTGAACGTGCCGTCGAAGCAGGTCAGCGGGGACTTCTACGACGTCGTCGTCACCGACGATCAGGGCTACCTGATCGCGATCGCCGACGTGGCCGGCAAGGGCGTGCCGGCGGCGCTGCTGTCGTCGATGCTGCAGGCGTCGCTCCGCACGCAGGCGAACGGCTCGATTAAGGTGGGCACCGTGCTGCGCACCATCAACACGCTGGTCTATCGCAGCACCGCGGTAAACCAGTTCGCCACGTTCTTCCTCGCCCGCATCGACGCGGCTTCGCTGCGGCTCACGTTCTCGAACGCCGGCCACAACTTTCCGGTGGTGTTTCGCGCCGGGGGAGGTCGCGAGACGCTCGAACGCGGCGGAACCGTCGTCGGCATCCTCGAGAACGCCACGTTCGACGAGGCCGCGGTCGACCTCCAGCCGGGCGACCGCGTGGTGCTCTACACCGACGGCATCAGCGAGGCCATGAACGCCGCGGGCGAGATGTTCGGCGAGGACCGGATCTACGGCGAGATCGAGCGGCTGCCGCGCGACCTGACGGCGCGGGACATCACGACCCGCCTGCTCGCCGCCGTGCACACGTTCCTCGACGGCGTCGAGCCCGGCGACGACATGACGGTCATGGTGCTGCGGATCACATAGCGCAGGCCTTCGGCGCCCCACGCCACCGTTCATCGGCCCCGCGCGACCGTTCATCGCCCCGGGCGTAGCCGGTCGGCGGGGCCGACCCTAAGCTGCAGTCATGACGAACCCCCGTACCGCTGACTGCGCCGACGACGCCCCGGCGCCCCGCCCCCGCCGGGCCCAGCGCCTGTGGGAGGCGCTGTGGCAGCAGCCGCTCTATGCGATCGCGTTCGCGCTGTTCTTCGGCACGCTGTACGGCGGCACACGGTCGGCGTACTGGGCCGCGTTCAAGATCTCGTTGGTGTTCGCGTACGTCATCCGGCTCGCGCTCGTGGCGCTCAAGCTGTGGGGGCTGCCGTGGCTGCGACGGATGCGCGGCCCGGGCGTGTTGCCGATCCGCATCGAGGCGCCGGCCTACCTGGTGACGAGCGTCGTCAGCTCCTACGTCGCCGCGGCGCTCATCCAGGCGTTCGTGATGCCGGGGTTCCTCGGCAGCCCCGAGGCGGTGCTGCGCTCGGGGGCCTATTCGGTCCTGTTCGCGATCACCATCGGCGGCGTCGCCTACGCGATCGCGTTCTACCGCCAGTCGATGACTCGGGCACGCGCGATCGAACACATGCGCGCCGAGCTGGCGAGCGCCGAGCTGCGCGCGCTGCGCGCCCAGATCCAGCCGCACTTCCTGTTCAACACGCTCAACACCATCGCCGCGCTGGTGCGCGAGTCGCCGGCCGAGGCCGAGGACACCGTCACGCGGCTGGCCGACATGTTCCGCCACACGCTGCGCGCCTCGGAGCAGGAACATCGCCCGCTCACCGACGAGCTGGAGTTCGTGCGCGCGTACCTCGAGATCGAGCGCACCCGGTTCGGGACCCGGCTGCGCATCCAGGAATCGATCGAGCCTGGCCTCGACGGCTTCGCCGTGCCCGGCCTGATGCTGCAGCCGCTGGTCGAGAATGCCGTGCGCTACGCCGTGTCGCCGCGGGCGGAGGGCGCCACGATCGGCATCGTGGCCCGCCGCGACGGCGACGTGCTGGTGCTCGAGGTCGTGGACGACGGCCCCGGCATGAGCGCCGCTGCCGATCCCGGCGGCAACGGGTTCGGACTCCACTCGGTGCGCGAGCGCCTGCGCGCCGCCGGGCCGCCGCACGCGCTCGAGATCACGAGCGCTCCCGGCCACGGCGCGCGCATCACGATCACCCTGCCACTCCGACCCACATCCACCACCACACCAGCCTGGAGACCCTCATGACGTTGCTTCGCGTTCTGTCCATCGTTGCCGCCGCCGCACTCGCCGGCGCGGCGAACCCTCCGTGCGCCTGCACGGCCGTCACCGCCACCGCGGCCACCCCGACGGCGGCCGCCGTCGCCGCATCCACGGCGCGGGACTCGACCGTGGTCGCGGCCGCCACGGCGCCCGCGGCGCCGGCCGACCTCGCGACCGCGCGCATCGCGCTGATGCGCGCGGTCTATGGCAGTACCGATTCGATCCTCGCGGCCCGCGCGCAGCTCGAGGCGCTGGCCGCGGCCAGCCCCAAGTCGGCCGCCCTCCACTACTGGGTGGCGCTCGCCGACTACCGGCTGGTTCCGCGCCTGATGAAGGATGCGAAAGCCGCCGCCCGCTACTGCAAGGACGGGCTCGACCAGCTCGACCGGGCGATCGCAATCCAGCCCAAGTTCGCCGACGCGATCGCGCTCGAGGGCGGGCTGCAGGGACTCGAGATCAGCCTGGATCCCACGCGCGCCATGGCGCTGGGGCCCCAGATCGTCGAGACCCTCGGGCGCGCGGCGGCACTGGAGCCCGCGAACCCGCGGGTGGCGCTGCTCGACGGCATCAACACCTATCACGTGCCGCGGTTCGTGGGCGGCGGCCCCGACAAGGCGCTCGTCCGGCTCGCCCATGCGCAGCAGTTGTATGCGGCCGAGAAGGCCGGCGGCCCCGACGCGATCCGCTGGGGCGCCGACGACGCCTTCCTGTGGGCCGGCCGGGCGTGCGTCGAACTCGCTCTCTACGACCAGGCGCGCGCGTTCTACGACAAGGCGCTGGCGGCGAATCCGTCCAACGGCTGGGTGAAGTACACGCTGCTGCCGGAGCTCGATCACGCGGCGAAGGCCAAGCCTTGACGCAGCAGAACCCGAACGCCGGAACCCGCGCGATCGTCGCGAGCGCGTTCGCGGCCGCCATCATCCTGGCGGCGGCCGTGACGCCGGCGCTGGCCGCGCGGCTCACCGGCAGCGTCGTGGATCACCGCGGCCGGGCGATCGAATACGCGAACGTGACGGTGGCGGCGCTCAAACTCGGCGCCGTCACCGACACCGCAGGGGCCTTCTCACTCGAGCTGCCCGACGGACCGGTCACGATCGTGTGCTCCCAGGTCGGCTATCAGCCGGGACAGGCGCAGGCCGTGATCGCCGGCGCACCGGCCCGCGTCCGCATCGTGCTCGCCGAGGAGCCGGTGCCGGTGGCCGAGGTCGTGGTCGCGGCGTCCACGTTCGGCAAGGCCGGCAAGAGCGAAGGCGCCATGTTGCGGCGCATGGACGTCGTCACCACTCCCGGCGGCGCCGCGGACGTGTTCCAGTCGCTGCGGGCGCTGCCGAGCATCAACGCCCCCGACGAAGGCGCTGCGCTGTACGTTCGCGGCGGCGATCCGCGCGAGACGCTGATCCGGCTCGATGGCGGCGAGATCGGCCACCCCTACCACTACGAGGGCGCCTCGGGTGGCCTGTTCTCGGCGTTCGATTCCTACATGCTCAAGAGCGCGTTCTTCTCGAGCGGCGGGTTCTCGGCGAAGTACGGCGGCGTGCTGTCGGGCGTGCTCGACATCGAGACGGCGGACCCCATGAACCTGCGCACGATCTCGGCGGGCGCGAACATCGTGGGTGGGAACGTGTCGGGCAGCTGGGCGCTGATCCCGGACAAGCTGTCGCTGGTCGGCACCGTGCGTGGTTCGGACGTGAAGCTGCTCGAGCGCCTCTACCCCACCCGGCTCGGCTACGTGAACGCGCCCGCGAGCGCCGACGGCGCCGTGCGGCTGCTGTACCGCCATTCCCCGACCGGCCGCGTGTCGCTGCTCTACCTGGGGTCCGCCGATCGCGTCGGGCTCGTCACGCAGAGCGGCAACTTCCAGGGACTCTACGACCGCCACTCGCACAATCACCTGCTCGCGCTCCAGTTTCAGGAGGCGGCGCTGGGCGTTCTCGCGATCCACGGCCAGGTGTCGATCCAGCGCTACCGGTCGCAGTGGGCGTTCGGTCCGACGGACGTGAGCGATCGCGAAGCCCACGAGCAGGCGAACGTGGACGCGGTATGGGCCGCGTCGCCGCGCCATGAGGTGTCGTTCGGCGGCAACTGGCGCCGCCGGCAGGATGACCTCAGCGGCGCCGTGCCCGCCGACAGCTCCGATCTCGCCGCGGGCGCACCGGTGCGGTTCCGCGCCACGCGGCCCTCCCAGGACGTGCCTGGCGCCTACGTCGAGGACAAGGTGCGCCTCGTCGGACCGATCTACGCCACGCTCGGCGCCCGCGCCGATCACGTGTCGCTGGCCGACCGCTGGACGTTCGACCCGCGCGCGTCGGTGGCGTGGCGGATCGACGATCACCAGACGCTGCGGGTCGCGACCGGGCGCTATCACCAGCCGGCCGATACGGAATTCCTGGACCCGGTCTACGGCAATCCCCACCTGATCCCGCTCGAAGCCGATCACTGGATCGCCGGCTACGAGTGGAACACCGCGGTCTGGAACGCCCGTGTCGAAGCCTATCGCAAGGACTACCGGCATCTCGTCACCCAGTCGGACAGCACGTTCTACTCGAGCGACGGCACCGGCTACGCGCGCGGCGTGGACGCGATCGTGCGGGGCCAGCTCGGGCCCGTGTCCGGCTGGATCTCGTATGGCTATCAGGACAGCCGCCGGCGCGAGCGCGACGACCCACGCGAGGAGCCGTCGGCCTACGGCGTGCCGCACTCCGGAACCCTGGTGCTCGAGTGGGCGCTGCCCCGGCTGTGGCAGGTGGGCGGCCGCTACAGCTATTCCACCGGGCGCGCGTATACGCCGGTGATCGGCCGGTTCTACGATGCCGGCCGCGGCATCTGGCGGCCGGTCGAGGGCGAGAACCAGTCCGCTCGGCTGCCGGACTACCGGCGGCTCGACGTGCGGCTCACGAAGCTGTTCTCGCTGCCCGCGATGGGCTCGCTGCCCGGCAGCAGCACGTGTGTATTCTACGTGGAGGGCATGAACGTGCTCGATGTCCACAACGTGCTCGACTACGTCTACAATTCCGACTACTCGCAGCGTACCGACAACCTGTCCTACTTCAGCCGGCGGATCGCCGTCGTGGGATTCGGCCTGACGTGGTAGCCGGCATTCCGGGGTTCCGATGACCGTGACGCCGCTGCGCATCCTGATCGTGGACGACGAGCCGCTGGCGCGGGCGCGCACGCGGCGCATGCTCGACGGGGCCGAGGGCGTGAGCGTCACCGGCGAGGCCGGGTCGGCGGCGGAGGCACGCGAGCGGATCGCGGAATCGCGCCCCGACCTGCTGCTGCTCGACATCCAGATGCCGGGCGAGGACGGCTTCCAGCTGCTGCGGTCGCTCGACCCGCGCCCGGCGGTCGTGTTCCTCACGGCGTTCGATCACTATGCGGTCCAGGCGTTCGAGGAGAACGCCTGCGACTATCTGCTCAAGCCATTCCGGGCCGGGCGCCTGATCGAGGCGCTGGATCGCGCGCGGCGCGACCTCGCGCGTCCCCAGGACCTCACGGCGCGGCTCGACGCGCTGCTGCAGGGTCTCGATCGCGGCCGGCGCGACGCCACGGACCCGCTCGAGCGCTTCACGGTGCGCGTCGGCGTGCGCCAGTTGATCCTGAAATCCGACGACGTGCTGTGGTTCGGCGCCGAGGACAAGCTGGTGTTCGCGGCCACCGACGGCGACCGCCACTACGTCAACTTCACGCTCGACCAGCTCGAGGCGAAGCTCGATCCGCGCCGGTTCGCCCGCGTGCATCGCAACGCGATCGTGAACCTGGACTTCGCCGTCGCGCTCAAGCCCGGCTTCGCCGGCACCTACCGGCTGCAGCTCAAGGACGCTGCGCGCACCGAGGTGCCGGTGAGCCGCGTGCGGGCGCGGGAACTCCGGGAACGGCTCGGGGCGTAGCCGAACGATCGGCCACGCCCCACGAGTCACCGCGCGCGGATCCGCCCCGCGCCCGTGCCGTCAGCGCGCGAGCACCACGGCCCGCGTCACCGTGCGATCCCCCGCGGTCATCCGGCAGTAGTACACGCCACGTGCGAGGCCACCCGCGTGCCACGTCACGGCGTACGTGCCCTGAGCCCGGCGGGCATCCTCGAGCAGCGCGAGCCGGCGGCCGGTGATGTCGTAGACCGCGATTCGCACGTCGGCATCGGCCGGCAGCGCGTACTCGAGCGTCACGTCGCGGCTCGACAGGTCGGCCACGTCGAGGCTCACCGCCGTCACCGGATTCATCACCGCCGACGAGGACGGCCCGCACAGACCCAGCGACGAGAACCGCTGGCCGTCGTCGACACAGCCTCCGCCGGAACCGTTGTCGTGGGGCACGCACACGTGCACCGCGCCCTCGCAGAATCCGCCCCTGCCATCCGTCGCCCGGTAGCGAATCTCGTACACCCGGCCGTTGTCGCCCGAGCGTTCGGCGCGCAGGCTGGGGACTCCGGCCGCGATCACCGCATCGCCGCACTCCGCGCCCTTGCCTCCGGTCAGCGGCTCGTCCTGGGTGATCCCGGTGATCTCGACGCGAACCGAGTCGCCGTCGGGATCGGTCGCGCCGGTGAGCGTGACGGGGACCAGCTTGTGGTTCGCGGGCCACAGCACGCTGATCGACGGTCGCACGGCCGAGCCGTCGGGCGGGCGGTTCGCCATCACGTGCACCGTGACCTCGCAGCGGGTCGTGAGGCTGCAGCGATCGGTCGCCGTGAACGCCAGCGTGCGCGACCCGGAATCCGCAGCGGCTGGCGTCCAGTCGAACCGGGCCGTCGGGGGATTCCCGGGCACGATCGTCAGCGCGCCCGCTCCCGTCATCGCGAGCGTCACGGCATCGCCGGCGTCGGGGTCTGCAGCGGCCACCGGGAACGACAGCGGCTGGCCGGCCGCGGCTTCGAGCGTGGCGCCGCACGCCGGCGCCGTGAACACGGGCGCCGCATTGCCCGCCGGGCACGCGACGAGCACCTGGACGGTGCGTGACACCGCGCATGGCGTGGCGGCGTGATCGATCACCGTGAACGTGATCGCGTGCTGCCCGAGGTCTGCCCGCGTGGGCGCCCACAAGAGCGTGCCGTCCACGGGATTGCCGGGCGACGTCGTAAACGTCACCGCGGGCGCTCCGTCGACGCTCAGCGTCAACCGGTCACCGGCGTTCGCGTCGGCCGCGCGCACCGGCAGCGAGAACTCGGCACCCGCGGTGGCCGCCAGCACCGCACCCTCCGCCGGCGTGGGCGCTATGAACCGCGGGCACACCTGCGGGTCGTCCACACGCACCGTGGTGCTGCAATCCGACGTGCCGCCACACCGGTCCGTCGCGGTGAGCGTGATCACGTGCACCCCGATGTCGGCCGCGCCGGTTCGCCATTCATACCGGCCCGACGCCGGATTTCCCGGCGTCACGGCGACGAGCGCTCCCGGCCCCGACGCCGTCAGGGTCACCGCATCGCCCGTGTCGGCGTCCCGCACCGCGACCGGCAGCGTCACCAGCTGGCCGGCGAGCGTCACCACCGTCGCGCCGCAGGCCGGCGCCGTGAACTCCGGGGCCCGGTTGTTGAGCGGGCATTGCACATCGATCGTCACGCCGGTCGACGTGGTGCACGCCGCGGCGGCGTTGTCGGACGCGTTGAACGTGAGAACATGCCGGCCCAGGTCCGCATAGGACGGCGTCCACCGGAAGCTGCCGCTCGCCGGATTGCCCTCTCCCGGGCTGAACGTGGCGGATGCCGGCAGGCCGAGTGCGGCCAGCGTCACTGTGTCCCCCGGATTCGCGTCGGTGGCGCGTACATCCAGCGCGATGGGATCTCCCGCGTGGACCACGACCGTGGACCGGTCCGCCGGCGTCGGCGCCGTGAACGCGGGACAGTCGTCGCCGCCGGCCCATTCGACCGTAATGACGTTCGAGGTCTGCAGCGTCCCCGACGCATCGACGAACGTCGCGACCAGCGAGTCGACGCCGTTGCGCGTGCTCATGTAGTCGAAACCGGCCAGGCCGTCCGCGTCGGTAACCGCGGGGCCGCTCCCCGGGTTCCCGGCGTTCGGCCCGCCGAAGATCGTGAATTGGACGGCCGCGCCGGCGAGCGGATCCCCATTCGGGTTCTGGAGGGACGCCGTGCCGAAGAACGAATCCCCGGCGAACAGGGCCGAGCTGAACGGAGTGAGTTGAATGGCGCCCCGTGCCGCGATGCTCGTGCCGATCGCATGCCCGGCCGCCGTGGCGGTGGGTCGGACGTGCGTTGCGAATCGAACGGTGCCTGCCATGGCCGGGTGAGACTGCGACAGCGTGATGCAAACGGCGAGCAGGGCCGCGAATCGCGTCGAGAAACGAAACACCGTGACCTCCTTCGGTACGTACTGGAGGGCGGAGGGGGGCGGGGAATGCCGATTTATCGGAGTTATTTCAGCAATTCTTGAGAACTATCATGGACGTCCGCGTCGCGTCCGCAGCATCAGATAGAACCCCGCCGCGACGAGGATGAGCGCGTCACGCTCCGGCAACGAGTCGCGTTCCACGCGCGCGCCAACACGCCGTCGAGCCCACGACAGCTTCCGCCACAGGCTCACGACCGGCACACCGTCCTCCAGGAATTGCCGGCGACGCAGCCCGCGGCGACGCCATTGCCAGTTCCGCGAGACGCCGGCGGCCGAGACCGAACGGTCGTGGAGCAGTTCGAGCGTGCCCCCGCCGAACCAGCGGCCGCGGTAGGTGGCGATCGGCCTGCCGTCCTCCAGGACTCGCAGTTCGGGCAGCAGCCAGCGCGTGGACCGGATCTGCCACCGCACACCGGGCGCTTCGAACTCGGCGGCGCGCCGAAACAGTCCCGTGGTCGTCAGCCGGGCCACCTCGTCCCCGCCCGCGCGCAGCACGTAGCGGCGCCCGAGCCATTCGAGCGAATCCCACTCGAGCTCGCGACTCAGCCAGGCGGCCAGGGTGCCCATGCGCGCATGATAGCGCGTTCGGACCTTGATTTCCCGGTAATGCGGGAGTACAAGCGAGGATCTCCTTGTCCTCCGGCGCCCCGTGGGGAGCCGGGCTTCGCTTCGAACGCCCACGAGGTAGCTGCGCATGCTCGAGCGCCCGACGTACACGGCCGCCTTCCGCACCCGCCGGATCCAGAACTGGTTCACGCTCGGACTCACGTACGCGGCCATGTACATGGGCCGCTACAACTTTTCGTTCGCGAATAAGGCGCTGTCCGACACCTACGGCTGGAGCAAGGCCCAGATCGGCGGCATCATCTCGGTGGCCACGCTGGTCTACGGCGTCTCGGCGCTGTTCAACGGTCCGATCGCCGACCGTCTCGGCGGGCGCAGGGCGATGCTGATCGGCGCCTCGGGCGCGTTCGTGTTCAACCTGCTGTTCGGCCTTGGCGCCTACCTCGGATTCCTGGGCACGGGCACGCTGCTGCTCGGCTACCTGACGACGATGTGGACGCTGAACATGTACTTCCAGTCCTACAGCGCGCTCGCGCTGATCAAGGTGAACTCGGGCTGGTTCCACGTCAGCGAGCGTGGCGTGTTCTCGTCGATCTTCGGTTCGATGATCCAGCTCGGCCGCACCGGCGTATACGCGATCCTGCCGCTGCCGTTCGTGGTGGCGCTGCCGTGGCAGTGGAAGTTCTTCCTGCCCGCGATCGCGATTGGCATCATGCTGATCTTCACGGCGCTCGTCGTGCGGGACACGCCCGCCGACGCCGGCCTGCCGGCGTTCGACCCGCAGGACGCCACCAGCGGCGACACCGAGAAGATCACGTTCGGCTACGTCGCGCGCAAGGTGTTCACGAACCCGATCGCGCTGACGATCGCGGTCGCCGAGTTCTGCACCGGACTCGCGCGCAAGGGCTTCGAGGAATGGTTCCCGCGCTACATGCAGGAGGCCCAGCATCTCAAGCTCGACAGCCCGATCTTCCGCACCGGCGCGTTCATCATCGTCGGCGCCGGCATCGTCGGCGCGGTGATCGCCGGACTGCTGTCGGACAAGACGTTCGGCGCCCGCCGGCCCCCGGTCGCGTTCATCGGCTACGCGCTCATGGTCGCGTCGCTGTGGGTGGTGTGGCACCAGACCTCGATCGGCTGGATCATCGGCGCGTTCATCGTGAACTCGATGGGCATCTCGATGGTGCACTCGATGCTGTCGGGCACCGCGTCGATGGACTTCGGCGGCCAGCGTGCCGCCGCCACCGCGGCCGGGCTGTTCGACGGCATGCAGTACATCGGCGGCGCGTTCGCCGGCTACGGCATCGGCAAACTGGTCGACCTGTACGGCTGGGGCGCCTGGGCGCCGAGCATGATCGGCTTCGCGGCGATCGGCGCGGTACTGATGCTGATTTTATGGAACGCGCGGCCGCAGCCGGGGGTGACGGCCGCGCACTGACGGGCTACGCGGTCCGCTCCAGCACCAGCATCGTGACGTCGTCCGACGCGGGCCGCCCGTCGCGGAACGTCTCCAACTCGGCGCGCACCCGGTGGAGCAGGTTGTCGAGGCTCTCGGACGCGGCGGCAATCACCGCCCGCTCCAGTCGCTCGGCGCCGAACTCCTCCTCGGCGGGGCTGCGGGTCTCGGTGATGCCGTCGGTGTAGAGCACCAGCCGGTCGCCGGGTTCGAGCCGCGCTTCGCAGGGGACCGTGTCGGTGTTCCGCTGCAATGCCGGATGCAGCAGCGCCTCCGACGACTCCAGCCGTTCGATGCGGCCGCTGTGGACCAGGAGCCCGGGCGGGTGCCCCGCGTTCACGTACTTCACGGCGCCCGGCACCGGCCCGAACTGCACCGCGATCGCGGTCAGGTGCCGGTCGGGCGGGAACAGCTTCACGCACCCGCCGACGCGATCCATCACCTGGGCTGCCTGCACCTTCCCCGCCACGGCGCGGAACGCCAGTTTCACCATGCCCGCCAGCATGGCCGCCGGCGCGCCGTGTCCCGACACGTCGGCCATCAGCACCGTCGCTCCGGTGCCGTCGAGCGTGTAGTCGAAGAAGTCTCCGCCCAGCGTCTCCGTCGGCTCCCAGTACGCGGCGATCCGCACGCCGCCACCTTCGCCGTGCCGCGGCGGCAGCAGGCTCTCCTGGAACACGCGCGCGGCCGCCAGCTCCGATTCGAGCTCGGCGACGTGAGCCCGGTTCGCGACGTCGAGCCGCCGCAACTCGAGGCAGCGCTCGACGAGCGTGAGCAGCACGTCGCGGTCGAACGGCTTCGTCAGGAAGAAGAACGCCCGCTCGCGGATCGCCCGCACCAGCCGGGCGTCACGCTCGTCGGCGCTGCCGGTCATCAGGATCACGCTGATGCCGGGCTGCAGGACCGCGAGCCGGGCCATCAGCGCGAAACCGTCCATGCCGGGCATGCGCACGTCGAGGATCGCGACGTCGAACGTCGCTCCCGGCGCGGAGGCGACCTCGAGCGCCAGCACCGGCAGCCGCGACGTCGTCACGTCGTAGAGCGGGGCGAGCACGCGCTCCACCGCGCGCAGCATGCCCGGCTCGTCGTCGACCACCAGCAGTCTGGCGCGCGCCACCTCAGGGCTCTCCCGCCGCAGGTGTCGGCGTATCGCCCGCGGGCCGGTCGCCCAGCGCGGCGGGAATACGCACCGTCACGCGCGTCCCGTGCCCCGGCGAACTCGTGATCGCCAGCTCGCCGCCGGCCTCGGCCACGATCGAACGGCAGGTCGAGAGCCCGAGCCCGGTGCCGTGCTCCTTCGTGGTGTAGAACGGGCGCTCGATCTCGGCCAGCGTCTCGGGCGACATGCCGGTGCCGGTGTCCTCGATCACGATCTCGACCACCCCGGCGTCGAGCCGCAACCGCAGCGCGAGCGTGCCGCCTCCCGGCATCGAGTCGCGGGCATTGCCCATCAGGTTCAGGAACACGCGCTCGAGGTCGCTGGTCGCGCACCGTACCCGCGGCAGCGTGTCCGGCGCCTCGATGTGCAGGACGACCTGCTGCTTCGCGATGCCGTCGCGCATCAGGTCGCAGGTGCTCTCGAGCGCGCGGATCACGTCGCCGGTGGCGGACACGCGGGCCGAGCCGCGCGCGAACCGCAGCATGCGCCCGAAGATCCCGCGCGTGACCTGCAGCGAACTCTCGACGCGGTCGAGATCGTCGGCGAGCAGCCGCGGCTCGAGCCGGCCGGCCTCGAGGTCGCTGCGGATCTGCTGCACCAGCGGCAGCACCTCGCCCAGCGCGTTGTTGACGTCGTGTGCGACGCCGCGCGCCAGGTTGGCCAGCGCGTTCTGGCGCTCCACCTTGATCATGCGGGCCTGCAGCGATTCGATCGTGCGCGCGCGCTGCAGCGCCAGCGACGCGAGCAGCGTGAACCGCTCGACCGCGGCGCGCTCCCACTCGGCGAACGAGCCGACGTGGAGCTCGGCGAGCTTGAGGATGCCGAGCGGCCCCTCGCGGGTGCCGAGCGCCGCGCACAGCATCGCACCCTCGTTGGGGCGCGGTGGCGTGCCGAGCCCGCTCGAATCGAGCATCGCGGCCAGCGGCACGACGCCGTAGCCGGTCCATTCGAGCCAGCCGTCGCCGTCGCGGTCGAACCCGAATACCACGCCATCCCCCAGCACCGCGGCCAGATCGTCCGCCAGCCACGCCCGGGAACCGATCAGCGTGCTCTTGCCCTTCTCGAACGCCACCTGCTCCGCCACCAGCTCCAGCTCGGACGTGGCCGGGTTCCAGATCCACAGCGCGGCCGAATGATCGTAGCGCGTGAGCTGATGGAGCCCGTCGAGGATCTGGTAGTAGAGATCCTTGGGCGGCAGCTCGCGCATCATCTTGCCGTCGATGCGCGCGCGCACCTCCGACAGCCGCTCGCGGTCCAGCCGCTCGAGCATCGCCGACAACTCCTCGGCCACCAGCGCCAGCGCGCGTGGCGCGCCGTCCGGAAACCGGTTGCCGTCGCGGTCGAGCACGATCATCCCCCACGCCCGGCCGCGGCGCGCGAGCCGCGCCACCACGGTGCCGCTCGGGATCGGCGGCTGCTCGCGGCGCAGCAGCGCCGTGACGAGCGCGAGGTCGCACGCCGCGCCCTCGGGGTGGACGACGAGCGCCTCGGCCATGGCCATGCCCGGCTCGAGCACCGCGATCACCGCGCGCTCGGCGCCGAAGTGCTCGGAGCACGCGCGCAGCGCGTGACGCAGCACCTTGTCCGGGTTGCGGGTGTCGGCGAGCTGGCGGCCGAGCTGATGGACGAAGCGATGGACTTCGAGGTCGATGGCGGCGAAGGTCATGTGGTGGCATCCTACCGCAGCGCGGGATTGGAATCAGGCCCGCGCGCGGAGCCGCGCCAAACGTGGTCTCTCTCCGCATCGCACCCCGCGGCAGGATGTCCGTCACCCGCCGAGCCGGTGTGCCCCACAGTATACGTTCATTCGCGCATCGCGCAGGAATCCGATCAGCGTCATCCCCGCGGCCTCCGCCAGCTCGACGGCCAGCGACGACGGCGCGCCCACCGCGGCCAGCACCGGGATCCGCGCGCGCGCGGCCTTGAGCACGATCTCCGCGCCCGCGCGGCCGCTCACCCATAGCAGGCCCGAGTCCGCCGGGTAGCGCCCGAACTCGAGCAGCCAGCCGCACACCTTGTCGACGGCGTTGTGCCGGCCGACGTCCTCGCGCAGCACCAGCGGCTCGAGCGCGTCGTCACACACCACCGCCGCGTGGAGCCCGCCCGTCGCCGAGAAGCCGGCCTGCGCCTCGCGCACCCGCGCCGTGAGCCCCGACAGCCGCGCCGGGGCGAACGACGTGGTAACCGGCATCGGCGTGAGCCCGGTGCGCAGCGCGTCCAGATGCGCGCGGCCGCACAGACCGCACGCGGAGCTGACCGCGAAGTTCCGCTCGAGGCGCGTCCAGTCGAGCACGGTGCCGGGCGCGAGCACGATGTCGATGACGTCGGGCTCGTCCGAGCACTCTGCCGGGCGCTCCCGGCTGGCGGCGACGTCGTCCCGGTGGGTGATCACCCCTTCCGACGCGAGGAATCCCAGCGCCAGCTCCCGATCGTCTCCCGGCGTGCGCAGCGTGACGGCGAGCGTGCGGCCACCCACCCGGATCTCGAGCGCCCGCTCGACCGCCACACTGTCATCGAGCGGCTCCGGCGTGCCGTCCGTCACGCGCACGATCGGGAGACGCGTGGTGTGCCGGACGTCCGTCACACCTTGGGGTGCTCCGTGTGTGTCGCCTCGCTGCCATCGGGCAGCGGCACGAGCGTGTAGTCGCCGAACATGCCGGGCGCCTCCCGCTGCATGAGCTTGAGGATCGCGACCGCGACTTTGCGGATCTCGACGTCGGCGTGCTCGCTGCCGCGCAGCTCGATGAAGTGCCGCAGCGCGCGCGCGTTGCCCGACACGAAGATCTTGGTCTCGGTCGCGTTGGGCAGCACCGACCGCGCCGCCTGGCGCGCCAGCTTGCGCCGCAGCGTGCGATCCTCGACCTCCAGGAACTTATCCTGCAGCCCGTGCACGAGCAGGTCATACGCGGCCCGAGTCGCGTTGACGGCATCGCACCACGTCTGGTGCAGCGTGGCGTCGGCCGCGATCACGTCGGGCTCGACGAATGCCGATTCCGATTCGTCGACGTAGCGCTGCGACAACTGCGAATACGAGAAGTGCCGGTGGCGGATCAGCTCGTGCGTGAACGACCGCGACACGCCGGTGACGACGAAGCTCCACACCGCGTGCTCGAGCACCGAGCCGTGGCCGACGTCGACGATGTGCTGCAGGAACTCGCGATTCGTCTTCCGGCCCCTGCCGTAGGACATGTAGCATACGCGGCCCGCCATCTCGGCCAGCGCCTCGCCGCCGACCTCGGTATCGGTCGTCCACGTGGCCGCGTGATCGGCGAGAAACTGGTCGACCTCCGCCGCGTCGACGACCTGCCGACCCACGAGATACACGGCCGGCTCGGTGACGATCGCAAGCGGCCGCGGCCGCACTTCCGTTGTGGTGGTCATGGGTGTCGCTCCTGTCCGTGATGGCTGCATGCGTCCGGCGTGCGGCGCCATGGCGCCCGGTTCGTCAGTTCTTTGCGGCCGCGGCGACCTCGTCGCGCACGCGTTGCATGACGAGATCCACTTCGTCGTCGCGGGTATAGAAGTGCGGCGCCAGCCTGAGTCCGACGCCGGGGCGGAAGTCGAGCAGCACGTCGCGCGAGAGCAGCGCCGCGCACACCTGCGCCGCGTTCGGCACGTCGAGCACCACGGTGCCGCCCCGCACGGTGGCGTCGCGCGGCGACCCCACGCGGAAGCCGTATTCGTCGGCCAGCGCCAGCATGCGCTCCGTCTGGCGCAGCGACTTGAAGCGGATCGCCGGCACGCCGATGCGCTCGATGACCCGGTAGCCCTCGCGTGCCGCGGTGATCGACGGGATGCCGGGCGTACCCGTCCAGAACCGTCGCGCGCCGTCATGCCGCGACACCGGCCCCGAGTCGAAATCGAACGGCCGCTCGTGCCCCATCCACCCCGTCACCGCCGGCTCGAGCGACCGCGCCAGCTCCGGCCTCACGTACAGGTACCCGGCCCCGGGCCCGCCACACAGCCACTTCACCGATCCACCCGTGAGGAAGTCGAGGCCGAGCGCGGTCACGTCCACAGGCACCGAGCCAACTGCCTGGTAGGCGTCGATCATCACCAGCGCCCCCACCTCGTGCGCGCGCCGGACGATCGGCGCCAGGTCGAGGATCTGTGCCGTGCGGAACAGCACCTGCGACACCGCCACCAGCGCCGTGCGCTCGTCGATCGCGGCGATGATGTCGGCCTCGACCATGAGCCGGTCCGCGCGCGCGGGAACGCGCACCAGCTCGGCGCCGCGCCGCACCAGCCCTTCGTAGAGGTAGAGCTCCGACGGAAAGTCTTCGGCCGAGCAGACCAGCCGGTTGCGGGGCGCCGTAAACGCGATCGCGGACAGCGCGAGGTTCTGGGCGCTGGTGCTGTTCTCGAACATCGTCACCGACCCTGCCGGCGCGCCGAGGATGAGTCCGAGCAGATCGCCGGCCTCGGTGGGCAGCGCGAACCACTCCTCGTGCCACGCGCGGATGTTGCGCTCCCGCCACATGTGGGCGTAGTGGCTCAGCGCGTCGTCCACTCCCCGCGGCATCGCGCCCAGCGAGTGCGAGATGAAGTGCAGCGTGGCATCCACGGTCGGGAACTCGGACCGCCATTCGAGCAGCGGATCGTGCGTCACGGGACTGGTCGTCATCGTTCCGCCGGGGCGGCGACCGCGCTGAATGCGGTGCGCGCGCTCATCCGTTGCCCAGGCGCGGACCGTTCACCTTCGACGGCTCGAGCGCCAGCCGCACGGCATCCGCGGGGTCTTCCGTGACACGCAGGTGCTGGAACAGATGCGGCACCACCATGTCGGGATGACGCAGCGCGTCGACGAACGCCTGCCAGTGGCTGCCGAGCAGGACGATCGGCACCGCCGGCCGGCCGCCCACCGCCACCAGCGTCCAGGTGAGGAACAGCTCGTTCAGGGTGCCGATGCTGCCCGGCAGCACGATGAACCCATCCGCGCGATCCACGAGCTGGCGGAGACGATCGTAGAGATCGGCCGTGTGCACCCGTTCGCGCACGAATGCGTTCACCGGCGAGCGGTGTTCGAACAGCTCGACCGTGACGCCGATCACGTGACCGCCCGCCTCGTGGGCGCCCCGGGAACACCCCTCCATCGCGCCGTGGTAGCCGCCTGTCATCACGTCGGCGCCCACCTCGGCCGCGGCGCGCCCCAGCTCGTAGGCGAGCCGGTAGGCGGCATCGCCCGGTTGCACGGTGCTGCTGCCGTAGACGGCGAGGATGGGACGGGTGGGCGGCATGTGAGGCATCTTGCCACGACCCCGGCGGATCGGCCAGTGTTCCAATATGCAGATGATTCTGGGCGACGCGCGCAAACTCGGCGAAGGCGCGGGGCTGAGGTTCACGATCACCGTTCACGGCGTATCGCGCGACGCGTTCGCCATACGGTTTCACGGCCGGCTATACGCCTACGTGAACTCCTGCCGCCACGAAACCCTCCCGCTCGACTTCGGCGACGCACGGTTCTTCGACGAGGACTACGACGCGCTCGTGTGCTGCCACCACGGGGCGCGCTACGCCCCCGAGACGGGGGTGTGCGTCGCGGGCCCGTGCGAGGGCGGGCGGCTCACGAAGCTCTTGATCGAGGAGCGGGATGGGGCGGTATGGTGCGGGATGGGGGGTTCCGCGGAACCTAATTCAGGTCCGTGAAGTCCCGCTTCTTCGGTCCGCTCCGGAATCGAGCCGTCGCGAAGACACCGCCATACTTCCGGTACGGTTCACCGTCCACCCGAAGCGCGACGAACTTGATGGCCGGCGACTGGGCAGCGTTGACCAGAATGCACGGCACCGTCGCCGCCATGATCGTCGTGTAGGCGAAGTCGCGGAATCCGTCTGGCGGCTTTGTCGCACGCAGGATGACCCGCAGCGTATCCCCGAACAGCTCCTTCTGCGAGTTCACTCCTCGAAACCACGCGCCGGCGAGCCTGTCGCATCCACGACCGGGGTTGCCAAGGCCGCCATCATGCCTCTCATCACGATCCGCCTCAATCTCGCGCGACCAGGCTTACACATCCACGGTAACGCGAAGGAACGTCGCCGGAATCGAGGTCGCATCCTGATTCGGACTCTGGTTCTGGCTGTTGAACAGCGCCTCCAACTCCCGCTGCAGATCCGCGGCCCGGCCGGTGTTCTCCGCCGCTTCGAATGCATTCATCGTGGGCCCGTAGTAGTTCTTGAATTCGGCGACGAGATCGGAGGGTGGGCGGTTGAAGTTGAACGTGAACGTGTCCCGGGCGAATGAAACTTTCTGTTTCGGAACCCCGGCGCCCGTGAATCGCTCGACCACATGGTCCTCGACTCCCCACGTCATCGGGCTGACGAAACCCTCCGGTGGCGGTGGGGTGTAGGCGGAGCTGATCTTCAGGATCTGCGCCACCAACGTCGGGTCGTTCGGAATCCAGTTGCCCATGACGATCCGGCCCCCGGGCCGGGTCACGCGCACCATCTCCTTCGCCACATCGGCCGGCCGGGGCGCGAACATGGCTCCGAAGATACTCATGACGAGGTCGAACGTCCGATCGTTCAGCCCCTCGAGATTCGTGGCGTCGCCTTCCTGAAACCTGATGTTCGTGAGTCCATGCTCCCGGGCTCGCCGGTTCCCGGCCTCGACGAGATTGCTCGCGATATCGACGCCCAGCACTTCGGCGCCGAATTTCGCTGCCGGGATCGCGGTCGTTCCATCGCCGCACCCGAGATCCAGGACCTTGAGAGTCGGTGTCACTCCAAGGCTCCTGACGAGCGACTCTCCGCTCGTTCTCATGCTTTCGGCGATACGCGTGAAGTCGCCCTTTTCCCACAACGCCTTGTTCGGATTCATGTGATCACCTCCGTGCTCAAGAATTCTTCATTCGACGTTCGACCGACACTCGAGACCGTCATACTCGATGCACAGCGTGCGAGGCCACCGAACATTTTCTTCTCGGTGACGTCGTGCTCGTCGGCGAGCAGTTCGCGCAGGCGTTGCGCAAGACTCTGATCGCAGGCCATGAGCATGCTCCTTTCGCGGTCGCGTCAGCACCGTCAACAGCGATCGGGCGCTTCGCGGCAGGCCGGGCGCTCACGGTCTCGCCCCCACCACCGCCTCCCGCGTCTTTCGCCCCATCGCATAGAACGCCACACCTGTCGCGATTGCCAGCACGAACGGCACGAACACGACGAGCTGGAACTCGCCACGCGTGAATCCCAGCGGCAGGTCGTGATCGTTCAGCAGTGCCCCGTCGAACAGTCCGGGGAAGAATCCGACGAGCGAGGCGAACAGCGCCCAGAACGTGGTCAGGATCACGCACACCCAGGCTCCGGAGTTGCCGAACGGGACCCGATAGGGTCGCGGCACGTCGGGATGGGTGTAGCGCAGCCGGATCAGAGCCGGGAATATGAACGCGTACGACAGCGTCGTGAACAGCAGCGCGATCGTGAGCACGGCGTTGAAGTACTTCTCGAGGCTGCCGCCGGCGACGGCGAACGCGAGCACCATGCTGGCAGTCGCGAGAATGCCGGTGAGGAGATTGACGACGACCGGCGTGCCGTAGCGCTTCGAGAACACGCCGAGGATGCGCGGGCCCGCGCCGTCGTAACCGGCGACGGCCTGGGAGCGATCGGCGCCCATGATCCACGACGTGCCGCTCGACAGCAGCACGAGCAGGAACAGGCCGGCCGCGATCCTGCCGAGCACCCAGCCCGCGCCCGACAACTCGGCGCCGTGCGCGGTGATCGTGCCGCCGTAGACCGTGAACACGAGCTTCATCGAATCGATGAAACCCGAGAGCCCGGTGATGCGCTCGGACGGCACCACCATGAGGATCGAAACAATCGGCACGGCGTAGAGCAGGATCGCCAGGACCGCCGAGCGCATCACCGCGAACGGCACGTCGTGCTGCGGGTGCTTCATCTCCTCCCCCGCGGCGCTCGGCAGCTCGAAGCCGACGAAATTGAAGAACAGCACGGGCACGAGTGCGATGAACGAGGCATAGGTGGGGCCGAACTGTCCGAGCCGTGGCACGTGGAGACCGTGCTGGAGCGCGTAGAGAAACACGCTCAGCGTGAAGAACGACAGCAGCACGATGCGGGCCCACGCGCCGAGCGTCGGGATCCATTTCCCGATCCGGAACGACAGGATCGCCGCCCACACGCCGATCCAGATGAAGATCGTGGAGAACACGTATTCGCCGGCGTGGTTCAGGTGGCCGAAGAACGAATTCCAGGTCGCGACCGCGGTAATGCTGAGCAGCCCGCCGAGCCAGATCGGATTCGACAGCCAGTAGAGCACCGTGCACACGCCGCCCGCGAACCGGCCGAACGCGAGCTTCGTCCATACGTAGCAGCCGCCCTCGTCGGGGAATGTGGAGCCGAGCTCGGCGATCAGCAGCGCGTAGGGGACGAAGAAGAACACGCCGAGGAACGTCATCCAGGTGACGCCGACGGGGCCGGCGCGGGCGACGGCGCCGAGCGTGTCGAGCCCGACCAGCGTGCACACCAGGAAGAACAGCATGTCGAAGCGTCCGAAGTGCTTCTGGAGCTTCGAGCGTTCCTCGACCGCGGCGGCGGTCTGGGGCGGATCGATCGGCACTACGGCGACATGCGCGTTGTCGGCCATGAGGTTCTCCATCGAGCGGGCCTGGTTAGGCGCATCCTACTCGATGAGTTCTCCCGGCCGGGAACGCCAAACCGCCGTGCGCTCGATCGAGCACCGCGGCGGCGCAGGTTCACCGAAAGGTGCGGGGGCCCCTCAGTTCAGGTGCGGGAGCACCGGAAAACCGGCCATCAGCTTCGCCAGGGTGCCGTACTGCACCGGTTTCACGAGATGGGCATCGAAGCCGGCAGCCGCGGTCCTCATCCGGTCCTCGTCCTGCCCCCAGCCGGTCATCGCCACCAGCACGACCGCCTTGCCGCCCGGCTGTTCCCGAATCCGTCGAGCGGCTTCGTAGCCATTCAACTTGGGCATGCCGATGTCGCACAGGATGACGTCCGGCTTGAACGTCTCCGCGGCCTCGACGGCCTCGAGGCCGTCGAACGCGGTGTGCGTCTCGTGACCGCTCATGCTCAGTAGCATCGCCAGCGACTCCGCGGTGTCGTGGTTGTCGTCCACCACCAGGATGCGGCGCGCCGCCAGGGCATTCGCCTCGCGGACAACGGGCCCCGCGGGCAACGGTTTCGCCTTCCCGGTCAGCGCCGGCAGGCGCACGACGAACTCGCTGCCCAGGTCCGGCCCGGCACTCAAAGCCCGCACCGAACCACCGTGCATCTCGACCAGCCGCCGGACCAGGGTCAGGCCGATGCCCAGGCCGCCGTGCGACCGCTGCGTCTGATCGCCCTGCTCGAACATCTCGAAGATCATCGGCAGCTTTACGGTGGAGATACCGATGCCGGAATCCTTGATGGTAACCACCACGTCGCCGTCTCGCTGTTCCGCGACCAGCGAGATGCGACCCCCGGTTGCCGTGAACTTGCTGGCATTGTTGAGCAGGTTGCCGAACACCTGGGCCAGCCGCACCGGATCGCCGCGCAGATACATGGGGCGCGGCGGCAGCGTCACGGTCAACTGCTGGCGGGCCGACTCGCACATCGGGAGGAACACTTCGACCAGCGGGTGAATGATCGAGGCCAGCTCGAGCTTCTCGAGTTGCAGGTCGAGCTTGCCCCGGCTGATGCGGGCCACGTCGAGCAGGTCGTCCACCAGCCGGGTCATCTGTCCCAGCTGGCGTTCCATCGTGCCGAGCGCACTGCGCGTCAGATCACTCTTGCCGTCCGCGCGCTTCACGATTTCCAAGGCGAACCGGATCGGCGCAAGCGGGTTCCGGAGTTCGTGGGCCAGCATCGCGAGGAACTCATTCTTGCGCTCCACGGCGTCGCGCAGCACCGTCTCCGCCTCCTTGCGCTCGCGGATGTCGTCGAACGCCGTGATCGCCCCCGAGATTTTGCCGTGGGCGTCCTTCAGCGCGGCGAAGTTGACGATCACGGGAACGCGCGAGCCGTCGGGCTGTTCGACGAGCATCTCCACATTCAGCGCGGGAATGCCGGTGCGGAGCACCTCCATCATCGGGCTGATCTCGGGCGGGGAGAACGTGTTCTCCGGCAGCGCCAGGCTTGCCGACCGGCAGTACCGCTCCGCAGGGTCTCCGCGCTTCGGCTCCCGTCCCCACAATTCGACGGCGCGGCGGTTGTAGCTCTGAATCAGTCCGTCCCGGTCACAGGCGAACACCGCTACCGGCACCGTGTCGTACAGCGAGCGATACCGCTCTTCGCTGACGCGCCCGGCATCCTCCGCCCGCTTGCGCTCGGCGATCTCCGCCTGCAGCTCGGCATTCGCCACTTCCGCGGCTTCGGTGAGCTCGTGCTGGCGCAGGGAGCCGAGCATCAATGCCTGGTTCATTGCGATCGCGCTCTCGTGAAACTGCGCCGTCTCGGTCACCTGCACGACGACGCCCGACGGGCGGCCATCGGCCATCATCGGCCACAACGCGAGGGACCAGAACATCGAGTTCGGGTTGAAGTGCTGCTGCTCCGTGTGGCTCTCGGGCAGTCCCGTGCTATAGACGCGGTCGAGCAGCGTCAGGCAGTACTCCGGCTCCGGCAACAGTTCGCGGAATGAGCTTCCGACGAGTTCCTCACGGGACTTCCGCGCCAGCCGGCAGAACGCGGGATTCACATCGGATACGACATGACCCGCTCCCCGCACGGCGGCCATCGGCAGGGGCGCGTGTTCGATGAGTGACTCCAAAGAGCATGGCAGCCCGGGGGCCGGGGGTGTCGCGGAGGCGCGTCGTGCTCTCGGTGCCGCCATGGGCGCCCGCTATCGGGTCGCCTTCGGTTCCGGCGCTGACTCGTCCGCCTGCGTCGCACGCGGGCCGGTACGCGTGGGAATGCCGGTGATCAGCCCGTTGTACTCCGTGGTCCGCGGCAGGATGACCACGACGCCCCGGTCGGTGATGACATATTCGCGAATGTCCTTGCTGTGATTGCCGCCGCGCATCTTGATCACGACCATCACCTTGCGCAGCTGGCCGTCGATCTCCACGTACCGCAGCCGGATGATGTCATCGGTGAGAAACGACACGGTGTAGTGACTGAGCTGCAGCGCGGTGAACGAATCCTCCACCTCTACCGTGGTGAGGATCGTGACTCCGGCGGCGGTCAGCGCCACGATCAGGCGGTAGAGCGACTCCCGGAAGTCCGCCCGGAACCCGGGCGCCAGCGCCATCTCGATGCCGACCAGCGAATCGATCACCAGCCGCCTGGCGCCGACCCGCTTGACGGCATCGAGAATCTCCTGGGTGATCTGATCCACCGACAGATCGAGCGGGCGCAGATAGAGCAGTTCAAGTTTGCCCTTCTTCTCCTGGACCCGCAATTTCAGACCGAGGCTGTCGGCGCGATCCGTGTAACCCTGCGGGCGTTCTTCGAACAGCGCCATGACGGCGGGCTCGCCCGCACGCAACCCCGCGGCGATGAACTGGGTGGCCAGCGCCGACTTCCCCGTCCCGGAGGGCCCGGCCACGAGCAGGCTGTCGCCCTCGCGAAGGCCTCCGTTCATCATCTTGTCCAGCTCGGGAATGCCGACGGAGAGCCGCCGCTTGCCCCGCAACGGGTTGAGCATGGCACCGTGCAATCCCAGTGTGCGCGAGAACGCCTGCATGCCGTTGTCATTGATGCGAAACGTGTGCAACCCCGGCGTGGATGCCTGCCCGCGCAATTTGATGATCTGCAGCTTGCGTACGACGGAATTCCGCTCCGTGATCTGCGACAGCCACAACAGGCCATCGGCGAGCGTGAACAGCGGATTGTCACGCATCTCCTCGGGCACGTACTCGCCGACCAGGAACGTCGTGGCCTCCCAGCTGGTCAGGAACTGGGCCAGGCGCTGAACGAACGCTTGCATCTCCTGTTCGCTCGCATCGGGATTCGCGCTGCGCACGACGGTGCGGAACGAATCCACCACGACGACGCAGGGATTCGCGGCAGTGACCCGCTTGATGATCTCCGCGAGCACAGCGTTCAGGTCCTGTTCCATCACCAGGTCGCTCAGGTTGATGAATCGAACGGCGCTGCCCAGCTTGGTCTCATCGAAGAACGTATATTGCTGCTGGTACCGCAGCATCTTCATGGCGGGTTCGCCGAGCACGGTGAAATACAGCGCGGGATTCTTCGCCGTCGCGTTGGCGAACACGATTTGATGTGCCAGCGTGGTCTTGCCGCAGCCCGGGGTGCCCGCGATGATGTTGAACGAGAATTCCGGAATCCCGCCGCCCAGGATCTCGTCGAGGCCGCGCACGCCCGTCGGCAGTGTGTGGATCGCGACTCTGGCGGATCGTTTGACAGGCTTCGTTCCTGGCGGCTTGCCATTGGCAGCGACAGCGAGCTTTTTCATCATGAGCTCCTCTTGGCAACCGTCATATCGGAGAGAGAAACTTTCGGCCAGACCTCGCGCGTCAACCGCAGCGTCAAGTCCTCGCCGATGAACGCCAGCAGCAATCCGAGCAGATGGGCGAGCAGGACGACTTCGCCATCGGCAAGTTCCTTGGGGCTCACGCGCGCTTCGAGTCCATCCAGTCCCCCGAGGGAGCCATCGTCTTCGACATGCACCGTGCGCAGCCACGGGACCTCGTCGCTGGCCAGCGCGAGCGCGCGTGACAGCAGCGCACGAAACCCGATGTTCCCCGCGAGGGTCGCGAGCGGCGGGCCGAGTTTCTCGCAGACGTGAAACGCCGCGAGCGCCGTCGAGCGCGACGACCTGGAATCCCGCGCCTCTTGAGCCATGAGACGCTCGGCGAATTTCCGCTGGCGCGGAGTGGCCCGTCTCATACGACGGCGCTCATAGTGTCCCCCCCCCCCCCCCCGGACGACGGTTGGCGGCGGACGCTGGGCTACGACTCATGCGAGTCCGATCGACCGCGAGGCTCGGCGGTCATCGGCGATCAAGGCTGAGATCCCCCAGCCTGCGCAGTTTATTTCTGTCGTCACGAGGGATTCCATTCGGTGGCGCGTGCCGTTCGAAGCTAGCTTCCGCTATTCGCGAACACCCGAATACTAGTCGAGCCAAACGGGGCCTACAACCGCACGGGGCACGGGAATATCGTGGGTCCTCTGATTGTGAAGCTATACGATTCAGGTAAGAAACCTTTTCGCATCGAGTTCAGTCAGTTTGCACCCGTCATCTCCAGTCCGATCGGATGTCGGGATGGCTTGAACGAATTCCGGCGCGGCTCATGATCGCCCTGGTCCGAGGGCGGCGCAGGGCCGCTCCGAAGGACTACCGCGCCGCCACCACCACACGCGCGACACTACCCACGCGCAGTCCGTCGCTGCGATCGGCGAAGTAGCGGGCGTTGAGATCGGTGTCCGCCCAATCCTGCGTGTCGCGGAATCCCAGCGTGCGCAGTTCCGCGATCAGCTTCGCCGGTTCGAACGCGCTGAGCCACGGCTCGCCCGCGGCGCGGACGCGCTGCGCCATCGCGTGGCGGATCAGCCGCTGCGCGAAGTTCAGCAGCCGGGGGTCGAGGCCGTAGTCGAACACGATCCCGCTGTTCGCGGGCAGCGCGCCCACGAACTGCAGCGTCGATCGGACGGCGGCATGAGTGAGGTACATCGTGACGCCGAGCCACGAGAACCAGCCGGGTTCGTCCTCCCGGAACCCCGCGGTGGCGAGGATCTGTGACAGCGTGCGGTGCTCGAAGTCGGCGGGCGCAAACGTGAGCGATGCGGGGATCTCCAGACCCGAGTCCCGCAACCGCTCCCGCTTCCAGTCCTGCGTCGACGGATGATCGACTTCGAACACATGGAGTCCACTCGCCTCGTGGGGATTGCGATACGCGAACGTGTCGAGCCCGGCGCCGAGCACCACGTACTGCCGGACTCCGCGTTCCACGGCCACGGCCAGCTCGTCCTCCGCGAGCCGGCTGCGGGCCACGAGGAACGCGCGCAGATAGGGCGCCATCCGGCCGCCCTCGAAGCCCGCGGCGTCCGATTCGACCGCCTTGCGGCTCTCGTCATCGAGGATGCGGAGCGCGATCGGGTCTTCGAGCACCCGGGGGTGGTCGAGCAGTTGATGCGCGGCGCGGCGCATCGCCACGCGCCGCGCGGTCATGCTGGCGCGTCCCTCCTTCATGGTGACAGGCGACCGGCGACCGGCGTCGCGATCACGGGCAGGCGCTCGGTCACGCGAAGCACCGCGAACGCAGTCGGGTCACGGCCGCCTCCCGCTCAGGTTCAGCCGCCAGTAGTCGAGCGTGAACGGTGGGACATCCGTCGCGGCCTCGGCAACCAGCCTGTCGATGAAACCCGCGCGCGCGGATTCCGGCAGCGGCTCGAGATGGTGGTGCAGCACGATCGTCGTGATGAAGTCCCGGAACCTGCCGACGTCGGTGAACGGGGTTGGCTGGGCTTCGAGCCCCGTGACCACGTCCACGAACCCCGCATGCCGCATGCGCACCGCGGTGGAATCCGGATCCTGGAAACTCCACGGCTCACGCCAGCCGCCGAAATGCGGCGCGTACTCGGGGAGGGTCATCAAGCGGCAGGCGCGGTCGTGCAGCCGGGCCACGTTGGGTCCACCGCCGCACTGGGCCACCAGCCGACCGCCAGGCGCGAGCGATGCGAACAGGTTGCGGAACAGCCGGTCGTGATCGAGCACCCAGTGGAACGTGGCGGTGCTGAAGATCGCGTCGACCGGCTCCGGCGCGACGAACGCCTGGAGATCGGCCTCGATCAGACGAACGCGATCGCGATGAGCGGCGAGCCGCTGCGCTGCGGCCGCCAGCATGCTCGCGGACCGGTCGACCGCCAGCACGCGGCCGCGGGGCAGCCGTTGCGCCAGCCGTTCGGTGAGGCGCCCGCTGCCACACCCCGCGTCCAGCACGGTTTCGTCACCGGCGAGCGTCAGCCGGTCGAGGACTTGGAGCCCCCAGCGGAACTGCGGGTCCGACAGCCGGTCGTACGACGCGCCGTTCCAATCGTCCGCCACCCCTGCCTCCGCTGCCTCGCCCGCATCCGGCGCCAGGCGCCCCCCGGGACTGCCCTCAGTCCCCGCGGCGGTTCACGTTGCGGACCACGCCCGCGTCCGTGACGTCGAGATAGCCCACGAGCCGAGCGTGGCTGCGGATCGCGTCGCTGAGATTGTCCGCGGCCACGTCCTTCACCACCGCGGCGGCCAGCGCCGGCGACATCGCCACGGGATGGCCTCGATGGCGGCGATAACGCGGCACCAGCGCGTAGGCGAACGCCGCACGCTCCTTGGCCGCGCACGCCGTGATCGCGGACTGGATCATCGCCGACAGCACTCCGATGGTCTTCGGCTTCACGATCGGATGGTCGACCGGCAGCAGCAGGACCGCCGCGGGCTTCGCGCGCAACGCCTCCTTGAGGCCAAGCCGCACCGACGAGTACATGCCCTTGCGCCAGTCGGGATTGTCGATGAAGTGCACCTCGAGCCCCTCGGCGCCGTGGCGATGCGCCGCCGCCAGTTCCTGGTGCAGCTCGCCGCGCTCCACCAGCGTCGCGAACTCCTGCTCCACCGATTCCTGGATCTTCCTGGCGTTGGAACCGAGCACGACGACCACCTGATCGCAGGCGCTCCACAAGTGACGGATGCCCCGCGACAGGAAGCTGCCGTCCCGCGTGGCGACCAGCGCCTTGGGCGACCCCATGCGGGTCGATGCTCCCGCGGCCAGCAGTATTCCGACGATCATGCGCGCCTCCCTGAATGACGACGACGAGTCTCGATGCGCGCAGACTACTCCATCGTCGCGGGCGTCGCATCCGCGCCGGCGCGCCGCACGGGCGGCACCCAGCCCGGCTCGAGCGCCACGCCACGGCGCGCGGCGATCAGCTCCGCCATCACGCTGACCGCAATCTCCTCGGGGGTGCCGGCGCCGATCGCCACGCCGAGCGGCGTGCGCAACCGCGCGATGTCGGCGTCCGCGAACCCGCGCGCGCGCAGCCGCAGCGCGAACTTCCGCTGCTTGGGCACGCTGCCAATCATGCCGAGGAACTTGAGCGGCCGCCGCAGCAGCTCCTGCACCAGCCGCTGGTCGAGCGCGTGATCGTGCGTCACCACGACCGCGTAATCGGCAGCCGCGGTGTCGAGCGCGCGCGCGAAGTCATCGGCTGACTGCACCGCGATGCGCGAGGTCGGGAACCGCTCGGGCGTGAGCCAGTCGGGCCGCTCGTCCACCACCGTCACCTCGAAGCCGCAGCCGGCGGCGATCGCGGCCAGCGGCTTGGCGATGTACCCCGCGCCGAACAGCCACAGCCGCGGCGCGGGCTCCACGACCTCGATGAACACCGACATCTCGCCGCCGCAGCACATGCCCAGCTCCTGGGTGAGATGCTTCTTCACGATGCCACGGTCGGAGCGTTCGGCCGGATCCGCGTGCAGCAGCGCGCGGGCCCGCTCCAGCACCGCGTGCTCGATCGCGCCCCCGCCGATCGTGCCGACGGTCTCGCCGTCGTCCGCGAGCAGCATGTGGGCACCGGCCTTGCGCGGTGTGAAGCCGCGCGACTCCACCACGGTCGCGAGCGCGAACCGCCGCCGCGCGGCACGCCAGGCGGCGAGCGCCTCCCACACGTCGGCGTCACGCGTGCGGCCGGGAAGATCGCCGAAGCTCATGCTCCGCCTCCCGGCGCCACGGGGCCCACGGATTCGCCGGCGGCTTCGAGCACCGCGCGGCGCACGTAGACCGGCACCATCTCGCGGCGATAGTCCTGATCGTAGGGCACGTTGATCAGCGGATGACACTGGCGATGCGCCATGTCCGCCAGCGTCTGCGCGAGCGCCGCGTCGATCGCGCGGCCACGCACCGCGGCGTCGACACCGCCGATGACGCGCGGCTTGGCCGCGATCGCGCTCACCACCAGGCGCGCCGAGTCGCACACCCCATCCGTCATCCGCGCCGCGAACGCCACGGACAGCATCGGAAAGTCGATCGCCTCCCGCGGCCGCAGCTTCTGATAGCCGGCGCGCATGCCGCGCGACTCTGCGGGCACCCGGATCCGCGTGACGACGTCGCCCGGCCCGAGCACGTTGTTGTGCACGCCGTCGGCGACGAAGAACTCGTCCACGGGCAGCATGCGGCGGCCGGCGGCGCTCGCGATCTCGACCTCGGCACCGAGCGTGATCAGCACCGGGGCGACATCCGACGAGTGCGCGGCGACGCAACGCTTGCCGGTGGGCACCACGTGGCACACGGTGCCGCTCTTCTTGAGACAGAACCCGAGCGCCTCGCGCCAGAACAGCGTCTGGTTATAGTAGGTGCAGCGGGTGTCGAGGCACAGGTTGCCGCCGACCGTGCCCATGTTGCGCAGCTGCGGCCCCGCGACCAGCGAGGCCGCACGCGCGAGCGACGGGAAATCGCGCCGCACGCTGGTATCGGCCGCGATGCGGGCGAGCGGCACCAGTGCCCCGACCTCGAGCGCGCCCGCCGTTTCGCCCAGCGCATCGAGCCCGGCAATCGACGCGATGTGAACCACATAGCGCGGCTCGTGGAGGCGGTGCTTGAGGTTGGGCACGGCGTCCGTCCCGCCGGCGACGATCAGGCTCTCGTCGCCGTGGCGCGACAGGTGGCCGAGCAATTCGTCCAGCGTGCGCGGGCGCACCCATTCGAACGCGGGCAGCGTCAGCATCCGCCACCGCCGTTCGCGCCGCCGGCGCGGGAGGACGCGGCCGTGCCGGCGGCGGGTGTGACCGCGCCCGGCGCCGCGGCCGTCCCCGCCCCCGACGTGCGCGCGCGTTCCCACGCCGCGCGCGGATCGCCGGCGCGCAGCAGCCGCAGCACGCTCGGCGGCGAGAACGGCAGCCGGTCGCAGCGGATACCGAGCGCGTCGTGGATCGCGTTCGCGATCGCGGGCACACTGGGATGCAGCGGCCCCTCGCCCGCCTCCTTCGCGCCATACGGGCCTTCGGGATCGATCGATTCCACGATCAGCGATTCCAGCGCGGGCGTGTCGAGCGAGGTGGGGATGCGGTAGTCGAGCAGCGACGGACCACCGTGCAGTCCCGCGCCATGGGCGGCGGTGGCGGCCTTGAACGTGTGCTCCTCGAGCAGCGCCTCGGCGTAGCCCATGTAGGCGCTGCCTTCCATCTGGCCCTCGACCGTCACGGGATTGAGCGCGCGCCCGCAGTCGTGGGCGATCCAGATCTTCTCCACCCGCACGCGCCCGGTCTCCACGTCGCACGCCACCTCGGCCACGTGAGCGGTGAACGAATACGCCGGCGACGCGCCGATGGTGCCACCACGATAGTCGCCACCGAGCTTGGGGCTCTGGTACCAGCCGACCGATCCCAGTGTGCCGTGGCGCGCCTCGGTGAGCTGAAACGCCGCCTTCACGCTCATGCACTCGCGGCCGGGGTCGCGCGTCGAGCACGCGACGCCGGCGGCGAGCGTCACCTGGGACGCCGTGCAGCCCCAGCGCTCGGCCAGCGACTCCGCCACCTGGTGACGCAGCTTGCGCGCCGCGTCGAGGCACGCGTTGCCGACCATGAACGTCTCGCGGCTCGAATAGCTGCCCAGATCGACCGGCGTGAGATCGGTGTCGGCAGCCACCACGCGGATGTCGCGCAGCTCCACCCCCAGCTCCTCGGCCACGATGTACGCGAGCACCGAGTCCACGCCCTGCCCGATGTCCGAGCACCCGCAGAACACCGTGGCGCGGCCGCTGCGGTCGAGCTTGAGCTGCACGCCCGACTGCGGCATCTCGTTCGGATAGATGCAGTAGTTGGTGCCGCTGATGTACATGCTGCCGGCAACGCCGAGCCCGCGGCCGTAGGGCAGCCGGCGGTGCCGCTCGCCCCAGCGCGATGCGCGCTCGACCGCATCGAGACATTCGAGGAATCCGTTCGACGTGACCCGCATACCGTTGACGGTGCTGGAGTTGGCGCCCAGGAAGTTCCGGCGGCGCAGTTCGATCGGATCCATGCCGAGGGCCTCCGCCAGCTTGTCCATCTGGCATTCGAACGCGAACCGCGGCTGCACCGAGCCGTGGCCGCGCTTGGGTCCGCAGCACGGCTTGTTCGTGAACACGCGCGTCGAGTCGAAGCGGTACGCCTGCATGCGGTAGGGCGCCGTCAGCAGCTGGCCCGAGTAATACGTGGTGACGAGGCCGAACGACGAATACGCGCCGCCGTCGATGTGAATGCGCGCATCGACACCGGTGAGCGTGCCGTCGCGGGTGACGCCGGTGCGATAGTGGAGGCGCATCGGATGGCGGCCGCGGTGGGCGTAGAACACCTCCTCGCGCGTGTACAGGATCTTCACCGGCCGGCCCGTGATCATGCTCAGCTTCGCCGCGCAGAACTCGAGCGAGAATGGCTCGCTCTTGCCGCCGAACGCGCCGCCCACCACCGGCTGGATCACGCGTACGCGCTGGGTCGCGAGCCCCAGCACCTTCGCCAGGTCGCGATGCAGGTAGTGCGCGACCTGCGTGCTCGACCACACGGTGAGGAGACCGGTGGCGTCGTATTCGGCCACCGCGCAGTGCGGTTCGATCGGCGCGTGCGTCGAGCCCTCGTACCAGTAGTCGCCCTCCACCACCACGTCGCTCGCCGCGAGCCGGCCGTCGACGTCGCCGAACTCGAGCCGCACCTGCTTCGAAATGTTCCCGTCGCGCGCCCGCTCGTTCACCTTCCACTCCGGGTGTTCGAGCGCCGTGTCGATGTCGGTGACGGCGGGCAGCACGTCGTATTCCACCCGGATGAGCTTCAGCGCCTCGTCCGCCAGGTACTCGCTGTCGGCGGCGACCGCGGCGATCGCGTCGCCCACGTAGCGCGCCTTGTCCTCGCACAGCGCCTGCTCGTCCTCGGTCCACGGGATGATGCCGAAGTAGACCGGCAGGTCCTTGCCGGTGATCACGGCATGCACACCCGGCAGCGCGAGCGCGGCGGCGGCGTCGATCGACACGATGCGCGCGTGCGCGTGAATCGAGCGCTTGAGCTTGGCATGCAGCATGCGCGGCAGCGTGATGTCGTCGGCGTACACGGCGCGGCCCGTGACCTTGGCGAGCCCTTCGATCTTGCGGTTGCGCTTGCCGATCACGGCGAACCCGCCGCCCGGCGACTGGGCGCGGCCTTCGGGCCACACCGGCGGCTCGAGGCGATCCTGCTTCGGCATCAGACGGTCGGCGGGGATCGCCATGCCGGGCGTCGTCGCCGCCGCGTCCGCGCGTGGCTCCGCGGCGGCGGGACCCGGCGGAGCCGGGTGGCGCGCACCGTCCGCGGGATCCGGCTGCGATGCCCGGGGCCTGCTCACCGCGCCGCCGGCTTCGCGGCGTCGCGCAGCGTGCGGGCCGCGAGCTCGACGGCTTCGTAGATCTTCGTGTACCCGGTGCAGCGGCACAGATTGCCCGACAGCGCGCGGGCGATCTCGTCGCGCGTGGGTTCGGGAGTCGCGCGCAGCAGCGCGAGCGCGCTCAGCAGGATGCCCGGCGTGCAGAACCCGCACTGGGCCCCGCCGGTGACGTCGAACGCGTCCTGCAGGGGATGCGCGCGGCCGTGGTCCGCAACGCCTTCGATCGTCGTCACCTCGGGCCCGCCGTCGAACGCCAGCGCGAGCGAGATGCAGCTCAGCACCGGCGTGCCGTCGACGAGCACGGTGCACGCCCCGCAGTCGCCCTTGTCACAGCCTTGTTTGGATCCGGTCAGGCCCAGGCCGTACCGCAGCGCCTCGAGCAGCGTCGAATGCGGAGTGACGAGGCAGTCCCGGAGGTCGCCGTTCACGTGCAGGCGGCACACCGTAGTCGTGGGCATCGGGGATCCTCGGGAACGCCATGGGGCGCCGGCATCGCGCCGGCCGCTCCCCTTCAGAGTAATGATCCCGCCTCCCGCGCTCAAACGCCGCCGGCAGCGCCGGGGCCGCTTGTGCGGCGCGCCGGGGCCGTGCACAATCGTTGACTCATGTCCTCCCACCCCGTATCCACGACCCCGCTGTGGTGGCACGACGCCGCCCTGTCGCTGCCGCCGTTCGAAGGTGACCTCGACGCCGATGTCGCGATCGTCGGCGGCGGCATCGCCGGCCTGACGCTCGCGCACACGCTGAACGAACAGAGCGCCACGGTGGCGGTGTTCGATTCCGGACCCATTGCCGGCGCCGCCTCCGGGCGCAACGCGGGCTTCCTGCTCGTGGCACCCGCCGAGCCCTACAGCGAACAGGTGGCGTTCTGGGGCCGCACCGGCGCGCGGGCGATGCTCGAGATCGGCCGGCGCACGCACCAGCGCGTCCGCCAGCTCGCGGAGACGCTCGGCATCGAATGCGATTACCGCGCCTCGGGCAGCCTGCGCCTCACGCGCGGCGAGGAGGAGACCGAGGACCTGCGCGGCTCGCTGCCGCTGCTGGCGGCGGAAGGCTTCCCGATGACGGAGGTCCGGCTCGAGGACGCGGTGCCCGACGCCGCGCGCGAGCACTTCGCGGGGGCGTTCCTCATCGAGGAGGACGGCGCGTTCCATCCCGTCAAATTCCTGCACGGCCTCGCGCGGGCATCGATCGAGCGCGGCGCCCGGATCTTCGCGAACTCGCCGGTGCGGAGCGCGCGCTGGAGCGGCGGCGTGTGGGAGGTGCGGCTCGACCACGGCATCACGCGGGCGCGCTCGCTGGTGCTATGCACGAACGCCTACGCCCCGCGGCTGCTGCCCGCGCTCGATCGCGTGATCCAGCCGCGGCGTGGCCAGGTGATCTCGACCGCGCCGCTCGACCGCGTGGTGGCGCCACGGCCGAGCTACGCGCACTACGGCTATCAGTACTGGCGCCAGACGCCCGACCGCCGGCTCGTGATCGGCGGGTGGCGTGACGTCGATCTCGACACCGAGACCGGCTACGACGAGATCGTCACCGACACGATCCAGAACGCGATCGAAGCCGGGCTGCGCCAGCTGGTGCCCGAACCGGTTGCGATCGAGCACCGCTGGGCCGGCACGATGGGGTTCGCGCGCGACGGGCGGCCGCTGGTCGGCTGGCTCGACGCCGAGCACCATCTGGCGATCTGCGCCGGATTCACCGGCCACGGCATGGGCATGGCCGCCGCGTGCACGCAGGATCTCGCCGAGCTGCTGAGCTGGAAGCGCGCGCCCGGCATCGGCACGTTCGATCCGCTGCGGTTCCCCGAGCTGCGCGAGACGCAGAAGGGCGTGCTGGTACTGGGCACGTAGGCTGGCCCGCGCATGGGAGCCGGTCTATACTCCCCGCGCTCGTAGCAGCAACCTCAGCTCCCATCTCGATCCCTTAGGCCTCGCACGGCCTCCGTCCAAGGAGCGCGACCCCCATGGAACTCACGTCGCTCGAACAGGTTTCCCACGCCGTTGCGGCACTGGCATCGAACAACACCGAGGCGCTCGACCGGCTGGTCTGGACCGGCGTGTTCGGCCCTGCCGCCATTCGCGACGCGGCGCGCGCCGGGGTGATGGAGCAGGCCCGGTCCGCCGGCATCTACCCGGCGTCGATCCACGGCCTCTACCTCGCCCGCGGCCGTGGTGAGACCCCCACGAACTTCACCGTGCCGGCGATCAACATCCGCGGCCTGACCTACGACACCGCGCGCGCGCTGTTCCGCGCCCGCTTGAAGCTCGACGCCGGCGCCGTGATCTGCGAGATCGCCCGCTCCGAGATCAGCTACACCGGCCAGCGTCCCGCCGAATACACGTTCGTGGTGATCGCCGCGGCGCTGCGCGAAGGCTGGCGCGGCCCGGTGTTCATCCAGGGCGATCACTTCCAGATCAACGCGAAGAAGTACGTGGCCGACCCCGCGGCCGAGCTGCAGGCGGTCAAGGACCTCACGCACGAGGCGGTGAAGTTCGGGTTCTACAACATCGACGTCGACACCTCGACGCTGGTGGACCTGACGCAGCAGGGCCACGAGGCGCAGCAGCAGCTCAACGGCGGGCTGTGCGCCGAGCTGACCGCGTTCATCCGCCAGCACCAGCCGGCCGGCGTCACCGTGTCGGTGGGCGGCGAGATCGGCGAGGTCGGGGGCAAGAACTCGACCCCCGAGGAGCTGGAAGCGTTCATGACCGTGTTCCAGCGCGCGCTCGCCAAGACGGCGCCGGGCGCCGAGGGCATCAGCAAGATCTCGATCCAGACCGGCACCAGCCACGGCGGCGTGCCGCTGCCCGACGGCTCGATCGCGCTGGTGAAGATCGACTTCGCGGCGCTCGAACGCTGCTCCGAGATCGCGCGCACCCGCTACGGCATGGCCGGCGCCGTGCAGCACGGGGCGTCGACGCTGCCGCCCGAGCTGTTCGACCGGTTCCCGAAGCTCGGCGCGTGCGAGATCCATCTGGCGACCGAGTTCCAGAACATGCTGTTCGATCACCCCGCGTTCCCGGCCGCGCTCAAGCAGGCGATCTACGAGCAGCTCCGCACCAGCGCGGCCGACGAGCGCAAGCCGAGCGACACCGACGAGCAGTTCTTCTACAAGACGCGCAAGAAGGCGCTGGGGCAGTTCAAGCGCGAGCTGTGGTCGCTGCCCGCCGAGGTGCGCGCCGCGATCGGCCGCACGCTCGAGGACAAGTTCACGTTCCTGATCACGCGGCTCGCCGTGAACGCCACGCGCGCCATGGCCGAGCAGCACGCGCCGTTCGTCCCCGGCTCGTTCCCGAACGTTGGTGGCGGCGCCCACGCGCTCAAGGGCCCCGAGGACGTCTCGGGCCTGTCGGACTGAGGCCAAGCATGCCCCACCACGCGGTGACGCTGTCGCAGTTCATCCTGCAACAGGAGGCGATTCACCCCGAGGCCAGCGGCGAGTTCACGAGCGTGCTGTCGGATGTCGCGCTCGCGGCCAAGATGATCAACCGCGAGGTCACGCGCGCCGGGCTCGTCGACATCCTCGGCTACACCGGCGACGAGAACGTCCACGGCGAAAAGGTCACCAAGCTCGACATGTTCGCCCACGAGGTGATCCGCGACGTGCTCGGCTCGACCGGCCAGCTCGCGGTGCTGGCGTCGGAGGAGGACGAGGATATCGTCCCCGTCCACGCCGACAAGCCGGTCGGCAAGTACGTGGTGAACTTCGATCCGCTCGACGGGTCGTCGAACATCAACGCCGGCGTCAACATCGGCACGATCTTCTCGATCCTGCCGCGGCTCACGCGCAAGGGCGTGGGCACGCTCGAGGACTGCCTGCAGGCCGGCCGCCGCCAGCTCGCAGCGGGCTACGTGATGTACGGCTCGAGCACGATGCTGGTCTACACCACCGGCGACGGCGTCCACGGCTTCACGTACGAGCCGAGCCTCGGCGAGTTCCTGCTGTCGCACCCGCGCATTCGCATCCCCGACCGCGGCCACATCTACAGCGTCAACGAAGGCAACTACTGCCGCTGGGACGACGGCGTGAAGCGTTACGTCGACTGGCTCAAGGCCGAGGACGCGGCGAACGGCCGGCCCTACAGCTCGCGCTACGTGGGCTCGCTGGTGGCGGACTTCCATCGCAACCTGCTGTACGGCGGGATCTACCTCTACCCCGGCGACACGAAGAACCCCCGCGGCAAGCTGCGGGTGCTCTACGAGGCGGCGCCGCTCGCGTTCATCGCCGAGGAGGCCGGCGGCACGGCCACGGACGGCGCGCGCCGCATCATGGAGCTGGCGCCCGCGGCGCTGCACGAGCGCACGCCGCTGGTCGTCGGCAGCCGCGAGGACGTGGCCGAGGCGATGCAGTTCATCCAGGGCCGCCACGAAGGCCTGACCGCCGAACGCCGCGCGCTGCGGACTCCGACTCGCTGACGCGCGCATGAGCGCGTGGCGCCGCCAGCTCGAGGGAATACGTGGATGGCGGCGGGGCCCGGCGGGCGGGGCGCCGGCCGCCACCACCCACCACCGTGTGGCGGCATTGCTGGTGATCGTGGCCGCGCTGCTGGCGCTGGGCGCCGCCGGGTTCGCGCGCTTCGCCGTCCAGGTCCACGCGTTCCACGAGCGCCGCGCCGCGGGCCCCGGCTGGAGCTTCCCGTCGCGTCTCTACTCGGACGGCGTCGAACTGGTCACCGGGCGCCACCTGCCGATGAGCTTCCTGCAACGGCACCTCGACGCCCGCGACTACCGCCGGACGTCCGCGCCCGCGCGCGTCCCCGGCACCTGGGCGCCCAGCGGCCGCGGCGTGGAGATCGCGCTGCGCGGCTTCGACGACGCGGCGGACCCAGCAGGGCACGGCGGGCCCGAACGCGTGCGCGTCGTGATCGCCAACGGCAGCATCACGGCCGTCGAGCGGCTCGGTGCGATCCTTGGCCAGCGGCCGCCCGATCTGAGCCACCCGCCGCGGCTCGAACCGGTGTTCGTCGCCCACATCGACGATGCCCAGCGGGTCCGCCGCACCTGGGTGCCGCTGGCGCGCATCCCGCGCGTGGTGCAGCTCGCGGTGATCGCGTCGGAGGACCGCCGGTTCCGGCGGCACATGGGCATCGACCTGCGCTCGAACCTGCGCGCGCTGGTGACGAACGTCGGGGCACGGCAGGTGCGGCAGGGCGGCAGCACGATCACACAGCAGCTCGCGCGCGCGCTGTTCCTCACCCCCCGCCGCACGGTCGGCCGCAAGCTGCAGGAGGCGCTGATCGCGCTGGGCCTCGAGTGCCTGCTGTCGAAGGACGAGATCCTCGAGATGTACCTGAACTCGGTCTACTGGGGTCAGGGCGGCGGCGTCCAGATCGACGGCATCGCGGAGGCGAGCCGCTGGTACTTCGGAGTTCCGGTCGACTCGCTCGGGCTCGATCAGGCGGCGCTGCTCGCGGGCATGATCCCCGCTCCGAACGTGTATCACCCGTTGCGCAACCCCGCCGGCGCGCGGGCGAAGCGGAACGCGGTGCTGTCCGACATGGCGGAGACCGGCGTGATCTCGGCCGCGATCGCGGCGCGCGCGAAGACCCATCCGCTCGGCGCGCGGCCGGGCGTTCCCGAGCGCGAGCGGTTCCCGTCGTTCACCGGCGCGGTGCGCGAATGGCTCGGTGCCAGGCTGCCGAAGCAGGCGCTCGAGCAGCGCGGGCTCACCGTGCTGACGACGATGGACCTGGTGTGGCAGGACGACGCCGAGCGTGTGCTGCCCGATGCGATCACGTCGATCGAGCGGTTGCTGGGCCGCCGGCAGGAGCCGCTGGAGGGCGCGTTCGTCGCGATCGACCCCACCACCGGCTTCATCCGCGCGGTCGTGGGCGGGCGCGATCCGGGCCCGGGGACGTTCAACCGTGCGACGCACGCCCTGCGCCAGCCGGGCTCGGCGATCAAGCCCGTGGTCTACGCCACGGCGCTCGATCCCGGCCGCGGCGGGCCGCGGTTCACGCCGGCCTCCACCGTGCCCGACCTCAGGCGCGAGTTCCCCACGCCCGAGGGGCCATGGAGCCCGCGCAACGACGAGGGCGAGTATCACGACTCGGTGACGCTCGCGAAGGCGCTCGCCAAGTCGCTGAACGTCGCCACCGCGAACCTCGTCGAGGCCGTGGGGCCTGGTCAGGTGGTGCGCGTGGCCCAACGGTTCGGCCTGCCCGGCATGAAGCCCGTGGCGAGCGTCGGACTCGGCACCAACGAGGTCACGCTGGCCGCGCTCACCGACGCCTACTCCACGTTTCCGAACGGCGGCGTGCGCCATCCGGCGACGCCGGTGCGGGCGCTGCCCGGCTCGGGCGCCGCCGCGAAGGCGGGAGCGGCGCCCGCGGCGGTGACCGTGCTGCCCCGCGAGACCGCGGAGTTGATGACCGGCCTGCTCGAGGACGTGGTGATCTTCGGGGTGTCCTATCCTCTGCGATCGCGATTCGGCTTCACCCGGCCGCTGGGCGGCAAGACCGGCACCACGAACGACTATCACGACGCCTGGTTCGTGGGCTTCACGCCCGACGTCGTGGCGGGCGTGTGGGTGGGCTGGGACCAGCCGCAGAGCATCGGCCGCCCCGCCGCCGAGATCGCGTTGCCGGTGTGGGCCGCGGTGATGGACCGGCTGATCGGCGACTTCCCGCCCACGCCGTTCGCGGAGCCGAGCCTGGAACTGTCCTGGATCGATCCCTGGAGCGGAGGCCGGGCCCGCAGCGACTGCCCGTCGCCGATGCGCGTCCCGTTCCTCAAGGGCACGAGCCCCACCACGATGTGCACGCGCGATCACACCGCCGACTGGGCCCGCATCGCGGCCCAGCAGGCGAGCGACAGTACGGCCGCGGCGGTGCGCGACTCCGCGGCCCGGGCCGATTCGGTGGCGGCGGCGACGCCGCACTGAGGCAAACCCTTGTAGCCAGTACGCGGTCTGTACCCACGAATCAACTTGACGACCCAACGAGGATGGGTAGCCGACGCCCCACCAGGCGGCCATGGAATTGAGCTGAACAGCCCCCGCTCACCCGATTCTCGTGAGCGACCCCATGATCTGGTATGCGCTGACTCATCTCACCGACGGTGATATTCCCGGAGCTCGCCGCAGAGCGGCTGCACTACAGCTCCGTGATCCTGCTGGCGCAGCGGTTCCCCGGAGTGGCGTCCCCCGAAATTGCTACGTCGATGGGATCCGCCGAACAGGCCCCGGGGCCTGTTAAGTTGACATCTGCGCAACAGGCCCCGGGGCCCGCTGACACGTCGGGGCGCGTGGCCCTGGAGTCAGAGTTGTTCGCGGAACAAACACCCGACCCCGTTGAAACGTGTGCGTCGCAACGCAAGCCCAGCTCGCCTGAATTGCGGCGCACGATCGGCGACAGCAACTATGACAAGTTGCAGTACGCCAAGTCCCTGGCGAGCCACCGTAGTTCCGGGCGGGATGTCGAGGAACTCCTCGGACAAGCCACGCGCCACCAGATCGATGTGATCGAATTCCAGGAGCGATCGCGCGGGGCAGCGACGACCGGACTCGCTCACGAACGTACTACGGTGCCGGGCCCACAATCAATACACGGCGAAGTGCGAGTTCGGAGCCGAATTCATGATGCGCAAACGTGAGCTCGCCCGGGAGGCAGCGGCGAACGCACGTGTGCAGGCAAAGGCCGCAGCCGAACAGCAGAAGCGCGCTGCCGCCGCGGAAGCAAAGGCCCGGGCCGCGGATCCGGAGCATGACGTCATTCCCTGGTTGCGACGGCTCGGCTTCCGCGCTGACGAAGCACGCTGCGCAGCCGCGCATTGCGAGACGCCACCTGGCGACGCCTCACTCGAGGATCGCGTCCGCGCCGCGCTGACGTTACTTGCTTCGAAACCGTCGCGTCATGTCCAGAGAGCACTCGCTACCCGATTGCCTGCTGCCGCAGCAGCTCCTGCATGAGCCTGGCGTTCTTCGCCGCCTGGCCGGCGTGGCAGTTGTTGAAGAACAGATAGGTGCGACGCGCCTGCTGGGCGAGCTCCTGGATCTTCACCAGCCAGTCCTTGAGCTCCTGCTCGCTGTAGTCGTAGTTGTACCGGGTGCCGCGATCGCCCTGCCACCAGTCCTTCGCGTTGCGGCCGTGGAACCGCACGTAGGCGTCCTCGGTGGTCAGGAGACTCACGGGCGGCAGCAGGCCTTCGAGCTGGGGCTCGTCCACGATGCAGTATCCGAGCTGGTACTGCCTCAGCCACGGCGCGAGCTCGGGGGTGAGCCACGAATCGTGACGGAATTCAACGTGCAGCGGCTCGTCGACGAGCAGCTCGCGCACCGCCGCCACGTGGCGCTCGTGGTCGGGCGTGCGCTTGAACGACCACGGGAACTGCGCCAGCAACCCGTCGTACTTGCCCGCGGCCTTGAGCGGCTCGAGCACGCCCTGGAACTGCCGATAGAGCTCGAGGTCGGTCGAGTTCTCGTGCGTCATCGCCTTGTTGAGCTTGACCACGAAGTGAAAGCCGGGCGGCGTGCGCTCGACCATCTGCTCCATCATGGCGGGCTTGGGGATCGCGTAGTACGTGGTGTTCACCTCGACCGAGTCGAACTGTCGCGCGTAATGCGGCAGGAACCCGGAGGACCTGGTGCCGGGCGGATAGAACGGGCCCACCCAGTCCGGGAACGAATAGCCGGAGGTGCCGATGCGGACCTTGTCGAGCAGCGAGGGGCGGTGGGGCTGGGCTTGGGGCGCCGGGTTGGCGAGGGGTGCACCATCACCCGATCGCGGATCCGGCGGGAACAACGGCAGGACCAGGTCGTCGGGGTCAGGTGTCATGTCCCGGGTTCGCTTCCCGGACGCTCACGCAGCTTCCGCAATCGATCCCGCGACTTGCTGGCAGCGGAGCCGAGGCCACTGGACCTGGATCGCCCGGAGTCGGCGCCATCGGAGTCCGCCGAACCGCCGCGCTGCTTCCCCGCATTCGGTCCCACCGCGCCGAACGGCACGTGGCCCAGCGACCGGCGATAGCCCAGCGAGCCCGCCGGCACCACGCTCGCCTCCCCCAGCCGGTCGCGCACGCGATCGAGCGTCTCGCGCAGCGTGCGCGAGCGGCGATCGGTGTCGAACAGCTCGGTCTGGTCGACGGTGAAGTGTTCGAGCCCCGACACGCTCACCCCCAGCAGCCGTACCGGCTCCCGTTTCCACAGCGCCTCGAACAGCGCCTTCGCCACCGTGTACACCTGCAAATGATCGTCCGTGTGCTTCGCGAGCGCACGCTGGCGCACGCAGGTCTGGAACCGGTGGTCGCGGTACTTGAGCGTCACCACCTTCGCCACGAACCCGTCGGCACGCATCCGCCGGCACACCTGGTCCGACAGCCGCAGCAGCGTGCCGTCCAGGGCATCGAACGCCGCGCAATCCTCGGGTAGCGTGACCTCGTGCCCGATCGACTTGGCGTCGACGCCCTGATGGTACGGCACGAGCGGCGTGTCGTCCGCGCCCCACGCGGCCTCGCGGAGCTGGGGTCCGATTACACCGAACGTGCCCTTGAGCAACGGTATCGGAGCGTGGGCCAGATCACCGACGGTCGAAATCCCGAGCGACCGCATGCGCACGGCGAGCTGGGGCCCCACGCCCCACATTTCCTGCACGTCGAGGGGCCAGAAGTGTTCGCAGAACGCCGCGGCGTCGAACGCCGTGAGTCCCCGTGGCTTCCGTGTTCCCGACGCCATCTTGGCGATCAGCTTGTTCGGCCCGATTCCGATCGACGCCCCGAGTGCGAACCGCTCGCTCACCCGCCGCTGGATCTCGGCGGCGATCGCCAGCGCCGCCTCGAGCGTGACCGCCCGCGTGCCCAATCCCACGAACGCCTCGTCCACGCTGAACGGCTCCACGTCCGGCGAGTATTCGAGGTACAGCTCGAGCAGTTGCAGCGACGTCGCCACGTACTTGTCGGGGTTGCCCTCGACGTATTCGGCGTCGGGGCACAGCCGCCGCGCCTCCTGCAGCGGCATGCCCGCATGCACTCCCGACGGCCGCGCCTCGTAGGACGCGGCCGTCACCACGCCGCGCCGGCTGGGATCGCCACACACGATCACCGGCCGGCCGCGCAGATGCGGGTGATGCGCCTGCTCGACCGACGCGAAGAACGAGTCCATGTCGACGAGCAGGATCATGCCCACGGCTCCCTCATGGTGCGGCGCCTCCCGTCCAGGCGCGGCTCAGGATCCACCGCGGCCCTCTGGGGTCGTAATACAGCTCGTACGTGTCGGACGACGGACCTTCGACCGAAAAGAATCGCAGCACGGTCTGACCTTCGCGCCGCGACCAGCGTCCTGTGACCTTGCGAATCCTCACCACGCTGCCCCGCCACCGGAACCGCAGCGGCTCGAGCCGGCCCTCGGTGAACGCGGTGAGGACGTCGACGGAATCGTTGAGTGTCTCGAACATGGCTCTTTTTCAGGCACCGGGAGCACCTTACTGCACATTCGTGCAGTCGCCAAGCAACAAAAAAATCAGGCTGCCGCCGTCCCGCTCTGGCGCTCCGCCACCGTCTGGCGCCGCACGTCGAGGATGCGCCGGAACATGCTCAGGAACACGCTGCCGAGCATCAGGATGGCTCCCAGCCACACCATGTTGATCAGCGGCTTGGTGCTGACCTCGACCGCCAGAATCTGCTCGGCGGCGGGTGCGACGAGCCCGGGCACGTCGAGCGCCACGCGGCCCTGATTGGGGTCCACCGACACGATCGTCACGGCCTGGCCCCCCGGCAGGTAGTCGGGAACGTGCTGCTGGCCGCCGCCGGCCAGCGTGATCGACGGCCGCACCGGCACGGTCCGCCCGTTGATCTCCGCCACCAGCTTCGCCGCGACCCGCATGTTCGCGGTGCCCATGCCCGAGATGTCGAAGTTTTCGAACGTATAGGTGACCTGGCCGATCTTCTTCGACTCGCCCTTGCCGAGCCACAGCGCCTTGCTCGACGGATCGTTGCCCACCATGTCGAGCGGCGAGATGTAGAGGTCGTGCGTCACGTAGCGCTCGATGTACGGCTTCTTCATGTAGCCCTGGTTGAACTCGCTCCAGTACATGGCGGGCCGCGCCTGGAACGTGCGCCCCGGCATCGCCACCGCCACGATCGCGTGATCCCTGCCATCGGGGGCTTTCTGGATGCCCTGGAACGTCATCTGGTAGCCGAGCGCCGAACGTGCCTCGCCCTTCGGGAGCTGCACCTGCACCTGCCGGCCATAGCCCGACGACGACACGATGCCGATCAGCATCACGGCGAAACCGAAGTGCCCGAGGTAGGCGAGGCCGTGCTTCCAGCCCGAGCGGAACCCGCGGATCGTCACCGCCAGGTTCGAGAGCAGCGCGAACGCCGCCGCGAACACCACCGCGGCCGGCAACGGCTGGCGCACGCCGAGCACCACCGCGACGATCGCCACGATGAACGCGCCGATCATCGCCGGCGCCGCGGCTTTGGCCAGCGCCCGGGCGTCCTGCTCGCGCCAGCGCATCAGCGGCGCCAGGCCGACCAGCAGCGCCAGCGCCATCACCAGCGGGCCGTTCACGCTGTTGTAGTACGAGGTCTGCACGTTCGACGCCGGGCCGAACAGCCGGGTGATGAGCGGGGCGCTCATGCCCACTGCGGTCAGGATGCACATCAGCATCAGCACGAGCTGGCCCAGCCACATCAGGGATTCACGCGAGAAGTTCCCGAGCGGCTTGGGCGGCTGGGGGATGTCGCGCAGTCGCCACAGCAGGGCGCCGTAGCCCACGATCATCACCACGAACAGGAACGACAGCAGGAAGCCGTTGAGTCCCAGGTTCACGAACGAGTGCACCGAGAAGTCCGCGAGCACGCCGCTGCGGGTGAGGAACGACGCGTAGAGCACGAGCACGTAGGATGTGATGGCGAGAAACAGGTTCGTGCGCCTGAGGCTGCCCGACACGCGCTGCACCAGGAGCCCGTGCAGCAGTGCGGTGTTGCACAGCCACGGGATCAGCGAGCCGTTCTCGACCGGGTCCCAGCCCCAGTAGCCGCCCCAGCCGAGCACCTTGTACGCCCACACTCCGCCCATCGTGAAGCCGGTCGCGAGCATGCCGGTCGAGAACACCACCCACGGCAGCGCGGGCTTCACCCAGCCGTCGTAGTCGCGGCGCACCAGCGCCGCCATCGCGATCGCGAACGGCACGGCGAGCGACGAGAATCCGGTGAACAGCACCGGCGGATGGATCGTCATCCACGGGTCCTGCAACAGCGGGTTCAAGCCGTTGCCGTCGAGCGGCACGCGGCCGAGCGGGAACTCGAGGAACGGCCCGCGCATCACGGTGACGAACGCCAGCAGCACGACCGGCAGGTTGAGGAAGAACATCGCGGGCACGGTCAGGTGGTTCTTCACGCGCATCAGGATCAGGCCGAGCGTGGTGGTGAGCAGCCCCCACAGGAGGAACGTGCCCTCCTGCCCGCCCCAGAACGCCGCGTAGATGTAGCGCGCCGGCATCGCCTTCGACGAATAGGACGCCACGTACTGGTACTGGAACTGGTGGCGGAACAGGATCCACCACAGCGTGCCCGCCGCTGCGAGCAGCGCGAGCCACTGGATGCGGAACGCGATGCGCGCCGGGCGCAGCGCCTGCTCGCGGCCGCCGGTCGCCGCCAGCCAGCACAGGCTCGACGTCAGCGCCGCGAAGAAGCCGATCCAGCACAGGAACTGACCGAGGTTCACGTGGCCATCTTTCCGCGCTGCTTCTCGGCTTCGGCCTGGTACTTGGACGGGCACTTCACGAGCAGCTGGTCGGCGGTGAACTTGTCACCCTGATAGCGCCCGATCGCCACGATCGACGTGGCCTGGTCGAAGTTGCCCGGAATCACGCCGCGGTATTCCACCGGCATCACCTCGCCGTGCGAATCCTTGAGATCGAACTTGAGGTACTGGTCACGGGCATTCGCCACGTAGTTCTTGTTCGCGAGCACGCCGTTCACCTGCACGAGTCCCGGCGCCGACCGCGCCTCGGCGAACGAGATGTACGGGGTCATGGACTTGCGAAAGCTCGTGACGCCGAATCCGGCGGCCACGGCCAGCAGCAGCACTGCCACCACGATCTTGACGTTCATCGCTTCTCCAGGTCCTTGAGGCGCCCGTCCAGCCGGAGCAGGTAGAAGAACAGCAAGCCCCAGGCCAGCAATGCCACTCCCAGCACCACCCAATTGGCGTCCACCCCTCAACCTCCTTGCAGGCCACACGATCGCGGCCCGGTTCGGGCTCCGGCGGTCATGCCGTCGCCCGCTCCGCCGTGCGGCGCTCGATGCGGACCAGCCGCACCTTGAGTCGCAGGATCCACGCAAACAGCCCGGTGAACCCGATCAGCATCGCGAAGAACCCGAGCCGGATCCGCGGGTCCATTTCGATCTTGCCGCTCGGATTGATGATCGTGTCCGGGTGCAGGCTGAAGTAGATCCGCGGCACCACGAAGATCAGGAACGGCACCGTCACGAACGCGATCGCCGAGTACACCGCCGACAGCCGCGCCCGCCGCTCGTCGTTCTCGATCGAGCTGCGCAGCGCGAGGTACGCCGCGTAGATCAACAGCAGGAAGAAAATCGAGGTCTCGCGGGGATCCCAGTTCCAGTACGAGTGCCACACCGCCTTCGCCCACATGGCGCCGCTAACTGTGGCCACGACGCAGAACAACAGGCCCAGCTCGGCCGCCGCGGCGGCGTGGTCGTCGTGCTCCAGCCGCCGGCTCCGCAGGTAGAGGACGCTGTGCACCATGGACCACCCCAGCGCCACGACTGTAATCCACGCGGCGGGGATGTGGAAATACAGCACCCGGGTGGTGGCGCCGAGCCCGGGCACCAGCGGCGCCCACAGGAACCCCGCCGCGAGCGCGGCCGCAATCCACAGGAACAGCAGGACTTTGGCGATCATTGCGTCCTTTGCGTTGGATCATCGCGGCGCGGGTCCTCGAGCGGGGGACCCCAGGCGCCGATCAGTCGTTCCACAGATGATCGTACAGCAAAACACTCGCTCCCAGCACGGCGGCGGTGAACCCGGCGAGCAACTCGACCTCGGAGCGGATCGAGCCGTGCTGCCACTGCGCCCGCGTGCCGCTCACGGTCGCGGCCATCACCGGCAGCAGCAGCGGCAGCGACACCCCGGCGAACAGCGCCGCGCGGCCGCGGGTCTGCGAGACGATCGCGCCCACCAGTGTGGAGGTGCTGGCGAGCGCCAGCCCGCCGAGCGCCAGCAATCCCAGGAACGGCGGCCAGTCGGGCGGCGGGCCGCCCATCAGCACCAGGAACATCGGCACCGTCACCAGCTCGAGCAGCAGCACGAACGCCAGGTTGAACAGCAGCTTGCCGAACCCGATCGCCGCGGGCGTGGCGACGAGCCGCAGGAACGTGAGGGTGCGGCCCTCGACCTCGCGCACGAACGCGTGGCTCAGGGACGCCAGCGAGCCGAACAGCAGCACGATCCACAGCAGGCCGCCCATGAGGTCGGTGCGATCGCCGAGCCGGCCGACGGCGAAACTGACGGCGGTGAGCGTGGTGAGTGCGAACAGCAGCGACGCATTGAGCCCGTGGCGCGTGCGCCACTCGGTGCGCCACTCCTTACGCAGGATCGCCCAGACCGCGACCGTGAAGCTCGATCCTCTGGTCGGCACGTCTCCACTCCCGTTCGTCGTTGGTGGCGAGCAGCACGAGGCCCGAGGCGCGCTGGGTCGCAAGCAGCTGCGTCAGCACCTCGCGTCCGTCGGTATCGAGATGGCTTTCCGGTTCGTCGAGCAGCAGCAGCGGCGGCGCGTGCAGGATCGCGAACGCCAGCCTCAGGCGCTGCTTCATGCCGCTCGACAGCGCCGCGACGCGATCGCGCCGGCGGCCGGGCAGCCCGACCCGGTCGAGCGCCGCGTCCACGCGGGCGACCGCATCCACAGCGCCCGATGCCTCGGCGGCGAATTCGAGGTTCTCGCCGACCGTCAGCTCATCGTAGAACGCCAGCTCGGGTGCGGCGAATCCGCAGCGCGCGCGCCGTGCCGCCGGCGGCAGCAGCGCACCGTCGATCTCGACCTCGCAGCGGCCCGCCGACGGCTCCAGCAGGCCGGCGACGATCCGCAGCAGCGTGCTCTTGCCCGACCCATTGGGACCGGTGACGGCAATCAGCCCCGGCGACGCGATCGCAAAGTCGATGGCCTCGAGCCCGCGGCCGGGAGCGTAGCGATGCGCGAGGCTCGAGGCGCGGATGCGGAACGCCGGCGCGCCCGCCGCCACGGTCCGGTCCGGGCCCGTTCGCGGCGGGACTCCGACGGGCTCAGCCACGGCCCCCGCGGCGGCCGCGTGCACGCGGCCCGGCGCGGCGCCACGCGATGCTGCGGGCCCCGGCGCGGCCTCGCCGGAGCTCATCCGGCGGCCGCCGGTTGTTTGCCGTCGAGCTCCCCCACCACCCGTGACAGCTCGGGCAGGATGCGCGCGCGCGCCTCGGGCCGCGTGCTCTTGATGAGCACGCCCGCGGCATGCGGATGGCCGCCGCCGCCGAGCCGCGACGCCACGCGGTCGATCGCGACGCGGCCGGTCGAGCGCATGCTGACCTTGACCTTGCCCGGCTCGATCTCGGAGAACAGCACGACCACCTCGACGCCCGCGACGGAGCGCGGCATGTCGACCAGTCCCTCGGTGTCGGCGCCGGTCAGCGCGTGTTTCTGGAACTGCTCGGGTGCGGCCTCGAGCACCGCCACGCGGCCGTCGTCCAGCAGCTCGAGCGCGCTCAGCACCTCGCCGAAGAACCGCAGCCGCCCGGCCGACGCCTGGGCGTGGACCTGCGCGAACAGGCGTTGCGGATCGAGCCCGTACCCCAGGAGCTCGGCCGCCATGCGATGCGCGTCGGAGTCGGTGTTCGAATAGCGGAACCCGCCGGTGTCGGTCATCAGCGCGACGTACAGCGCCTCCGCCATGGGGACGGTGATCGCGTCGCCGCCCTCGCGGATCAGGTCGTACACGATCTCGCCGGTCGCGGACGCGCCGGGCTCGATCACGTTCACCTGGCCGAATCCCTGGTGCGACACGTGGTGGTCGATCACCGCGACCGCGATCGCGTGGCGGTCGATCAGCTCGGCGAGCCGGCCGATGCGCTGGCGGTTGCCGGTGTCGAGCACGACCAGCGCGTCGGCCTCGTCGAAGCGCCGCTCGGCCAGTTCCGACTCCCACGATTCCATCGTGACGTCGTGCACCAGGAACGCGAACGGATGCGGCAGCACCGAATCGTTGAGCACGCGCGCGTGCTTGCCGCGCGCGCGCAGCCACAGCGCCATCGCGACCTCGCTGCCGATGCCGTCGCCGTCGGGGTTGAGATGCGTGGTGAGCAGGAAGTTGGAGTGCCGGGCGACGAACTCGTGCAGGGCCGCCCGGTCGCGGCTCGCCGCGGGGCTCAAGCGGCGGCTCCGCCGGCGGGCCGGACGTGCGAGTCCGCGGGCAGCCTCAGCCCCGCCACGGTGCCGAGGAACCACGCGTGCAGCGCGGCGTCGCCCGCGATCTCAGGGTGGAAGCACAGCGCGACCGTGACGCCGGCGCGCACGCCGACCGGCTCGCCGGCCGGCGCCGGACCGTGCGCCCCCTCGAGCCGGGCGATCACCTCGACGCCGGGGCCGATGCGCGTGAACCGCGGCGCGCGGATGAACACGCCGGGGATCGCGCGGCCGAGCGGGGCGACATCGACCGCGCCCTCGAACGAGTCGACCTGGCGGCCGTAGGCATTGCGCGCGACGTCGACATCGAGCACGCCGAAGGTCGGCGCCGGCAGCCCCAGGGCGCCACGGCCGAGCAGGATCGCGCCCGCGCAGGTGCCGAGTGCCGGACGCTCGCGGACGAACCGCTCGAGCGGCGCCCGGAGCCCGGTGGCGTGCAGCAGCCGCAGCATCGTCGTGGATTCGCCGCCCGGCAGCACCAGCGCCTCGCAGCCCTCGAGGTCGCGCGGCAGCGACACGCGCACGGGCTCGACGCCGAGCGCCACGAGCGTCGCCGCGTGGCAGGCGAAGTCGCCCTGCAGTCCCAGCACCCCGACGCGGACTCCGGTCACCTCACCAGCCCCGCTTCGCGAGCTGCTGCTCGTCCGGAATCGTATCCATCGACACGCCCTTCATCGGCTTCGGCAGGCCCTCGCTGACCTCCGCCAGCACCTCGGGCCGGTTCCAGTTGGCGACGGCCTTGACGATCGCCTGCGCCATGCGCAGCTGGTCCCGGCGCTGCTCGTCGGGCTTGGCGTCGAGCCCGACCTCGAAGATTCCCGAGCCCACGAACACCGCCTCGGCGCCGAGCTGCATCATCAGCGCCGCGTCCGCCGGCGTGGCGACGCCGCCCGCGGCGAAGTTCGGCACCGGCAGCCGGCCGGTGCGCGACACCTGCTTCACCAGTTCATAGGGCGCGCCGAGGTTCTTGGCAGCCGCCATCAGCTCGTCCTCGGGGATGCCGCTCAGCATGCGGATCGAGCGCATCACCGACCGCATGTGGCGCACCGCTTCCACCACGTTGCCGGTGCCGGCCTCGCCCTTGGTGCGGATCATCGCGGCGCCCTCGCCGATGCGGCGCAGCGCCTCGCCCAGGTCGCGGCAACCGCACACGAACGGCACCTTGAACGCGTGCTTGTCGACGTGATGCTCCTCGTCGGCCGGCGTCAGCACTTCGCTCTCGTCGATGAAGTCGATGCCGAGCGTCTCGAGGATGCGCGCCTCGGCGGTGTGGCCGATGCGGCACTTGGCCATCACCGGGATCGACACCGCGGCTTCGATCTCCTTGATGAGACCGGGGTCCGACATGCGCGCCACGCCGCCCTCCCGGCGGATTCGCGCCGGAATGCGTTCGAGCGCCATCACCGCCGACGCGCCCGCCTCCTCGGCGATCCGCGCCTGTTCGGCGGTCTGGACGTCCATGATGACGCCGCCCTTGAGCATCTCGGCGAGTCCCACCTTGAGCCGGAACTGCTCCTGATGATTCATGTCGTTCCTCCGTTTCGGGGCGACCGGTCGTGTCGGTTCGTCCGCTCCCAGGGCTGGTTCATGCCGCCTGCGTGCCCGGCGGCCGGCGGGTGGGTGGTGCGTCGGCGAGCGTGCGCAACCGCGCGAGCGCGGCGGGCACTGCGGTGATGATGCGCTTCACCTGTGCCGCGTCGTTGCCGTCTCCGAGCGAGAACCGCACGCTGGCGTGCGCGTCCTCGGGTTCGAGGCCCATCGCGATCAGCACGTGCGACGGCCCGGGATCGGCGGCGCTGCACGCGGAGCCCGTGGACACCGTGATGCCGTCGCGGTCGAGTTCATGCATCAGCGCCTCGCCGTCCGATCCGGGGAAGCAAACATTGACGATGCTGCGAAGGCGCGGGCCACCCGCGCCGTTGACCACCGCCCCCGGCACCGCGGCCGTCAGCCCGTCCGCGAGCTGCACGCCGAGCGCCGCCATCACCACCGGGGCGCCGGTTGCGATCCGGGCCCGGGCCCGCTCTGCGGCGGCACCCAGTCCCGCCAGCGCCGGCAGGTTCTCGGTGCCCGCGCGCCGGCCGCGCTCCTGGTGGCCGCCATGGATCAGCGGCACCAGCCGCATGCGCCGGCGCACGATCAGCGCCGCGGCGCCGGGCGGGCCGCCGAACTTGTGGCCCGCGAGGCTCAGCAGGTCGACCCCCAGCGCCGCGAAGTCGATCGCGAGCTTGCCCGCCGCCTGCACGGCGTCGCAGTGGAACCGCGCCCCGGCGGCGTGTGCGAGCGCGGCGAGCTGCCGGACGTCCTGGAACGTTCCGGTCTCGCTGTTCACCCACTGGATCGACACCAGCGCCACGTCGTCTCCGAGCGCCGCTTCGAGCCGCTCCGGCGTGACCACGCCGTCCGGCGTCACCGGCAGGATCGTGAGGACATGGCCCCGCGATTCGAGATGACGGGCCGCTTCGAGGACCGACGGATGCTCGATCGCGGACACGACGAGCCGCCGCCGGCTCACCGGTGCCGCGACCAGCACACCCTTGAGCGCCAGATTGTTGGATTCGGATCCCGAGGCCGTGAACACCACCTCCTCGGGCGCCGCGGCCACCAGCGCCGCGACCTGGCCGCGCGCGCGCTCCACGACCTCGCGCGCGGCCTCGCCGCGGCGATGCACCGACGCGGCGTTGCCGAATCCCGCGCCCCAGTACGGTTCCATCGCAGCGAGCACCTCGGGCGCGACCGGCGTGGTGGCGGCGTGATCCGCGTAGATCTCGGTCATGCAACTCCCGACCGGCTCGGCACGGGAGCGACCGGCACGGCGGAATCCGCCGCGGGGGCCGCCGCCGCCGGCCCCGCGGCAGGATCGATCGCCTGGATCGAGATGCGCTGCGCCAGGTGGCCCGCGATGCGCACCAGCGCACGGGAGTATTCGCCGTCGGGCCTGCCGAGCACGACCGGACGGCCGGTATCGCCGCCGATGCGCACTTCGGGGTGCAGCGGGATCGCGCCCAGGAACGGAATGCCGAGCGTCTCGGCGCGCTGCTCGCCGTCGCCGGTGCTGAAGATGTCGTGGCGCGCGGAGCAGTCCGGGCACACGAAGTAGCTCATGTTCTCGATCATGCCGAGCACCGGCACGCTCAGCTTGTTGAACATCGACACCGCCTTGACGGCGTCCTCGATCGCCACCGTCGACGGCGTGGTCACGACGACGGCGCCGGCCACGTGGGTCTGCTGGATCAGCGACAGCTGCACGTCGCCGGTGCCGGGCGGCAGGTCGACGAGCAGGTAGTCGAGCTCGCCCCAGTCGACCTCGTGCAGGAACGTCTTCATGGCACCGTGCAGCATCGGCCCGCGCCACACCACGGCCTCGCCCTGATCGACCAGCAGTCCCATCGACATGAACCGCACGCCCCACGCCTCGAGCGGCAGGATGCGGCCGTCCTTGAACGACGGCTGGCGGTTCGCGCCCAGCATGCGCGGCAGGTTGGGGCCGTAGATGTCGCCGTCGAGCAGGCCCACCCGGGCGCCCGCGGCCGCCAGCGCGACCGCCAGGTTCGCGGACACCGTGCTCTTCCCCACGCCGCCCTTGCCGCTGCCGATCGCGATGACCTGGGCGACGCCTTCGAGCGCCTTGCGATCGGCGGTGGGATCCTTGGGCTTGCGCACCCGGGACGTGGTGGTGATCCGCACGTCGTGAATCCCCGGCACCGCCAGCACCGCGGCGCGGCAGTCGCCTTCGATCTGCTCCTTGAGCGGGCAGGCCGCCGTGGTGAGCACCAGCGTGAACGCAGCACGGCCGTCCACGACCTCGAGCTGCTCGATCATGCCGAGCGTGACGAGATCCTTGTGCAGGTCCGGATCCTGGACCTGGCCGAGAGCCGCGAGCACCTGGTTCTGAAGCGATTCGGACATGTGGGTTCCTAAAGGCCCGGCGGCTGGAGGCGTGCCGGCGACGCTCACGCGGCAGGCGAAACCACCCGCCTAGAAGACCGTGGGAGAACCCGTTAGATTAGGGACTCCGGCGTCTGCCCGTCAACGCGGCCGGAGTGGCCCCGGCGCCGGCGAGCGTTGGGGCCACGATGAAAGTCTGGCGGCCTGCTAGCGGGTGAGGACCAGGCGGCGCAGGAAGCGGCGGCCGTCGGCCTCGAAGCGCACGAAGAACATGCCCGCCGGCGCACGCACGCCGTGGATGCGGCCGTCCCACCCGGCCTCGTAGCGCCCGGCCGCGCGCACTCCGTCCTCGAGGACCGCAACCTCACGGCCCTGCAGATCCATGATGCTGAGCCGCACCCGCGACGGCCGCGGAACGTCGAACGCGATCCGCGCGCGATCGACCGCCGGGTTCGGGTAGATCCTGCCGAGCGCGAACACCGTCGGCACCCCGGACTCGACGCCCGCCGTGTGGGGCACGATCGAGAACGCCGCGTCGCTCAGGTCCGTGGCAGTGTTGTCGTTGTCATCGTGCGCCACGATCTTGAAGTAGGCGTTCGAGGTCGCAGGCGGCGTCACGAGCCAGTGATACACCGGGGTGTCGTTGCTCACGATCGCCAGCGAATCGAACGGCCCCGACGGTCCGCTGCGCGACAGGAAGATCACCAGGGCGTCGACGGCAACGTTGTCCGAAGCGCTCCAGGTGATGTCGGCCGTCTGACCCACGGCGAGCAGCTCGCCGCCGTTCGGCGATAGAACCTGCACGACCGGCGGGACGCTCTCGGTCACGGTGAACCCCGCGCCCACCGTCTTGTTGTCATCCATTACGATGGTGATCGGGTTGGTGTTGCCCTGGCCCAGCGCCGCCCCGAACCACCACACGAAGTGGTGATCGCCATCGATCGGCACCGCCGTGAGCTGCACGGTTTGCCCATGGGTGTACGTCGGCAGGTCGGGGTTCTTCGTCACGGTGCCGCCGTCGATGATGTTCAGGGTCAGCGTATACGTGTTGATCGCGAACGTGGCGGTGATCGTCTTGTTGCCGTCCATCGTCACCGGCAGCGGAGTCGTGTTGCCGCTCGCGTCGCCGCCCCAGCTCGCCAGGTGATAGCCGGTCGCCGGGACCGCGGTCAGCGTCACCGACGTGCCGTGGTCGTAGGTGGCCTGGTCCGGAGCCTTCGTCACCGAGCCATTTGCATCACCCGAGACGGTCAGCGTGTAGCTGTTGATCGCGAACGACGCGGTCACGTTCCGGGGGGCGGTCATCGAGACCGTGATGGGATTCGTCGAGCCCGCCGCATCGCCGCTCCAGCCCAGGAAGTGCCAGCCGACAGTGGGCGTTGCGGTGAGCGTCACCGTGGTGCCGTGATTGTAGGTGGGCTGGTCCGGCGACTTCGCGACCGTCCCTGAGCCCTGCACGGTCACGTTGAGCGGATACGTGTTGATCGTGAACGTTCCCGTGATGTTGAGATCGGAGTTCGCCGTCACCGTGAGCGGATTCGTCGAGCCCGTCGCATCGCCGCTCCAGCCGGTGAAGCTCCAGCCGACCGACGGCGTGGCGGTGAGCTGCACCGCGGTGCCGAAGGGGTAGGTCGCCTGATCCGGCGCGCGCACGATCGTGCCGGTGCCCACGGTCGTGACCGTCACGGTGTGGTTGTCGACCGCGAACGTGGCGGTGACGTTCTTCGCGGCGTCCATCGTCACCGTGAGCGGGTTCGTCGAGCCCGTCGCATCGCCGCTCCAGCCGACGAAGTGCGATCCGGTGCCGGGGGTGGCCGTCATGGTCACCACCGTGCCGTGATCGTAGGACGCCTGATCGGGCGACTTCGCCACCGCGCCGTTGCCCGCCACCGTCACGTTGAGCGCGTAGCTGTTGATCGCGAACGTCGCGGTGATGGTCTTGTTGCCGTCCATCGTCACCGGCAGCGGGTTCGCCGAGCCGGTCGCGTCGCCGCTCCAGGCGACGAAATGCCACCCGGTCGCGGGCGCCGGGGTCAGCGTCACGACCGTGCCGTGGTTGTAAGTGGCTTGGTCCGGCGCCTTCGCCACGCTGCCGCTGCCGGTGACCGGCACCGACAGCGTGTACGTGTTGATTGCGAATGTGGCGGTGAGGTTACGGTTCGCGGTGACGCCGATCGTGAGCGGATTCGTCGCCACGGTCGTGTCGCCGCTCCAGCCCAGGAAGTGCCAGCCGGTCGCGGGCGTGGCGGTCAGCGTGACCGTCGAGCCGAACGCGTAGATCGGCTGATCCGGGCTCTTGGCCACCGACCCGCTGCCGGCCGTCTGCACGGTCACGGTGAACGTGGCGGTCGAGAACACGGCGCCGATGGTCTTGTTGGCATCCATCGTGATGCCGAGCGGGTTCGTGGACCCCGAGGCGTCGCCGGTCCAGTTAACGAAGCTGTAGCCGACGGCCGGCGTCGCGGTCAGCGTCACCGCGGTGCCGTGATCGTAGAGTGCCTGGTCGGGGCTCTTCGTGACCGTGCCGTTGGCGCCGCTCACGGTCAGCGTGTAGGTGTTGATCGCGAACGTCGCCGTGAGGTTCTTCGCCGCGTCCATCGTGAGGCTCAGCGGGTTCGCCGCGCCGCTGGCGTCGCCGCTCCAGCCCGTGAAGTGCCACCCGGTCGCCGGCGTCGGCGTGAGCTGCACCACCGTGCCCGATGCGTAGTCGTTCTGGTTCGGCGCGCGCACCACCGTGCCGTTGCCGGCGACGGTCACCGCCAGGTGGTAGCCGAACGCGCCGCTGATCGTACGGTCCCGGGTCATGACCAGCGTGAGCGGGTTCGTGGCCGTCGTGGTGTCGCCGCTCCAGCCGATGAACGAGAACCCGGGGTCGGGAGTGGCGGTGATCTGGACGCTGCTGCCGTGCGTATACGTCGGCTGGTCCGGGCTCTTCGCGACCGTGCCATTGGGGCCGCCCGTCAGCGTCAGCGTGTGGACATCGAGCACGAACGTGAGCTGGATCGTTCGATTCGAGGTCATCGGCAGCACCAGCGGATTCGACGTCGCAGTGGTGTCGCCGCTCCAGCCCTGCAGTCGCCAGCCCGGATCGGGCACGGCGGTGAGCTGCACCTGGGTGCCGTGATCGTACGCCGCCTGGTTCGGGCTCTTCGTGACGCTGCCGTTGCCGGTGACGTTGACCGTCAGGGAATAGCTGTTGATCGCAAACGTCGCGGTGAGCATCCGGTTCGCCGTCATGGTCAGGCTCAGCGGGTTCGCGGCGGCCGTGGTGTCGCCGGTCCAGCCGACGAAGTGCCAGCCGGTGATCGGGGTCGCCGTGAGCGTGACACCGGTGCCGTGGTCGTAGGTCGCCTGGTTCGGGGCCTTCGCCACCGCGCCGCTGCCGACCGTCGTCACGGTGAGCGTGTAGGTGTTGATCGCGAACGTGGCGGTGATGTTCTTGTTCGCGGTCATCGACACCGTCAGCGGGTTCGTGGTTCCCGACGCATCGCCGCTCCAGCCGACGAAGTGCCAGCCCGTAGTCGGGGTCGCGGTGAGCGTGACGCTGGTGCCATGGTTGTAGGTCGCCTGGTTGGGGGCCTTGACCACCGCGCCGCTGCCGACCGTCGTCACGTTGAGCGTGTAGGTGTTGATCGCGAACGTGGCGGTCACGTTCTTGTGGGCATCCATCGTGATGTTGATCGGGTTCGTCGCGCCGCTGAGGGCGCCGCTCCAGCCTGAGAAATGCCAGCCGGTGGCGGGCACCGCGGTCAGCGTCACCACCGTGCCGGCCTCGAAGTTCGTCTGGTTCGGGCTCCGCGTCACCGAGCCGCTGCCCACGATCGTGAGGTTCAGGTTGTAGGTGGCGAACTCGTCCGCGCCGATATCCGGCGTGGTGGTGCGGTTGCCGGATTCGTTGTCGAAGTCCGTCGTGACGCCGGCAATCGGCTGGCCGATGTTCGCGACCGGCGACGACGTCGGGGCCTTGATGTTGATGTGCAGGTCCGCGGCGCTGGTGAACTGCGGGTCGCCCGAGATCGACGACGCGTCGCGCCCCGTGGCGCTCCGCCACAGGGCGAGCGTCGCCTGGTCGGCGTCGCCGGCGTTCGACAATCCGCCGATCACGCCGATCAGGCCGCTGTTCGTGAACAGGTCGTTGAAGTTGGACGTGATGTTGCCGAACGACGCGCCCGCCACGGTGCCGATCGCGTAGCTGTCGCTGCCGCCGGTGGCCGTCTGGGTGTTGACGAGAATATTGTCGCGCGCGTCCACCGGGTTGATCGAGTCCCCGACCGCGAGCGCCAGGCTCGGGCCGGGCGCGGTGCCGCGATCGCCCGACATCCACACCGAGTTGAACCACACGCGGGTCGTGCCGCCGCCGCCGGCGTAGATGCCCACCGTGACGTTCGGGTCCGCGGCATTGCTGACGACGCCCGAGACCATGTTGTTGACGACGGTGTTCACACCTGCCGACGCGCGGGCCAAGGCGATGCCCGCGGCTGTCAGCCCGGTCGCGTTGTTGGAGGCCACGCCGGTCACCTGGTTGCGCGCCACCGTGGCATTCGTCACCTCGTCGCCGGTGAACACGTCGGACGTGACCGACAACAGGCCGAGCGAAATGCCGATCATGTCGACGGCTCCGTTGCCGCTCAGGTTGCCGATCGCGTTGTCGGTGATCTGGATGCCGTCCTCGAACCGGGTGACGATGCCGGCGCGCGTGAGCTGGTTCGGCGCGGTGGCCGTGAGCGCATTGCGGAGGATCACGGTGCCGGTGTTCTTGCCGGCGCCCGACGAGCCGCCCGAGTAGATGCCGACCTGGGCGCGGCTCACCGCGACGTTCTCGATGCGGTTCGACACGTTGCCGCTGCCGTTGCTGGTCAGGCTCACGGCGACGCCGCCGAAGCCCACCCCCACCAGCGTGTTGCCGCTGCCGGTGAGCGCCACGTTCTTGACGATGTCGTGGCTCGCCCCGTCGGCGCCGCCCACGGTCTGGCCCCACACCACCGCTCCCGTTCCGGACGCGTTGGTGTTCACGAGCGTGAGGTCACGCGTCGAGCCCCCGGCGAAATTGGTGCCATCGATCACGATCCAGTCCGCGCCGTTCAGCAGCACGAGCGCTGTCGCGCTCGTGCCGGTCAGCGTCGGCGACGCACCGGCTGCGGGCGAGATCGTCACCGTATTCGTTGCGCTCGCCGCCGCCACCGGATTGATCGTGATCGGGAACGCTTCGGCCGGACCGTAGCTCGAATCCTCGAGCAGCAGCCGCACCGCGCCCGAGATCCCCACCGTGTTGAGCCGCGTCACGGCATTCGTCAGCGTGTTGAACGGCGCCGGGCGCGCCGCGCCGACCGGGTAGTCGCCGGCGAGCGGCGCCGCGATTTCGATCGTCCCGGTCACGACGTTGTTCGCGGCGTTCACGTCCCCCACCAGCTCGGAGATCGCCTCGATCGTGTAGAACCCGCCGGTGCCGAGCGTCGCGGCCGGGAACGCCACGTTCTGGGTCGATCCGGTCGGCATCGAGGTGATGCTCGCAGTCTGTTCGTAGACGATGGTCGTGGCCGGCTGCGGACCGCGAATGCGATAGCGCACCGGCACCCCGGATTCGTTGCTGGCGCCCTGATTCTCGAACGATGCCTGCGGATTGAACGCCACGGACGCGAGCTTGAGTGAGCCCGGCGCCGGGTCGATCAGCGTCACCGCGGCGACGTCGTGCGACCCCAGCGCGATGTAATTACCTTCGAAGGCGCCGATGTCCGGCGCGGTGGGATTGCGCGGCGTGCCGGCGATGTCGTCGTTCACCCATGCGATCGCGCCGCCGAAGAACGATCCGGCGCTCTCGACCGGCGACGGCAGGGTGGTCGAGATGGCCAGGTTCAACGGTGCCAGGAATTGCGGATTCCCGGCCAGGCTGCTGGCATCGCTCCCGGCAACCGACTGCCAGTTCGCGAGCGTCGCCTCGTCCGTTGCGCCGTCCAGGCCGGTGTAGCCGTTCACGGGATTGTTCACGTGCAGCACGTTGTTGTTCGAGACGGAGCCGGCGGGGCCGATCGAGCCGGCGGTCGGCGTCACCCAGCAATAGTGTTTCGCGCCGCCACTCTGGCTGCCGGTAAAGTTCGCGAACACGTTATCGCGGGCATGAATGACGGAGCCGGTCGTCGTGCCGACCTCGAAGCAGGCGTTGGAGCAGGCCAGGTTCCCCGCCGCGATGCGCACACTGTTGAAATCCACGTTGTGCACGGAGTTGGCGCCAAGTCCGGTCTCCTGCACGTTGATGCCGACGATACGGCGCGACGACGCGGCCGTGCTGGACGAGTTCAGGTCGTAGACCGCGTTGTCGTAGATCCGGCTCTCGCTCGAGCCATTCGAGGTGAGCAGCGCACGGATGCCCGACACCTTGCCGGCGCTCGGGCTGGTGTTGTTCAGCGAGAGTACAACGTTCCCGGAGATGCGGCAGACGCCGCTGCTCAGGGAGAACGCCCCCTGGTTCTCGAGCAGGATGCCGTCGACCACGCCGGTGCCGGTGCCGGTGATGTGCTGGACGACCGAGCTGTTGATGTTGACGTTCGTCTGATTCAGCGCCCGGATGCCGAATGTCTGCAACGTGCCGTTGCCGATGTCGTTCGCGATCGCCTGCCCGATCGAGGTCGGCTGGCCAGCCAGGCTGCCGACTTCGCAATCCGTATCGAACAGCGCCGAGTTGCCCGCCAGCACGATGCCGGCGTACGCGTTGGTGACCGACACCCCGAGGAAGCGGTTGAACGAGTTCGCACCCGCGCTATTGGTCGGTGCGATCGACACGGACTGCTGGAATCCGATCGACGAGGTGTTCGTGCGGTCCAGCGAGACCGTCACGCTCGACAGGGTGTTGTGCTGCGCGCCATCGGTACGGGACGCCGGCAGCAGCAGGATGCCGCGATCCACCTGGGAGCCGCCCACGATGTCGATGTTGCTGAGCGATACGTAGTCCGCGCCGACGAGTCCGAACACGGGCTCGTTGGTGATGCCGATCGCCGTGGCGGATACCCCGGTGCCGCAATTGCCGCTCTCCGTGCCCCGGTAGGTCATGGTCACGCGGCCGGATGCCGGTGCGATCGTGATCGGGTTGATGGGGGAATTCCCGGGCACCGGTCCGAGCAGGATCGGGAAGATGTTGCTGCCGTGGGTCACCGTCGAATCGACCGGACTGATCAGGCTCAGCGTGACCGGACCTGCTATGCCCTTGGAATTCAGGTCGGCGCAAGCCTCCGACAGCGACGTATAGAAGCCCCCCGGACCGACGGTATATGTGCCGGACTCTATCGATCCACTGATGACGTCGTTCGGCAGGAACCTGATGAAGAACGACGGCCACTTGTTCGTCGTCATCATTCCATTGCTGGTCGACCGGGACCCGGTCACCGCGTCGAAGAAGTTGCCGCCGGTGGAATCCTCGAGACCGATCGATGCCGACTCGAGCGAGCTGTGGCTCGGACCCACGACCGGGCCGTAGCGGAACTCGATCTCGTTCGAGGTCTCGCTCAGCACGAGCTGGAAGTTGATCTGGCGCGGCTGGCCGCCCGTGGTGTTCGTTGCCGACGACACGTTCGTCCACTGCACGGTGAGCTTGCGCGAACCCACGGCGCCTGAGGTCTGGTACTTGACGCTGCCGGCCGGGTTCGTGCCGACCGCGGCAACGCTCAGATCGTCGTACCACGGCGCCATCGTGCCGTTCGGCGCGGAGTTGTTGTAGAGATTCGCGTTCGACCCGAGCGAGGTCGCGGAGGTCGTCACTGCCGCGCGGCTCGGGAACGCAAATCCGTTCGCGTTGATCGCGAGGAAGTTCCCGGTGGTATAGGGAATTCCGGAATAGATGAAGTTGAACGGCATCGGAATCGACCGGGTCGAATCGTCCGCGGCGACCATCAGCGTGGTGGACCCCGCTCCGAGCGGTGTATACGCGGCCGTGAACGGGAGCCGCTCGTAGCCGAGCACCAGGCGCGTGAAGGTCGCGGTGAGGTTCTTGTCGCTGTCCATCGTGATCGTGATGGGGTTGGACGGTGTGGTAATGCTGCCGCTCCAGCCGCTGAAATGGTAGCCGGGGCCGGGCGTCGCCGTGAGCGTCACCGAGGTGCCGTTCACGTAGGTCGGCTGGTTGGGGCTCTTCGCGACCGAGCCGCTGCCGGCGATGGTGACGTTCAGGACGTAGGTGTTGAGGGTGTATGTCACGCTGATGGTATGGGTCGCGACCACGTTGTTGAACGTATAGCTCGTGACCGCCCCGACCGAGACGCCGTCGACGAGCACGTTCTGCACCTGGTAGGTGGAGTTCGGACCCATGTTGAACGTCGTGTTGGAGCCGAACGGCACCGGCACCACGCCGGACGGCGAGATGCTGCCGTTCGGACCCGAGCTGGCGGTGATGTTCAGGGTCCGCGACTCGCCGGCCACGAAATCGCTGAAGCCCGTGACGCCCGTGGCCTGCGTGCTGGTCGCGCCGTCGGTGCCGGGGTTGGTGATGAACCAGTTCGGCGCCACGTACCGCCACATCACGAAATTCGCCGTATTGGCGCCGGCGTCGACGTCGGCGGCGGCGAAGTTCACGGTGAGGTCGTAGGCGGTGAACACCACCCCGGCGCCGTTGAGGCTCCAGTAACGGTTGACGGACCTGGTGGGATCGACGCCGGAACCCGCGATGTTGGGATGTTCGGCCGACGTGGTCGAGGCCGTCAGCGGGCCCGCGGTCGTGACGCTCGCGAACGCCAGCGTCATCGGCGCGTAGACCGCGCCGGCGCCGATCTCGAACGTCACCGTGGGCGAGCCCAGCGGCACGGTCTTACGCAGATTGCCGTCGACATAGCCGTTCGTGCGCGTGAGCGCCGTGCCCACCGTCACGGTGTTCGCCCCGGTGACGAGCGTGCCGTCGGTGAGGGTCAGGTTCGCCACGGTGAGCGTGGTGCCCAGCGTGACGCCGCCGGCCGGCCGGTTGATCACCAGGTTCAGCAGCGTCTCGAACCCGGTCGAGAACTTAAGCGTGCCCGCACTCCCGCCGCTGCCGTTGAGCGTCAGCGACGAGGTGGCGCTGCCCTTGATGGCGCCCGCCGCATCGGTGCCGCCGAGCGTGCCACCGAGCGTGAGTTGATGGCCGTTCAGATCGAGGACATCCGTCGTGCCGTTGAACTGCAGCGCCGCTGCCCCGATCGAGGCCAGCGCGGTCACGTCGCTGCCGAGCTGCAGGCTGCCCGCGGTCTTCGCGAGGCGCAGGTAGTCGAGCGCCAGCGTGCCCGCGGAGCGCGACACCACCTGGGTGCCGGCGCCCTCGAAGATCACGGCGCGCGAGTTCGACGTATAGGTGCCGCCCACCGTCAGATTGCCCTGCACCCGCAGGTCGCCGCCCGAGGCGCTCGACAGCGCGAGCGTGCCCTGGTCGTCGACGTTGCCGATCACGAGCAGCGTGGTCGTCATCGGGCTCATGTTGAGCGCCGAGCCCACATCGATCGTGAGGTTGCCCGCGGCCTGGCGTGCCACGGCCGGCGCGCCGTTCGACAGATCGAGCGAGGTGGAGTTGGACAGCCGGACGTTCGCGGGGTAGCCGGCGCCGGCGGTGGCGCTCCATTCGACGCCGCGTCCTGCCGCGCCGCCCTGGTTGTACCGCAGCACCGCGGTCGCGCCGTACGTGGGCGCATTCGTGACGACCGAGCCGCCGGTGTTGAGCTGCAGCGTGCCGTTGATCGTGGATATGCCGGCGCCGAAGTCGGTCGCGCCGGCGGCCGTGACCGTGATGCCGCTCGCGAAGCTGAGCGCGCGGGAGTTGTTGTTCGTGAACGTCTTCGCACCCGCGAGCGCGACCGTGCCCGTGCCGAGCACCGTGCGCACGCCGGCGGTCGCGCCGCCGCTGAGCCAGTTGCCGCCGCTTCCCGACAGCGTCAGCGTGTTCGACCCGATGTCGAGTCCACCCGGGTTCGTGATCGCCATCACGTCGCCCGAGGTGCCGGTGAGCGTGAGGTTCGTGGCCGGGCTCGCGGACAGAACCAGGTTGCCGGCGGTCTTGTCGACCTGCAACGCGAACAGGCTCTCGCCACCCGTCTTCGCGAGCGTCTGGGTCGTGATGCCGTTGAAGATCACGGTGCGGCCATTGGCGGTGAACGTGCCCGAGTCGGTCCAGTTGCCGCCCACGGACAGTGTGCCGCCGCCGGCATTCATCGCCAGTGTGCCGCTCGTGATCGTCAGGTCACCGGGGACGCTGCGCGCGGTCGTCGGCATCGAGATCGTGCCCGCGCCCGCGGCGATCGTCACGTTCTTCGGCACGCCGGTTCCGATCACCGTGCCGGTCGTCCATTCGTTGCCCGGCGTCGCGCCCGCGGCATAGGTGAGCGTGGCCGGGCTGGCATAGACGGGAACCACCGACACGCTGCCGCCCGAGTTGAGCGTCAGGTTGCCGTTCACGGTCAGCGTGCCCGACGCCACCGTGAGTGCCCGGCTGAGCGCGAGCGTGCTGGTGGCGTTCACCGTGGCGCCGCCATTGATCGTGATCGCGCCGGTGCCGCCACCGCCGCCGACGGTCTGGGTGCCGGCGCCCGCGAACACCACGTGGCCGCTGCCGGCGGTGAGCGTCACACCGCCGGTGCCCGCGCTCTGGACGTCGCCCGTGACGGTGATCGAGTTGGCGCTGCTCCCGGTGAACGAGAACGACGATCCGGATTCGACGACCAGTGTGCCGAACTTGAGATTGCCCGTGCCCGAGGCCGATAGCGCGCTGTTGTTCTGCGCGGTCAGGTTGCCATACGTGCGGCCGTCGCCCACGAACCCGGTGGCGGTGCGGAACACCGCGGTGCTGCCGGTCTGGAACACCACGCGGGAACTCGGCGTCACGAGCGCGAATGGATCGGAGCCGGCGTTGTGCGTATAGGTGGAGCCGCTCGCGAACACCACGGCGTTCGCGGTGCCCGCGTTGCCGAACGCGTTACCCGAGAATCCGGACAACGTGGTGAACGAGCCGCCGCTCGCGAACGTGAGCTGGCTCGCGTTCGCGGCTGTCAGGCGATGCGCCCCGAGCCCGAACGAGATCGCGCCCGCGATCGTGCTGGTGGACGCACCCGACAGCGACAGCGTGATGATCTTGGCGTCGTTGATCGTGAGCGTGGTGCCGGCGGTCATGTCGAACGCCGGCGAGGTCGCCCCGCTGATCGTGACCGTCTGCCCGGAGTTCTGCGCGGCGAACGTGACGTGCGCGTTGTTGAGGATGCGCAGCCGTCCGATTGTCTGCGTCGGCGTGCTCGTGAGTGTCGGCGTCGGCGTCACGTTGCCGTCGATGACGAGAATGTCGCTGGTGGCGGGCGAACTGCGCGTGGGAGTCCAGTCGGTGGAGGTGCCCCACGACGCGGACGTGGTCTTGTTCCACGTATACGTGGTCTGAGCCCACGACAGTGCCGGCAGCAGCGTCAGGCCCAGCAACATCGCAGCGCACTGCGCTCCGGCCGCGCGCGCGGACCAGGAACGTGAGCGTGTTTTCAAAACGTTCACGATCGCTCCCTTTAGGATACTTCGGATCCGGTTCGACCTGCGGTGGGACACACCACGGGTGCGGTTGGCTCGCCACCACCACTGCATCAGTGCTCGAGACTCGCTGCGGAAGGGGGGCTTCGCGATCGAGAGCGCGAATCTCGGATGGATGACAACCTTTTAGGCTTGCCATCCGAGAGCGGCTTTCGGCCTGATGTCATGCAAGCTTATGGATCGTCCAGACTTCGTTCAAGTCCTTTCGCCCGAGGCCGGTAGGAACGTGCTGAGCGCGATGCAGTTCGCACGACCGCGTCACCCCTCACGTCAGGCTGCCCGGTCCATCCGAAGGACGCCGGGCAACGCGCTCTAGCTCACAAAGGGGGCGAAGCCCCGGGAGGCCGGCCGCGGGCCCAGGAATCCGCCCCAGGCTCGAATCGGGGCGTTTCCGGGCCAAAGCCGGGCCCGAAAACCATGGCGCAACGGGGGTTCGCCGGAGGGAGCTCCATCCGGGTGCCATCCGCAGGCGCCGGTGAGCCCCGGAGCGCAGGGTCAGCGAGTCAGCACGAGACGCCGGACGAACTGCCGGCCGCCCCCCTCCAACCGCACGAAATATACCCCTGCCGGCCGCCGCCCGGCCTGCCAGGGGACGTCGTAGCGGCCCGGGGGCCGGACGCCGTCGGCCAGCGTGGCCACCGTCCGTCCCTGGACGTCCACGATCGTCAGCCGCACCCGGGTCGCCTCGGGGACGGCGAACCCGACGTGCACGCCACCGGCGGCAGGGTTCGGGGTCACAGAGGTGAGCGCGAACGCGACCACCGGACCCGTCTCGACCGCCGCGGTCGGCGGGGCGATCGTGAACCCGCCGTCGCTCTCGTCCGTCGCGGTGTTGCCGGCCGCGTCGTAGACCTTGACCAGCACATAGGCGGTGGCGCTGGCCGTGCTCGGACCGACCACGACCCAGTCGAACGTCCCGGTATTCGGGATGCCCATCGCGATCGGCTCCCAGGGTCCCGTCGGGCCGCTGCGGCAGATCATCAGGTCCACGGCGCTCACGCCGACGTTGTCCGACGCCGTCCACGTCAGGGTCGCCGTGGAACCGATCGCCCAGCTCTCGCCGCCATTGGGGACGTTCGTCAGCACGATCGGCGGCTGCGCCTCGACGAAATGCGCAGTGATCGTCCGGTTGGCGATCATCGGCAGCGGCAGCGGGTTCGTGGTGGCGGTGGTGTCGCCGGTCCAGCCGCCGAATCGCATACCGCCGCTCGCGTTCGCGGTCAGCGTCACGATCTGCCCGTGCGTGTAGGTAGCGCTATTGGGACTCTTGTTCACGGAGCCCTGGCCCACCTTGGTGATCGTCAGCGTGTAGGTGTTGATCGCGAACGTCGCCGTGACGTTGCGCGTGGCGTTGACGGTGACGGTCACCGGGTTCGTCGAGCCCGAGGCATCGCCGCTCCAGCTGGTGAAGTGGTAGCCGGTCGCGGGCACCGCGGTGAGCTGCACCGTGGATCCGAACGCGTACTGCGCCTGGTTGGGATTCCTGGTGACGCTGCCGCTGCCCGCGGGCGATACGGTCGTGTTGACCGCGAACGTGTTGATGTCGAACGTCGCCGTCACCGTCAGATCGGACGTCATGGTCACGTTGACGGGGCTCGTCGTGCCGGTGACGCCGCCGCTCCAGCTCGTGAAGTGATAGTTGGCGCCGGGGGTCGCCGTCAGCGTGACCACGGTCCCGTGGGTGTAGGTCGCGGTGTTCGGCGCCCTGGTCACCGACCCCGTGCCCACGGTGACCACGGTCAGCGTGTAGGTGTTGATCGCGAACGTGGCGCTGATCGTCTTCGTGGTGTCCATCGTCACCGGCAACGGGTTCGCCGAGCCGCTCGCGGCGCCGCCCCAGTTCACGAGGTGATAGCCTGCGGCGGGCACCGCCGTGAGCTGCACCACGGCGCCGTAGGTGTAGGTCGCCTGGTTCGGGCTCTTCGTCACGCTGCCGTTGGGCCCGCTGTTCACCGTGAGCATGTAGAGGTTCGCAGTGAACGTGGCCGTCACGCTCTTCGCGGCGTCCATCGTCAGGGACGCCGGGTTCGTGGCACCGCTGACCGCTCCCGACCAGCCGCCGAACGTGGACCCTAAGGCCGGAGTGGCCGTGAGTTGCACCACCGTGCCGTGGTCGTACAGGGGCTGGTCGGGGCTCTTCGCCACCGCACCGGCGCCGGTGCCGGCGAGTGTCACGGCGAGCGGGTACGACCGGATCGTGAACGTCGCGGTGACGTTCTTCGGGGCGTCCATGGTCAGCGCCAGCGGGTTCGCGGCCCCGGAGGCGTCCCCGCTCCAGCCCGTGAACTGCCAGCCGGTCGCGGGCGTGGCGGTGAGCTGAACCACGGTGCCGTAGGCGTAGACCGGCTGGTTCGGAACCTGTGCCACCGCACCGTTGCCGGTCACGCCGACTGCGAGCGGTTCCTGGTCGATCGCGAACGCCGCCGTTACCGACTTCGGGGCGTCCATCGTCAGCGACACCGGCGTGATCGTGCCGGACACGGCGCCGCTCCAGCCCGTGAAGTGCCAGCCGGTCGCAGGGACCACGGCGAGCTGCACCACGGCGCCGGCGTCGTAGGCCGGAAGATCGGGCGTCTTCACCACCGAGCCGGAGCCCGTGACGCCGGCCGTCAGCACGTAGGTGTCGATCTGGAACGTCGCGGTGACGGAGCGCGAGCGCGTCATGATGATCGTCAGCGGGTTCGTGGCGCCCGACGTGTCACCGCTCCAGCCCACGAAGTGCCAGCTCGGGGCGGGCGTGGCAGTGAGCGTCACCGGGGTGCCGTGATCGTACGCGGGCTGGTCGGGGCTCTTCACCGCCGCGCCCTGACCCGACACGGCCACGTCGAGCGGATAGCTGTTGATCACGAACGTCGCGGTCACGCTCTTGACGCCGTCCATCGTCACCACCACAGGGTTCGCGGCGCCGGTCGCGTCACCGCTCCAGCCCGTGAAGTGCCAGCCGGTCGCGGGGATCGCGGTCAGCGTCACCGCCGTGCCGTGATCGTAGGCGGCGAGATTGGGACTGCGCGTCACCGCTCCGCTGCCGGCCACCGTGACATTGAGTGCATAGGTGTTGATCGCGAAGTTCGCCTTGATGTCGGTGGGTCCCGTCATCGTGACCGCGAGCGGATTCACGGCGCCGCTGGCGTTGCCGCTCCAATTCATGAAGTGCCAGCCCACCGCCGGGGTCGCCGTCAGCGTCACCACCGTGCCGTGGTCGTACTGCGGCTGGTCCGGGCTCTTCGCCACCGACCCCTGCCCCGCCACCGTGACCGACAGGGGATAGCTGTTGATCGCGAACGTCGCCGTCACCGATTTCGCCGCGTCCGCCGTCACCGTCACCGGGCTCGTGGCACCCGTCGCGTCGCCGCTCCAGCCCGAGAAGTGCCAGCCCGTAGCCGGTGTCGCCGTCAGCGTCACCACGGTGCCGTAGTCGTACTGCGGCTGGTCCGGGCCTTTCACCACCGCCCCCTGCCCGACCACGACCACCGCCAGCGGGTACGTATCGATCGCGAAGTTGCCGGTGATCGCCTGGTCGCGATCCGCCGTCACGTCCAATGGATTCGCGGTCCCCGTCGCGTCGCCGCTCCAGCCCAGGAAGTGGTGGAACGCCTGGGGTGTCGCGGTCAGCGTCACCGCCGTCCCCGGATCGTAGAGCGGCTGATCCGGGCTCTTCGCCACCGAGCCGCCACCGACCGCGGACACGTCGAGCGTGAACCCGAACGACACCGTGACCGACTTCGCCGCGTCCATCGTCACCGTCACCGGGCTCGTGTTCCCCGTGGCGTCGCCGCTCCAGCCGATCAGGTGGTAGCCCGCAGCCGGCGTCGCCGTCAGCGTCACCACCGTGCCGTGGTCGTACAGCGCCAGGTCCGGGCTGTTCGTCACGCTGCCGCCGCCGCGGATCGTGACGGTCAGGGGATAGGTGTTGATCGCGAACGTCGCCGTCACCGACTTGGCCGCGTCCATCGTCACCGTCACCGGGCTCGCGGCGCCCGTCGCGGCTCCGCTCCAACCCAGGAAATGCCAGCCCACCGCCGGCGTCGCGGTCAGCGTCACCACCGTGCCGTGGTCGTACTGCGGCTGGTCCGGGCTCTTCGTCACCGTCCCCTGCCCCACCACCGTCACTGCCAGGGGATAGCTGTTGATCGCGAACGTTGCCGTCACCGACTTGACCGCGTCCATCGTCACCGTCACCGGGTTCGTGGCGCCCGTCGCGGCTCCGCTCCAGCCCGTGAAGTGCCAGTTCAAAGCCGGCGTCGCCGTCAGCGTCACCACGGTGCCGTGGTCGTACTGCGGCTGATCCGGGCTCTTCGCCACCGTTCCCTGCCCCACCACCGTCACCGTCAGGGGATAGCTGTTGATCGCGAACGTCGCCGTCACCGATTTCGCCGCGTCCATCGTCACCGTCACCGGGCTCGCGGCGCCCGCCGCGTCGCCGCTCCAGCCCAGGAAATGCCACCCCACCGCCGGCGTCGCCGTCAGCGTCACCACCGTGCCATGGTTGTATTGCGGCTGATCGGGGCTCTTCGCCACCGTCCCCTGCCCCACCACCGTCACCGTCAGGGGATACGTGTTGATCGCGAACGTCGCCGTCACCGACTTGGCCGCGTCCATCGTCACCGTCACGGGGCTCGCGGCGCCTGTCGCATCCCCGCTCCAGCCGATGAAATGCCAGCCCACGGCCGGTGTCGCCGTCAGCGTCACCACCGTGCCGTGGTCGTACTGTGGCTGGTCCGGGCTCTTCGCCACCGTTCCCTGCCCCGTCACCGTCACCGTCAGCGCATACGTGTTGATCGCGAAATTGCCGGTGATCGCCCGGTTGCGGTCGATGTTCAACATCAGGGGATTGGCGCTCGAGGTGGTGTCGCCGGTCCAGCTCACGAAATGCCAGCCGACGGCCGGCGTCGCGCTGATCTGGACCTGCGATCCGTAGTCGTACGTCGCCGCGTTCGGTGTCTTGTTCACGGTCCCGTTGCCCGACGCCGTCACCGCCAGCGTGTAGTGGTTGAGCACGAAGGTCGCGGTGATCGCCTTGTCGGAGTTCATCGTGATCGTGAGCGGGTTCGCGTTGCCGCTGGCGCCCCAGTCCTGGAAGTGCCAGCCGGTGGGCGCGCTCGCGGTGAGCGTCACGACCGTGCCGTGCGGATATCCGCCCTGGTCCGGATTGATGTCGACGAAGCCGGTGCCGGTGACGCTCACCTGGAGCGAGTAGACGTTGATCGCGAACGTTGCGGTGAGCGAGTGGTTCGAGGTCATCGTCAGCGCGAGCGGGTTCGTCGTGGTCGTGGTGTCGCCGCTCCAGCGGACGAAATGCCAGCCGGTCGCCGGCGTCGCCGTGAGTGTCACCACGGTGCCGTGCGGATACAGGCCCTGGTTCGGGCTCTTCGACACCGTGCCGTTGCCGGTGGTGGTGACGGACAGCGTGTAGACGTTGATGCCGAACATGGCGAACACGGTCTTGTTCGTGTCCATCACCAGCGTCGCCGGGTTGTCGGTGCCGGAGAGATCCCCGTTCCACTCCTCGAAGTGGTAGCCGTCATTGGGCACCGCCGTGACGGTGACGACGGTGCCGTGCGGGTACAGCGTCTGGTCGGGCTGCCGCTGGACGACGCCGTTGCCGTCGGACCCGAGACCGAGCGTGTAGGTGTTGATCGCGAACGTGGCCGTGAGCGTCCGGGACGCCGTCATCGTCAGCGCCAGCGGATTTGCGGCCGCCGTGGTGTCGCCGGTCCAGCCGGCAAAATGCCAGCCGGTCGCCGGAGTCGCGGTCAGCGTGACGGCCGTGCCATGCGGATAGGCCGGCTGATCGGGGCTCTTCGTCACGACGCCCTGGCCGGCGATGGTGACGTCGAGACTGTAGGTGTTGATCACGAAGTTCGCGGTGAAGCTGCGGTTCGCGACCATCGTCAGCGCCAGCGTTGGATTCGCCGTGGTGGTGTCACCGGTCCAGCCCGTGAAGTGGTACCCGTTCGCCGGTGTCGCCGTGACCGACACGGCGGTCCCATAGGGGTAGCTCGCGAGCGCCGGGGACGCCTGCACCGCGCCGCCGGACGTCGCGGTGAGCGCCAGCGTGAACGTGTCGATCGCGAACGTCGCGACCACGTTGCGATGCGCGTTCATGGTGACCGTGGTGATCGGGGACGTTCCGGAGGCATCGCCGGTCCAGCCCACGAAATGCCAGCCGGTCGCGGGCGTGGCGGTGAGCGTCACGACCGTGCCCGGCGCGTACACCGCCTGGCTGGGGTTGCGGGCGACCGTGCCGTTGCCGGTCACCTGCACCTGCAGCGTCCAGTTCTGCGCGAACGATCCGCTCGCCAGGTTGTTCGCCGGCCGCACGTCCGAGGCCAGCTCCGACACCGCCTCGAGCGTGTACGTACCCGCGAGCGGCAGCGAGCCCGCCGGGAACGAAACGGTCTGGGTGGTGGCGGTCGGGAACGACGCGAGGTTGACGGTGCGATTGTATACGGTGTCGGTCGCCGGCGCGGGCCCGATGATGCGGAACCGCAGCGGCACGTTCGTGAGATTCGCGACGCCCTTGTTGAAGAACGACGCCTGCGGAGTGAACGGAGCCCCGGCCACCAGGTTCGTGCCCGACGGCGCCAGCACGGCGACCGCCTGCACGTCGTACAGGTCGAGCGGGATGAAATTGCCCTCGTCGGCGCCGAGGTCCGGCGTCACGGGATCCCGGGGATCACCGCCGATGTCGTCGTGCACCCACGAGATCGCGCCGCCAAAGTACGATCCGAAGCTCTCGACCGGGGTCGGAACCGTGGGATCGATGGCCAGATTCGCGGGCCCGACGAACCGCGGATTCTCGGTGCGGCTGTCGGCGTCGGTGCCGGTGGCCGCGCGCCAGTCCGCGATGGTGGCCCGGTCCACGTTGCCCGCGCGGCCGGTGAACCCGCGGCCGGGATCGGCGACGAACAGCACGTTGCGGTCGGATTTCGAACCCGCGGCGCCGGTCGCCGTGGCGGACGGCGTCACCCAGCAATAGTGTCCCGCCGCGCCGGATTGCGCCGGAGTGAAGTTCGCAAGGATGTTGTTGCGCACGTTGATCACCGGCCCCGAGGTCGTCCCGATCTCGAAACACGTGTTGGGGCAGGCGAGCCGCGACGACTCGAGCCGCACCGAATTGAAATCGATGTCGAGCGTCCCGCCGATGCCATTGGAAGATTCCTGGGCGAGGATGCCGACGACCTTCCGCGACAGCGTGGAAGTGCTCGCCGACTCCAGGCCGTAGACCATGTTGTTGTAGGCGAGGATGGTGCTCGTGGCGTTCGCGGTGGCCGCGACGCGCAAGCCCGTCACGCGGCCGGCGGCGGGCGATGAATTCGACAGGTCGTGGATGAGGTTCCCCGACACCTCGAGCACACCATGGCTCGGGGTGAGCACTCCCTGGCTCTCGACATCGATGCCGTCCACGTTCCCCACGCCCGTGCCGAGCAGGTTGCGCACCTCCGTGCTGCGGAGCAGCAGGCCGAACTGGTTCACGGCCCGGACTCCGAACACCGGCGCGGCGCCCCCGCCGATGTCACCGGGAGCGCTGCCGCCCACCGTGGTCCGCTGATTGCCGGTGCCGGCGGCTCCGCCGATCTCGCACGCGACATCGAACGCGCTGCCGCTGCCCGTCAGGGCAATGCCGGAGTAGGCGTTCTCGACCGTCATGTTCAGGAATCGATTGTAGGAGTTCGTGCCGTCGGGCCCGGTGGGCGCCACGCTGGCGATCTGCTGGACGCCGATCGAATTCATGTTGGATCGATCGAGCGTCACGAAAACGTCGTAGACCAGCGCGTGCTGGGTGCCGTCCGAGCGGGACGAATTGGTCAGAAGCAGGCCGCGATCCACCGCGTTGCCGCCTTCGATCGTCAGATTGCGGATCGTGACGTAGTCGGCGCCCAGCACGGCAATCACCGGTTCGTTGGTGATGCCGATCGCGTTCGGGATCGTCTGGTTCCCGCACAACCCCGCATCCGTGCCACGGTCACGTATGAACGAGCCGGCGTTCGACTCGATCGTGATCGTGTTCACCGAATCGGCGCCGGAGACAGGGCCCAGCAGCAGCGGAAACACGGTATGGCCACCGGCCGTGGTCGTGTCGTAGAACGCGTTCGTGAGCTCCAGCGTCACCGGCCCCGAGATGCCGCGCTGGTTCATGTCCGCAAACGCCTCGGAAATGCTGGGATAACCGCTGAACAGCCCGACGCTGAGCGTACCCGCCGGAATCGGCGTGGTCGTTCCGGGTGTGAACCGCACGTTGCGCGTGGGCCACTTGTTCGTCGTCATCATCCCGAAACTGGTGAGCCGCGAACCGGTGATCGCGTCGATGTAGTGATTGTTGCCGCCGATCGAGTCCTCGATGCCGATCGACGCGGACTCGAGCGAGCTGAAGTCCGTGCCGCTGATCGGGCCATAGCGGAAGTCGATCACGCCGGTCCCTTCGTAGAGCACGAGCTGGAAGTTGATGCGGCGCGGCTGTCCCACGTTGATGTTGAAATAGGACGACACGTCGGTCCATTGCACGGTCAGCTTCCGGGAGCCCACGCTGCCGCTGGTCTGGTACAGCACCTGTCCGGCAGGGTTCGTGCCGACGGCCGTCACGGCGAGGTCGTCGTACCACGGCGCCAGCGTGTTGTTGGGGTCGGCGGGGCTGTACAGGTTGGAGTTCGCGGACGCCGCCGAGGAGTTCGACGTGATGGCGTCGCGTGACAACTGCGCGTAGCCGTTCGCGCTGATCGCCAGCCAGTTGTTCGTCGTGTAGTAATTGCCGGCGTAGCGGAACGGAAACGGCAGCGGAATCGACCGTGTGGAATCGTGCGCCGCGACCAGCACCGTGCCGGCCCCGCCGGCCGGCGAGATCGCGGAGTACGAGCCCGCGTATCGCGACAGCACGTAGTTGAAGCCCGACGAATCGAACGCCGCCGTCACGCTCTTACTGCCGTCGACCGTGAGCGTGATGGGATTCGACGCCCCGTTGACGCTGCCGGACCAGCCGATGAAATGCGCTCCCGGCCCGGGCGTCGCGGTGAGCGTCACCACGGTCCCGAACGTGTAACTGGGCTGGTCGGGGCTGCGGGTGACGCTGCCGAATCCCACGACGTTCACCAGCACGGGGAACGATCCGACCGTGAAGTCCGCGTGCACGGCCCTGGGGCCCGTCATCGTGACGAACACCGGCGTGGCGCTGCCGGACGCGTCGCCGCTCCAGCCGCCGAACGCGTACCCGGCTGCGGGATAGGCATTGAGTTGCACGACGCTGCCGTGCGGATAGGCCGAGAGGCTGGGCGACCGCGTAACGGTGCCGCTGCCGCCGATCGTGACGTCGAGGGGATAGGTGTTGATCGCGAACGCGGCGGTCACCGCCTTGTTCCCGTCGACGGTCAGGGACAGCGGGTTCGCGGTGCCGGTGGCGTCGCCGCCCCAGCCGGCGAAATGGTAGCCGGTGACGGCGACCGCGGTGAGCTGGACGACGGACCCGTACGCGTAATCGGGCGAGTCGGGCGAACGGGTCACCGCGCCGTTCGAATCGGCCGTCACGGTCACGGTCTGGCGGTCGACGGCGAACACGACATCGAGGCGGTGGTTCGCGACCACGTTCGTGAACGCGTACGACGCGACGGCCCCCACCGATACCGAGTCCGCCGCGACGTCGCCGATGTGATAATGCGCCCCGGGGGCGATCGTGAACGTCTGCGAACCGTGATGGGCGACGCTCACCGGGCCGGACGGGGTCACGCTGCCGTTGGCGCCGGCGGTCGCGGTGATCGTGTGCGGCAGGAACTCGCCAACGGCGAAGTCGTGCAGCGACGCGAGCTGGGTGGCCTGCGCCGAGGTCGCGGTCACGACGCCGAGCGCCGGCGCGGACCACACCGGGGCATCGTAGGCGCCGACTTCGACCTGCGACGCGGTGACGCCCGGGTCGAGATCGGCGGCGACATAGTTGAACGTCGCGGTGCAGCCCTGGAACGCCACGCCGCTGTTCGCGAACTGCCACCAGCGGTTGACCGACCGGGTGGGATCGATCGGCGCGGATCCCAGCGCGGGATGATCGCCGGCCGTCACGGTGGTCGCGATCGTGCCGGCCGCCGTCACGTTGCCGAATGCCAGCGTGACGGGCGTGTAGGTGGCGCCGGTCCCGAGCTCGTACAGCACCGACGTCACCCCGGCCGGAACCGGCTTGCGCAGCGTGCCGTCGACGAGTCCGCTCGTGCGCGTGAGCGTGGCGCCGGTCCCCAGTCGGAGCTCGTTCGCGCCGGTGACGACCCGCGTCGTCCCGAGCTGTACGCCGGAGGTCACCGTGACGTTCGAGCCCAGCGTCACGGCGCCCGCGCTCTTCGAGATCTGCAGCACGCCGAACGTCTCGCCGCCGACCCGGCCGACGCCCTGCGCGCCCGCGCCGTTGAGCACCACGGTGCGGCCGTTCGTCGCCACGCTGCCCGAGTCGCTCCAGTCGCCGCCAACCATCAGGTTGCCCGCGGTCGCCGACAGCGCCAGCGTGCCGCTGCCGATCGTGAGCTGGCGCGGAACCGTGCGATCGGATGCCGGCATCGTCACCGTGCCGCCCGCGGCACGGATCACCACGTCGCGGGGCACCCCGACGCCGGTGACCGCGCCACTGCCCCATTCGGGTCCGGCCGTGAACGACCCGCTGCCGTAGACGAGCGCCGCCGTGGATCCGTACGTGGGCGCCCCCGACATCGTGCCCCCCGCATCCATCTGGAGCAGGCCGTTGACGGTGAGCCGGACTCCGCCCGTGAATGCCGCGCCCGTGCGGAACGTACCGGTCACCGTCCGGCTCGTGCCGGCCGCGAGACCGACACCGGCGCCGCTCAGCACGGTGACGTTCGCCGGGCCCGACGCGGCGGGCCAGTACGACGTCGAGCCCGACACGGTGACCACGCCGGTGGTGTTGTTGAAGATCAGCCCGGTGCCGGGTCCGTAGACCACCGTGCCGCTGACGCCTCCGCTGGAGTTCACCTGCAGCGTGCCGTTCACACTGAGCGTGCCAGTGGTGCCGATCGCGCGCGACAACGCCAGCGTGGTGCCGCCCGGCACCGTGATGGTGCCGTTGAGCGACACGCCGCCGGTGCCGGTGCCGCCGCCGATGGTGCGGGTGCCGGCCCCCGTGAACGTGGTGCCGCCCGAGCCGCCGGTGATCGCGATGTTGCCGGTGCCGCTGCTGGTGATGTCGCCCGAAATCGTGATCGCCGCGGCGCCGCTGCCGGCATGCGTGAACGACGACCCCGTCTTCACGAGCAGGGTCTGGAACTGGAATGCCCCGGTGCCCGAGGTCGACGGGGCCGAGTTGTTGTCGATCGTGAGATTCCCGTAGGTCCGGCCGCTGGCCACGAACCCGGCGGCGCTGCGCACCACGAACGTGCTGCCGCTCTGGAACACCACCTTCGACGCGGGGGCGGCGAGGCCGAACGGATCGCCGCCCGCGTTGTGCGTATACGTGGAGCCGCTCTGGAACACGGCGATGCCGGCGGTGCCGGTGTTGTTGAACGGATTGCCGGTGAACCCGGTGAGCGTCGTGAACCCCGCGCCGCTCGTGAACGTGATCGCGCCGGCGTCGGGCGAGGTGAGCCGGTTCGCCGCGTCCTGGAACGACACGTTGCCGGCGATCGTCGCCGTCGCTCCCGACGCGAGCGCGAGTTCGATCGCGCGCGTGCCCTGGATCGCGAGGGTCGAGCCCGCGCCGATGTCGAGCGCCGGGGTGCCGGCGCCGTTCAGCGTCACCACGCGCGAATTGCTGGTGGCGCTCGCCGTGACGCTCGCGCCGTTGATCAGCCGCAGGCGCCCGATGGTCTGGGTCGGAACGTCGGTGATGATCGCGGCCGGCGTGTTCGTGCCGTTCACCACCAGCACGTCGGTGGTCTGCGGCGTGGTGCGCGTCGGAGTCCAGCTCGACGCCGTGGTCCATGGCGCCGAGACGGTCTGGTTCCAGGTATAGGTGGTCTGCGCCATCGCCGGCATGGCGGTGACGAACGTGGCGAACGCGAGGATGGACGCCACGATGCGGCGCCCGCCACGCGGTGCCGGAACACACCCGGGGGTTCCTACCGTGCGGTCGTGCAAGCGGAGATGTGGTCCCAGACGGTGCGGGGGAACTCGACCATGGGTTGCCCATGGAGGAACGACGTCCTGTCCTCAAGGCCCAAGGGTGCGCAAAGGGGTATGCGCGGGCACCGTGAGGGTTGCGGGACGTGACAACAGCTTAACTGTGCAGTCTGCGGCGCCGCAAGTTGCAACTTGCATCGCTCCCGCGGTTTCATGGCTTTTCGGGGGTTGCCGGGGGGCCTTCGTGCCTACTCCTACCGGGGCAACCCGTGGCAGGGCCACGCCGACGACGGCCCGGCACCACGGCCCCCCCCACCCAACCGCGGGGGTGGCCGGTCCCGGAGTCTACGGAGTCCCGGCCGGACCGCCGGTCTCAGGGCCCTGAATCAGACGTTCCCAGGCGGCCATGCGCCGGGAGATCTCGGCCTCGTGCCCCTGGTCCGTCGGGTCGTAGAACCGGCGGCCCTCGAGCTCATCCGGAAGGTGCTGCTGGGCGGCGATCCGGCCGGGCTCGTCGTGGGCGTAGCGGTAGCCCGCTCCATACCCCAGTTGCTTCATCAACCCGGTCGGCGCGTTCAGGATGACCGCCGGCGGCGGCAGGCTGCCGCTGCGCTCGACCTCCTCGCGGGCCGCGCCGAAGCCCCGGTAGACGGCGTTGCTCTTGGGGGCGGTCGCGAGGTACACGGCGCACTGGGCCAGCGCCAGCTCGCCCTCCGGCGTGCCGAGCTGGTGGTAGGCCTCGAACGCGGCGACCGCGAGCGGCAGCGCCTGCGGATCGGCGTTCCCGACATCCTCGCTCGCGAACCGCACCAGCCGCCGGGCCACGTACAGCGGGTCCTCTCCGGCCGCGAGCATCCGCGCGATCCAGTAGAGGCCGGCGTGCGGATCCGAATCGCGCAGCGACTTGTGGAGCGCCGAGATCAGGTTGAAGTGCTGGTCGCCCGCGCGATCGTAGCGCAGGTGGCGCCGCGCCAGCGCCTGGCGCACGTGCTCGACCGTGATGCGGCCGCCGGCGCCCGCGGCGGCGGCCGCGATCTCGAGCGTGGTGAGCCCGCGCCGCGCGTCGCCGTCCGCCGCCTGGGACAGCGAGTCGAGCGCATCGGGGTCCGCGGTCACACGCGGGCGCACGCCGTGCGCGGGATCCTCGAGCGCGCGCTCGAGGATGCGACGAACGTCCCCCGGCTCGAGTTCGCGCAGCACCACCACGCGCGCGCGCGACAGCAGCGCGGAATTCACCTCGAACGACGGATTCTCGGTGGTGGCGCCGATCAGCACGATGTCGCCGTGCTCGACGTGCGACAGGAACGCGTCCTGCTGGGCGCGATTGAACCGGTGGATCTCGTCGACGAACAGCAGCGTCGGGCGCCCGCTGGTCCGGCGCTCGCGCGCCGCGCGCTGCATGACCTCCTTCACCTCCTTGATGCCGGACGTCACGGCGCTGAACGACACGAACGGCACCCCCGCCACCACGGCGATCAGCCGGGCGAGCGTGGTCTTGCCGGTGCCGGGCGGCCCCCACAGGATCAGCGACGACAGATGGGCGCCGTCGCGGATCAGCGCCAGCGGCGCGCCCGGCTCGAACAGCAGCTCCTGCCCCACCAGCTCGTCGAATGAGCGCGGGCGCATGCGCTCGGCGAGCGGCGCGTTTGCGTCGGGCGGCGGCAGCGGCCCCAGCGCGGACGCGGGGCCGAACAGGTCGCCCGTCATTCGGACGCGGTCACCGCGGCCGCGCCGCCCAGCGCGCGCAGGAGCGTGTCGGCCGCGGCGTCCACCGCCATCGGGCGGCCGAGATCGTGGCCGCGCTCCTCGAGCCGCTGGAACAACTCCGCGAGCACCGGCGGCTGGATGTTGCTGCGGCGCAGCAGGCCGGGATCGCGGAAGATCATGTCGGGACTGCCGTGCGCCACGATCTCGCCGCCGCGCAGCAGCACGAACACCTGGTCCGCCATCTCCGGCACCACGTCGACGTCGTGCGTCGCCATCACCAGCGACACGCCCTGCTCGGCGTGCAGCCGGTTCAGCAGGTCGCGCAGGTCGCTGCGCGACGCGGGGTCGAGCCCCTCGAACGGTTCGTCGAGCACCAGCAGCTGCGGCTGGAGCACGATCGCGCCCGCGAGCGCCACCTTGCGCTTCTCGCCGCCCGACAGGTGGTGGCACACCTTGTGGCTCAGGTGGGCGATGCCGACGCGCTCGAGCGCCTGCCGCACCATGGCGTCGAGCTCCGCGCCGCGATACCCGTAGTTGCGCGGCGAGAACGACACGTCGTCCCACACCGTGGGCGCGATGATCTGCTCGTCCACGTTCTGGAGCAGGATGCCGATGCGCTCGCGGATGTGGTGGTAGTTGCGCGCGGGATTCACACCGAACACCCGCACCTCGCCCTCCTGCGGCTCGAGCAGCCCCATCACGTGATAGAGCAGCGTGGTCTTGCCGCAGCCGTTGGGGCCCAGGATCACGGCACGCTCGCCCTTCGACACCACGAAGTCGAGGCCGCACAGGTGCACCTGGGTGCGATCGGGGTAGGTGTGCCGCACGCACGACACCCGGATGATGGGATCGCTCACGCGCGGCCCCCGAGTCCCACGATCGCCGCCGCCACGACCGCGGCCGCGGCACCGACCCACAGATCGTCGCGGCCCACCTCGGCCCAATGGCGGCAGCCGCAGATGCGGCCGGAGTAGCCGCGCAGCAGCATGACCGCGTACAGGCGCTGGCTGCGCTCGAAGCCGTGGAGCACCAGCGTCGCGAGCCCTTCCCCCGCGGTGGTGAACCGCCGCGCCGGCGGACCGGCGCCGGCGCCGCGCATGCGCAGCGCGCGCGCCATGCGCTCGATGCGGCCGAGCAGCTCGAACAGCGCCCGGTAGGTCAGGAACAGCCCGTCCGCCAGGTGCCGGGGCAGCACCCGCGAGATCGGCGCGAACAGATCGGGGCTCGGCGTGGTGCCGACGAGCCACAGCACCACGAGCGCCGCCGTCACCGGACGCAGCAGCAGCGCGAGCTGGGGGCGCCATGCGCCGCCCCAGGTGGCGGCCATGAACAGCGTGGCCACGAACAGCGGATAGCTCGCGCCCGCGACCACCACGCGCCACGGCATGCGGCACGACAGCACCAGCGCCCACGCCACGAGTTGCAGCGCGACGAGCAACGGGAGCGATCGGGTCGCGACCGCGGCGCCGACGATACCCAGCGCCAGCACCAGCTTCGTGATGGCGCTCGCCCGGTGCCACGGCGTGATGCCGGCGTTCGCCAGCAGGTCGATACGCCCGATGACGCTCATGCCTCGAGCTCCCGGGGCTCGGGGACGGCGGCGCCGGGCATCAGGTCCGGGCGCACGCGGGCGAGGAACTGCCCCATGCCGAACGCGACCACCGTCTCCGCCGCCACCGCGAACGCATCGAGCGGCACCGCGAGCCCGGCGAGCACGCCGAGCCTGGCACCCGTTTCGAGTCCGAGATCGTGGACGCGGAATCGCGCGGCCGCCAGCACCAGCAGCAGCCACGCCGTCCCCGACACAGTGTGCCCGACCAACGTCGCGCCGGCGAGCGCCCGGGCGCCCGGCCACCGGCGGGCGAGCAGCCGGTAGGCGAACGACGCCAGCGCCGCCGCGGTGCCGAGCAGCAGCGTGTTGAGACCGATCAGCGTGAGGCCGCCGTGGCCGATGAACGCGAGCAGCGCGCTGGCGATGAACGCCGCCTGGAACGCACCCGCGGGTCCGAGCAGCACGCCGATCGGGCCCGCGAGCGTCAGGTGGTACTCGACCGGGCCCAACGGCACCTCGAGCGCCATGGCCGCCAGCATCAGCGCCCCCAGCGCCCCTTCATATGCCACGCGCTGCCCGGGCCGGTCGCGCTGCACGCGCCACAGCGCCAGCATCGCGATCAGCGCGAGGCCCCAGCCCGGGCCCCACAGCCACAGCGGCAGCACTCCGTCGGGGATGTGCAGGTGGGACATGCTACTGGGCCCACGCCACGGCCACGGCTCCGCCCTGCGCGCCGCTGCCGGCGAGCGCCTCGAGGCAGGCTTCGAGCGTCGCCCCGGTCGTGATCACGTCGTCCACCAGCAGCACCTTCCTTCCGGCGAGGGTCTCCGGCCGCCGCACGCGCATGGCACCGGCCAGATTCGACCGCCGGCCGCGCGCGCCGAGGCGGGCCTGCGCGCGCGTGGGCCGCGTGCGCTCGATCGCGCCCGGCACCCATGGGACGCCCAGCTCCACGGCGAGCCGCTGCGCCAGCAGCTCCGCCTGATCGTAGCCCCGCTCGCGGCGCCGCGCCGGATGGAGCGGAGCCTCGGTGACCAGGTCAGGACGCGGCCATGGCAGCGGCGCGCGCGCCAGTTCGGCCGCGAGCGGAGCCGCGAGATCCGTGCGGCCTTGATACTTGTACGCGGCGATCACCGCGGCCGCCCGCTCATCGTAGACCCACGCCACCCCCACGCGAAATCCCGGGTGCCGCGCGCAGCCCACCGGCTCGCGGTCGCGCCCGAGACAGTGGCAGCACAGCACCATGCGGGCCGCCGGCACGCGCGCCCAGCACGCCGGGCACAGCACCCGGTCGCCGGGCTCGGCCGCGCCACAGGCGGGACACCGGTGTGAATATACGAAGTCGCGCAAGTCGGCGAACCTCCGCAGCACCGCGGCGGCTCCGCCGCGGCACACCCGGCGCGCGACGCGCACGGCACGCCGTGCGGCGGCGGCGGACGGCTCGATCACCGCGGCCAGCCCACCGCGGCCCCGAGCCCGTCGAATGCGGGCTCGCGGCCGAACCACACGCCGAACGACCGGCGGGCCTGACCGATCAGCATGCCGAGCCCGTCGTGGGCCTCGAAGCCCGCGCCGAGCGCGGCGAGCACCCAGGGCGTCGGACCCGGGCCGTAGGTGAGGTCGGCGAACCGTGTGCCGGCCCGCAACCGGCCGGGCGCGACCGGCCGATCGGCTGCGGATTCGGGGGTGGCGTTCACGACCAGGCCGGCGGACTCGAGCGCGGCCTCGAGCCCGGGCGACGGCCAGGCGAGCAGCCGCGCGGGCGCGAGCGGCGCCCACGCCGCCGGATCGGGGCGGCGCGCCGCCACCGTGACCTCGGCGCCGGCGTCGAGCAGCGCGGGCGCCAGGCTGCGGGCCGCTCCCCCTGCTCCCATGATCACGACGCGCATCCCGCGCAGCCCGTGGCCCAGCACGCCGAACCAGTCCACGAAGCCGGCCCCGTCCGTGGTGTCGCCGTGGAGCCGGTCGCCGTCGAACCGGACGGTGTTGACCGACCCGGCGCGGGCCGCACGGTCGGCGATCGTGTCGAGGTGGCCGATCACGGCATGTTTGAGCGGATGCGTGAGGTTGACGCCGACGATCCCCGCCGCTGCCAGCTCGCGCAGCCGCGCCGCGAGCCCCGCGACCGGGGTGCGCAGCGCCGCCGAGTCGCCGGGGAGGCCCAGCGCCGCGAGGCCGGCACGGTGCAGGTCGGGGGACAGCGTGTATGCGAGCGGGTCGCCGAGCACCGCGAGCCCGACCCGGCCCGTCAAGGAATGTCCGACACCGGGGGCGCGGGTGCGATGGCGGACGGCGCCGCGGGGGGCGCCTGGATTCCCGACGCCTTCGCCTCACGCTGCAGCCGGGCGATCATCAGCGCTCCGAACAGCGCGAGCGCCACGCTCATCAACTGGCTCTCGGTGATCGTCAGCGTGCCGAACGTCAGCACACGCGCGGCGGGCTCGTAGGCACGGAAGAAATCGAGCCCGATGCGGCCGAGCGAGAACGCCACGACGAACGACCAGAACAGCAGGCCGGGCACTCGCACGCGCTTGCGCACGCTCCACAACACGATGAACAGCGCGAGCCCGAACAGCGCGTTGTAGAGCTGGGCGGGATGGATCGGAGTGTCACCGAACTCGAGCCCCGGGAACGAATCCGGCGGGTAGACCACGCCCCATGGCAGCGAGGTGGGCCGGCCGTAGCAGCAGCCGTTTAGGAAGCACCCGATGCGCCCGAACATGGTGCCGAGCGCCGTGGCCGGCGCCAGTGCGTCGGCGACGGACCATACCGGCATGTGCAGCCGCCGCGCGGTCAGGAGTCCGCCCACGGAGCCGGCCACCACTCCGCCGTAGAGCGTCAGTCCGCCCTGCCACACCGCGAGCACGCTGCCCCACTGCGAATGGAATTCGCCGAGGTGCTCGATCACGTACAGCGCGCGGGCGCCGAGCACCGAGCTGACCAGCGTCACGAGCACCACCGTGACGAGATGGTCCGGGTCGAGTCCCGTGCGGCGCGCCTCCTTTAGGCCGATCCAGGTGCCGACCAGGAATGCGGTGGCCAGCATCAGCCCGTAGGAGCGGATGTGCAGGAATCCCCAGTGCAGCACGTCGGGATACATGGGTCTCCGTCAGAATTCGTGGCGGCGCAGCGCCACGTTCTGGATCAGGCCGATCTGGATGCCGTTCACGATCAGCGCGGTGCCCCCGTAGGACATGAGCGGCAGCGGCAGGCCGGTCACGGGGGCCCACCCGATCGTCATCAGCATGTTCACCATGATGTGATAGAACAACGCCGTCACGAGTCCCACCACCATCAGGCTCGCGAATCCGTTGCGCGTCGAGTGCGCGAGCGCGTACCCCCTCAGGATCAGCAAGGCATACAGTATCACCACCACCATCGCGCCGATCAAACCCAGCTCCTCGCCCACGACCGAGTAGATGAAATCGGTGTGACGCATCGGCAGGAACGCGAGCGCCTTCTGGGTGCCCTTGAGGTAGCCCTTGCCGGTGACGCCGCCGGACCCGATCGCGATCTTGGACTGGATGATCTGGTAGCCGGAGCCGTAGGGATCATCGCCCGGGTTCAGGAACGTCTGGATCCGGCGCTTCTGGTAGTCGTGCATGCCGTTCCACAGGTGCGGCAGCGCATAGCCCAGGGCGCCGTTCAGCAGCAGCAGCGCGATCAGCGCCGGGAGCCGAGGCCGGAACCAGGCCAGCATTGCGGCGAGCACGATCGCGAACCACCACACCGAGCCCGTGAGCACGAACATCCCGATGTTCACGACCGGCGACAGCCCGAGCGCGAGTTGCGGCCACGGCATTCCCGCCCAGAAGTACATCGCGATCAGGATGATCGGGAACGACAGCGAGGTGCCGAGGTCGGGCTCCTTCGCCACGAGCAGGAACGGCACCAGCGTGAACAGCATCGGCGGCAGCCAGTCGCGCATGCGGCGCAGGTCGAGCTTGGGATTGTCGAGCCGGCGCGCCAGCACGAGCACGGTCGCGATTTTGGCGAGCTCCGAGGGCTGGAACTTGAGCGGCCCGAGATCGAGCCAGCGCTTGGCCCCGAACGCGCTCGAGCCCATCACCAGCACGAGCGCCAGGAACAGCAGCGACACGCCGTACAGCGGATACGACAGCGAATCGTAGACCCGGTACGGCAGCGCCGCGGCCAGCCACGCCGCGCCGATCGCCACGATCGCCCACATGAGCTGCTTGACCCACAACCCCTCGTGGACGCCCGGCATCGACGTCGCGCTGTACACGGTCAGGAGCCCCATCACGATCAATCCGAAGGCGGCGCCAGCGAGCGGCCAGTCGAGTTCCGGCACCCGGAACGGCAGTCGCAACGGCCTAGTCGCCATACGGCACCTCCACGGTGTCGGGCTTGAGCGGCCGCGCGCGCAGCACGGCCGGCATCCGCATGCGGCGCAGCGCGTACACCGAATCGGGCAGCAGCGCGCGCGCGATCACGTCGCTCGCCATCGGACCGGCGACAGTGCCGCCGTGGCCCGAGTTCTCGATCACGAACGCCAGCGCGATCTGCGGATGGTCGACCGGCGCGTAGCAGGCGAACAGCGCGTGATCCCGGCCGTGCGGGTTCTGGGCGGTGCCGGTCTTGCCCGCCACGCGGATGCCCTCCACCTGCGCGGTCTTCGCGGTGCCGCTCGTCACGACGCCCTCGAGCGCGGTCTGGACTGCCTGCCAGTCCTCCGGGCGTCCGCCCACGCGCTCGCGCGGCGGGCGGGCCGGTGCGAAGTCGGGCACGCCCTGGATGCTGCGCACCACGTGGGGACGCAGCGCCCTGCCCCCCATGGCGACTTCCGCGATCATCAGCCCGAGCTGCAGCGGCGTCACCAGCAGCTCGCCCTGCCCAATCGCGAGGTTGAGCATCATGCCCTTGCGCCAGCGGCCCGCCCCCCAGCGCGCGTCGTACCACGCGGGGCTCGGCACCAGGCCCTTCTTCTCCTGCGGCAGATCGATGCCGGTGCGCGCGCCGAATCCGAATTCGCGGGCCGCCTCCTCGAGGTGCGGCAGTCCCAGCCGCGTCCCGATCTGATAGAAATACACGTCGCAGGAGTTGATCAGCGCCCCGATGAAGTCGAGCGAGCCGTGGCCGTCGTGCTTCCAGCAGCCGAACACGCGGCCGCCGAACGCGTACCGGCCGCTGCACGGGGCCAGCCGGGTGTCCGGGCGCGCGACGTCGTTGTGCAGCGCCGCCAGCATGGTCACGACCTTGAACGTCGAGCCCGGCGGGTAGACGCCCTGGATCGCGCGGTTGATCAGCGGGTTCGCGCCGCCCTCCGACAGCTCGCGCCAGCGCTCGGTCGACAGTCCCACCGAGAATTCGTTGGGGTCGTAGTTCGGCCGGCTCACGAGGCCGAGGACGCCGCCGTCGCGCGGATCGATCGCCACGGCGGCGCCGCGATCGACGTTCGCCATCGCATCCTCGAGCGCGGACTGCACCTTGAGGTCCAGCGACAGCACCAGGTCGTGCCCCGGGATCGGCAGCCGCGGCGGACCCTCGCTCAGCGTCGACACCCGGCGGCCCATCGCGTTCACCACCACGAACTCGGCGCCGTCCTGGCCGCGCAGGATGTCCTCGTAGGCCTTCTCGATCCCGCTGCGTCCGATCAGGTCGCCGGACCTGTAGCCCTCGGCGGCGCGCTCGGTCAGCTCCTGCTCGTTGATCTCGCCGGCGTAGCCCAGCAGGTGGGCCGCGAGCGCGCCGTGCGAGTAGCGCCGCAGCGGCTCGACCTGCACCTCGAGCCCGGGCAGTTCACCGCGGGTCTCCTCGATCGCGGCCCGCACCGCGAACGGCGCGTTGCGGCGCAGCACGGAGGTCTGGCCGGTGCGGTTCGACTGCGCCACCGCGCGCCGGACGTCGGTGGTGTCGGCCTCGATCAGCTTCGCCACGCGCTCGACCCACCCGGGTGCCGTCGTCAGCCGCGTCACCGCTGCGCTCTCGGCCGGGAACGGCCGGAACGCGATCGAGAAGCTGGGTGCGCTGTCGGCGAGCAGCACGCCGTGGCGGTCGTAGATCGAGCCGCGCGGGGCGCGGATCAGCTCGAGCCGCACGTGGTTTTCCTTCGACAGGTCCACGTACATGTCGTGGAACGTGACCTGCAGCCGGATCAGTCCCACGGTGACGATGCCGAAGCCGGCGAGCACCGCGCCGGTCAGCACCGACGCGCGCCCCTGCCTAAGGTGCCGGGCGCGCGTCGACAGCGACATGACCGAACAATGGCTGACCAGTTCCGTGGCGCAGGATCACGAGCAGGAGCACCCCCAGGGGCGGAGTCACCAGGGCGGCGAGCAGCACGCGCTGCGCGAGGTACGACCATCCTTCCACGGCCCCGATCTCGAACGCAACCGACCACGTCTGGTGCAGCACGGTGGCGATGAGCACCAGCACGAACTGGGTGCGCACGCTGTCGCGCACCAGCGTGCGGGACAGCCGGCCGATCGCGTAACCGATCAGCGCGAGCGCGAGCGCATGGCGGCCGAGCCAGTGCGCCGCGTCGAGATCGGCGGCGAGGCCGAGCGCGAAGCCGAACGAGGCCCCCCACGAGGCGCCGTGACGCAGCGCCCATACCACCGTCGCGAACGCGAGCACGTCCACCACCACGCCGCGGGCGGCGAGCGAGGTGAGCGCGGTCGACCGTAGCAGCAGCACGACGCCCGCGAACGACAGCAGCACGATCCACGCTCTCATGGCTTGTCCTCGGGCAGCGTGGGCGGGGTCATCACGAACACATGGCGCAGCCGCGACAACATCGCGGCCGGCGCGACCTCGATCGTCTGGGTCAGCCCGCCGGAGTCGCGCCCGATCCTGTGGATCGAGCCGACCATGATGCCGCGCGGATAGTGGCGCGACATGCCGGACGTGATCACGCGCTGTCCCACCCGCAGCGTGTCGGACAGCGGCACGCCGGTCAGCTCGAGATGGGGGTGCGGCAGCGTCATGAACCGCAGCACGCCGAGCACGCTCGTGCTCTCGACCTCGCAGGCGACCGCCGAATTGGCGTCCGTGAGCAGCACCGCGCGCGACAGCGTCGGCCACACCTCGCCCACGCGGCCGAGCAGCCCGGACTCGGTGACCACCACGTCGCCCTCCTTGACGCCCTGGCGGGTGCCCGCGCTGAGCGTGGCCGACGACGGCAGCGATTCGCCGCCGAGCGCCAGCACTTCGGCGGGCTTGAGCGGCATCCCGCGCCACGGCGGCAGCTGGAGCATGTGGCGCAGACTCTCGTTCTCGAGTCCGGCGACGTGCAGCCGCTCGTTCTCGAGCTCGAGCCGGGTGATCTGGAGGTGCAGCAACGAATTCTCGCGCCAGGCCGCCGCGATGCGATCCGCGGTGAGCACCACGCGGTCGAACGGGGAGAACATCCAGGCGCCGATGCCGCGCAGGGCGCCGACGGGAATGTGGTCGCCCATGATCAGCAGCAGCAGCGAGAGCGTCGCGTACAGGCCCATCAGAGCGCTGCTGTGGCGCTCCGCGGGTGGGAGGACTCCTCCCATGAACTCAGTCCCTGTGGCCGCTCAGGAGCACCTTTTCGTAGTCCTCGGGGTGTTCGAGGATCTTGCCGGCCCCGAGCACCACCGAAGTCAACGGATCCTGCGCGACGCGGATGTTGAGGTTGGTCACTTCGCGCAGCAGCAGGTCGAGTCCGCGGAGCAGCGCACCGCCGCCGGTGAGGAAGATGCCGCGATCCACGATGTCCGCCGCGAGCTCGGGCGGCGTTCGCTCGAGCGATTCGCGCAGCGCGTTGACGATGTTGCCGATCGGCTCCTGCAGCGCCTCGCGGATCTCGACGCTCGACACCCGCAGCGTGCGCGGGATGCCGCGCACGAGGTCGCGCCCCTTGATCTCCATGTCCATCTCCTCGGGCAGCGGGAACGCCGATCCGATCTCGATCTTGATGCGCTCCGCCGTCTGCTCGCCGATGAGCATGTTGTACGCCTTCTTCGCGTAATTCATGATCGCTTCGTCCATCTCGTCGCCGCCCACGCGGATCGACATCTTGGTGACGATGCCGTTGAGCGCGATCACCGCGATCTCGGTGGTGCCGCCGCCGATGTCGACGACCATGTTGCCGGTGGGGGTGTCGACCGGGAGTCCGACGCCGATCGCCGCGGCGATCGGTTCGGGCACGAGCCGGACGTCACGCGCGCCGGCGCGCATGGCGGAGTCGTTCACCGCGCGGCGCTCGACCTCGGTGATGCCCGAGGGAACGCAGATGATGATGCGCGGCCGCACGAGGAACTTGTGCTTCTGCACGCGGTGCACGAATTCGCGCAGCAGGTGCTCGGTGACTTCGAAGTCGGCGATGACGCCGTCCTTGAGCGGCCGGATGGCGTTGATCTCGTCGGGGGTGCGGCCGAGCATCAGCTTGGCCTCGCTGCCGACGGCGAGCACGCGTCCGGTGGCCTTGTCGACCGCCACGACCGACGGTTCGTTCAGCACGATGCCGCGACCCTTGACGAACACCAGCGTGTTCGCGGTTCCGAGGTCCATGGCCACGTCGGTGGAGAACAGACCCGTAAGACTATTGAGCATCCCAGCCGCTCCAGGTTCGGGATCGAAGACTTGGCGTGGTGATCGAAGATCGGGAGGCCGGGGTCTGCCAACGGTAGGTTCCGGACATCCCTGTCCCACAAGCCATCGGACGCTACACCCGCGATCTTGAGGCTCGCAAGCGGATTGGCCCCGTTTTTTTCATCGGGATGACCCGTCGCGGGGTAGAGCAATTCATTGACCGTGTTTCCTGGCCGATGCTAGGCTCGTTGCGCCTCCCTCTCTGGGTGCCGCGGCACGTCCGAATGACCCGACCCACGCGACTTCTCCTTCTCCTTGTTCCCCTTGCGATTGGCCTCGCGGCCGCGCGCGACCCGGGCGCCGCGCAAACGGCCCCTCCCGCGCCGACCGGGCGCTTCGCGTTCGCCGATACGACGCTGCTGCGGGACACGCTGAATCTCACGTTCGGGCGGCTGTTCCCGCTCGCGGACAGTCTCGGCCTCACGCCCGATACGCTCCGGGCGCTGTCGATTCGCTATCGCATGAGCCTCGACCGGATCACGTTCCTGTCCGACAGCCTGCACGCGACGGTCGACAGCGTGGGGGTGATCATGCGCCGGGAGCAATTCAATCCACTGTCGTCGAAGCTTCAGCGCGCGACGTCGCTCCAGTACACGAGCAGCTACAACATCGCTCAGACCACGAACATCTGGACGAACGCCGCCGACTGGAACCTGGTTCGGGGACCGCTGTTCCTGCGCAACAGCACGAACATCTCGCTCCAGCAGTTCCGGGCGGGGGGGCAATTGAACCTGCAGCAGAACCGCACCGCGACCACCGAGGGCGGCTGGAAGTTCTCCCCCAACGCGTCGCTGGGCGGCCGCGCCAACCTCGAGCGGTTCGACAGCAAGAATCCCGGCAACCTCAACAACGAGTCCGAGATCAAGAACGAATTCCAGCTGTCGGCGCGCGCCAAGGGGCAGCCGTCGCGGAACCTCGGCGGCGAGCTGTCGTTCTTCGGCGGCATCCTCGGCCTCACGAACGTCTCGCAGATCAAACGCGGCGTGTCGGGCGACCTCACGGGCCACACCCGTTATCAACGCGACTGGCTGGTGAACGATGTCACCGGACACCTGAGCGGCAACGCGGCGAAGACGCGGGTGCCGGGCGCGATCCAGGAGTTCGACACCCGCGACCTCGCGAACAGCATCGACGGCACGCTCGGCATGTACCAGAACTCGCCGATCGGGCTCAACGTCACCTACGGCATCCGGCGGGTGCGCGTCGAATCGCCGCTCGACAGCACGCAGATCCAGCAGATCCGCACCAACACCGACAAGATCGTCACCGCGGTGCGGATGCGGCGCGACAATGACCGCTACCTGAACGTCACCGAGCGGCTGGGGCGCTCGGGGAACGCGACCGCGAGCAATCTCAGCTCGCTGAACACCCGGTCCGACCAGGCGTTCGACGTGGATGGCCGCTATGCGTTGCTCGGCTGGTACCTCGACGGCTCGTTCGACAACACCTACTACAACTCGCGGTTCCCGAAGCGCGTGGCAAGCGGCGGCTATCTCGAGAAGACCAGTTCCCGCCAGGTCCAGTCCTCGCTCACCCACGCGTTCGGGCCGCGGTTCACGTTCACGGCCAACGGCAACGTGAGCCTGAGCCAGTCGCGCTACTCCGTGATCGACTCGTTCCCCAGCCTGCCCGTGGACCGGGATCAGTACCGGCAGCAGTTCCGGATCGACGGGCAGTACAACCGCTCGCAGCGCATCAGCACCGGGGCGGCGATGGAGGTGATCCGGCTGTCGCTGATCAGCCTGCCGAGCCAGAGCACCGGCGGCAACAACGAGACCCGCACCTACCGCGCCGAATGGCGCTGGACGTGCCAGATCCTGCCGGGGTTCACGGCCACGCAACGCAACCAGCTCAGCGCCGACTACATCCGGTTCCCGAATCTGCCGGTGAACAACCGGCTCACGCTGAACTACGAGGCGCGCACCACGCTGAACGCCGTGGTGACGCCGCGCACCAGCATCGAGATCACCCACGTCGCCCAGACCTCGCCGAGCGGCAACTACACGCTGCTGTCGGACGCCGAGTACTTCAGCAAGGCGGACGAGAGCCGCAACTACACGCTGCGGACCCGCATCACGTTCCAGCCGACGCCGCTGTTCGCGCTGAACGTGACGACCGAGTACCTGGCGAACACGCGTGCCACCGTGACGGACCAGGGCTCGATCCCGCAGCGCGACGACCGGACGCTCAATTTCTCGGGCGGCGGCAACCTCAACATTCCGCTCGGGGCGAAGGGGCGGTTGTCGGGCGATCTCCAGCGCTCCTACCGGGGCAATCGCGGGATCACGTTCCAGAACGGCCTCGCGCAACCCTCGCCACGCGCTGAATCGGACTACTGGAACGGCAGGCTGGAATTATCATGGCAATTGTAACGCAGCGAGCACGCTACGGGGAGACGCGCCCCTCGGACCGCTGGTGGCCGGCGCTGTTCTCGCTCGCGCTCGTGCTCGGGGCGCTGTCGGGGTGCGGGTACTTTCGGCCGGCTTCGCCGGAAGCGCCGCGGCCGGGGACTTCGGTGGTGCCGAACTACTCCCAGCCCGACAGCACGCTGGGGACGGTGGCGCGCGCGATCGCGGACAAGGGCCGGTCGAATGGTCAGTCGGCGTATTCGGGGGCGTTCGGCGATACCACGGTCGACGGGCGCGAATTCCATGCGTTCTTCGATCCGCAGACCGTCAACCATATGGCCCAGCTGGGCATAACTCCGCCTCCCGACTGGGATCACGCCCATGAGGACAATTTCTATTCGCGGTTCGTGACGCTGTCGAGCGTGCCCGCCGGCGCCACCTACCTGTTCCAGTGGAGCAAGGACGTCACCACCGAAGACGACTACCAGTCGGATACCGCGACGCTGTACCGTGAATACCGTGCGATCGCAATCCTGCAGGGTGGAGAGACCCAGATCTTCGCGCGCGGGTTCGCGGCGCTGGTGTTCGTGAGAGCATCGTCCAAGTGGGTGATCGTACGCTGGCAGGATCGCGAGGCGACCGACGCCAATCGCGATGCCGGCGAATTATCGATGGGAGAGCGCCGCCTGGCGCCGTCGTGATGCGGAATCGGCTGTCATTCGGAACCCCATGGCGGGTGCGCGGGGGCGGCCCTGCAAACGGCCGCGGCCGCGGGTGGCTGCGGATCCTCGGAGTCGGCGCGGTCGTCCTCGCCCTCGGCGTGCTCGCAGCGGGCTGCTTCAACCCATTCGAGCCGCGCGTGACCCGCACTTCGGGGTTCTCGTCCGCTCCGCCCGATCCCGGCACCGCGATCGGCGTCCTCAGGCTCTACGAATGGTGCTGGAACCATCGCGATCCGAACCTCTACCGCGAGATCTTCACCGACGACTACCAGTTCTTCTTCGCGCCGACCGACACCGCCGGCAACGTGTACCGGAACCGGTCGCTCACCCGCGAGGACGAGCTCGACATCGCCACGAACATCTTCGTGCGCGGCACCGCCGCCGAGCCGCCGCCGGTCAGCATCAATCTGACGTTCGATCAGAACCTCGTCGCGCTGCCCGACAGTCGTCGCGGAAAGAGCGCCAGGGTTCACAAGGAGATCGCGGCGCAGACGTTGTTGCGCATCGAAACCCCGGACTACCAGGTCACCGGCGTCACGCGGTTCTTCGTGGTGCGCGGTGACTCGGCGCTGCTCCCGCAGGAGCTGAAAGACAAGGGCTTCCTGCGCGACAGCACCCGCTGGTACATCGAGCAGATCGACGATGAAACGCTCGCGGACCAGGGCCAGGCGCCGCTGCGGTCCACCGCGGCCCGGCCCGCCGGGCTCGAGCCGCGCGCTGCGCTCGATCCCGCCCCGCTCGAGGTGACGTGGGGCGAGGTGCGGGCGTTCTGGGACGATTCCCGCAACCGGCTCGTGGCGCGAAGTCCACGCGCCGGCGCCGGGCGGGGCCGCGAACCAGCGCGGGCCAGTCGAGACCGATGAAGTGACCGCGGTTGAGGCCTTCCGCGGGCCGACCTATACTTCGCGCGCGTCGTCCCACCCCCGTGGGTCACGGGGACCGAGCCGTTGCCAAGGCCACCGCGGATGCGTCCGCGACGCCCGTTCCTGGAGAATCCCGTGCAAGTCGAAGGCACCAACATCCAGAAGGAATTGAATCCGCTGGCGAACGCCGAGCGCCAGTTCGATGAAGCGGCGTCGCGCCTCAACTTGCCGGACGGCATCAAGGAGATCATCAAGCGGCCGCGCCGGGCGACGATCCAGTCGCTCCCGATCTTGATGGACAACGGCACGTTCAAGGTGTTCACCGGCTACCGCGTCCAGCACTCGATCGTGCGCGGACCTGCGAAGGGCGGCATCCGCTACCATCCCGACGTGACGCTGGAGGAGGTCGAGGCGCTCGCCGCCTGGATGACCTGGAAGTGCGCGGTGGTCAACATTCCATTCGGCGGCGGCAAGGGCGGCATCGCCTGCGATCCGAGCAAGATGTCCCTGGGCGAACTCGAGAAACTCACGCGCCGCTACGCCGCGGACCTGTCGGACCTGTTCGGCCCCGAGAGCGACGTGCCGGCGCCGGACGTGAATACCAACGAGCAGGTGATGGCGTGGTTCATGGACACGTATTCCATGCACGAGCGCCGCACCGAGACCGCGGTCGTCACCGGCAAACCGCTCGAGATCGGCGGCTCGCTGGGCCGCCGCGAAGCCACCGGCCGTGGCGTCCTGCTGTGCGTGCGGGAGGCCTGCCGCCACCTGGACCTGCCGCTCCAGGGCGCGCGCGTGGCGGTGCAGGGATTCGGCAACGTGGGCTCGGTATCGGCCGACCTGATGGCGAAGGACGGAGCGAAGATCGTGGCGGTGTGCGACATCTCGGGCGCGATCCACAATCCCGATGGACTCGATGTGCCGACGCTGATCCGCTGGACGATCGACCACCGTGGCGTCGCCGGATTCCCCGGCAGCAAACCGCTGACCACTTCGATCATCGAGTACGACTGCGACATCCTGGTGCCGGCCGCGCTCGAGAATCAGATCCGCGCCGACAACGCCGACAAGATCCGCGCCCGCATCGTGGCCGAAGGCGCCAACGGCCCCACCACCCCCGATGCCGACATCATCCTCCAGCAACGGGGCGTGTTCGTGATCCCGGACATCCTGTGCAACTCGGGCGGTGTGACCGTGTCGTACTTCGAATGGGTCCAGAACCGCATGGGGCTCTACTGGCCGGAGGCCGAGGTCAACCTGCGCCTCGAGCAGACCATGGTGCCCGCGTTCAAGGACGTGCTCGCCAAGTCGGTGGAGCACAAGGTCGACATGCGGGTGGCCGCGTTCATGGTGGCAATCGAGCGGGTGGTCAGGGTCATCATGTTGCGCGGAGTTTATGCATAGGCTCTATGAGAGACAACGAATCGGCCCGCCGGTGGATTGGCGGGCCGATTCGTTTGTGGGTGGCGCGGCGCTTAGAAGTCGAGCTTCACCGACAGGTCGATGATGTCGTCGAACTGTTGGCGGACGGGGCGCCAGGTGAAGTCGATGCCGATGCGGCCGGCGTCGCCGAAGTGGGCCTTCGCCCCGGCGCCGACGGCGTATCCGGAGTACAGATCGTCCCCCGCGCTGAGCTTGAACGACTCCTCCCCCGTGGCCGGGTCGGTCGTGCCGTTGAACGTGCCGAAATACGACCCGCGCAGCGCGAACGCGTCGCGATAGGACCATTCCACGCCGCCCCGGACGTTGTCGCCGGAGAAGTTGTTGTTCTGGAACGATCCGAGCGCGACCAGCGACTGCTCGCTCGAGCGCAGCACGTCCACGCTCGACGCCAGCGTGAAGTACGACGGCATGTTGAACGATGTCGACGAGAAGCTCAGCCCGCGATTGCCGGCATTCGGATCGGACGACGGGTCCCGCGTGAGGATCTCGAAGCCCGGCCCCGAGTACGACATCGACGTGCCGACGTTCTTCATCGCCATGCCGATCCGCAACCCCTGCCAGCCGGTCGCGTACTGGACGCCGAAGTCGAACGCCACACCGCTCGCGCTGTTGTTCGAAATGGACTCGTTGACGTAGTTCGCGGTGGCGCCGAAGTTGACGCGGTCCGTGAACTGCCGCGCCCAGGTGAATCCGAGCACGCTGAACGTCGGACTCAGCACTTCGCCGGTGCCGTCCGGGGCCTGCTCGGTGGTGACGACAATGTCACCGATCGACAGCACCTTGGCCGCGAAGCCCAGTGTGCCGAGACCGCCGGCCTTCGCCGCAATGCCCGCATAGTTGAGCTTCATGTCGGCAAAATACTGGGTGTGGGAGAACATCGCCTCCGTGGACGTGGTCGCCGCGAGACCCGCCGGGTTCCAGTACATGGCTTCGATGCCCGTCACGTCGCTCGCCACCGCACCGCCCAGCGCGGTGCCGCGCGGCCCCACCGGAATCTGCAGCTCCGTGGCTCCCGCCGTCCCCTTGCGGCCGTCCGAGCCCGCCTGCGCGAGCGCCGCGGACAGGACGAGGGCGGCCAGAGCCAGCACGGGAGCCCCGAACCGCCGGGCGCTCCTCACTGGATATCGTTCGATCATGCGATGCATGGTCCTGACCTCCTAGAAGTTCTGCAGCCGTTCCTTTTCCATGAACACGACCATGCGCCCGACCGTGCTGCCCGCCCCCGGCACTTCGACGTGATAGACGTACACGCCGCTCGCGACCGGCAGCCGGTTCTCGTTCTCCAGGTCCCATTCCAGGATCGAGCTCTGTGCGTCGACCTTCCGCAGCGTACGGACGAGATGCCCCGCGAGGTTGTAGATCCGCACGGTGGCCGTCTCGGGCATGTTCATGAACTTGACGATCTTGTTGAACGACGAGATCTCGTACGTCGAGCGGCTGTAGTACGGATTCGGCACCACCCGGATGTTCTCGAGCCCGGCCTTCTGGAGCGCGACCACGTTGTGCGCCGGCGCCTGGGTCGCGAAGTTCAGCGTGTCGTTCGTCGTCGCGTGGCGGTTGCCGCCGGCGAGCACCGTGAACTTGTCGCCGGGCAGCGGCGAGCCGTTCCGGCGCAGCGCCGCGTTGTAGAGCCACAGCGTGTCGGCGCCGACGATCGCCGCGTCCTGCGCCAGCTCGGGAGCGGCGGTGCCGGTGTAGGGCCGCAAGCTGACTCCCAGGTACTCCCGGCCACCCAGCGACGAACCGTCGGGATTCCACGTGCCGTCGTGCGTGGCCGGCTGAGGCCCCGTCTGGACATGATTGTCGTCCGTGACACGGCGCTCCACGAACCCGATCTCGAGCTGTTGGTTGTGATCCACGTCCCACGCTGACCACTGGATGTTGTCGAAGCCACCATAGATGTATCCGCGATCGCCCGGAGGAGGGCCAGGCGGGGTTCCGTCGGCAAGCTCATCGCGGTAATAGCGATATGCCTTCTGGCCCGTTCCATACCGCAGTTCCACGGTCGGGAACGCCTCGGGATTCACCGTGGGATCGATGCCGGCGAGGAAATTGAATGCGTAGTCCCAGCCGCCGTCGAAGAACCCGAGGCCAAACGGGCCGGTCAGCGCGAACGGCATGTCCGACCGGAACGGCGTGTAGTACACGTCGTTCAGCGGATCGTTGGGCGGATCCGCCGCCTGGCTGCCGAGCAGCCGCACGTTCATGCCGTCGACCGGGGCGTAGTCGGGACTGTTCGTGCGCGCGAGTTGGTTCGCGATCAGGACCTGGCCGGTCGTCGAATCGCGCAGCGACCATGTCGTCGTGAGCGTGTCGGTGCCATCGATCACCGGCACCGCCAGGTTCGTGAAGCTGATGGAATAGGTGTGACCGGTGATCGAGGCGGGATCGACGACATCCACGAGCACGTGGTCGGTGGTGGCGGGGATCCCGCTGTTCGCCCGGTGATCCACGGCCTGGAAGACCCGGGCCGCCGCCACGTCGGTCCCCGATGCGGTCTTCTGGACCGTCACCACGATCGGCTGGAACGACGTCTCGAGCACCTTCTCGAATCCGCGCCGGGGCGGCGACTCGTTCACCGCATAGGCCGTCACGGCGTAGTAATACGTCGTACCCTGCCGCAGCGGGCCGCCGCGGATCGCGTCCTGGTCCGTGCTGAACGAGTACTGCACGCCGTTGTCGGCGCCGAACGCGGTGGGCTGGTCGGTGATCAGCAGACCGGTGTTCACGTCGAACACGGTGTCGCGCACGTCCTTGATGTTATCGACCAGGTCGAACGTCTTGAGCCGCTTCCACGGGCCCGAGATCGAGGCGCCCTGATACACGTTGTAGCCCTCGAACTGATAGCCGAACGTCGGGGAATAGTTGAACCGCGACCCGGAATCCCACAGCAGATTGACGGCGTCGTGGGTGGTGCTGAACGTCGCCTTGGGCTGTGGCGGCGGCGGCGGCAGGTTGAAGTTCACGTCGAACGCGGCCTGCGCCTTGATGTCGAAGAACTTGAGCCCCGTCACCGACGACAGCCGGTCGCCGCCCTGGGCGATCACGATCGCGCCAACGATGGTCTGCGTCGAATCGGCGGGCAGCGTGAACGGTCCCGAGATCAGCATGAAGCGGCGGTCCGACGGGTTCGTGTCGAGATAGCCGGTGCCCGCCACCGGATCGCCCCAGGCGTAGAACTTGGTGGGATTGTCGTTCTGGTCGAGGAACGGCGTGCCGTCCGAGTGCAGGCCCTTCATGTAGTTGAACGTCTGCTGCACGCTCGAGGGATCGGTGCCGTTCTGATAGAACACGAACGACGTCAGCGGCAGGATATTCGCTCCGACCCGCGGGCCCTGGAAGAAGTCGTAGCCCAGGGCCGGCGGCCGGTCGCCGTACAGTTGGTCGGTGTTCGTCGAGTTGTAGCAATAACCCAGAGACAGGGTGGTGTCGCAGCCCACGAGGTCGTCGCCCGCGCCGCCCAGGTCGGGATCGGCCCACAGCTGGACGTACATGCTGTCGATCGGCGCGCCGCTGTGGTTCGTGATCTGGTAGCGCAGGAACACCGTGTTGCCGAGCGCGCCCTGGCGGTCGAAGCCGAACGTCGTCTGCTGGATCTCGACGCCGAGCGGCGCCGTGCGGCCCGCGTTGTTGATGTGCGCCGACGGATCGGCGTCGTTGTAGACGCTCCACAGCATCTGGTCGCCACTCACGTCCGGGCCCGTGATCGTCACCGAGTCGCCCGGCACGTTGGGATTCGGGAGCCGGTAGTCACGCGTTGGCGCGCCGTAGGGCGCCGCGCCCTGCATGTACTCGCTCCACGAGTTGTGCACGATCGGATCGAGCGTGCGATCGCGCGCGATCGCGCCCGCATCCCGCTCGACGTGATCCGTGTCGGACGAGCTGCCGGCGAAGCGCGCCACCTTGTACACCTGGTATTCCGGGCGCGACGGGTTGTCGAACGTCGTCCCGACCATCTTCCCCGGCACGAACTCCTGGCTGTATTCGGCGATCGCGGCGCGCAGCTGGCCGCCCACCTTGCCCACCAGCCAGATGCCGGACTGGTACACCGCGGTCTTGATCGTGCCCTTCGGGAAGAACAGCCCGGCGTTGCCCTGATTCTCGATGTCGTTCGCGAACGTGCCGTAGTTCGTCACGAACATGTTGATGTTGTTGACGTCGATGCGCCGCGCCTGGCTGAGCACCTGCACCCGGTCCGCGCGCTCGGCGCGGGCGGGCGCCGACAGCGGCTTCCGGCCTCGGGCCGGCAGCGGTTTCCCGGCGGCGGCCGGCAGCGGTTTCCCGGCTTGCGCGGTGTGGGTCCGCGCCGGCGAAGTGCCGGGCGGCGGCGCCGCCGCGGCACCCGCGGCGACGAGCGCCGCCGACAACGCGAGACCGTACAGTCGAATCTTCATGGCTGCCTCCTGGCGCTGGGACTAGAAGTTGGTCCGCAGGCCGAAACGAACGAGCCGCGGATTCGAGTACAGGTTCGGATTGTTGGTCGCGAGCTCGTACAGTCCGCCGCCGTTCTTGGCGGAGGTGTTCTGGATGAACGCCTCGCCTTCATCGGTGTTGAGCCAGTTGGTCGACAGCGTATTGCCGGTCGAGGTGTAGACCGTGACGGGATTCCGGTTGTCGAACACGTTGAGTCCCCACACGAACGCTTCCATGTGCAGGTTCGACACCGTGAACGCGCGCGAGGCCTTGAGATCGAGCGTCACGTTCCAGGGACCGTACCGCGAGTTCACCGGACCCACCGGCTCCGGGCTGATCGCGGCCAGCGTGACCTCGTTGAAGACCTTGGTCGGGGTATACGGCGTGCCGCTCGACACGTTGAGCAGCGCGTTGATGCCCGTCTCCTGCAGCCAGCGATGGCCGCTGAACGCCGGGCCCTCGCCGCGGCCGAGCCGGTAGTCGAGGTTCATCGAGATCTTGTGACGCTGGTCGAAGTCGAGCGGCGACGTCTGCTTCGGAGTCTCGGTGCCCACCCATGCGATGTTGCGCTGCGTGTTCGACACCGATCCCGTGCCCTGCGCGAACGACAGGCTGTACGCGAGGTTCGCCGAGATGTGGTTGACCGGCCGCATCGTCAGTCCCAGGTCTAGCCCCTGGATCGTCGCGAAATCGCGGTTGCGGAACGACGAGAAACTCTTCGGATGCGACGGGACGTTCGTGACCTCGACGAGGTCCTTCACGTCCTTGTAGTAGGCCGTCACGTCGAGCTTCACCTGGTCGCCGAGCTGGCGCTGGAGGCCGGCCTCGTACGCGGTCGTCCGCTCCGGCCGCAGGTTCGGATTGCCGAACCCGACGAAGTAGCCGCCGGTGCGCACCTTGTACTCGAGGAACCGGTAGTTCACGTACAGGTCCTGGAGGTTCGGCTGCTGGTAGAACTGCCCGAAGTTGAACCGCATGATCGTCTTCTCGTCGACCGGGAACGCCACACCCAGCCGCGGCGAGATGCGGCCGTAGGTCTTGTTGGGGATCAGGTCATTGGCCTCGAGCAGGTCCGGATTGTTGTTCGGATCGGTCGGGTCGCCGAGCGGGAACCGCTCGTTCTTGAGCGCCGGCGTGTTCACGTCGATATGGTCGTAGCGCAGTCCGCCATTCACGATCACGCCCGATCGCTCGTACTTGTCCTGCACGTAGGTCGACCACACCTTCGGGTGCTTCGGACCGTCGCGTCCGCTGTCCTCGTTCTCCAGCCGGAACGCGCCGTCGGGGCCAACGCCGATCTTGTAACCATAACCGTCCCAGTTGTTGAGGTCCGGATTATCGCCGCCCAGCTGGGTCGGGAAGTAGTGATCGAACAGCCGGAGCGTGTGGTACTGGTAATCCGCGCCGACCTTGAGCTGGTGGTACTGGTTCAACTGCGACGACACCGTTCCGGTGGCGCCGATGTAATTCGAGTTGCGCTGCAGATAGTCATCCCAGACGTGGGTCGGCAGGTAGAAGATCGGCACGTCCTGGTCGTACAGCGAGTTGCCGCCAGGCACGTAGTAGTCGCCCAGGCGGTCGAACGCCGTCGCGTCGCCGCGCTTGCGCTCGGTCTCGAAGTAGTTCACCCCCACGTTCGCGAACGTGCGGTTGTTGAACACGTGATTGAGCGTCGAGTAGAACGACTGGTTCCGGTCGGTGTACCGCGGTCCGTGCGTGGGATCGAGCAGGTAGAACTGCGAGAACTGGCGCCAGTCGTCCTGGGAGCCCAGGCCGCCGACCTTGAGCTGGTCCTTGTCGCTGATCTGGTACGCCAGCTTGCCCTGGAACGTATAGGCGGACGAGGTGTTGTCGGGCTTGATGTCCTGCTCGGCGTGGAGCTGGGTCAGCTCCTGGCGGAACGCGGTCGGCAGGAACGACGGCGACCGGTCCCGCTGCCAGCGGCGCTCGCCGGAGACGAAGAACGTCAGCCGGTCGTTGCCGGGGATCACCGGCCCGCCGAGCGTCAGGTCGTAGATGTTGTAGTCGGTCTTCGCCGCCTGGATCCAGTTGCCGGCCAGCGCGTCGGACACCGCCTCGAGCGAGCCGAAGTATTTCTGGCCACCCTCCCGCGTCACGACGTTCACGGCACCCGACATGATGCGGCCGTACTCGGCATTGAAGCCACCGGTGAGCACCACGACCTCCTCGATCGCGCTGTTGCTGATCGAAGTGCTCGACGTGCCCGTCAGCGGGTCCTGCTGCGAGAACCCGTCCACGAAGTAGGCGGTCTCGTTGGGACGGCCCCCGCGGATGATGAGGGTGTTCGAATTCTGGGCCTCGTTGTCGATGTTGCGCCCGAAATTCACGACGCCCGTCTGCTGGGCCGCCGCGTCACGATAGCCGCGCGTGGGCAGCTTCTGGATGTCGGACTGGGACAGCACGCGAGTGGTGCCGGTGGCGTCGCGCTGCAGCAGCGGCCGCGTCGCGTCGACGTGCACCTCCTGCTGCTGGATCGCCTCGGTCTTGAGCGTGACGTCGAGCGTGGTCGTGAAATCCGACGTGACGGTGACGTTGTCCGCGGCGTAGGGCCCGAACCCCAGCAGATTGGCATGCACGAGGTAGACGCCGGCCGGCACACCGATGACGACGAAGTTGCCGTTCGCATCGGTGATCGCTCCGAGGCGCTGCCCTTCGATTCGGACATTCACCCCGACGAGCGGCTGCTTTTTCTCGTCGACGACCCTGCCCGTCAGCTTGCCCGTGGTTCCCGCCCACAGCGAGGTGGCCAGCAGGACCGCAACCAGCCCCCCGGTGACGAGACTTGCGGCCCTAACCGCGATGCGATGCATGTCCCATCTCCTTTTCCAATGAATCCCCGGTGACTCCCGAAACCCGCCGGCAGATGCCGGATCGACACGCGAAACACCTGGTGATTTCGAACGGCGCTTCCCTGCGTTGCCTGCGACGAACGACCGCGAACTCTTGAGGATGTTCGCCACGGCCGAAAGCGACTCCCAGGGGGACCTGACATCCAGGTGGCAGTTTACACGTTTGAAACATATACGAACTGGCGGGGGATGGGCCAGCCCGGTCTCATGTTTCATGCTACGACGCGACGGTCGAACGCCAGACCGCCGGAGACGTTGCAAAGTCTCGTGCCGCCGAACGCGCAGCGAGCATGCAAGGGACGGACCACGCAAAGCGCAAGGTAATGCGTTGCAAGGATATGCGCGGATGTCCCGATCTTGAGTTGAACGGAAACCCCGGAATTATCGGTAGCGCAAGGGGCTACGGCGTCGGCGGCGACTCGGCCGGGAATCCGTCGGAGGCCGCGCGATGGGGGGAAAGGTCAGCGGATTGTACAAACGATCCTGAAATAGTCTTGCCAAACTGGGAAATCGATTCGAGCACGGAAAGCGCCTTGAGACCCCGGCGGCCTGCCCGCGGTCCAACGACAAAGGGGCGCCCGAAGGCGCCCCTCTGACTGCAGCCGGGTTCCTGTCGGGTCAGAACGCGTACGTCGCGGTGACCTTCGGGAACGCCACGAAACCGCCGGGGATGTTGCTGAACCAGCCACCCAGGGTCTGCGGGAATTCGTTGTTCACGACGGCGTCCAGCTGGAGCGTTCCCAGCTTCACGCCGGCGCCGATGTTCATGTTGAACGACGACAGGTTCAGCTCGAGGTGCCGACCGCCGGCGCCCAGATCCTCGAGCTTGATCTTCTGCCATGCACCCTTGTTGGCACCCAGACGCAGCGTCAGCCAGTTGTTCACGTGCGTCTCGAGCGCGGCGAACACCTGCGGGGTGAGGGTCTCCGTGACCTTGAGCGAATCGCCGACCGGGAAGCCCGAGGCCCCCGAGAACGCCGACACGCCGAGGATGTCGTACTGCTGCTCCAGCTTGTTCTGGGCGAACGTGGCGCCGAGCACGAACAGGTCGTTCGAGCCCACCGTCCAGTTGCCCGCGATGCCGGCCTGCCAGCCGTTCAACGTGTTGTTGAACGTCGTGGCCGCGCCCGCCGCGGGGGAGAACTTGTTGGACAGGTCGAAGCTGTAGAACTTGATGACCGGCACGACCATCACGTTCGGCATCCACTGCCACATCGCGCGGCCGGATGCCAGCCAGTTGGCCGAGTTGTCGTCCTTCTGGCTCGTGCCACCCGTGATCGTGCTCTCGAAATCACGCGCCTGGTAGAGGAGCGCGAGCTCGACATTGGTGTTTGGATTCATCTCGAAGCCGACGCCGCCGCCGATACCGAACACGTTGCGACCCAGATTCGGATCACCCGCGCCCACCGTCGGCACGTCGAACTTGAGGGTCGTCGTCACGCCCGGGAGCTGATCCTCGAGCCTGAAGTACGACCGGTTGAGGCGCAGGCCGAAGCTCGTGGTGCCCATCTTGCGGCCCCACATGACGTCGAACGACTCGTTGCTGTTCGTATTCGGGTCGAAACCGCCGAAGCCCGGATTCGGCTGACCGGCGACGTCGCCCTGGCCGAGAGCCGGCGTGAGCGAGCGCAGATGGATCGCCCAGGTTCCGAACCGGCCGTCCCACAGGTTGCCGATCACGGCGCCGACGCTGCGGTCGAACTGACTGCCGCCCGCACCCGGAATACCGGTCTCGGTACCGAGTTCGCCGTACACCAGGTTGCCCACGTTCGAGACGCCCGACACATACGTGTAGATGCCTGTGTAGTCCTTGATGTAGTCGCCCTGAAGCGACATGCCTTCCACGCGCGAGGTCTGGGCATTCGCCAGAACCGGGATCGCGAGCAGGATTGCACCAAGAACGATACTCTTGCGAAGAGAACTCATTTGGAGATGCCTCCTTGGCTTTGGGATAGAGCTGCGATGGCCACGATGCAGCATCAACCGTGTTCGTGGCTGAAACCTACAACGCGGATACTTCCGAGCCCCACCTCCTTTCAAGCCGAATTATTCGTTGCAGTTGCCGAGGTGCCACTCCCGTCACGCTGGACTGGAATGGAGCACGCAATAAAAAGCCAGGACCAAACCTCGATTGGGAAGGATCCTGGCAAACGCCCGGGGGAACTTAGGGAAGCCCCGGAAACCTTGTCAAGCCGAATCTGGGGTCCGGGAGGCCTTCGGGAGGCCCGAGCGGGGGCGACCGGGGGGTGCTCCGCACCCCTGTAACTGAAATAGCAACTCTTTATCGCACAATGGATTAGATGAATCTATCGAGCCCACGAGCACCCTGCCGCGGGCGTGTACGTAGTACCCCCCGCCGAGCACCAGGCCCACGTGCCCAGGCGGGCGCCGCGGGGCCGCGAAGAACACCAGGTCGCCGATTCGGGCTTCGCGCACGGGGATCGGCCGGCAAGCCCGCCATTGATCGCGCGCATCCCGCGGCAGCTGGAGTCCCTGTTCGAACCACAATTGCTGCGTGAGCGCCGAGCAGTCGAATCCCATCGGCGTGCGGCCGCCCCACAGGTAGGGAATGCCGAACAGCGCACGCACGCGATCCATCAGGGCGAGCGCAGGTCCGGGGCGCACGCGCACCACGGCCGCATCCAGCACGCCCCGCCGCCCGTCGGGCAGCTCGGCCGTGCGCCGGCCGCCCCGGGCCGGCCCCACGATCAGCCGGCTGTTCCAGAACACGGGACTCACCACGCTGTCGTCGCCGGCGGCGCTCCGGATCTCCGCATGGCTGACCGCCACCCGCGCCCGCGCGCGCAGGAGCCAGCGGCGCGCCCGGTCGGCGGGGCACGGCACCAGGCCCCAGGTCCGCACCCAGCCTGCGTAGCCGTCGGCGGCATTGCGAATCCGCCACCAGCGGCCGCGATCGGCGGTGTCGAGCGCACGGACCACCTCGCCCATCAGGAGCTGGCTGAGCAGCTCGCTCGCGTGATCGGGACGGCGGCGCACATCGAGCGCCGGCAGCGTCACGACGGCGTGACCGGGACGTGGAGCGGTCATTCGGTCACCGGACCCACGAGCACGTAGCGTCCGAACCCGTCACGATCCTCGAACACGAACCGGCGATAGGGCCGGTTGTAGTCCCAGATCTCGAGTGGAGCGTCGGAGCCGGTCGCGGGACGGCTCTCGGTTTGATCGGGTGGACCGTACTTGATGTAGATCCGGCCCATGTCGGACCGCCAGCCCGGACCGAACGTCTGGAAATGCCGGGACGCATAGCGCACGCGGCGGAAGAATTCGAGCAACGCCTCGTTGCGGGGCGTGTCGGGGGTCGGGTCGCGGCGCTGCCAGAACGCCTCCCAGCCCGCCGCCTGATCGGCCGGCGCGAGTTTGCGCAGCCGGTCGATCTCGTGCCCATCCGCAATGAACGACAGCGGCTCGAGCAAGCGCTGGAACTCCCTGCCCCGCGGCGGCCCCGAGTCCTCGACCTCGAACGACCGCTCGACGCGCCAGCGCGAGTCGCCCTGCCCGATCTCGGCCACGAACACGTAGCTGCCGAGGAACAGGTCCAGCGAATCCGGCGCCACCACGACCGGCTCGTTGCTGTGCGACAGCGACAGGCTGCGGGTTCCCGTGGCCACTTCATTGCCGGTGTCGTCGTTGATCCAATACCGCACCGGGTAGTCGCGCGGCCACGCTCCGGCACGCCGGTCGAACAGCGCCATGCGAGCCGCGAGTCGCGACGCGTTGCGCCCGAATGCCCGTGACGGGACCGGCTGGAACTCGCCGGACAGCCCCGCGACTCCCAGCTCGACGTCCGCGAGACCGAGCGGCACGCGCGAATAGTCGGGCACCTCGACGTGTCCGGTGGCCGTGGAGGGCACGTCCGAATCCCCGGCGCGCACACCGATCCGGACCCGATAGCGACCCGGCGGCAGGTCGAACGTGCGCCGTTCGATCACGCTCGAGCCCGCCTTCACCGTGGTCGAGAAGTCGGCGACCAGCAGCGGGCGGTCCCACGAGTCGCCGATCTGGGCCCCCGGGTGATCGGGTTCGAACACCACGGTGAACTCCACGACCGCGGCGTAGCCCAGCGGCGCCTTGAGCCACTCGAGCTGCCGGTAGGGAACGACGATCGAGACCGCCAGCGCCGGCTCGCCGTCGGGACGTAGCGACACCACCAGGTCGGCGGTGAACTGCGGTACGCGATCGGAGCGCAGCAGCGGCAGATCGGCGGCGTGCAGCGCCGATCCGAACAGGCTCCCTGCGAGGACCAGCGCGGCGATCCTCCCTGGGGTGTCGGGGCCGTACCTGCGGCATGCAGTCCACACGTTGACGAGGACGCTAACACAGTCGAACGCCGTGGCGACACGGCGGGTGGAACCCGCCACGGCCGGGGCCCGGTTCGTGATATAGTGTCATGGCCGTCGACCGGGGTCGGCCCGACGATCGATTCGATCGTCGACCATGATCGGATACGAGTTTCCATGCCCCTGGCGCGCAGCGTCGTCCTCTTCCGGACCCTTGCGATCACGATGGTGTTCCTGGCCGTGAGCCTCCCGGCCGGCGCCACCGCACCGCCGTTTTCCGGCCCGCTGCCCCCCGCGGTGTCGCGCGCGTTCCAGACCGGGGCGCTGGACGTCCCCGCGGCGCCCCACGGGCTCGGCACCAGCGCCGCCCGGACCGTGTGGCGGGTCCCGATCATCATGATCGGGTTCCGCGACATGCCGCTGCGCTACAGCAAGGCCGATTTCGATCACGCCCTGTTCGACAGCACGGACGGCACCGGCAACGGCACGGTGTTCGACTACTACCGCTGGACGTCGCGCGGGGTGCTGCGGGTGATCGGCGAGGTGGTGGCGACCGTCACGCTGCCCCGGAATCGCGCGGACTACGCCGAGTATTCCTATGGCCTCGACGTCACCGGCACACCGTCCAACAGCTACGGCGCGCTGCGGGATGCCATGATCCTGACCCAGGCGTCGGTGGACTGGTCCAAGTACGATCTCGATCACGACGGCTACGTCGACATGGTGTGGCTGCTCCATGCGGGGCCGGGCGGCGAGACCTCGCACGACCCGAACGCGTTGTGGTCGATCACCACCCGGACCAGCTCGTGGCGGCTCGGCGAGCCGCTCAAGACCTCGACGCCGGTGCCGGGGTCGTCGGATCGCTCCATCATGGTGGACCGGTTCTCGGTGCTGCCCGAGCTGTCCGGCCTCCATCCCGGGGCGATTTCGGAAGTCGGCGTGTTCTGCCACGAGTTCGGCCACGCTCTCGGTCTGCCCGACCTCTACGACACCTCGTCGCTGGGCGGCACCGCCAATGTCGGACCCGGCAACTGGTCGCTGATGTCGACCGGCATCTACGGCGCGAACGGCGTGTCCCCGGAATCGCCGGCCCATCTCGGCGCGTGGCCGATGCAGTTCCTCGGCTGGGACCAGACGGAGCGGCCCACGCAGGACCAGGTCGTCACGCTGCCGCCCATCGCCACCACCGGCTCGGTGCTCGAGATGTGGTTCCAGGGCGAACAGAATAGCGAGCACTTCCTGATCGAGAATCGCCAGAAGGGCCGGCAGTTCGATCGCACGCTGCCGTTCGAAGGCATGATCGTCTATCACATCGACGAAACGGTCGTCGGGGCCCGCGTGCCCAACAACTCGGTGAACGTGGGCACGCCGGGGCTCGTGATCGTCGAAGGGGATGGCGACAGCGATCTCGTCGTGGGACGCAATCATGGCGACGGCAGCGATCCGTTCCCCGGAGCGCTCAACCGCACCCACGTCGACGACGAGGGTCAGCCCAATCTGCGGAGCTTCAGCAACGCCGTGACCCAGCTCGCGATCCGCGACATCCAGCGTGTCGGCGCCGACATGCGGTTCACGCTCCAGGTGCGGGCGCCCGGCTGGCAGCCGATCCAGAACTTCACGGAAGCGGACTATGCGCCGCTGCCGTCCTACAGCCCCGCCTCGACCGCGGGCCAGGGCAGCGACGGCACCGGTTACGTGGTGCGCGACGAGCTCCGCGACGGCAGGCCGCAGATCGTGCTGCACACCGGCCGCTCGGGATGGAGCGGCGCGTTCCAGGTCAGCTCCTCCCCCGGCGCGGCGCTCGATCCCACGCTCGCCGTGCTGCCCGGCAACGACCTCGCCGTGGTGTGGAGCGACACCCGCGCCGGCAACGCGCGGCTCTACTACCGCGCCCGGATGCACGGGCACTGGACCGACGAGCGCCCGATCGTGACGCTGCCCGGGACGTGCTCCGCCCCCGCGATCGCCGCCGACCGCAGCGGCACGATCGATCTGGCGTTCCAGTACACGCTGAACGATCAGCCGCAGGTGATGTTCATGCGGTTCACCTATCGCTCGCCGTTCGGCCTGCCACGCGAGCTCACGACGCCGCCCGGCTATCCCTCGACACCCGCGATCACAGTGAGCCCGGCCGGCGTCGCGCACGTGCTGTGGATCGACCGGCCGGCGGCCCCCCAGCAGCCGCAGCGCATCTGGGCCGCCCGCTTCAACCCGGATTCGGGCATGTCCCAGCCGTTCACGCTCACCCGCGCGCCGACCTACTCCCAGACGGCGCTCGCCGCCGTCACCGACGCTGCGGGCACGTTGCACGTGGTCTGGCAGGTCAGCGGCCCGGGAACATACGAGCTGCACTATCAGCGCCGCTGGCCGGATCGCACGCCATCGCCGCGCGACACCGTGATGGAGCAGCAGACCGCACCGTTCCAGGCGCCGATCCTGACGCCGGACCGTGATGGCGGCCTGCACCTGGCGTACGAGGGCAGCGGCGCGACGCCGGTCGAGATCCACTACCGCCGCTGGACCCCCGAACGCGGCTGGGACTATCGCAGCACCGACGTGAGCGAGGGCGTCGACGGCACGCAGCCGGTGGTGCTTCCGCAGTCGCACGATGCGGTGACGGTGCTGTTCACCGGCTACATCGCCGGCCGCCCGCAGCTGCTCGTGCGGCAGCGGCTCCTCCCCGGCACGACCCTCACAGTGCCCCCGGCGCCGGCGCCGGCCGCCGGCATCGCGCTCCGGGTGGGGCCGAACCCCCTGCGGCGGGGTGCGGCGCTCGAGCTGTCGGTGGCATCGCGGCCGGCCAATCCCTGGCTCGACGTGTACGACATCGGGGGTCGCCGGCTCGCGAGCGTCGAGCTGGCGCGCGCCGCGGACGGCTGGCGCGCCGAACTGCCTGCCGCACGCACGCTGGGCTGGCCGGCGGGCGTGTACTTCGCGCGCCCCCGCGGTGAACCCGGCGCCGGGCGGCGATGGGTCATGCTGCGCTGACCCGGGGCCGATACCCTCGGCCATGGCAATCCCCCACATCGCAGCACGCCTGGCGACGTTCCCAACGAGTGCCTCCCCCAAGGCTTGGGCGCGACCGCGGCGTGGCGGCTCACATCGCGCGGCGGGCATCGTGCTGCGCCTCGCGACCGTGGCCGCGCTGGTCGTGGTGTCCGGCGTGGCGCTACGGGCGCCCTCGACCGCGTGTGCGGACGAGGCCGGGCAGCGGATCGGCGGGCGGTTCCCGGATGGCGACGATCTCGAGCGGCGCTGGAGCTGGTCCGGCGCCTGGATCTACCCGGTTGGGAATCCGCATGCCTACGACGAGCCGGATCCGGACGGTGGCGACGGCTATGCCGTGCTGCGTTCGGTACAGCGCGCCGCTCACGGGGTGGCGGCGCACACGGGCGTCGACCTCGGCAACCGGCACGCGGGCGGGGTGGTCCGCGCGGCGGCGAACGGACTGGTGCTGCGCGCCGCAAACGACGACCCGGCGGGTTACGGGTGGACGGTCGTGATCGCCCACCGCCTCGCCGGTGGTGGCCGGGTCTACAGCGTCTATGCGCATCTGCTCGCCGGATCGATCGCCGTCGAGGCCGGGGAGGTGGTCCGGGCCGGGCAACCGATCGGTCGCGTCGGACGCAGCGGCCACGCCACGGCCGACCATCTGCACTTCGAGGTCCGCCGCCCGTCGCAACCGGACCTGAGGTGGGAACTGGCGGCGGTCGAGGACCCGCTCGCGTTCGTTGCGAAGCGGCTGCCGGAGGTCCCGGCGGCCGGGACCGTGCGTCCTTGGCTACAGTGGGCGGAGTGCGCCGCGCTGATCCCGCGCGGGGCGCGGCTCGAGTCCCCCCTCGACCGCCGCACCTGGTGGTTGATGCTGGCACGGGCGGCGCGCCACTCGATTCGCGATTTGCCCGCCGACGCGGCACTCATGCGGCGGCAGCTCGTGGCGTGCGGGGTGCTCGAAGACGGCGGTAATTCCGCGCGATCCCGCGTCGACTGGCCGGAATTGCATGGCGATCTCGCCCGGCTCGCGTCCGTGGGAGTGCGGCTGCCGGCGTTTGAACCGGACGGCGGCGGTTCCGGAACGGCGATTGCACCAGGCCCCAATCGACGGACGGCTCCGGGACGCTCACGCAATGCGCAGGCCACCGGAGCCCACCCGACGCTGGCGGACGCCTGTCTCGAGCTGGCGGAGCTCGCCGCGGTCCCCGACCGCTAGGGAACGCTCGCGGCCGGTGCCCGGCCTGCGCGCTGCAATGGCGCCCCGTGCCGTTCGCACGGCATGGCGGCCACCCCGATTCCGCAATCCCCTCAAGTCGCCGGCCGAAACTGCCGATTTTCCAAGGGACCACGCGATATTACGCGCGTTCGCACGGGCGCGGCATGTCCGCTGCTAATCAATTGGAGACTCCGCCAATGACGCTGCGCGATCGAAACGGCTTTTCGCTCATGGAGTTGATGGTGGTGATGATCGTCGTCGCGGCGATCCTCGCGTTCTCGCTGCCGGGATTCCTCAACTACCTGGGCACCCAGAACCTGAAGGGCGCGGCCGACAACATCGCGGCGCAGCTGCGCATCGCGCGCGAGAAGGCGATCGCGACCGGCACCACGCAGACCATGCACTTCTACTACCAACAGTTCAATTCGGACTATCACATCCACAACGGAGCGGTCACGACGCCCGGCTGGTATCTGCCGAACGGCATCACGTACTACAACGGCGTGGGGTTCCAGCCCATATTTCCGATGAAGCCTGACGGTCAGTGCTCGAACTCCGGCTACGTGATCCTGCAGGACCGCCGCAACCACCGCGACACCGTGAGCGTCCAGCTCTCGGGCCTCGTACTCCACCAGTAGGTGACCTCATGCACTTCCGGACCGCAACACACGGTGGCGAACGCGGAACGACGCTCGTCGAGATCATGATCGCCCTCGTCGTCCTCGCGATCGGCGTACTCGCGATCTCGCGAGCGTTCCCGTCCGGGTCGCAGCGGCAGGTTCGCGACAAGCTCGTCACCTCGGGGGCGTACTACGCGCAGGAGAAGCTGGAGGAGCTGGTACCGCTCGCGTGGAACGACGCGAGCATCACGGATGGACGGCATCCGGCAGGGACGGCCTGCGACACGCTCGGCAGCACCCGTCGATGGCTGCGTTACTACAACGTGGTCACGATGGCCGCTCCGCTCGACAACGTGAAGAAGGTCACCGTGAACGTCTACTGGACCACCCAGAACAAGGACACGGTGACGGTCGTCACTTACAAGAGGCACTGACATGCGCATCTCTTCGGATGGCCGCACCTCCAGGATCCGGTCCGACTCGCGCGGCTTCACCCTCGTCGAAACGATGGTGACGCTCGTCGTGATGGCGGTCGTCGTGGTGGTGCTGATGGCGATCATGTACGCGGTGTCCCGCAACAAGACCGCGCAGATGAACCGGGTCGAGTCCTCCCAGGGCGCGCGCGTCGTGGCCGAGAAGCTGAGCAGCGACCTGCGCGCGGCGGGCTACGGCACCGACGACTCCACGGGGACGATCCCGCAACCGCCGATCGCGTACATCGATTCGGTGCAGGTGCTGATCAACGCCAACCTGCTGCCGTATCCCGACACCTCGGCCACGCTCGGCCACCAGGCGCCGCTCGCCTACGATCCGAGCGGCTCCCCGAAGCCATTTCCGCTCAGCGGCACGGTATGGGCGCCGCCGGTCAAGTACCACACCGGCGCCGAGGTGATCCGCTGGACGCTGGATACCAACAACGACGGCGTCATCGACGCCTCCGACATCGCGGGCACGGACGCCGCGAACACGCCGAACCCCAACGACTATCTGCTGGTGCGGCAGGTGTACGGCGACTCGAGCGGCAACGTGGCCGGCAACAACGGCGGCAGCAATCAGGGCGTGGCGTTCGTGCGCAAGCCGGGCGCCGGCATCCCGGCGTTGTTTACGGTCTACATGAAGGGTGTTGCGGCACCCTGGAGCTGGAGCAACGGGCCCATCCCGCCGGCGCGGCTGGGCGAGATCGAGCGCGTCGTCGTGAACATCACGTCGTCGAGCCCGCGGCCCGATTCGAAGGGCAACTACAGCGAGACCAGCTACCGCACCGAGATCGCGTCGATGCGCAACATCCCGAACACCGGCGTGTCGGAGTACTCGGTGGACGGCTACGTCTACGACGACAAGAACTTCAACCATGTCTACGACGCCGGCGATGTCGCCGTCCCGAACGCGACCGTGCGGCTCGGCTCGGTGGTCGCAATCACGAACTCCCTCGGCTACTACATGGCCTCCGCCATCCCCGGCACGTATACCCTGCGCCAGACGGTGCCGACCGGATACGGCATCTTCATGGCATCCGACAGCACGGTGGTCACGATCGGGCCCAGCTCGTCGTACTCGTTCGCCGACACCTCCGCCCACGGCGGCTGGGTGAACGTCAGCGTGTTCGACGACGCCAACGCCGACGGCATCCCGGACGGCACCAACCTGTATCACAAGGGCGGCATCGTCATGACGATGACCCCCGGCGCGGCGCAAACCACGACACCGACCGGCACGCTCAACCTGTTCGTGTACACGGGCAACTACTCGCTCAGCGTCACGCCGCCCGATTCGTTCGTGGTCACGACCACGAACCCGATGGCGGGCACGATGACCGATGGCGGCACCGCCACGTATGCCGTGGGCATCAAGCGGGTGCCGGTCGCGCTCGTGAACGGCAAGGTATTCATCGACACCAACAAGAACGGCACGCTCGACGCCGGCGAGACCGGCATGGCGGGGGCGTGGGTGGGCTGCAGCACCGACGCCGGCATCACGATCCAGGACTACGCCGCCACCGACGCCAGCGGCAACTATGCGCTGACCGTTCCGGCCAACAGCCCCCCCGGCACGACACCCTATTCGATCATCTGCATTCCGATATCCGGCTACTACGCCACCGGCACGACCGCGATCAACGGCCTCTACCTCACCGGTGGGCAGGTGTTGAACAACCAGAACTTCGGCCTCGCCGCGTTCCAGGTGATCAGCCTGGCATCGAGCCGCGTGCTGAGCCTCGGCGCCGGCGATCTCGTCGAGAAGGACTGGGCCGGAGCGACGACGAGCAACGCGCACAAGGACACCGACATCATCCTGGGTGCGGATGCCAACGGCGCCGACCAGATCTCCGTGTGGTTCAACGCCTACAACGCCTCGCCTCTGTTCGCGTCGGCGCGGGACTATTCTCGCGCCGCGCCGAATTCGGTGTTGTCGCTGGCTCTGGATAGTCTCGTCGTGAGTGTTCCGAGCGGTCGCACCGACCTGGTCACCGGGTGCAAGAGTGCCGCTTCCGGCAATTTCTTCGTGTGGTTCTGCCAGGGCACGAGCAGCAACGAAGGGTTCTACCCGAACAGCTACAGCCAGGCGTACCGCACCAACGACAACGGCGACGTACAGGCGGTGCTGACCGGGGACTTCGCGGGCGGCGCGGGCCACGACATCCTCGTTGGCACCAACGCGGGCGCCTACACGGGCACGCTCGAGGTATGGCAGAGCAACGATGCCGCGACGCCGACGTTCACGCGCTCGGAGATCTATCCCCCTGCCGGGCCACTGGCGGGAGCCTATATCGGCGAGGTCACGTCGATGGAGTTCGCGGATCTGGACAACGACGGCGACAAGGACCTGATCGTGGGAACCAAGACCAGCTCCAACAACGGGAACGTGATGATCTTCCGCTACAACTCGAAGATCACCGGCAACCGGTTCGTCTACGTGCGCACCCTGGCGTGCAGCGACTGGGTGATGGGCGTGACCGCGCTCGACGTCGACGGCGACGGCTGGATCGACATCGTGGCGGGTACCCAGCACAACAACAACGGCGGCAACCTGCTGCTGTGGAAGAATGATGGCAGTGCAGTGAACCTCACATTCACGAACACGCGCACGATCAGCGTCGGCGGCATCCCGGTGGTGCTCAAGTCCGGCGACGTGCTGGGTGTGAGCCGCAAGGACGTGATCGTGGGCTGGCGGCAGACCAGCGCCAGCTACGTCGGCGGCGTCCGGATCTATCCAACCGACACGGGCACGCTGCCCGCCACGGGCTACGACCCGTCGGGCGGCACGGTCGTGAACATGGTGCCGGCGATCACGCTCGCGAACTTCAACTACGGCATCAAGCCATCGCAGCCCGCGGCGCCGTTTCTGCTCGACATCGCAGTGGGCGTCAAGATCACCGATACGACGGGCGCCCTCGTCGTCATGATCCGATAGGAGCCCATCCATGAAACCGAATGCATCGATTCCTTCGCATCATCGTAGCGAGCGCGGCGTCGCGCTGATCATCGCACTGCTGGTGCTGCTCGTGATGTCGGCGGTCGCGGTCGTCATGATGTCGTCGCTCAACTCCGAGACCAAGCTCACCGGCTACAGCGTGCGGCAGGTCGAGGCGCTGAACACCGCCGAGGCGGGCGTGACGGAGGCCATGGCGCGCATCCGCAACGGCGACGTGGTCGACGACGGCAACCCGCGCAAGGTGACACAGATCTTCCTGCAGCCGCTGGGCTCGGTTCCGGTGCTCGGCGTCGATTCGCTGGCGCTCGCGACCGGCCAGCCGGCGGGCGCGTACCTCGCGTACAGCAATACCGCGAAGGCGACCACGTTCATTTCCACCGGCGTCACGGACGTGCTCACGATCAAGTACAAGACCAACGCCGCCCGCACGCTGATCTACAAGTACGACAAGACCAAGTCGCCGCCGGAGCAGACGGCGACCGGCGACCCGATCTTCACGATCGACGTCGTCGGCAAGGCCGGCAACGTGTCGAAGCACGTCCATGCCGAGGTGGTCCAGCTCAACATCATCGCGACCGTCAAGGGCAGCGTCGAGACGGACACCGACATCAAGCTGAACGGCAACGGCGACATCTGCGGCTTCAATCACGATCTCAATACCCCGAACGACACCAGCGCGCCCGCGGCATGCGTGGCGTACCACGTCGCCAACCCGCTGCCCGGAGTATGGGGCACCGTGCCGATCGGCGGTGGCGGCGCGAGCACCCAGAGCGGATCGCCGGCCGGCATCGTCCAGGGCGCCGGATTCCCAGCCGGCCCGTGGGAAACGCTGGGCATGAGCCAGGCGGCGTTCTACAGCTGGATCGGGGCACCCTCGAACACGTTCCCGGCCGCGACCAGCGCGCTGGTTTACCTCGACAACGACGGCGTCGCCCAGAACAACTCGGGAAGCTGGAGCCTCAGCGGCACGCGCAGCGGCCTGGTCTACGCGGACGGCAGCATGGGCATGAACGCAGGATCCGTGTTTCGCGGCCTGCTCTACTGCGAGGGCGACATCTCGATGAACGGCCACGCCTGGATCATCGGCGGCGTCGTGTCCAAGGGCAGCTCGGGCGGCAAGATCAACGGCGGCATGACGATCCTGTACAGCTCGGACGTCATCAAGAGCGAGCTGAGCAAGCTCGGCGGCGGCATGTTCATGCTGGCCTGGCGCGAGGTCTAACTCATAGCTGCAATTCGGACTGGCGCGGATACCGTCGCTTGAGCTCGTCCACCAGTTTCCGGAACGCCGGGGTGTCGCCCTGCAGGGGCACCGTGTCGGTGTCGATCTCGAGCACCTCGTAGTCGGCGCGGGCACGGCGCATCCAGTCGTCGTACGCGTGATTGAGGCGCGCGATGTAGTCGATCGTGATCGTCTGCTCGCTCGGGCGGCCGCGCTTCGCGATGCGCTTCATCAGCTCGGCGGGGGTCGCGCGCAGGTACAGGATCACGTCCGGCTTTCTCAGGTAGTCCATGAGCACGTGGAACAGCGCGACGTAGTTCTGGTAATCCACGTCGGTCATCGACCCCTGATCGTGGAGCGTGCGCGCAAAGATCTCGGCGTCCTCGTAGATCGTGCGGTCCTGGATGAACGGCCGGGCACCGCGGCCGATCTCGACCTGGGACTTGAACCGCTCGCTCAGGAAGTAGATCTGCAGGTGGAAGCTCCACCGCGCCATGTTGTCGTAGAACGCGTCCAGGTAGGGATTCTGGATCACGGGCTCGAAGAACGCGCTCCAGCCCAGCTCCTCGCTCAGCCGCAGCGTCAGTTCGGTCTTGCCGACGCCGATGTTCCCCGCCACCGCGAGGAAGTACCCCGACGGCGCGCCCGGGCTCACGCTCACGCGCGCCCTGGCCGCGGCGCGGCCGCCGTCACTCGTCCTCCGTGGCCGGTGCGCCCGGCCGCCGGTAGCGCGTCGCGTCGATCGCATGCTTGCGCAGCAGGTCGTGGAACGTCGGCCGGCTCACGTCGATGTCGCGCGCCGCGCGCGTGATGTTGCCGGCGTTCCGCAGCAGCGCCTCGATGAGTGTCTCCTTCTCCGCCACCTCGCGCGCGTCCTGCAGCGTGCGGGCCGACTTCGGACGCTCGCCCTCGAGCTCGAGGTCCTCGGGCCTCAGGTAGGCGTCCTGCGCCAGGATCACCGCGCGCTGCACGCGGTTCTCGAGTTCGCGCACGTTGCCGGGCCACGCGTGCGCCAGCAGCGCGCGGCGCGCCGACTGTGTGAACCCGCGGATGCGGCGCTTGTGGTGCCGGGCGTAGAACTCGACGAAGTAGTCGGCGAGGATGAGCATGTCGTCGTCGCGGTCCCGCAGCGGCGGCGCCTTGATCTGGACGACGCTCAGCCGGTAGAACAGGTCCTCGCGGAATCCGCCGTTCGCCATGGCCGCCACCAGGTCGCGATTCGTGGCGGCCACCACGCGCACGTCGATCGTCATCATCTCGCGGCCACCGACGCGCTCCACCTTGTGGTCCTGGAGGAACCGCAGCAGCTTCACCTGCACGTGGGCCGGCAGGTCGCCGATCTCGTCGAGGAACACGGTGCCGCCCGCCGCCAGCTCGAGCTTGCCGTCGCGCTGCCGGTGGGCGTCGGTGAACGCGCCGCGCTCGTGGCCGAACAGCTCGCTCTCGATCAGCGTCTCGGGAATCGCGCCGCAATTGATCGGCACGAACGGGCCGCCGCGCCTGGGGCTGGCGTCGTGGATCGCGTGGGCGATCAACTCCTTGCCGGTGCCGTTCTCCCCCACCACCAGCACGGTGGCGTCGGTGGCGGCCACGCGCTGGACCAGCGCGAACACCTTGCGCATCGGTTCCGATTCGCCGATCAGCCGGTGGTAGCGCTTGCGCCCGCCGGCGGGAAACGCCTCGGCCTGCTCGATCGCGCGGATGTGCAGCGCGCGCTTGAGGATGCTGCGCAGCTCGGCCAGCTCGATCGGCTTGCCGTACCAGTCCACCGCGCCGCGGCGGATCGCGAGCAGCGCGTTCTCGCGGTTGGTGTTGCCGGTCACCATCACCACCTTCACGTTGGGGTGCTGGTCGACGATCTCGTCGAGCAGCTCGAGGCCCTCGTCGCCGGGCCGGCCCGGGCCGCCGAGCGCCACGTCGAGCGTGACGAGACTGGGTTGCTCGGTGCGCAGCAGCCGCCGCGCCTCCTCGGCATCCGCAGCGCACAGGATGTCGTATTCGTCCGCCAGCCCCCAGCTCAGCTGGTTGCGGATCGATTCCTCGTCTTCGACGATGAGGATCTTGTCGCGGCTCATTCGTGGTCTCCCGGCCCGGCCGGCGCACGGGCATCGGCCGGCACCCGGATGGTGAATGTGGTGCCCTGACTCGGACGGCTCTCGACGGCGATGCCGCCACCGTGCGCCTCGACGATGCTCTTGCACTGCACGAGGCCGATTCCGAGGCCGCTGGCCTTGGTGGTGGCGAACGGGCGGAACAGCGAGGTTCGGACGAAATCCTCGCTCATTCCGCGACCGGTGTCACGCACCTGGATGCGCAACGTGTCGGGACCGCGCGCGCCGTCCGCCTCGAGGCCGGCGTCCAGCTCGATCGTGCCCGCGGGGTCGAGCGCTTCGCGGGCATTCGTGAGCAGGTTCGACACCACCCGCAGCATCTGCCCGCGATCGAGCCGCACCGGACGGTCCACCGTGCAGCTCATGCGGAACACGATCCCGTCGCGCTCGGCCACCACGAGGCCGGCCGTGACGGCGGCGTCCTCCAGCAGCGCCGGGACCGCCGTGGGTTCGAGGCGGATCTCGGGCACTCGCGCCACGCTCGCCACCTGGCTCATCAGCTCCCGCAGATTGGACACCGTGCGTTCCACGACCGCGAGCGCGTCGCGCTGGAACTCGGGATTGCCCATGTGGCGCCGGGCGTTCTCCACCACCAGCGACAGCCCCGAGATGTGGTTCTTGATGTCGTGGAGCACGTGGGTCGACAGCCGGTCGAGCGATTCGAACTGGCGCTTCTCGGCCAGCACCGAGGCCTGGCGGGCGAACCCCAGCGCGGCCGCGAGCTGGCGCGCCATGGTGGCGAGGAAGTCCACATCCTCGGTGGAGTAGTCCTCGTCGCTGCGCTTGCCGGACAGCCACAGCAGCCCCAGCAGGTGCTCCCCGATCGCGAGCGGCGCGACCACGGCGGCGTCCAGCGCCAGCAGCGCCTCGCGGTTCTCGGCGCCGATCGGCACCAGATCGAGGTCGTTCGCCACGTCGCGGAACATCAGCGGCTCGAGCGTCTGCTGGAGGTGCTGCACCAGCGGATTCCCGGGCTCGATCTCGTGCGGCATCCCCCCCGGGCCATGCAGTCGGCGAAACGCGCCGCGCTCGTCGTCGTCGCGCACGTACACGGCGACACGGCCGGAATCGAACACCAGCCTCACCAGCAGCTCGACCTGGCGGCAGATGTCCTCGGGGCGCGCCGTGGGCGCGATCGAGTTGCTCACCCGCTCCCACTCGCGCCGGTAGTCGTAGCGGTTGGCGTAGAAGTTCCGGTCAATGAACCGTTTCACCGAGCGGTTCGAGCGCGGGCTGAACGTGAGGAGCAGCCCGCCGCCGCCCGCGAGCAGGTAGAAGCCGAGGCTCACCACGCGCTTCCATTCCGGGGACAGCACCGGCAGGATGCGCGACAGCACGGCCATCGTGAGCAGGAACGCGCCGGCCAGCGTGAGCGACACCGACGAGTAGTAGATCACCGGCCGCGCCATCGGCACGCTGAGGTCCGACAGCCGCTGGCGGGCGAGCGCGAGCGCCACCACCACGCCGGCGACGAACATCGGCGCCGCGCACGCCACGAGCCACGTGACTCGCAGCCCGTTGTACAGCAGCCCGCCCGAGATCACGAGCAGGTTCGCCAGGATGCCGACCAGGAACGCCACGAACATCGGCCGCAGCCGGCGCTGCGACGTCGCGGGCGCCGCCCGCAGCATGCGCTCGAGGTTCATCAGCACCGCGACCAGCAGCACCACGAGGTAGGTGAGGTAGATCTTGCCCATGGTGCCCAGCACGATGGTCGCCCCGCCGCCGAGCCCCTCGACCGACTGCACCACGTAGGTCGAATTCGCGGCCAGACTCATGCCCACGCAGCCGGCGAGGCCGAGCGCCAGATAGGCCGCCGCGTTGCGGATCTGGGCCCACGGATCGGACCGCGCGAGCACCACGCTCAGGCACAGCCACAGCCACGACGCGAGCGCCGAGGTGCGCGCCAGGTAGATCGCCCAGATGCGCGCGGCGCCGGCGGTTTCCGCGTTCAGGATGCCGAGCGTGCCCGCCTGGAAGGCGGCCATCGACAGGAACGCCGAGGAGAATATGAGCGTCGTGAGCCAGTGCCCGCGGCGGAGCGTCGCGAGCAGGCCGACCACGCCCGCGAGCAGGGCGCTCGCGAGTACGATGCTGGTCTGGATGGGGGATGAGGAGAGGTCCACTCGCGCAGCCTGCAGCGAACGGCCCCGCTTTTCAAGCCGCCCGGCTCGGCCTCACGGCGCGGTGGCGCGGTCGTGACGGCCCGTCAGACTCGCGTCGTGTGTTCCGGGGCGTCGGACCAGGCGGCGGCGTCCTCGCGGGCGCGGCGGGCGCCCTGCTCCCGGGCACTCGCGAGTTCCGCGCGCATCAGGTGCTCGATGTCCGACACCATCCGTTCGCCGGTGAAGCCGCGTGACCAGCGATCCCGGGCCGCGGCGGAGAACGCGCGGGCGCGGCCGCGGTCGAGCAGCACGTTCAGCACCGCGTCCGCGGTCGCCGCCGGCTCGAGTGGCGGCACGATCCAGCCGGTTTCGCCGTCCACCACCGTCTCGGGCACGCCACCCACGCGCGTCGCCACCACCGGGCACCCGGACCGCATCGCCTCGAGCAGCGCCACCGGCTGGCCGGCCCGGAGCGCCGTGAGCGCGAACACGTCGGCGGCCTCCATCAGGTCCGCCACGTCCTCGCGGTCGCCGAGGAACCGCACGTGCTCCGCGAGTCCCATCTCGGCGATGTCGTGTTCGAGAGCCGCCCGCCGGCTGCCCTCGCCCGCGATCATCAGCTGCACGCCGCTCATGCGCCGCGACAGCCGCCGGAACGCCTCGACCAGCACCTGCGGCGCCGACCACGGCTCGAGGCTGCCGGCCCACAGCACCATGCGATCGCTGTCGAGCAACCCGAGCTCGGCACGCACCGCGGCGCGCGGCCGGACGACCGCGGGCGCGGACACGCCGCCATGCACGGTGACGAACCGGTCCCCGGCCCACGGCATCCGCACCGCATGCGACAGCCGCACCGCCTCGCAGGTGCACAGCACCTTCGACGTGAAGCGCGTGGCGAGCGATTCGAACAGCGGCGGGAACGCCCCCAGCCGGTCGGGATGATCGGGCTCATGCTCGGTGCGCAGAATGACCGGCACGCGCGCGCGCACCGCCGCCAGTGTCGCCACCAGCGCCGGTCCCGTGCCGTGTGCGTGCACCACCGAGATCCGCTCCCGCCTGAGCAGCCCCACGAGCTTCATCGCCTGGACCAGCGGGCTGTCGAACCACTCCCGGCCGGCGGCGGGCAGCCATAGTGTCGCGCCCGCGGCCTCGAGCGACGCGGCCGCGGACCCGGCGGCCGCGAGCGCGCACACCGAATTCTGCACGCCCGGACCGGCGTGCCGGATCTGCTCCAGGATGCGCGCGGTGACCCCCGAGCGCCGCAGCGTGTCGGTGACGTGGAGCACGCGCATCAGCGCGTTCTCCCGGCCTGCTGTGCCAACCAATCGCCTGCGCGCGCCACACGGCACACGGCGGGCGGGCGGGCCCGCAGCGTGGCAGGGCGGGGCCCTGACGGGAGCGGACGCGTCACGCTCGGCTGCACTCCGGCGAATGGGGTCATCCCGGGAGGAATCGGCCCGTTGGCGGCCGCGGTTGAGCGGGATCTCGAGCCCGGCGACGTCGCGCCGGCGCCAGGGCGTACATGAAACGCGACGGGCGGGCGTGAAGCCCGCCCGCCGAATCATCGCCGTATCCGTGTGCCGCGGTCAGCGCATCGCGCCGGCGGCCGCCGATTCCACCTCTTGCGGCACTGCCATGGGATCGGGACGCGCGGGGCCGGTGAGCACCGACAGCGTGCGGTACAGCGTGCGCAGGTCGAGCAGCAGCGAGTGGTGCTCGACGTAGTAGAGGTCGTACTGCGTGCGGCGCTTCACGGTCTCGAGATCGCCGTCGCCGCAGCCGGACACCTGCGCGAGCCCGGTGACGCCCGGCAGCACGCAGAACCGGCGCTCGTATTCCACGATCGAACCACGCCAGCGCAGCACCAGATCCTCGCGCTCGGGGCGCGGTCCCACCAGCGCCATCTCGCCACGGATCACGTTGATCAGGTACGGCAGCGTGATCAGGCGATGGCGGTAGACCCAGCGGCTCACCGGACCGAGGTCCGAGCGGAACCGGGCGCAGTGGATCGGCTCGCCCATCAGGTCCTGGGTGCGCCGCTCGATGCTGCGCCGGTCGATCTGCGCCTTGTCGCGCAACGTCCGGCGCTGTGCGACCCGGCGCGTCTTGCCCATGCGCGTCTCGTGCACCAGGAAGCCGTCCTGCCCGAACCGCCGGGACTCGAGCCACATCAGGGCCCACAGCGGCGACGACACCGCGAGCATGCCGAGCGCGAACGCACCTTCGAGCACGGTGCGCAGGCTGTCGGTCCACGTGGTGCGTTCGGGCGCCGAACGCAGCGGCACGACGGCCGCGGGCAGCGCGACGACCGGCGTCTCGGGCGTGGGCTCGTACGCTTCGTGGGTCGGCTCCAGGTATTCGGGCACGATCCGGTGCAGCCAGTCCTTGACCTCGACCGGCTCGCCGCGCCGGGCGACCTCCTCGAGCTCACCGATCTCGCGGCGCAGCGCATCCTCCTCGCGGGCGTCGAGATCCCACACCAGGATGCGCTCGTGGCGGGTCATGCGCATGCGCTCGGCGTCGGAGTGCAGCTCCTCGAACAGCTTCTCTCCCGGCCTCAGACCGGTATAGACGATCTCGATGTCGTCGCCTTCGCGCAATCCGGACAGCCGGATGAGCTGGCGCGCGAGGTCCACGATGCGCACCTGCTCGCCCATGTCGAGCAGCAGCACTTCGCCGCCCTTGCCCATCGCGCCCGCCTGGATCACCAGTCGTACCGCTTCGGGAATCGTCATGAAGTAGCGGCGCGTCTCGGGATGCGTGACCGTGATCGGGCCGCCGCGGCGGATCTGCTGCTGGAACAGCGGAATCACCGAACCCGCGCTGCCGAGCACGTTGCCGAATCGCACCGCGATGAAGCGCGTGCGGCTCTTCTGCGACCGGGCCTGCAATATCATCTCGCACACGCGCTTCGAGGCGCCCATCACGCTGCTCGGGTTCACGGCCTTGTCGGTCGAGATCAGCACGAACTTGTTGACGCCGGCCCGCTCGGCCGCGTCGACCAGCGTGCGGGTGCCCACGATGTTGTTGAGCACCGCCTCGCGCGGCGAGGTCTCGAGCAGTGGCACGTGCTTGTGCGCCGCCGCGTGGAACACCACCTGCGGGCGGTGGCGCTGGAACGCCAGCTCGATGCCCTCGAAATCCTTGATATCGGCGACGATCGCGCGCAGCGGCAGGTCCGGATGCGTCGCCGCGATCTCGTGCTGCACGTAGTAGAGACCGTTCTCGGCGTGGTCGAGCAGCACCAGCTCGGAGGGTCCGATCGCAGCGGCCTGGCGCGCCAGCTCGGCACCGATCGAGCCGCCGGCGCCGGTGACGAGCACCCGCTGGCCGCGCAGGAACGCGCCGACTTCGTTCATGTCGAGCTGGATCGGCTCGCGGCCGAGCAGGTCCTCGATCCGCACGTCGCGGATCTGCGACAGCGCGGTCTTGCCGCTCTGGAGGTCCGACAGTCCCGGCAGCGTCTTGACGCCGACGTTGGCCTCGGCGCAGAAGCTCGCGATCTCGCGCACCACCTTGCCCGGCATGTCGGGATCGGAGATCACGACGATCTCGATGTGGCGGTCCGAGATGATGCTCGGCAGATCGGCGATGGTGCCGAGCACGCGCACGCCCTCGATCATGCTGCCGGTGAGGCGCGACTCGTCGTCGATGAACCCGATGGGCGTGAGCCGTTCGCCCGAGGCGTCGCCGCGGCGCATCTCCTGGATCAGGTGCACGCCCGCGTGATCGGCGCCGACCACGATCGCGCGCAGCGTGCGCAGCGGCTCGGGTCCCAGCACCCGTTCGCGCGACAGCCGCCACGCGAACCGCATGCCGCCGAGCAGCACGAGCTCGAGCAGCCACACCACGACGATGATGCTGCGCGGGAATGGAGGCTCGGGCGTGAACAGGGTGATCAGCGCGAGTGCTGCGGCCGACAGCGTGACGCCCTTGAACACCTGGAACAGCGTCACCGTGCTCGCGTAGCGCCACACCCCGTGATACAGACCGGCGACGAAGAACGACGCCAGCGACAGTGCCGTTAAGATGAGCCAGATATCGAGGTAACCGTGCCAGTACTTGGCCGGGATCTGACCTTCGAAGCGCAGCAGCAATGCCGCCAGGTAGGAAACCTGGACGGTGGCGGCGTAACCGAGGGTCAGAAGCAATACGCGAGGTGTCTTACGCAACCCATGGCTCCATTCGTTCACATCGAGGCGCGGCCGTTGCCCGCCAGGATGCGCGGACTCCATTCCTTACGGAACCGCCTGGTGGACAGGCCGCTCCGATCTTCGAAGACAGTGCAGGTATCGGCAGTTACCCAGCGAGACTCATGCCCGGGACCCGGGCCATTTGCAGATTTTTGAAATGAGCCGCCGGCAGGCCAAATCCTGCGTGCGGAATGACGTCCTTTGCTGGGGAATGACGGGGCTTAACCGATCAAACCCGAAGCACGGCATCTTACGAAACCGTTCGTGCAAGGGTCAAGGACTTAGGCCCTAAATGCTTGGCAACATGACAGCAACAACCTGGGGTTGGGTGGTGGCAACCGCCGGACAGGAGCCGTCCGGGTGGATTCACCCGGCGCTCCTAGGGGCGAACTGGCCGCTCCTGGACCGCAGGCGCGATGGGCCGCCGCCGAACGAATCGGGGTTCGGCACACCCACCGGCGTCCGTGCCGGGGATGCCTGCCGTAAAAAGTGTAATGCTTTGCCTACGCTGTGGGTGGGCGAGGGCGCCCGGCGGCGAACCCTCGCACGGTGTTAGATTCCACACCATGCCGCATCCCGTTACCCGGCTCGAGATCATCGAGGCCCTGGAGTCGAACGCCCAATCCATCGCGGAGTACTTCTCGGGCCTGTCCGACCGGGTGGTGTTTGCGGGCGATCCGGAGCATTGGGGCCCGGCGCATCACCTGGTTCATCTGACCCGATCCAGCGCCGCGGTGGAGCGGTCCCTGCGCTCCGCGGCGCCTCCGCCCCATTCCAACCCCTCGCAAGTGAGGTTTTCACCATGAAGCGAATGTTCGCCGTTCTCGTACTCGTGATGCTGACCCTGGGATGCGCGCATCTCGACTACGTGGGCAAGTCCTACCCTCCCACTCAGAACGTGGACGTGGTGTTTCGGGAACAGGACCTGCATCACGAGTACACCGTGATCGGGCAGCTGGTCGCCACCGGCGACGAGTTGGTATCCGCCTCGAAGCTGCAGCAGAAGATCATCGAACGCGCGAAACAGGCGGGCGCCGACGCGGTGATCATCGAAGGGTTGGACCGGATCGTGACCGGCTCGTCGACGTCCTACAACGAGACCGAGCGGAATCGGCATCGGCGGAGGAGCGCCAGCGGCACCGCGGTGACCACGGATCAGGAGTCCAAGCGCGTGCACGCCGAGTTCGTCAAGTACAAGCACAACGAGTGACGCCGGCTGTCCTCGGGGGGGCTGAGAGAGCCAGGCTCTGAGACCACCGGATCCGCGCCGCGGGATCCTGGGCGCGCTATCGCTGCGGCACGATCCCGCGAACGGCCCACGCCCGCGCGGACAACGTGCGGGGACGCTCCGGCTCGTCGTTCCACAGGTCCGCGCGCAGCCGCTCCTCCAGGGTGCGCCGGCCGTCGGGGGCCAGCGAGGCCGCATAGGCCCCTGACGGCCCGACTCCCGCGAGGAACGGCTGCCAGTAGTCGGCGAACGAGGCGAACCGCATGTCGATGGCGAGCACCGACTCCTGCACTTCGGCCAGTCCGGCAGACCGCCAAAGCGACGCGAGCTCGCCCTCCCGGCACAGCGGCATGCGGCTCTCGTGGCGCATCGCGGCCGAGACGTCGAGCGACGCCACCGCGTCCCAGAAACGCCGCAGCATCGTCGTGGCGTCGTAGTCCCATACGCACGCCGCGACGCGGCCCCCGCTGCGCGTGACGCGCCGGAATTCGCCGGCCGCCCGGGCGTAGTCGGGGACGAAGTTGAGGGCGAGCATCGACGCCGTGCAGTCGAATGCGCCGTCGGGCACTTGCAGTGACTGCGCGTCGCCCACCTCGAAACGAACGCGCGGATCCGGAACGCGCCGGCGGGCGGCGTCGACGAATGCAGCCGAGGGATCGACCCCGACGACTTCGGCATGCGGCAGGGCAGCGATGACGCACTGCGTGAGCGCCCCCGTCCCGCAGCCCACGTCGAGCACGCGAGCACCGTCGTCGATCCCGGCGAACCGGACGAACTCGACTCCGAGGAGCCGGCTCCACCGTCCCATCAGGAGCTCGTAGGCGTCGGAATTGTCGAATGTCGAGGCGGTCATCGGGCCCCCCTGGAGCGTTACGGCGACTTCGAATGGTCCGAACTCGTCGGTGAGGCCTGGAACCCCGTGGGATTCCCGTCCCCCGTTACTCGTACCTCAACGCCTCGATCGGATCCAGCCGCGCCGCGCGCAGCGCCGGCAGGAATCCGAACACGATGCCGACGGCCGAGCAGAACACCAGGCCGATCACCGCCCACTCCAGCGGCACCTTGGCGTCGAAGTGGGTGAACACGGTGACGAGGTTGCCGAGCCCGAAGCCGGCGATCACGCCGATCACGCCGCCGATGTTGCACAGCACCACCGCTTCGAACAGGAACTGCAGCAGGATGCTCTTCGAGCGGGCTCCGAGCGCCTTGCGGATGCCGATCTCGCGCGTGCGCTCGGTCACCGCGACCAGCATGATGTTCATGATGCCGATGCCGGCGACGACCAGGGCGATCGTGCCGATGATGAACGCGCCGAGCTTGACCCCCATGCTCATCTGGTTGAACTGGGTGATCAGGCTCATGCTGTTGAAGAATTCGAAGTTGTCCTCGTCCCTGGGTTTCAGGCCGCGCACGTGCCGCAGCACCTGGCGGGTCTGCTCGATCGCCTCGGTGATCTGCCCGGGCGTCCTGGCGCGCACGGTGATGTTGACGGAGCGCTGGAATCCGCCGCGATCGGTGAGTCCGTAGACGTTCACATACGTCGACACCGGGATCAGGACGTAGTTGTCGAAGTTGCCGCCGAACGCCGACTTCTTCTCGTCGAACACGCCGACGACCTGGTACTTGCGCCCGTCGAGGCGGATGTCCTTGCCCGTCGGGTCGGTGAACGGGAACAGCTTCTGCGCGATCGCGTAGCCGATGACCGCGACGGAGCGCGCGGCCTCGACGTCCATTTGCGAGATGTTCCTGCCGAGGCCGACATAGTGGGTGTTGTTCTGCGGGTATTCGGGAGTGCCGCCGCAGATGGAGACGTTCGGGTTCGTCGACTGGCCGTGATACGACACCACGTAGCCGAAGTCCCAGAGCTCCGAGCCCACGAGGTCGACGCACGTGACCTGGTCCCGGACGGCCTGGGCGTCCGCGAGCGTGAGCGGCGGACGGCGCATCGCCTTGCGGCGCGCCGCATCGCCGCCGAACCCGCCGGCGGGCCACTTCTGAACCTGGAACGTCTGCGCTCCCAGCACGCTCATCTCGCGCTCCAACGCGCTCTGGACGATCGAGATCCCGGTCATCACGGCGATGATCGAGGCCACGCCCGCGACGATTCCGACCAGCGTCAGCACCGAGCGGAGCTTGTTGGCGACAATCGCCTGGAGCGACATCGCGAGGACATCAGGAACGCGCATACGCTGCCCTCCTGCGTTCGTGGTCACTCATAGCGCAGCGCTTCGACGGGGTCCAGACTCGCCCCACGCCAGGCCGGCGCCACGCCGGCGAGGATGCCGACTCCCGCCGAGACCACGACGGCGACCGCGACGATCGGCCACGACACGGCCGCGGGCATCAGCACCGCGTTGATCACCGCGGTCAGGATCACCGAGAGCGCGATCCCGATCGCGCCGCCCAGCAGGCCGATGATGGAGGACTCGCACAGGAACTGCAGCAGGATGCTGCGCCGCGTGGCGCCGATCGCCTTGCGGATGCCGATCTCGCGGGTGCGCTCGGTGACCGTGACGAACATGACGTTCATCACTCCCACGGCGCCGACGAACAGCGAGATGCTCGTCACCACGAGGCCCACGAGCAGCAGCACGCCCATCACGTTGTTGAACGTCCCGACCAGCGTGTCCAGCTTGTTGATCGAGAAGTTGTCGGACGTGATCGGCCGCAGCCGGCGGATCGTCCGCATCTGGCCGATGACGTTGTATTCGAGATCGCTCAGCCCCTCCTGGCGCGGCGCCTTGACGGCGATGTTGACGTCCTCGTGGCCCTGGCCACCGCTGAACGCCCGCATGTAGGAGGTTATGGGGATGAAGATCTGGCGATCGAAGTTGGGCCCGCCGAGGAAGCTGCCGCCCTGCTTCTCCATCACGCCGATCACCCGGAACGTGGTGCGTCCGATCATCATCTGTTTGTTGATGGGGGGAACGGCGCCGAACAGGCTCTTCTGGATCTCGGAGCCAATGACGCAGACGTCGCGCTTGTAGGCGACGTCGAACGGCAGCAGGAAGCGCCCGGTCTGCGGCAGCGCGCTCGAGATGACGGACTGCTTCTCGGTGGTGCCGATGATGGTGACGCCATCCATCGTCTGATCCCGGAACTTCACGTCGCGCTGGCCGTTCACCGTCGGGTTCACGATCGCCTGGCCGCGGAACCGGTCCTCGAGTGCGCGAGCCTCCCGCAGCGCGATGCCCGGGCGGTTGCGATACTTGAAGAAGTCGTTCAGCACGACCCACGGCATGCGCGACACGTAGATGACGTCGGTGCCGACCGACGAGAAGCTCTCGCGGAACTTGTTCTGGAGCCCGTTCGCGGCCGTCATCGTGAGCACGACCGCGACGATGCCGATGATGATGCCGAGCGTCGTCAGGGCCCCGCGCGCCTTGTTGGCGCGCAGCGCGTCGATGGCAATCGGAATCGACTCCTGGAACGCGACCGGCGCGCTCATTCGGGTTTCGCCCCCTTGTCGCCGCCGTCCTTCAACGGCTCCTTGCTGATCGTCACCACGGCGCCGTTCACGAGGTCCTTCGAGATCGCCCGGTAGCTGCCGGTGACGACCTCGTCGCCCTCCTTGAGGCCCTCGAGGATCTGGATCAGGTTCTCGCTCTGGATCCCGGTCTTGACCTGCTTCGCCGTGGCCTTGCCGCTCTCCACGCAGAACACGATCTCCGCGAAGCCGTCCTTGTCGGCCTTGTAGCGCTGCTCCGCGTCCTTGCGCTTCTCGCCCTTCTTCTCGAGTTGATCGATGGTGCGGACCGCGACGCTCTGGATGGGAACGCTCAGCGCCCGGTCCTCCGTCTTCGTGATGATTTCGGCGCTGGCCGTCATGCCGGGGCGCAGATCCTTGGGAGGGTCGGTGACACTGATCTTGACGGCGAATTCGGTCTTCTGCTCCGTGGTGCCGTTGCCCGAGGTGTTCGCGCTGCTCGAGATCTCGGACACGACGCCCGTCAGCATGCGGCCGGGCAGGGCATCGACCTGGATCTCGGCCTTCTGGCCGATGGCGATCGACCCGACGTCGTTCTCGTCGACGTTCACCTGCGCCTCCATCTGCGTGAGGTCGCCGATCACGAGGATGACGTCCTTCTGGAACTGGGAGCCCAGCGCGATCTCGCCCTGCTCCTTGTTCAGCGCGCTGATCGTCCCCGCCATGGGTGCGTAGATCGTGGTCTTGGCCAGATCGTCGCGAGCCTGTTTGAGCGCAGCGGAGGCCTGCGCGACCTGATCCTGCGCGGACTTGTAGCGCGCGACCTCGACCATGTGGTCGGCTTGCTTCGACTCGTAGGCCGCCTTCGACTCGTTGCCACTCGCCAGCAGCGATTTGGATCGCTCGAACTCGTTCTTGGTGCGGGTCAGGTTCTCGTTCACCAGCGCCGCGTTGGCCTGGGCGGCGCTGACGTTGGCGACGGCGCTCTCGACCGCGGCGAGGTAGCGCTCGCGCGCCAGTCCGATGAGGAACGCGCCCTTCTCGACCCACTGCCCCTCGACGACGGGCAGTTTCTCGATCTTCCCGCTCACGTCGGCGCTGATGTCGACCTTGGTCTTGGGCTGGATCTTTCCCGTCGCGCTGACCTTCTGGACGATCTTCTGGCGGTCCACTTTGGCGGTTTGAACCCCCAACGGCTTCTGACCGCGGCCGCGGGCGGCCAGGACACCGACGATAAGGAGGACCGCTACGGCCCCCCCGGTGATGATCCAGAATTTCCTCTTCATCGCCATCCAGCCTCCAGTCTCTCCGACGCCAAGATGTTACGCGGGACCACCCTTCGCAAGGGGATTACGGCGAAAGCCGGAACAAGGTTCCCCAAAGCCCCTCCGGGGATCGATTTGGGTGATCCATGGCAGAAATTCCGACCGGGCCCGGCAGATACGCACCTCGGCCGTTCTGCCCTATCCAAGGCGTGTGAAGACCCCGGTGGGCGATCCCAGACGGACCCGGTCAGCATTCTTAACGGAGGCTGCTTCCGCTGGTCTTCCCCGCGGCTGCCGTGATCCTCTGGACGCTGTGCAGCCGCGCGCGCGTGTTTCCCCCCGGTTCCGTGCCCTCACCCATGGAAGTCGTCCAGGGGTTTCGAGAGGAACTCGTGAGCGGGCCCGGAACGCGCTGCGCCCGGACCTGCTGGTCGTGGGGCATGATCCTGATCGGGCTGGTCGGCGCGTCATCATGGACCGCCCCCTCGTGAAGCTGACGCGCATCCCCAGCGTGCGGTGGGGCTATGAGCGGTAGAACGCGGAGTCGTATGGAACCACGGCGGGCGGTGTGCCGTGAGGCATGAGGTTCTGAAGTTGCGCGGGGTCTGCCGCCGATTCGACCCGCTCGAAGCGATTCACGATCTCTCGCTCGACATCGCCCGCGGAGAATTCGTCGCGATCGTGGGACCGTCGGCGAGGGGGACTCCGTGACCGTCAGCGACCACATGGATCTTGCTCCCGAATCCGCCGCGCGAGCGACCCAGTGCGTGGTCTTTGGGCTCCGTGGGGCCCCCTTTTTCCGGCCCCTGCGGCCGCGCGGGAGGCTCGGATGTTGGAGCCGTCCACGCAGAAGAGATCCCAGTCGATGTGGCCCTCCACATCCAGCCGGATCTGCAGGGCTGCCATCACCCGGTCAAAGACCCCGGCGCGGCGCCAGGAGTTGAACTGATGAAACACCGTCTGCCACGGTCCGTAGCGCTCCGGAAGATCCCGCCATGGAGAACCGCTTCGTAGCGAACGTGAGGGACACCGCCAGCCCCTCGAGGTGGCGTTCCTGCCGGTGACCTGCCATCTCACCTGCCCCGTCACCGACTTCGCCTCCCGCACGAGCACGACCGGCACGGAATTCGACGCCATCCGTTTCGCCGAGTTCCCGTCCATCATCGAGGCGCTCAAGACCAAAAAGCTGCTGGCCGGCTTCGTCACCGTTCCCATCGCGATGAAGATGCGGGAACAGGGCGCGCCCATACGTATCTGCTGTCGCAGCTAGCGAGGTCGTGAGGGAACCGCGCGGCGGGTAGCCAGGCGATGGCTGTCAGAGGTCAATCGCGAGCAGGAGAAAACGTCCACTCAGCGGGCGGCCGTTGTCTTCGTCTGGGTTAGGGCGCCAGAACGTAGCGCCTCGTTAGTTGACGGCCCTCTGCCTCAAGCCGAACGAACGCAATACCGGCTCTAATATGCGCGCCCATGTCGAATCGGACCTCATGCGCCCCGGCAGGTTGCATCACGTCCACGGGCCGAGCAATGACACGGCCCTGAACATCGGCAACCGTAAGGCGGACTCGGCCGGGACGTGAAAGGGTGTAAGAGATCGTCGCGATCCGTCGCGCGGGATTCGGTGCGACTGAGAGCGCGAGCGCGGCGGTGCGTGGGGCCTCGACGAACACCGCCTCCGAGGCGGCGGTACCGGCAACGATTCGGTAGTAGTGCGAATGCGCGCGGTCCGCGTCGCGATCTACCGCGGTGAAGATGTCGTCCATGACCTCCACGTTCGAGTTGATTTTCATCCACGGCCCCATGGGCGCGTCGCTGCGCTCGATGGTGATGGCAGCACTATTGCTCGAAGCCCAACGCAGCGTAACGCCATCGGCGGTCCATGTGGCGTCGATGAACGAGAGTGCGACCGGTGTCGGGTAGTCGATATTCGTGTTGAGCAGGAGCGTTACCGCGCCCGGGTACGTGGTGGCGATGGCAAGGTCAGGCAGGCCGTCGCTGTTGACATCGCCGACGGCCAATCGATTCGCATACGGGCCGGTGCCGAAGTCCTGCTTCGGCGCGAACGTACCATTGCCCGCGCCACGGTACACGGACACCGTCTGCGTGAATGGGCTCGTCGCAGCGACATCGATCGATCCATCGGCATCAAAGTCCGCCACCGCCAGCATGCGCGCGTAGTCCCCCACACCGAACGCGACGCCCAGCCCGAACGACCCGTCGCCCTGCCCGCGCAGGAATACGATCTGCCGCGGCGTACGGGAGTCGCCGGCGAGGGCGACAATCAGGTCCATGCGACCGTCGTGATCGGCATCCGCCGCGACGATATCCAAGGGCCCCACGCCGACGGCGATGTCGCGAGCAGGCTCAAAGCCACCATCCCCGCGCCCGAGCAACATCGAAACTGAGTTCGAAGCTTGGTTCACGACCGCAAGATCGAGATACCCATCGCCGTTCCAGTCGGCGAGCACCGGCTCGGCCGGCGACGCGCCCGTAGCGAAACCCCCAAGGCTCGTGAACGTCCCGTCCCCGTGGCCGCGCAGGGTGGTCACGCTATTTGTGCTCTGACTGCATACGACCAGATCTGGTACGCCGTCGCGGTCGAGATCGCCGACGATGCAGCGAGAGGGCGACGGGGCGGCGAAGTGGACAGGAGCGTCGAACGTGCCGTCTCCGCGGCCGTGTAGCGTGACCACGGAGTCGTTGCCGGCCATCGCGAGGTCGAGAACACCGTCACCATCGAAGTCCCCGGTCACGATGGACGAAACCCCCGCGCCCACTGCGTACCCCGTGGGCGCGCCGAACGCGCCATTGCCGTTTCCCCGGCGGACCTCCACTTGGCCGGTGCTGTCACATGCGCTGAGCAGGTCGATGTGGCCGTCGCGGTCGAGATCTGCAAGGGTGACATCGCTCGGATGATCCACGGGAATACCGACACAACCCAGCTGGCCGTTCGCTTGTCCGAGGAGCACCGCGAACGAGTTCGACGTCATGTCCCCCACCACCGCGTCAATCCGCCCGTCGCCGTTGACGTCAGCCATCGCTAGAGTGCGGGGCCCGGAGCCGGCGTCAGAGTCGTGCCCTGCGTCGAACGCACCGCTCGCATCCTGGAGATAGGTCGTTAGCCTGCACGTTGAGGGGCTCGTTACGACGATGTCCGCGCGGCCGTCACCATTCACGTCGGCAATCGAGAGTTCCCCAGACACGCCGGGAATGCGCATTTCCTGTTCCGCCCCGAAAGTGCCGTCGCCGCGGCCCGGCAGGAATGCCACGGGTGCGGAGGCTGGACCCCAGAACACCACGTCGGGATATGCGTCACCATTCACGTCGCCGATCGCCACGCGATTCGCCGGGGTGTTGACGGGCCATTCCACCCGCGTGGCGAACGCTCCGGTGCCCAGGCCCATGAGCGTGACGACTCCTGGCCCTCCCGCCATCGCGATGTCGCGTCTGCCATCGCCGTTGAGGTCGCCAACTACCAAGCTTGGATTCATCATGTCCATACCCGTTACAGGAAACATGAACCACCCATTCCCCTCCGAGTCCCACAGAGAAATCGTGAGCAGTGGTACGTTCTGGCGAACGGTGAGCAAGTCGGGGCGGCCATCCTGGTTAAGATCCTCAAGGGCAAGGCGGCTTATGCCAGACGTTCCCGTTATACCCAGCAGATCCGATCCAAACGTAAAGTCGCCGCGCCCGAGCCGCAGTTCCGGCCCATTCCCGTCCAGATCTGCGGAAACAAAATCCACCCGGCCATCTCCGTTGATGTCCGCGGCAGCGATCGGGGGCTTGCCGTCGTACCAGGTCATGGAGACAAACGTGCCATCCCCGACGCCCCTGTACAGCCGGACGCCGTCGCGCGTCGCGACGGCGATATCCGGCACCCCATCCCCGTTGAAGTCCGCGATCGCGAACCCGTCCGCCGACCTCCCGACATCAAACGCCAGGAACGGTGCTGAGAACAACGGCGCACCCGCGGCCGAGCTCGACATCAGGGCTGCGATCGACACCGCAGCGACGGCGAGGACACGACTATGAGTGTGCATCAAGCCTCCAGGACTCTGGTGATCTTGCCGCGTGGACACGCGCGTCGTGCCCAACACCTTGTTATCGGCAGGACGCGTTGTCCGCTGCACACCGCCGTAGGGACCGTGTCCGGTTCACGGTGCCGAAGCAGGATCGATCTCAGGAGGAGGTGTCGGCGTCCGGCGCTTCCGCCACCGCGCTCTGACCCCTATTTCGTGAGACACCCGGTGACCGCTATTGACCTCTGTTCGCGCCGATCTTCTGCTGGGCTGCCCGCAGCTCGCTCGCTGGGATTACGTCCTCGTTCGCGGCCACCGCGGTCTCGCCGCCCTGGGCGATCAGGTGCTTCCAGCGCTGCAGGACACTGCGCGAGATCTCCAACTCGCGGCTGAGTTCCGTGAGCGTCAGTTCACCGCGAACCAGCCGAGCGACCTGCTCACGCTTGAACTCCGGCGTGAACAATCGGCGCCCATCCGAACCCCGTGCCACGTGGTCCATGACAACCTCCTCGATGGTTTGATGCTACCTCGTGAAGGTGTCTCGGCGAATTGGGGGTCAGAGCATCTCCCCGAGCAGGCACCAGACTCTCGCTTACTGATCTTGAACTGGCCGAAGTCGTCCGGGTGACACCCGAACAATGAAAGCCCGTGTTCATCCTGGCGGTCGCGACCGGCCTTGGATGGGGCGAGATACGCGGCCTTGCCTGGAAGGGTCGCCGGGAAACGCCCTACCCACACCTGCTGGTATCCAAGTCGCACGATGGTCCGACGAAGAGCCGGAAGATGCGCGAGGTACCATTGATGTTCGAAGCCGCGGCGGTGTTGGATTCCCTGAAGCGGCCGGCCGATAAGGACGCACTCATCTTCGGCTGGCTGCCCGAGACGACTTCGTGGATCCGGCGCTTCGTCATCCGCAATTCATGGGTGAAGGATTTCACGCCGCATCGACTGCGCCACACGTTCGCAACCAGATTCCTCGAACACGGGGGCTCGCTGGAAGCACTTCAGCGCATTCTCGGGCACTCGACAATCAAGCTGACCGAGCGCTACGGCCGGTTGCGTCCATGGGTGGTCGCGGCCGAAGCGGCGCGGATTAATGGCACCATTTATGGCACCACCGGTGCCTGAGGCGTCAGACGCCCCTAAGTCGCTGCGAAATTGGTAGCGCTACGGGGATTCGAACCCCGGTCTGATGGCTGAGAACCATCTGTCCTAGACCCCTAGACGATAGCGCCACGGAGCATCGGCGGAGGACGCACACCGAGCGGCGGAAAACCTAGCGGAGTGGCGCTCGGGCGGTCAAGCGATCGTCACCGAATCACTGCGAGTTTCGCGTTCACCACGCCGCGGCCCTGGCCGAGCCGCGCGAGGTAGAGGCCGGGCGCGAGCGTGCGGGCGTCCGCGAGTTGCACGTGGTGGCGGCCGGGGCCGAAGGTGGCGAGGTCGTGCGACGCCACTCGACGTCCGGCGATGTCCAGCAGCTCGAGCATGGCCGGGCCGGCGGCAGGCAGCGTGAACCACACGTCGATCCCGAGCCGCACGGGATTGGGGCGGACAGCCTCGATCACGAGGCCGTGATCCGAAGGGCTGCCGACGCCGGTGACGATCGTGCTGTACGTGTACCAGGTCGCGCCGCCTTCGGCGCGCTGTCCGCCGGTGTGCGCGGGGGAGCCGGCCAGCAATTCGTTGATCAGGTCGTTGTTGAGGTCGAGTTCTGCGATCGAGCTGCCCAGCGTGGCTCCCGGTTCCACTCCATCGATCTGCTCGGCCATGGGCGGGGCGCTCTCATCGCCATCGGTGGACGCGCCTTCGGTGCCGTACTTGATGAAGATCCGGCCGGCATTCGGTCGCTCGGTGTCCCATCCCGGCGCGCCGATCACTGTTTCGGCGAAGCCATCGCCGTTGGCATCCGACATGAGCAACACCGAGCTCCCGAACCCGGTCTCGGCGCGGCGGCCTTCGAACGTCCAACTCGGCACGGCCGTCAGGCCGGAAGCTCCGCCCAGGTACACCCGCGCCGCGCCCTCCCAGTTCTCGAACCGGGTCCAGCCGGGGGCGCCGACCACGACGTCGTTGTAACCGTCACCGTTGAAATCGTCCGCGCCGGAGATCGCCGAGCCGAACCGCGAACCGGTGGGACCGGTGACGCTCCATGCCGGCGTGTTGGCGAGGGTGGTCCCGTTCGACAGGTATACATCGGCGCGGCCGCGGTCGCGGGACGTTGCCGAGCCCATGTACGGCGAACCAACCGCCACGTCGGAATCGAAATCGGTGTTCGGATCCACGAACGCCACGGTGTGGCCGAACTGAGCCTCGGCGACGTTGCTCTCGAGCGTCCATAGCGGAGTGGACTGGAGCCCGGTGTCCGAGCCCTGAAACACGTACACCCGGCCTTCGCGGGTCTGACCGTTCGTATACTGCGGCGCCCCCACCAGCAGGTCGTTGAAACCGTCGAAGTTCACGTCGCCGAACCCCGCGAGCGCTGCGCCAAATAGCGCTCCCACGCTGTTGCTCTCGAGCACCATCGCGGGCGTCGACACGAGACCTGTGTCGGACCCGTAATAGATGAATACCGCGCCCTCGTCCGTCTGGCCGCCGTCCCACAGCGGCGCGCCCACCGCGATGTCGTCGTAACCGTCGCCGTTGACGTCCCCGGCGCCCGTGACCGCGTAGCCGAACAGCGCACCCCCCTGGTTCACGGTGCCGATCCACGACGGCGTCGCGGACGGGCCCGATGGCGTGCCGAGGTAGAGGTACACCTTGCCCTGCTCGGGTTGCGTGCCAGCGGCGTAAGGCGCACCGACCAGCATGTCGAACAGACCGTCACCGTTCACGTCGCCCGCCGATGCCACCACGGTGCCGTAGCGCGCGCCGGCGAAGTCGGACTCGGCGGTCCAGCGCGGCACGAACCCGGCGGCCGCGCGCGCGGCCGGTAGCAGCGCCGCGATCGCGACCGCGAGCAGTGACCACCGCAACTCAGGGATCGATCGCATGGGGGCCACCCCCTCCGCGCGGACTCGAAACGCCGAGCTTCGAGACCGTTTTGAACGCCACATTTCCGGTCGGAGCGCCCGCGCCGTTGGCGGTCGCGCTGCCGAACGTGGCGCCGCGCAGCGCAATCGGCGCCGCAGTACCGGTGCTGTCCGGGATCACGCGCACGAACCACAGGATGTCGACGGGCTCGTTCGGCAATACGATCGCGGTGCGCGCGGTGGCGCGGGCGCCGAGCCAGAATCCGCCCGCCGGGGCGCCGGCCTGATTGCGAAATGCGGTCGCGGTGGGCGCATCGGGCAGCAGCACGGGATAGCCGGGCGCAGGAATCCGAGTGCCGGGCAGCACGACTAGCGCGCTGTCGGCGCCGGCGACCGCCAGCGAATCCGCCAGTCGCAGGGCGAGCGCGGTGAACACCGTGGTGCCGGGCGCGCTGCCGCTGGTGGTATAACGCAGGGCACGCACCCGCGCGAGCCACGGCGATCCGCCCTGATCGATCCAGTCGAATCGCACCCGCAGCGAGTCCGCCGGCGGCCGCACCGTGGCGTGCGCGTGCGACGGACTCAGGGCGCACGCGGCGACGATGCACGCGGCAGCGGCCCACCGCGGCGAAAACGCGGAGCGGCGTCGCGGCGTGTGCGGTTCCGGAACGCCAGGGACCCGGATTCCGAACCGGGTGGTGTTGCGATCGAAGTCGACGAGGCGCAAGAGGAGTCTCCCGGGATGTCTGAGCAGCGCCGGGCCCCGCATCGGGCCGTGATCATGATGGTATCTCACGACCGTCCCGGAATCGAAGGGTTCGCGCCGCGGTCGAGCGGCCGGCGACGAATATCGCCCGGCGCCGCGCGGCGAGCCGTGCAGGGTCGATCGAGGGTTGGAACGGCTCGGTGGCGACACCAGAGGGACGGAGCCCCTTCCACCCGTGACCCGGCTTTAATGCGCGCGCCCCGGACCCTGTGCAGGTCCGGGGCGCGAACGAATTGGCTGCCCGGCAAGGATTCGAACCTCGACTAACTGGTCCAGAGCCAGCCGTGCTACCGTTACACCACCGGGCAGCAGAGCGGCCGGTGAAGCTAGCAGAGCCGCGACGCTCGGGGCAAGTTCCGTCCACGGCTCGCGTTCGGACGACGGCCGCGCCGCGCACGCAGGCGGAGACCCGTCGTGGCGCCTCCGTTCAAACCCGTTCGGCGGCGTGCTCCCGCTGCCAGCGCGCCGCGGCATCCCGCAGCCGCGCCACCGCCCGCTCCCGCCCCAGCAGCCACATCACGTCGAAGATGCCCGGGCTCACCTTGTGCCCGGTGAGCGCCACGCGCGCGATGCCGATCAACTCGCCCGCCTTGATACCGGACTCCGCCGCCAGCGCCCGCGTCTCGCGCTCGAGGCTCGCGAGCGAGAACTCGGTGTCGGCCTCGAGCCGGGCTGCGAGCGCGGTCAGCCGTTCGCCCGCCTGCGGCCGCTCGAGCAGTTCCGACCAGGCCTGCGAATCCATGTCGAGCTCCAGGTCGAACGCGAATTTCCCGTAGCGCTCGGCGTCGGCGAGCGTCTTCAGCCGGTCGCCGATCGCGCGCACCAGCGTCGCGAGCCATTCCGGGTCGCGGCCCGCCAGGTCGCGGCCGTGATGCGCGAGATAGTCGCGCACGAGCTGCACCCGCGCGGCCTCGTCGAGGCGCTTCAGGTGCTGGCCGTTCATCCATTCGAGCTTCTCGGTGTTGAACACCGCGGGATTCGCGCCGACGCGATCGAGGTCGAACTTCTCCTCGAGCTCGGCAAGCGAGAACAGCTCGGTGCGGCCGTCGTACGACCAGCCCAGCAGCGCGAGAAAGTTGTCGAGCGCCTCGGGCAGATAGCCGAGCTCGCGCCAGGCGCCGACCGCGGTCGCGCCGTGACGCTTCGACAGCCGCGTGCCGTCCTCGCCCAGGATCATCGGCACGTGCGCGAACCGCGGCGGCGTCCAGCCGAGTGCCAGGTAGATCAACAGCTGGCGCGGCGTGTTCGAGATGTGATCGTCGCCGCGGATCACGTCGGTGATCTCCATCGAGCCGTCGTCGACCACGCACGCGAAGTTGTAGGTCGGCAGCCCGTCGGACCGCACCAGCACGAAGTCGTCGAGCACCTCGTTCTGGAACACCACGCGACCGCGGACACGATCGTCCCACGCGGATTCGCCCGCGGGATCGAGCGCAAACCGCAGCGCTGCCGGACGGCCCTCCGCCGTGAACCGCTCGCGCTCGGCCGTGGTGAGCCGGCGGCAGCGGCCATCGTAGCGCGGCGCCTCGCCGCGCGCGGCCATCGCGGAGCGCCGCGTTTCGAGCTCCTCGGGGGTGCAGAAGCACGGGTACGCCCGGCCCGCGGCGAGCAGCGTCTGAGCGTGGCGACCGTAGATCTCGCGCCGCTCGGACTGGAAGTACGGGCCGTGCGGCCCGCCGATGCCCGGGCCCTCGTCCCATTCGAGCCCCAGCCAGCGCAGGCTGTCGAAGATCGCCGTCACCGAATCGTCGGTCGAGCGCGCCGCGTCGGTGTCCTCGATGCGCAGCACGAACGTGCCGCCGTTCCGGCGCGCGAACAGCAGGTTGTAGAGCGCCGTGCGGGCGCCGCCCACGTGCAGGTAGCCGGTGGGGCTCGGTGCGAATCGAACGCGTACGCTCATGAAGTCCTCGTCCCCTGGCGATTCAAATACGAACGCCGCGCCCCGAAGGACACGGCGTCCGAAGCCAGCGGAATCTAGCGCAGGCGGGGTGCCCGCGCGAATGCGGCTAGTTCAGGATCACGAGCTTGTGCGTGTGGGCTTCGCCGCCCAGCGCCATCTTCACGAAGAACACGCCGGCCTGAACCCGGGCACCGTGCTCGTCGCGCAGATCCCAGGTCCTCGAGTACCGGCCGGCCGTGGCGGTGCCGTGCACGAGATCGAGGATCCGGCGGCCGGACAGGTCGTAGATCGAAATATCGAGCGGAGATCCGACGCGGTCGGCGGGCACCGCCCACGCGATCCGCGTGGCCGATGGCGCCGGATTCGGCGTGGGTGCCGCGAACTCTACGGTGCGCACCTGGGTCACCGGCGGGTCGCCGACGCCGGTGAATATCGGGCTGCCCGCGAACCCGGTGCGCGCCGCGTCGTGGTGGAACTGCGGCCACGGCGCGGGACCATTGGGCGAGAACGGGAAGTCGTAGTCCCACACGTGGACCTGCTGGTCCATTCCCGAGAACACGATCTCGGTCAGGCCGTCGCCGTCCAGGTCGCACAGCGCCGGGCTGCCCTGGATCTCGGCGCCGAGGTGGATCGGGAACCCGGGCAGCACGGTGCCGTCGCCGCTGATCGCAGTGAGGAACCCGAGCTCGTCCCCGATCACCACGTCGTTCAGGCCGTCGCCGTTGATATCCGCCACCACCGGGCTGCACGTCGTCGCGCCGCCCTCGGACGAGCGGACGATGGTGCTGAACCGCACTCCGTTGAGCGGAGCGATCGGCACTCCGTTGCCGGAGTACACGTAGAGCCTGCCGTCGGTGCCGGCGTAGACCACGTCGAGCTTGCCGTCGTTGTTCATGTCCGCGAGCGCCGGGGACGGCGCGAGGCTCATGCCACCACACGAAATCGGCTGCGGCCAGCCCGGCTTGCGCTGCCCGTTCGGACGCAGCACGTACATCGAGTCGGCGCCCGACGGGTCACGCTGCATGGGGATCACGATGGATAGCTCCGAAGTGCCGTCGAGGCTGCCGATCGCGGACGAGCCGGTGATGTTCACACCGCCTGTCGATCCCAGGTTTACCGGCCATCCGGCCGGCGTCGTGCCGTCCGACCGCAGCGCGAACACGGTGCCGTTCGGCGCGGCCAGGATCACTTCCTTGCGGCCGTCACCGTCGATGTCCGCGATCGAGGGCGTGGCGAAGTTCCAGGGCACGGGCATCGACTTGAACACTCCGACGGTCGCCGGGTTCGCGTCACCGTCGCGCACCTCGGTGCCGTCCGAATGGAACGCGTACACGTAATAGTAGTTCGACCCGAACACGATCTCCTTCTTGCCGTCGTTGTCGAGGTCCGCGATCGCGGCGGCCGACCACACCGGCTGCGCCGTCGCGACCGGCCAGCCAGGCTCCACCTGTCCGTTCTTGTTGAACACGTATGTGCGCAGCGAGTCCCACGACGAGGCGACGATCTCCTTGGAGCCGTCGCCATCGAGGTCGCCGATCGAAACCGGTGCGACGTAGTTGTGGCCGCGGGTGGTGAAATCACCGCTGGTCGCGCCCGAGCCGTCGGCATCGACCGGCGCCGAGCCATCTGGATTCCAGGCGTAGATCACGTCGCCTGTGCCCGTGACGATGCTCAGCGGATAGCCCGGCCACACGTGGTCCACGGCCACCGGCGAATTCGACGCCGCCGGAATCGGGAACGGGAAGTTCGTGTGGTACGGCGGGTTCGTGCTGACGGACACGACCGGCGACCGGTCGGACTCGTTGCCGGAGGAATCGACCGCGGTGACCTGGTAGTAGTAACGAGTGAGCGTCGCCAGGCTGGCGTCGACGTAGTAGGACGTGCGCTCGGTGGGGATCGGCGTCAGCCTGGTGAACGGGCCCGCGGCGCTGGCCGAACGGTACACGTTGTAGCCGAGCAGATCGGGCACCGCCGAGTGACCCCATGTCAGCGGGATGCTCGACGTGGAGCCGAGCCCGCTCAGATCGACGGGGGACGGCGGCTGATGCAGGTCGAGCAGTTTCGAGAACACGAGGCCATGCGCGTCCGACACGAGCAACTGGAGGATCGCGTTCGTGCTCGTGGGAATGAACACCATCGCGTCGCCCTGCTTCTCCTCACCCGGATTGATCGTGCCCCACGTGGCGGTGCTGTCGGTGACCGAGGCGAGGCCGTTCCACGACCGCAGCTTCGCGGTCACCGACTGCGCCACACCCGTGCCGACGTTGCGGAGCTTGACGAGGTACTGCACCGTTTCACCCGGATCGGGGCGGCCGTTGGGATTGATGCCGGTGTCGATCACGGTCTCCGAATAGTGGCGGATCGACGGTGCGTGACTGACCACGGAAATCCGCTCGTTCCATGTCCGGCCGGCGCCGTCGGCCAGCCGCAGGTTGAACGAGACTTCGCGATCGTCCGGCGTCGTGAGCGGGACGTTGATGCGGTAGGCCACGGACACCGCCGAGGTGGCGCCGGCAGCCACCGTGCCGTACGACACGGTCGGCTGGATCACGGTGACGTAGGGATCGGACGACGACAGCGTGCCGGTCACGCCGGACGCGGTCGCGCTGCCGTTGTTGCGGATCTGCACCTTGAGGTCGACCACTTCCCCGGCGTCGACGAGGCCGTTCGCGTTACCGCTCGTGCCGCCCAGGTTGTCGTCGTCGATCACCGGCGAGCCCTCGGCCATCACCGGCTGGGCGCCCGCGACGATCGGGACCTGCACCTGGTAGGGCCGCGCGTCGTACGCGTTCACGGTCAGCGTGACGGTGCCGGCGGTGTCGGGACGGAACGGCAGCACCACGTTGCCGGCGGCGTCGGTGGTGCCGATGCGGTATTCGTCGTTCACCTTGTAGGCCGTCACCCGCGCGCCCTTGAGCGCGACGCCCGCGACCTTGACGTTCACCGTCAGCGTGGAGTCGGAGATCGGAATCGACGCCGGATTCGTCACCGTCAGCGTGCGCGGCTTCGCGGTGAACATGCGCAGTTCGGGGTCGCCGAGCAGGATCAGCGTGAACTCCATCCACCGGTTCACGTTGTCGCTCGTGGAATAGGTCACGAACGGCAGCTTCTGATCCGCCGCCGCCTCACCCACCGCGGTGACGCTGTCCTGGAACACCTTCTTGAAATATTCCTTCTGGTAACTGCGGCCGGCCGACGGGAAGTCGAGCCGCGTCGATCCGACGTTCGTCACCGCGCCACCGTTGGCGGCGAGCAGGAACGCTTCGCCGATCGACGGGAAGTCGATCGCATTCGACGTGCAATTGATCGAATACAGGTTGATGAGTCGGTTGCCGTTGGTCAGGGCCAGCGCGTCCGCGTTCACCAGGTTCTGCTGGTAGCCCACCGCCATGACATTGCGGTAGCCGTGACCGATGTGCACCGCCATGTTGTAGCCGCGGTCGAGCGAATCGAGCACCGAAGTCCGGTTCTCGGGCAGCGAGCCGGGCTCCCAGGTGGAATCGGTGTAGTTCTGGTAGAGCCGCGCATAGTGGATTCCGCCATGCGCACGCAGGTAGGGCAGCGTCTCCTCGGCCAATGCGGCGCCGTCCAGCGAGACGAACTGGCCCGGCGTCCAGTTCTCCGGGAACAGCACCTGGGCGAAGTACAGCACCGTATTCTCGTAGTCGCCGACCGGCGTCTTCTCGTATTGCAGCGTCTTGTCGACGAACAGCTTCGCGTCGGCGGAGGTGGTTACCGGCGCGCGGCCGACGTAGACCTCGGGCAGCATGTCGGCCGCGTCACCGGGGTCGGTGGCGTCGAGATACCCCTCACCGTAGAGACTGTCGCCGTCGGCGTTCCAGTTGCCGTCGAGGCACGAGTAGTACATGTCGGTCGGGATGTTCTCGCCGCCCGGCTCGTAGAATGTGGTGTAGGCGGTCCGCGACGGAACCGCGTCAACGTCGCCGCCGAGCAGCAGCCACTTGGTGCCCCATCGCGTGTAGGCGTCACGCACGAACTGGCGCACGCGGTCGGCATCGTCCGACGCGTACGGATACTGCTGGCGGATCGTGGTCATCGTGCGCACGACCGCCGGCACGCCGGTCTGGGTCTTCCAGTCCGCGAGGCGCTGGAACTGGGCCGCCATCGAATCGCTCGTCACGATCACGTAAGCGACCGGGCTGCCCAGCAGCGACGGCAGCTGGGTCGCGGCGAACACCGGCTTCTGGATGCGGCCCACGGCATTGGCGCGCATGCCGAGCGACGCGGGCGGCATCACACGGCCCGGCGCCGTCAACAGCCGGTCGTCCTCCCACTCGGGCACGATGCGCTCGCGGCGCAGCGCCACCTCGGTGGACGGCTCGAGCGTGAGCGACACGCGCAGCCGGGTGATGTGCTCGAGCGCCCCGGTGCCGGCGTTCCAGCGCACGGGCGCGACCGCGAGCAGGGCCACGTGCTGGCCGCGCTGGAAGCCCTGATAGCCGAGCGACACCGGAATTTCGGGCTGCATGCCCGGCCGGGAGAAAAACTGGGCGTCGGGGGGGGTGCGGGCGATCGCACCGAGTCCCGGCTTCACCACCATCGAGCTCGCGAGTTTCACGCGCGGTCCGAGCGGCGCCGTGACCAGCTCGATGACCCGCACGCCGGTGACGCGCATGCCGTCCGGCAGGTCCACACGTTCGGTGACGAGCGGCAGGTCGGGGCGGCCGGGGCGGAACTCGCGTGTGGCGCCGGGCAGATCGACATCGACGGTCCCCTGCGCCGCGTTCACGTGAATCCGGTCGGATGAATAGCGGAATTCACGCTCCACCGTCGCGGCCTGCACGGCGGCGGCGAACAGCGACACACACAGGAATCCAGCACACACCACGGCAGAGTTCCGACGAATCATGGGGGACCTTCCTGGGCCAGGCGTGAGAACGATGCCCGGATACCACTGGGGCTTACAGCGGGGGCATCCGTCTCAAGGTGGTTACCACGCTCGGAAGGGGGTTCGGAGCGCGCATCAGAAGTTTAGATTGTGTTCAGACAGGGATCAACGACAATCGAGATCAAACTTACGGGGCCTTGGCCGGCACCGGGATCAGGCACTCGGGACCGAAGTGGGGATGTACCGGAACATCAGGCGTCCCTTCACGTTGGATCCACGCCCATGGCAGTTCGGCGAGCGGCAGCGCCACCAGCTCCTGCTCGAGGCGTTGTGCAATGACCTCGGGGTCCGGGGGCGCCACCGCCGCCTTCCAGCCGATCGCGGCGTCGAACTCCCGGGTCCGCCAGCCGGACCGCCAGGTGCCCACCGCCGGACCGCGCAGCGGCATCACGAGTTGCGCCAGCTCGGCTGACACGTCATCGAGCGGCGCCTGCGATTCGACCAGCAACAGGTGCGTCGACCCGTTGAGCGCCTCCTCGGTCCAGCGCTCGCCGCGCATCGGGGTCGGCTCGATGTAGATCGAATACCGCGACCAGTCGCCCTGCATGGTGCGAGCGATGCTCGCGCCTTCGCCGTCGCCGCGGAACGCCAGATCGACGTGGAAAGAACGGCCCAGCTTGCCGCGGTCCATCCACAACTGAATCTGCCCGCCGTCGAGTGTCGGAAAGTCCGCGGGGCCGGCGCCCACGATCCACGATGTCCGCCGATCGGCATCCTGACCCAGCAGGCGCACGACGTCGTCGCGATTGATCCCGTGAGCGAGGGCCTGCCGGGCCGCGAGCTTAGATGTGGGCGGCAGGTCGGCGCGCATCACCAGCAGCATCAGTCGCCGCGGACGCGCCGGCGCTGTCGCGCTGCGGAAGCCGTCGGGCAGCGCCTGGTCGAGCATGCCGACCGGCAGCGGCCACACCAGGTCCACCGCGTGGTTGCGCTGCAGGGCACGGACGCGCGCGGGCGTGAGGCCGAAGCGAATCAGCGTCGTCTCGGGCTCGACCCAGGCGCCGAACGTTTGGGGTTTGCCTACCGGCACCAGCCACATGCGGCGCCCGGAATCCGCCGCGGCCACGCGGAATGGGCCGAGGCCACGCGCGCCCTTCCACGTCGCTCCCGACCCGGTGGACCACGCGTCGCTGACGCCGGGCATCGCGAGCTTGCGCAGCAGCAGCCGGTCCTGGCGGACGAGCCGCAGCACCAGCGTGCGGTCGTCCGGCGTCTCGATGCCGAGCGCGGGCAGCGGCTTGCCCACGCGCACCGCGTCCACGCCGCGCACCGCGGCGAGCGTCCACGAGCGCGTCGCATGGTCGGCGCGCCCGAGCCCGCCCGTCAGCTCGCGCGCGAAGTCGGCGCTGCGGCACGGCGTGCCGTCGCTGAACACGAGCCCGGACTTGAGGCGGAACGTCCATGTGAGGCTGTCGTCCGAGACGAGAATCGATTCGGCGGCGGCGGGAACGATGGCGCCGTCGCGCTCCTCGTCGACGAGCCCGCGCGTCAGCAGTCGCTCGAGCGCCCAGCGCCGCACATCGGGCGGACCCTCGGGATCGAACGGCGGCTCGGAACCGCCGAGCGCCCACGACAGGTTCGTGACCGGCGCCAGGTGATGTTGGGCACAGCCAGCGGTGGCGATCGCGAACGCGCTCGCCACCACGATCGCGAATCTCGATCGGGCGTTCGCGCGCCGCAGCGCGGATGCGGTGAACCGGGTGGGTCCGTCCATGGAATCACGCAGTGTAGCGCACATCGCGCGGTACTCTGGAACGCACTCGGCTCCCGTGCTAGCGTCCCAACATGACGGCCACGGGAACGACGGCGCGCCTCGAGCGCGTGCAGGCGGCGCTCGCGCGCGCGGCGGCGGACTGGCTGCTGGTGCCGGCGTCGCCCGACTTCCGCTGGCTCACCGGCGCCCGGGCGCGCGCGACCGAGCGGCTGGTCGCGATCGCGGTGCCCGCCCGCGGCGACCCCTTCGCCGTGGTGCCGGCGCTCGAAGCCGAGATGCTGGGCCGGGAGTGCCCGTGGCTGGCGCTCGAGGTGTGGACCGAGGCCGAGGACCCGATCGAGCGGCTCGAGCGCCGCATGGGGCTGGGTGCCGCGTCCACGCTGCTGCTGGGCGAAGGCCTGCGCGTGTCCCCGCTGCTCAGGCTGGCCGGGCTGGTGCGCTGCCGGCCCGCCACCGAGGTGCTGGGGCCGCTGCGCGCCGTCAAGGACGCGCAGGAGCTGGCGGCGCTCGAGCGCGCCGCCGGGCACGCCGACGCGATCGTCGAGGCCGTCGCCGACCGCATGGCGCCGGGCATGACCGAGCAGGACGTCGCCCGCATGATCTTCGAGGCGTTCGAGGCCGCGGGCGACGACGGCGCGTGGGCGATCGTCGCGGCGGGAGCGAACTCGGCGCTGCCCCATCACTTCACCTCGGGCGACCGCATCCGCGAGGACGACGTCGTGATGCTCGACCTGGGCGCGGTCACCGACGGCTACGTGTCGGACATCACGCGCACGTATTTCATGGGCACGCCGCCCGCCGAATTCATCGCCGTATTCGACACGGTGAACGCCGCGCGCGCCGCGGCGATCGCGGCGCTCAAGCCGGGCGTCACCGCCGAGTCGGTCGACCGCGCCGCGCGCTCGGTGATCGAGGCCGCCGGCCATGGCGCGGAGTTCGTCCACCGCACCGGCCACGGCGTCGGCCTCGAAGTCCACGAGCCGCCCTACATCGTCGCCGGCAATCGCGAGTTGCTGCGCGCGGGCATGACGCACAGCGTGGAGCCCGGCATCTACCTGCCGGGCGCGTTCGGCGTGCGGCTCGAGGACCTGGTCGCCGTCACCGATCAAGGCGCCCGCCGGCTCAATCGCGCGCCGATCGACTGGCGCGTGCCGCGGCTGCGGACTTGACCACCCCCCGCGCCCGGCCCGGGGACCCGTCGCTCGAGCTGTTCGGCCCGGCCACGGTGGCGGACCCGGCCGAGGCCGCGATCGAGCCCGCCGTCCCGCGCAGCGCCGCCGACGCGATCCTCGAGGGCTTGAACGACGAGCAGCGCGCCGCCGTCACACACGGCGAGGGCCCGCTGCTGATCGTCGCGGGCGCCGGCACCGGCAAGACCCAGGTCGTCACGCGCCGCATCGCGTGGCTGATCGCGGCCAAGAAGGCGCGCCCCGAGCAGATCCTGGCGCTGACGTTCACGGAAAAGGCCGCCGCCGAGATGGAGGCGCGCGTCGACGAGCTGGTCCCCTACGGCTTCACCGGCACCACGATCTGCACGTTCCACGCGTTCGGCGACCGCATGCTGCGCGAGCACGCGGTCGAGCTCGGGCTCACGACCCAGCTCCGCGTCGAGAGCCGCGCCGAGATCCTGGTGTTCCTGCGCGAACACCTGTTCGAGCTGGGACTCAGGCGCTACCTGCCGCTCGGCCGGCCCGACGAGCACCTCGATGCGCTGGTGACGCTGTTCGACCGCGCGCGCGACGAGGACGTGTCGCCCGAGCGGTATCTGGCGTTCGCGCACGAGCTGGCGGCAGCGGCGACCACCGACGCCGACCGCGATCGCGCCGACATGGAGCTCGAGAAGGCGACCGCGTACGCCGCCTACCAGCAGCTGCTGCTGACGAACGGCCGCATCGACTTCGGTTCGCAGATCAGCCTTGCGCTGCGGCTGCTGCGCGAGCGGCCGTACCTGCGCCGCGAATACGCCGAGCGCTATCGCTACGTCCTGGTCGACGAATTCCAGGACACGAACCACGTGCAGTTCGAGCTGGTGAAGCATCTCGCGGGACGCCGGCCGAACGTGACCGTGGTCGGCGACGACGACCAGAGCATCTACCGGTTCCGCGGCGCCAAGGTCGAGAACCTGCTGCAGTTCCGCGACACCTACGCCAACTCGAAGATGGTGCTGCTGACCCGCAATTACCGCTCGGGCCAGGCGATCCTCGACGTCGCGCACCGGCTGATCCAGCGCAACAATCCGGAGCGGCTCGAGTTCAAGGCGAACCTCGACAAGCGGCTGCGGGCCCACCGCCCGGAACCCGGCGTGGTCGAGCACGAGACCTACCGCACGGCGAGCAACGAGGCCGACGCGGTCATCGCATCCATCGAACAGACGCTCGCCGAAGGCACGCTCGCCCCCGGCGACATCGCGATCCTCGCCCGCGCGCACACGCACCTCGAGCCGTTCGCCGCCGCGCTCAAGGCCAGGGGCATTCCGTTCCAGCGCGCAAACACGCGCGGCCTCTACGGCCGCACCGAGGTGCAGCTATGCCTCAACGTGCTGCGCGCGATCGCCGATCCCGATGACGGTCCCTCGGTGCACCAGGTGCTGGGCCATCCGCTCTATAGCGTCGACGCCGTGGACCTGGCACGGCTGTCGGCCCACGCGCGCCGACGCAACCAGGGCCTGCTCGCGATCGCGACCGCCGCGGCGCGCGACGCGTCGTTCGACCTGTCGGCCGCGTCGCGCACGGCAATCGTGTCGTTCGCGGAGCTGCACCGCCGGCTCGCCAGCAGCGCGGTGCGCCGGCCGACCACCGAGGTGCTGTACGAATTCGCGGCCGAGAGCGGCATCCTGGAATCGCTCGCCGGCGCCGGCAGCCTCGAGGCCGTGGAGCAGGCGAAGAATTTGAACAAGCTGTTCCACATCGCGGCTCGCATCGGCCCCTTGCTCAAGGTGGATCGCGTCGACCAGTTCATGCGCCACCTCGATCTCCTGATCGAGGCCGGCGACGACCCGTCCGCCGCCGAGATCGAGCTGGACGAGAACGCCGTGCACCTGCTGACCGCCCACAACGCCAAGGGCCTCGAGTTCCCGGTGGTGTACATGGTGCAGCTCGCAGAGCAGAAGTTTCCGCTGCGGCAGCGCAGCGAGACCATGGCGCTGCCCCCCGAGCTGTACATCGGCGCGGTGGACGAGAAGGCCGACCACGAGCGCGAGGAGCGCCGGCTGTTCTTCGTGGGCGTGACGCGCGCGCGCGACCGGCTGGTGATGACGTACGCCGCGGACTACGGCGGCAAGATGCTGCGCAAGACCAGCAAGTTCGTGGTCGAGGCGCTGGGTCTCACCGAGACCCCGCGACGCGCCGAGCCGTCGTCGGCGATGCAGTCGATCGCCCGCTACGCCCCCGGCACCGACGCGCCGGTGCCCGAGATGCAGCCGCTGGCGGACGACGCGCCGATCACGATTTCGCACCACCAGATCGACGACTACCTGACATGCCCGCTCAAGTATCGCTACGCCCACCTCGCGCAGATCCCGCTCGCCCGCGACCCGCGCATGATGTTCGGCATCGCGATCCACCACGCGATCAAGATCTACCATCGCCACAAGCTCAAGGGCCTGCCGATCACCACCGACGACGTGATCGGCGCGTTCACCGGCGCGTGGTCGAGCGAGGGGTTCTACACCCGCGAGCACGAGGACCTGCGCCAGGAGGAAGGCAAGGCGATCCTGCGCCGGTTCGTCGAGGCCGAGGACAACAGCGGTGTGATACCGCTCGCGATCGAGATGGAGTTCCGGTTCGCCGTCGAGGCCGCGACGGTGATCGGCCGGTTCGACCGCATCGACGAGCGCCACGGCGAGATCGTGCTCGTGGACTACAAGACCGCCGAGATCGAGGCCGTCGACCGCGCCGACAAGCGCGCCGAGCAGAGCCTCAAGGACGAGCAGCTCGGCATCTACGCGCTCGCCTACTTCGAGACGCGCGGCACCATGCCCGCGCGGGTCGAGCTGCGGTTCGTGGAATCGGGCCTCGTGGGCTCGGCGGAGGTGAAGCCCGAGCATCTGGTGCGTGCCCGCCAGCGCATCATGGAGGCCGCTGCCGGCATCCGCAGCGCGCGGTTCCCCGCCACACCCGAGCCCCGGCGCTGCAGCTTCTGCCCCTACTCGCGGTTCTGCCCGTCGAGTGCCCTGCGGCCGGGCGGCGCCGCGTGACGGACGCAACGCCCGTCGAGCTGCGCGACGCCGCGAGCGCGTTCGCCCGCGAGGCCGGCGCGATCCTGCTTCAGGGTTACGGCACCGTGCACGCCCCCGAGCACAAGGGCGTGATCGATCTCGTCACCGAGTTCGACCGGCGCAGCGAGACGCTGCTGCTGGCGCGCATCCGCGAGCGGTTCCCCGACCATGCGATCCTCGCCGAGGAATCGGGCATGCACGACCGCTCGTCGCGATTCCGCTGGATGATCGACCCGCTCGACGGCACCACGAACTTCGCCCACAACTACCCGTTCTTCTGCGTGTCGATCGGCGTCGAATGCGACGGCGAGCTGGTGGCGGGCGCCGTGTACGACCCCACGCGCGACGAACTGTTCGCCGCCGCCCGCGGCGCCGGCGCCACCCGGAACGGCGCGCCCATCCACGTGTCGGCGATCGCGCGCATCGAAGACGCGCTGCTCGTGAGCGGCTTCCCGTACACCGTGCGCGAGAACCCTGAAGCCATCATGCCGCTGTTCCAGGCGTTCCTCGTGCGCGCGCAGGGCGTGCGCCGCGACGGCTCGGCCGCGCTCAATTTGTGCTACGTGGCATGCGGCCGGTTCGATGGCTTCTGGGAGCGCCACCTGTCGGCATGGGACATGGCCGCGGGCGTGCTGATGGTGCGCGAAGCCGGCGGCACCGTGACGAACATGGAAGGCGAGGCGTTCGCCGTCGATCGCCGGGAGATCATCGCGAGCAACGGACGGATTCAGGGGGCGATGGAGGGGATCGTGAGGGAGTTCGGACCGGGGGTGGCGAAGCCGGGATAGCTCCTACCGATACAACGCCTTTCCCTGGCCCCAGCTGCTCCGTACGGTCGCAGTGGCCGGCCTACCGCACCTCCGCCGTCTTCACGAACTCCACCTGCGTCTTCGCCTCGGTCATGGCGACCAGGTCGCGCACGGTGATCTCGAGCCGGTATCTCCCCGGCGGCAATCCCTGCACGGGCACGCTCACGAACTGGCGGCGCAGTGTGCCCGGCTGCTCCTCGCCGCGCGTGGCCGAGATGGGATCGGGCGTCCGGCGCGGCGCGATCGCGCGCTCAAGCCAGATGCGCGTGTCGCGGGACGCCGGCTTCACGGTGTACACGTACTCGAACCGCGAGGTCCCGCCGTCGCCCGGCGTCAGGTGATAGATCTCGAAATACGCGGTGAGCGGCTCGCCCGCGGCCACACGCGCGGCGGGGTTCGCCTCGGGCCGCACGGCCACCGTGCGCCCGCCACCCGCGCCCACGTAGGGCGCGCCGCACGACACCACCACGTCGCTCAACTCGAGTTCCCGCAGCACGGGATCGACGCTGACCTCCTCACGAAACACGCCCCGGCGGCCGTGTGCATCGCGCACGGTGATCCCGACGACGTAGTTGCCGGGCTTGAGCTCGGTCGCGAAGTCCGCCACGCGCCGCGTCGTGGGGTCGCACGCCGAGGGTGACAGCGTGCGGTGATTGCGGGCCACCTCGTGACGCATGGAATCGAGCACGGCCCAGTCCACCCACTGGCTGTCCACGGGCGAGCCCGCGACTTCGATCTGCGCCAGCAACTGCGGAGTCTTCTCGGTCTCGAACCGGGCGACGGTGCCCGTGACGTCGAGCGGTTTCACACCGGGCGGCAGCATCGGGAACACGCCTCGGCCGCTGCGCGACGCGAGCTGGTCGCCGTGGGCGGCGAGCGAATCGGCATCGGGCAGCGGGTCGGGATCGTGGTCCATCGAAATCGGCAGCATGTAGTACTCGCTCAGCGTGCGGTCTTGCAGCGTGATCTCCATGCCGAGCGACGGGTACTCCCACAGCAGCACGTTCGCGGGGAACGAGCTCGCGCTCGACCACACGCCGTCGGTCACGTGCGTGACGTTCAGGTTCATGCCGACGGGGTTGTACGTCACCTTCTCGGGCGGGCCGTAGCGCACGTAGACCTCGCCGCGCTCATCCCATTCCCGCAGCTTGACGTTGAAGAACAGGAAGTACGCGTGCGCCACGCGCGCACGGTACGCGAGCAGCGCCTCGTTCTCGGGCGTGGCGAGATCGGGGTCCATGTCCTTCCAGAACCGCCGCACGAATTCGTTCTGCTCGGACTCCGGCAGCCGGTGGAGCGTGAACGTGTCGCGCGCGCTCGCGACCGGGCTGATGTCGTCGAACCGGTCGCGCACGCTCTTCGGCATCCGCGGGATCGCGCGGTCGAACGCGCTGTCGGCGCGCTCGAGCTGGCCGACGTGGTATGCGGTGTAGGCCAGCGCGAGCAGCGCGTCGGGACGGCGCTCGTCGGACTGCAGCGCCTGGATCGCGGCGGCGTAGGCGGCGGTCGAATCGTGCTGCTCGATGAGCAGCGGCACCAGCATCAGCCAGCTGTCGGTGAATCCCGGCCGCAGCCGGCAGCAGGCGTTGAAGTGATCGGTCGCGCGGGTGAGCGACGCGGGCTCGAGGTACTTGAGCCAGTCCCGCCGCCACACCTGGCCCAGCCCGAACCGGCCGTTGGCGTCGTTCGGCATCATCCGGACCACGCGCTCGAACCGGCGGCGCGCGGACTTGAGGAACCCGACCTGGTAGTAGACGCGCGCCAGCGCCAGCTCGTACCCGGGATTGCCGGGATCGAGCAGCGTCGCCTGTTCGAGGTCGGCGATCGCCGTGCGGCGGCCCTCGATGGTGCCGCGCTCGAGCATGCTCTGGGCATGCAGGTGGAGTTGCTGGGCCTCGACACGGCGGTCCGGCGCGGCGCGCGGTGCGGACGCGACGGCGGTCAGCAGCAGAAGTGTGAGTATGAGGATCCGGCCGGGCGAGCGTCGCCCGCGGATCCCGTGTGACGCAAGGATCATGCGGTGGTCCAATGTGTGCCGGCGCCCGGACTCATTCGATCATCGACAGCGGCTCGCGGGCTGTCAACCGCTGGAATCCGGACGCGGCGGACCGGGCTTCCGCGCGCGGATTCTTGAGCGCACTTGGGGGGTGACAGAATCACTGCGGAATGCGTGCGACATGACTCCGCAGTGATTCTGTCACCCCCTAGCGACCCGCGCTTGACGGCCGCCCGGCCGATCGGCGAATCTGCGCTCATGCGTGAACATTCTCTCAAGCGTTCAACCCGGGGCGCCCCCGCAACGGTGCGCCCCGAGCCGATCGATCCGGCGCGCGCCGCGCGCGTCGGCCGCGCGCTCGAGGACCACGCGCAGGTGGAGCGCCTGTCGCGCACGTTCCGCGCGCTCGGCGATCCCACCCGCAGCAAACTCGTCTACGCGCTGTCACTCGAGGACCTGTGCGTCACCGAGCTGGCGGAGGCGCTGGGGACGAGCCTGTCGGCCACGTCGCACCAGTTGCGGATCCTGCGCGATCTCGACATCGTGCGGGTGCGCCGCGACGGCAAGTCGCAGGTGTACGCGCTCAACGAATCGGCGTTCGGGTTCTGCGCGCCGCGCTCCTGCCACGCGTGGCGTCAGATCGACGGCGCGCCGCTCGTCGGCATCGAGTCGCCCGCTGCCGCGGCGGCGGCCCTGCGCCTGCGCCGCGCCGCCACCGCCAAATCCCGCCGGACCGCGCGACCCAGCTCCGGTCGCGCCGGCACCCGCAACGGAGGTTGAGCCGCGCATGTTCGAAGCCCTGGTAATCACCCTGCGCGAAGGCGTGGAAGCCGCCCTCGTGCTCGCGATCGCATTGAGCCTGCTGCGCAAGCGCGGGCTGACCCGCCTGAACTGGGCCCTGTATGCCGGCACCGCCGTCGCGATCGTGTTGTCGATCGTGGGCGCCTGGCTGGCGTCTCACGTCACCTACAACGAGGAGCTGGCCGAGGGCACGGCGATGCTGATTGGCGCGGCGCTGGTGGTGAGCCTCGTGTGGTGGATGTGGCTCTCGGCGGCGGGCATCACAGGCGAGATCCAGAGCGGCATCGACCGCGCCGTCACCGGCCGCGGCGACCGCCGCAACGCGGCGGGGCTGTTCCTGTTCGCGCTGGGCATGGTGTTCCGCGAGGGCGTCGAGACCACGATCTTCCTGTCGGCCGCGAGCTTCAACAGCCACGGCCTCGGCCTGTGGCTGGGCGCCGTGACGGGCCTCGCGCTGGCCGTGGTGTTCGGCGTGCTGTTCGCGCGCGGCACGTTGCGCGTGCCGCTCAAGCCGTTCTTCTCGCTCACCTCCGCGGTGCTGATCCTGATCGGCATCCAGTTGCTGGTGGGCGGGCTGCACGAGCTGTCCGAGGGCCAGTTCCTGCCGTCGAGCCGCTCCGAGATGGCGATCATCGGGCCGATCGTCAAGAACGAGCTGCTGCTGTTCACGCTCACCGTGGCGCTGGCGGCGGGCTGGCTGCTGTTCGGACCGGGGCACAGCGAAGTCGCGGCGGCGGCGGTGGCGCCCGAGACCACGGGGCCCGAGGCGCGGCTGGCGCGCGCCGCGCGCACGCGTGAACTGGGCCTGCGGCGCAACCTCGGCATCGTCGGGCTGATCGTGGTGGGGTTCCTGTCGGTGGCGTTCGTCCAGACGTCCAAGATCCCCGGGCCGGCGCCGGCCGAGCCGCTGCCGGTCGTGAACGGCGTGGTGTCGTTCCCGCACGCGGCGCTCGCGGACGGCCACATGCACTTCTATCAGGTCGTGCTGCCCGAGCAGCCGATCCGGTTCTTCGCAATCGACGTCGGGGGCAAGGTGCGCACCTGCTTCGACGCGTGCGAGATCTGCGGCGACAAGGGCTACTTCGAGAGTGGCACCAATGCGGTGTGCCGCAACTGCACGTCGCCGATCGTGCTGGCGTCGCTCGGCCGCACCGGCGGCTGCAACCCGATTCCACTCCCCCATGAGGAAACCGCCGGCCAGCTCGAGATCCGCACGCTGGACCTGCGCGCCGTGCTGCCTCACCTGAAGGGCCACTGAGCATGCTCGGGCGCATGCTGGCTTCGTCGCTGCGCGCCCGGCGCGGGCGCCTGGTGCTGGCGCTGCTCGCGGTCACGCTCGGCGTCGCCGTGTCGATCGCGCTCGCGACGCTGGCGCTCCAGGTCGGCGACGATCTGGCGCGTACGCTGCGCGCCGCGGGCCCCAACTTCGTGATGCTGCCCGCCGGCGCGCGCTGGGCGCTGAACCTCGGCGGCGCCGAGGTCGAGCCGGCGCGCGCGGGCCTGGTGCTCGGCACCGATGCCGTGGCGAAGCTCAAGTCGACGTTCTGGCGCAACAACATCCTCGAGGCCGCACCCGAGCGCGCGGTCGCGGGCCGGCTCGCCGGCCACGACGTGACGCTGGTCGGAACGTGGTTCGACCGCACGATCCGCGTGGAGGACGGCGACTGGCGCACCGGGCTCGCGCGGCTGCGGCCCAACTGGAGCGTGACGGGCCGCTGGCCCGCGGACGGCGCCGCAGAGATCGCGGTCGACCGCGCATGGGCGGAGCGCAACGGCGTGCGCGCGGGCAGTAGCGTGACGCTGGCCGTCGGCGGCGCCACGGCCACGGCGCGCGTCACCGGACTCGTGGCTGTGGAGCCCGCCGACGCCGACCGCGCATGGCTGCCACTCGAACGCCTGGAGCCGCTCGCGGGCGCGGGTGGCATCGACCGCGTGTGGCTGTCGGCGCTGGTGCGGCCGCCCAGCACCAAGTCCATCCCCGACCCGCGCCGCGACCCCGCCGGCTACGAGAAGCACATGTGCACCGCCTATCCCGACGTGGTCGCGCGCGCGCTGCAGAACAGCATCCCCCACACCGAGGTGCTGCCGATGACCGAGATGGTGTCGGGCGAGGGCGCCGTGGTGACGCGGCTCAACCTGCTCATGCTGCTGCTGGCGGCGGCGGCGATCCTGGCGTCCGTGCTCGGGCTGTTGTCGACCAGCACCGCCACCGTGGTCGAGCGCAGCGTCGAGTTGGGCCTGCTGCGCTCGCTCGGGGCGACGTCGGCGCAGATCGCGACGCTGCTGCTGGCGGAGACGCTGCTGGTGTCGCTGGCGGGCGGCGTGCTGGGCTGGGGCCTCGGGATGGCGGGCGCCGCGGCGATCCGCGGCGACACGTTCGGCACCGCCTCCGTCGTCTCGCCGCTGCTGCTGCCGCTCGCGATCCTGATCGCGGTGGCGGTCGCGATCCTGGGCACACTCGCGCCACTGCGCATGGCGCTGCGGCTCGATCCGGCGCAGGTGCTGCGTGGCTGAGCGCGCGCCGGGCACACGGACGCCGGGCCGTTCGCGATCGCTGGGCATGGACGCGCGGCTGCTGCGCGGCGCGCTGTGGCGCCAGCGCGGCACCGCGGGACTCGCGGTGCTGGCGGTGACGATCGGCGCGTCGGTGGCGTCGGCGCTGCTGCACGTGCAGGGCGACGTGTCGCGCAAGCTCACGCGCGAACTGCGCTCGCTGGGGCCCAACCTGCTGGTGGTGCCCGCCAAAGGTGCCACGGGCGGACGGTTCCTCGACGCCGCGGACGCGCTCGGGCGATTGCGCACGACGGGCGTCGACGGTGCCCCGCTGCTCTACGTGGCGGCGCGGACAGGCCGCCAGCCGCTCCAGGTGATCGGCGCCGACTTCGCCGCGTCGCGGCGCCTGCATCCGTCGTGGAAGCTGCCGGCCGGCCCGCAGCCGTCGTGGGTCGGAGCGCGGCTGGGGCGCAGGCTTGGGCTGGCGCCCGGAGCACACGTGAAGCTCGAGAGCCTCGATGGCGCCCGCAGCGCCGACGTCGTCGCGGGCCCCGCGCTCGACGCCGGGGGCGCGGACGACGAGGCGCTGTGGATCCCGCTCGCGACCGCCCAGGCGCTGGGCGCCGAGCCCGGCCGCGCGAGCGTGGTGCAGGCGCGCGTCGACGGCGACGCGCGCGACGCGGCGACGCTCGCCCGGGGGCTCGAGCGCGACGGCGACCTGGCGGTGCTGCCGCTGCACGCGCTCACCGCCACCGAGGGCCGGCTGCTCGACCGCATGCGGCGGCTGATGGCGCTCGTCACGATCGCGGCGCTCGTCGCCGCCGGGCTGTGCGCGTTCGGCTCGCTCACCGACCTGGCGCTCGAGCGCCGGCGCGAGATCGCGCTGATGAAGGCGCTCGGCGCCACCCGGCGCGAGATCGTGCGGCAGTTCGCCGTCGAGTCGCTGGCGATCGGCGTGCTCGGCGGCGTCGCCGGCTGGATCCTGGGGCTCGGCATGGCCGAGGTGATCGGCCGCGAGGTGTTCCATTCGATCGTGGTGCCGCGCTGGGACGTGCCGCTGATCGTGATCGCGCTGTCGCTGCTGGTCGCGGCGATCGCGAGCCTGGGGCCGGTGCGGCTCGCGCTCGGGATCGAGCCGGCGATGGCGCTCAAGGGGGACTGACACCGGCATGACCGACAAACTCGTGCGGTTCGAGCAGGTGTCGCGGCAGTTCGCGTCGCTCAAGGCGCTCGACGCGGTGGATCTCGAGATCCGCCGCGGCGAGTGGCTGGCGGTGATGGGGCCGTCGGGCTCCGGCAAGAGCACGCTCGTGAACCTGCTCGGCGCGCTCGACCGCCCGACCGCGGGCCGGCTCCTGGTGGACGGCCTCGAGATCTCGGCGATGGGCGACAGCGACCGCGTGCGTTACCGCCGCGAGAAGGTCGGCATCATCTTCCAGCAGTTCCACCTGTTCCCCTACCTCACCGCACTCGAGAACGTGATGGTCGCCCAGCACTATCATTCGGTCGCGGACGCGGGCGAGGCGACGACCGCGCTCGAGCGCGTGGGGCTCGGCGATCGCGCCACACACCTGCCGTCGCAGTTGTCGGGCGGCGAGCAGCAGCGGGTGTGCGTGGCGCGTGCGCTGATCAACCAGCCGGCGCTGATCCTCGCCGACGAGCCCACCGGCAACCTCGATGCCGAGAACGAGGACAAGGTGCTGCGGCTGCTGCAGCAGCTCCACGCCGACGGCCATACGCTGGTCACGGTCACGCACGCCCCCAAGGTCGGGCACCTGGCCGACCGCCGCGTGGAGCTGCACCACGGCCGCCTCGCCGACCTCACCGTGCCGAGCGAGGAGATCGAGCGCCGCTACGACGAGGTGCTGGTCCAGATGTGGACGCTGACCGAGGACGGCCGCGTGCCGGACGCCGAGCGCGTCAAGATTCCCGACGTGGTCGACAATCGCCGCACGCTGCTCGGCATGATGGAGAGCGGGCTCATGGTGCAGCACGGCCCGGCGCTGGAGTTCACGCCGCGCGGACGCGGGCAGGCGCGCGACCTGGTGCGGCGCCGGCGGCTCGCGGAGGTGCTGTTCTCGTCGGCGATGCGGATTCCCGACCCCGAAGTCGAGCTGGCGGCATGCCGCATGGAGCACATCATCGACGCCGGCGTGACGAACAGCATCTGCTCCTACCTCGGGCACCCGCGCGAGTGTCCGCACGGCAAGCCGATTCCCGCCGGCGACTGCTGCGAGCTTCCCATCATCTCCTGACGATGCCGATGACCGAGGCGCCGCAGCCCATCGTCCCCGATGATGCCGCGCTCCACATGGGCCGCCGGGCGGTGCTCGACGTGCGGGCCGAGCATGAATTCGCAGCCGGTCACCTGCCGGGCAGCGGGAACGTGGCGGGCGCCGATCTGACCGCGCGCCGCGCCGAGCTGCCGCCGCGCGAGGCGCCGGTGCTGGTGGTCGCCGAATCCGCCGCCGCGGCGGCGGCGGGCGCCCTGCGGCTCGTGGCGTTCGGATTCCACGACGTGCGCTGGCTCGCGGCGCCCTGGGACGCCGTCCCCGGCGTCGCCGCCGATCGCGCGCCCGCCGTGCCGCTGTGGCGGCCGAATCCGTTCCTCGTCGAGCTGCTGCCGTTGCTGCCCGCGGCCGGCCGCGCGATCGATCTGGCGTGCGGCTCGGGTCGCGACGCCGTGTTCCTCGCCGGCCGCGGCTGGGATGTCGAGGCGTGGGACTTCGACACCCTGGCACTGGGCCGGGCGCAGGCGCTCGCGAAGCGCTCCGGCGTCACGCTGCGGACGCTGGCGTGCGATCTCGAAGCCGCGGACTCGCCGCTGCCGGACGCGGCGTGGGACCTGATCGTGTGCTTCCGGTTCCTCTACCGCCCGCTGCTGCCGCGGCTCGAGCGTGCACTGGCGCCGGGCGGCCACCTGATCTACGAGACCTACCGCGCCGGGCAGGAACGGTTCGGCAAGCCGCAGCGCCGGCGGTTCCTGCTCGAGCCGGGCGAGCTGCGCGCCGCGTTTCCCGGACTCGAGGTGGTTCGCTACGATGAGCCGTCCCCCGCGGGCGGACCCTGGACGTCACGGCTGCTGGCGCGGCGTCCGGGCTGACGCCGCTCATCCGGTCACGGCCGCGGCCGCGTAGACCGGGCACCTGCCGGTCCTAAGCCCGCTGTCGCCTCCCCATTCCCGATTTCGAAAGGATGCCCCGCCGTGAAGCTCGTCCCGATCGCCTCCGCGCTGCTGGCCGGCGCGTGCGCGCTGGCCGCAGCCGCCGCTCCCGCCCGCGCGCACGAGTTCTGGCTCGCGCCGTCGACCTACCACGCGGCCCCCGGCGACAGCGTGCAACTGCGGGTGTACGTGGGCACCGGGTTCCGCGGCGAGCTCAAACCGTACGCCACGACGCGCACGATCGCGTGGGCCGCGAAGACCTCCCGGATGGAAGATCTCAGGTCGACGACCTCGAACGCCGACGAGATCTTCGGGCGCTGGCGCGCGAGCGACGGTGGTGGCGCGCTGGCGGCCTACGAGTCGAACTTCGTGACGATCCAGCTCCCCGCGCCGGAGTTCGACGCCTATCTCAAGCTGGAAGGTCTCGACGAGCCGCTGGCGGAGCGCGCGAAACTCGGGGCCAGGGCGGGTGACGGACGCGAACGCTACGCGCGGTGTCCCAAGACGTGGATCGCGGGCGCGGACTCGAAGCGCGTGACGACGCCGGTGGGTCAGTCGATCGAGATCGTGCCCGCCACCGACCCCACGCGCCCGGGCCCGCTCACCGTGCGCGTGCTGTTCAAGGGCGAGCCGCTCGCGGGCGCGCTGGTGCGCGCGTGGAACCAGAAGCTCGCGAATGGCTGGACGCCGCAGGACGGCGCCGCGCGCGATTCGGTAGGACCGGTCGCGCACGCGCGCACGAACGACCACGGCGTCGCGACGCTGGCGCTGTCGGGCACCGGCGAGTGGATGGTGAGCGCGGTGCACATGGTGCCCAGCTCCGACCCCCGCTCCGCCGACTGGGAGAGCTACTGGGCGTCGCTGACGTTCGCGCGGGTCCCGGGCCGGAAGTGATCGCGCCGGGCGGCGCCGGACGTCGTTCCCGCCCGGGCGACAGTGCGCGGTGGGCCGATCGTGCGCTCGCCGCAGTCGGGCTGATCCTCGCGACGGCTCTGGGCCTCCTGCTGCCGGCCGCGGCCGGCGCGCACTCCCAGCCCTACAGCTTCATCGACGTGCGCATCGACGGCGGGGCGCTGCACGGCCGCGTCACGGCGCACGTGGTCGATCTGGCGCACGAGGCACTGCTGCCGGTCCCGGACTCGCTGCTCGACGCCGCGTTCACGCGGCGCAACCTGGCGGCGCTCGAACAGGTGATCGATTCGCACCTGCAGCTCGAGGCCGACGGCAAGCCGGTGCGGCCTCGGTTCGGCGCGTTCGCCGTGGTCCCGGCCAAGCGCTCGATCGGCTTCGAGTGGACGTCGGACGTGCGCGAGCCGGTGACACTCGCGCTCAAGGGCCCGTTGTTCCCGTACGACCCGCCGCACGAGTCCTACGTGAACATCTACGCCGACGGCAAGCTCATCCACGAGGATCTGCTCGATCACGAGCACACGGCCGGGGCGTGGGGCACCGGCGTGCGGCAGACCCTGGGGCACGTGATCCGGACGTTCGTGCTCGCCGGCATCCATCACATCTTCATCGGCCCCGATCACATCCTGTTCGTCGTGGGGCTGCTGCTGCTCGGCGGCAGCCTGATGCGGCTGCTCAAGATCGTCACGGCGTTCACGCTCGCGCACACGATCACGCTGATCCTCGCCACGCTCCGGATCGTGAATCCGTCGCCGCGCATCGTCGAGCCGGCGATCGCGCTCAGCATCGTCACCATCGGCATCGAGACACTGATCGCGCTCCATCGCAGGCGTGACGCGCGCGCGCGCATCGCGTTCGGGTTTGGCCTGGTCCATGGCTTCGGCTTCGCGAGCGTGCTGCGGGATTTCGGCCTGCCGGCGGGGGCCATGGGCTGGGCGCTCGGCTCGTTCAATCTCGGCGTCGAGGTGGCGCAGGCGTGCATCGTGCTCGCGGTGGCGCCGGTGTTCGCGTGGGTGCGACGCAAGCGTCCCGTGATCGGGGACCGGCTGGTGACGGTGACAGCGTTGATCATCATCGCCGCCGGAGCGTGCTGGTTCGTTCAGCGGCTGACGGCACGCTGAGGCGAGTCGGGGGCCGACGCCTCCGCCCGCATCACACCGTCGCGAGCGCTCCGTCCAGCGCCCGCTCGCTCTCGGGGTCGAAGAAGTGGAGCTTCGCGAACGCGAAGTGCAGCGTCGCGGTGTCGCCCTCGCGCGGCGCCACCTGGCCGGGCACGCGGGACAGCAGTTCGCCCATCGGCGTGGTCCAATGCACCAGCACCTCGTTCCCCAGCGGTTCGCGCACCTCGACGCGCGCCTCGATCCGGCCGCCGGGACCCGCAGGCTCGAGCGTCAGGTCCTCGGGACGGATCCCCACCGTCACCGCGCCGCCGCGATTCCCGGCGAGCCGCGGCGCGAGGTCGCCGCCCAGCGAAATCGTCGCGCCGGCGGTGGCGACGGCCAGTGCCTGGCCCTCGGCGCTCAGCTTCCCCGAGAAGAAATTGATCGGCGGGCTGCCGATGAAGCCGGCCACGAACTGGTTCGCGGGCCGCTGGTAGAGCGTCACCGGGTCCGCCGTCTGCTGCACCACGCCCTTGCGCAGCACCACGATCCGATCGCCGAGCGTCATGGCCTCGGTCTGGTCGTGCGTCACGTAGATCATCGTCGAGTGCACCCGCTGGTGCAGGCGCTTGATCTCGGCGCGCATCTGGACGCGGAGCTTGGCGTCGAGGTTCGACAGCGGTTCGTCGAACAGGAACACCTGCGGGTTGCGCACCATGGCCCGGCCGAGCGCCACGCGCTGGCGCTCGCCGCCCGACAGCTCCCGCGGCCGGCGCTGCAGGTACGACTCGAGGCCCAGCATGTTCGCTGCGGCGTTGACGCGCTGCGAAACCTCGGGCTCGGGCGTCTTGCGACGACGCAGCCCGAACGCCATGTTCTCGAACACGGTCATGTGCGGATAGAGCGCGTAGTTCTGGAACACCATCGCGATGTCGCGATCCCGCGGCGCCACGTCGTTCACCACCCGGGAGCCGATGCGGATCGTGCCCTCCGAGACCTCCTCGAGGCCCGCGATCATCCGCAGCAGCGTGGACTTGCCGCACCCGGACGGGCCGACGAGCACGAGCAACTCGCCGTCCGCGATGCTCAGCGTGACGCTGTCGACGGCCTTCTGGCCGCGCGCGTAGATCTTGCTGACCTTGTCGAGCTCGACGCCTGGCATCGCGTTCCCTCCGGTGATTGCGCCGCGAATACCAATCGACCCTAATGCATCGGCGGCGGGCGCTCCAAACGGAATGCGGTCGGACCACCCGCGGCTGGCCGCCCGCAACCGGCGGTGGTTGCGTCCGTTGGCAGCGATTGCGTGCTTGACTTTCGCGCCGCCAGCTTCAAAACTCCCGCTCAGTGCCCTGGCTCGCACTGCCGATCCGCGCTCACCCGAGGGACAGGATGTCTCCGGAGCGTGGGGTCATTCGGCGAAACACAAAGGAGGTGACCCCGAGCAGGTCGCATCACCCCGGTTCACCACTCGGCTGCTCGATCCTGCTCCCGGTCCGTCCGGTCCGGAGTGCGGTGATTTGCATCATTCACGGAGGACTCCATGAAGCGTCATATCATGTCGGTGTTGGGAGTGCTGGCTGTGCTGGCAACTGCGATCACGTTCTCATCCGCGGCGGCCGAAACGATGTCGGGCGATTCCCAGATGAATCGCGGCGGTCTGGGCTTCCACACCGGCGACGCCCCGATCGGTATCCGGTGGTGGCTGTCGGACAGAGCCGGTCTCGATCTGGCGGTCGGATTCCAATCGATCAAGAACCCGGGGTTCGAGGACGAGACCGTCACGCTGAACACGTTCGCCACCGAGGTGGGCGTGCCGTTGGCGGTCAAGAAATGGGAACGGGCGACGTTCATCTTTCGCCCCGGTTTCGAGTACTTGAGCACGGACCAGAACGATGCCATCGATGCACTCGGGAACCCCATAAAGTACAAACTCAACGTATGGGCGGTCACGGGCGAGCTGGAAGCCGAGGTGTTCCTGGTTCCGAACGTGAGCGTCTCGGCGACGCACGGCGTGGCCTACGAAAGCGCCAAGCCCGATCTGGCAGGTGCCACCAAGGAAACGCGCTTCCAGACGTTCGGCAACAACTTCACGACGATCGGCTTCCACGTCTATCTGTGGAAGTAGTCGCAGGCGAAGCGCGGCAGTTCTCGAACAGGCGGCGGGTCCGGGGTTCCGGGCCCGCCGCGCTGTCGTTCAGCCCGATGCTGCGGCCGAGCGCTTGAGCCGGCGGCCGATCAGGTCCACGGCCACGTACAGCACCAGCAGGACCGCGGCGGCGCCCACGAACCAGATCAGCTTGTCCTTGAGCACGTGCACCAGTGCGTCGGGATCATCGAGCAGCCGCGGCTGGTCGGCCAGCACCCGCGCTCCGAACCACGCGAGCACGGTGCTCCACAGCGCGGACCCGAGCAGCGTCATCAGCGAGAACCTGCCGAACGGCATCCGGGCCGCGCCCGCGGGCAGCGACACCAGGTGCCGCACCACCGGCAGCAGCCGCGCGAAGAACACGCCACCCGCGGAGTAGCGCTGGATCCAGCGCTCCGCGAGCAACCACTTGCTCTCCGTCACCATCACGAACCGGCCGTATTTCAGGATGAGCGGGCGCCCGAGCCGGGCCGCGACGCCATAGGAGATGGCCGCTCCCGCCCACGACCCGAGCGTCGCGGCCGCGACCACGCCCCAAAAGCTCAGATGACCCTGCGCGGCCCAGTACGCCGCGGGCGGAATCACCACCTCGCTGGGCAGCGGGAACACGGTCGATTCGATCGCCATCATCAGGAACACCCCGCCGTAACCCCACGCGAGCGCCAGCCGGAACCAGGTGGCGAGCAGGTCATGGAACATGGTCAGCTCCCCGCCGGCACGGTTTCGGCCCAATTGAAATCGTCACCATCCACCGCGGGCCGCGCCCACGCGATGGCGGGATCGTGCTCGAGGCAGATCCACGCACCCTCGGCGCACGCACGCGTGAGCAGCGTGCGCTTCTCCTCCATCGTCTCGATCGCGGCGACGTCGTAACCCATCACGAACGGAATGCGCACGTGCGCGGCGGTGGGGATCAGGTCGGCGACGAAGTAGGCGGCGCCCTCGGGGCCCGAGAACCGCGGCAGCTGCTGCCCGCGCGTGTGGCCATCGGCGAGCACCAGCTCGAAGCCCGGCCATGGCGATTGCACGCCGTGCCACAGCTCGAGCCGGCCGGCCTCCAGGAGCGGCACGAAGTTCTCGGGCAGGTAGGACGCCCGCTCGCGCGGGTTCGGGTGCATGGCGTTCTCCCAGTTGCGGCGTTGCACGTAGTAGCGGGCGTTCGGCAGTCGCGGCACCAGGCGGTCGCCGTCACGCGCGGTCGAGCCGCCGGCGTGATCGAAGTGCAGATGCGTGAGCACCACGTCGGTGATGTCGCCGATTCCGAGGCCGTGCGCCGCGAGTGAGCGCTCGAGCCGGACCGGGTCCTGTTCGACGCGATAGATCTCGACCAGCTTGTCCGGGAACTTGTCGCCCAGTCCATCGTCCACCAGCACGCGGCGGCCGTGCCCCTCGGCGAGCAGGCAGCGCATGGCGAGCCGGATGCGGTTGCGCTCATCGGGCGGATTCGTGCGGCTCCACAACGGCTTCGGCACCGATCCGAACATCGAGCCGCCGTCGAGCCACAGGAAGCCGGTCTCGACCGGCGTGAGCGTCCAGTCCCCGAGCGTGAGTCGCATGATCTATGGCCGCGGCGGCACCGGGGCGGCGCCCGGGTCCCGCCCCAGGTGGATCGAGCGCTTGCCGACGGCGAGCGCCGCCTCCTTCACCGCTTCGGACAGCGTGGGATGCGCGTGCACCGAGCGCGCCACGTCCTCGGCGCTCGCGCCGAACTCCATCGCCACCGCCAGCTCGGCGATCACGTCGCTCGCCCGCGGCCCCACGATGTGGGCGCCGAGGATGCGGTCGGTCGCGGCGTCCGCGATGATCTTCACCTGGCCCTCGCGTTCCTCCATGGTCTTCGCGCGGCCGTTGGCGAGGAACGGGAACCGGCCGACGTGGATCGGGCCGCGCGCGGCGGCCTCGTCCTCGGTCAGCCCCACGCTCGCGAGCTCGGGCCACGTGTAGACGATGTTCGGCACGCATTCGTAGGCGACGTGGCCCGCGAGACCAGCCATGATCTCGACCGCGGCGACGCCCTCCTCCTCGGCCTTGTGCGCAAGCATCGGCCCCGCGATCACGTCGCCGATGGCCCAGATGCCGGCCACCGACGTGCGGTACGCGTCGTCGACGGTGATGCGCCCGTGATCGTCGTACGCCACGCCGGCTTCGCGGGCTCCGAGCCCGTCGCTGTAGGGCCGGCGGCCGACCGCGACCAGCAGCACGTCGCACTCCACGTCGCGGGTGGCGCCGCCCTGCTCGATCGTGAGGCGCACCACGTCCCCGTCGAGCTTCGCGGCGCGGGCGGACGCGCCGAACTCGAACTTCATGCCCTGCCGCTCGAGCGACTTGCGCAGCAGAATCCCGCTCTCGCGGTCCATGCCCGGCACCACCCGGTCCTGGAACTCATACACCGTGACCTCGGCTCCCAGCCGGTTCCACACCGACCCGAGCTCGAGCCCGATCGCGCCCGCGCCGATCACGCCGAGCCGCCCGGGCACCTCCGTCAGCTCGAGCGCCTGCGTCGCATGCACGATGCGCCGGTCGTCGAACGCGATGCCCGGCAGCGCGACCGGCTTGCTGCCGGTGGCGATCAGGATGCGTGCCGTGGTGTAGCGCTTCGCCTGCGCATCCGGCGCGGCGCCCGGCGCCGGGGTGACCTCGACGATTCCCGGCGACACGATGCGGCCCGTGCCCGCGAGGCGCGTCACGCCGTGGCTCCTGAACAGCGTCTCGACGCCGCGCGTGAGCTGCTTCACCACCGCGTCCTTGCGTGCCAGCATCTTCGGCAGGTCGAGCTCGACCGTGGCGCGGATGCCGTGGGCGGCGAACCCGTGGCGCGCGAGCGCGAAGTGCTCGCTGGACTCGAGCAGCGCCTTGCTCGGGATGCAGCCAACGTTCAGGCACGTGCCGCCGAGCGACGGGTACTTCTCGATGCACGCGGTCTTGAGGCCGAGCTGGGCCGCGCGAATCGCGGCAATGTAGCCGCCGGGGCCCGAGCCGATCACGATCAGGTCGAAATCGGTGGCGGTCACGCGGGCACGCTCGGAGTCGATCGATCGGGGATCATCGGGACGCGCGCCGGAGTCACAGGTTGAGCAGCATGCGCTCGGGGTCTTCGAGGCGTTCCTTGACGCGCACGAGGAACGTCACGGCCTGCTCGCCGTCGACGATGCGATGGTCGTACGACAGCGCCACGTACATCATCGGGCGGATCACGACCTGGGTATCGAGCGCGATCGGGCGCCGCTCGATCTTGTGCATGCCGAGGATGCCGCTCTGCGGCGGATTGAGGATCGGCGTCGACAGCAGCGAGCCGTAGACGCCGCCGTTCGAGATCGTGAACGTGCCGCCCGTCAGCTCGTCGAGCGACAGCGTGCCGTCCTTCGCGCGCACCGCGAGCCGCCCGATCTCGCGCTCGATGCCGTCGAGCGTGAGCGCGTGCGCGTCCCGCACCACCGGCACCACGAGCCCGCGCGGCGTGCCGACGGCGACACCCATGTGGACGCGGCGCCGGTACAGGATATCGGTGCCGCGGATCTCGGCGTTCAGCTCGGGCACGTCCTCGAGCGCATGCACACAGGCGCGCGTGAACAGGCCCATGAAGCCGAGCTTGACGCCGTGCCGGCGCTCGAAGGCGTCCTTGTGCCGCGCGCGCAACTCCAGCACCGCGGTCATGTCGATCTCGTTGAATGTCGTCAGGATCGCCGCGGTGTGCTGCGCCTGGACCAGGCGTTCGGCGATGCGCTGGCGCAGCCGGCTCATCGGCACCACGCGCTCGTCCGCGGACGGCGCGGCGGCCGGCGGGCGAACGGCGGCGGCCGGATCCGGCGCGGACGCCTGTGCGATCGCCGGAGCCGGTATCCCGGGCGGCGTGGGCGTTGACGGCGCGGAAACGGCGCCCGGCGCGGATGCGCTCTCGAGGTGGCGCAGCACGTCCTCCTTGAGCAGCCGCCCGCCCCGGCCACTGGCCGGGATCGTGGCCGGTTCGAGGTGATGCTCCTCGACCAGCCGCCGCACCGCCGGCGACAACGGCGCATCGGGGGTCGTGACACCGCCGTTCGGGGGCGGTCCGGCGGCCGAGGCGGCCGCATTCGCAGCACCGGCGACGGGTGGACTCACCGCGGCCGCGGGCACCGCCGCGGGTGGACTCGGGAGCGAGAGGGCGGACGCACTCGCACCCACCGGCATCCTCGCGGGCGCCGGCGGCTTCGCAGCGGCGGACGCGCCGGCCACCGGCGCCGGCTTCGAACCGTCCGCGCCGCCGGCGTCGATCCGCGCGATCACGTCGCCGACCAGCACCGTTTCCCCCACGGCGCGCGCGTGGCGCAGCACGCCCGGCTCGGTGGCGGCGATCTCGACCGCGGCCTTGTCGGTCTCGAGCGTCGCGATCGGCTCGTCGGCCTTCACGGTGGCGCCGTCGGCGCGCAGCCACTCCACGAGCACCGCGTCCGAAATCGACTCCGCGAGCCGGGGGACCTGGACGTCGACGCTCATGATCGTTCCTCGCAGCTCGCGGACCACGTGCGATGCCGGGTCATCGCGGCACCCGCCGGCGCGTCCGCGCCTGTCGCGGCCGCCGCGCGTCGACAGCGTCGCCGGTGGCGAGCGCGCGCTCGAGCAGCAACCGTTCCTGCTCGACGTGCATGTGGTAGTAGCCCGTGGCGGGCGTGGGCGAGCCCTTGCGCGACATCAGCCGCAGCGAGAACCGCTCGGGCAGCATGGCCTCGATCCGGTGCCGCAGATTGCGCCAGGCACCCATGTTCGCCGGCTCCTCCTGGACCCAGCGCAGTTCGTGCGCCTGCGGGTAGCGCGCGAGCACGGCCTCGAGCTCGGCGCGCGGGAACGGATACATCTGCTCCACCCGCACGACCGCGAGGTCGTCCGCCGCGCCGCGCGCATCGCGCGCCTCGATCAGCGTGTAATAGAACTTGCCCGACACCAGCAGCACCGCCCGCACCGCGGCCGGATCGCGCACCGCGCGGTCGTCGATCACGGTCTGGAACTCCCCCGCGGTGAAGTCCTCGAGCGCCGAGACCGCGCGCCGGTGGCGCAGCAGGCTCTTGGGGCTCATGATCACGAGCGGCTTGCGGAACTTCCGATGCTGCTGCCGCCGCCAGGCGTGGAACAACTGCGCCGGGGTCGTGAGGTTGCACACCTGCAGATTGCCGTTCGCGCACAACTCGAGGAACCGCTCGAGGCGCGCGCTGGAGTGCTCGGGGCCCTGCCCCTCGTAACCGTGCGGCAGCAGCATCACGATGCCCGACATCCGCCGCCACTTGGACTCGGCGCTCGCGAGGAACTGGTCGATGTACACCTGCGCGACGTTCGCGAAGTCCCCGAACTGGGCCTCCCACAGCACCAGCGTGTTGGGATCCGCCGTGCTGTAGCCGTATTCGAAACCGAGCACGGCCGCCTCGCTCAGCAGGGTGTCGATCACCTCGAACCGGCCCTGGTCCCGGGCCAGGTGCTGGAGCGGCACATGTCGCTGGCCGTTCTCGAAGTCGTGCAGCATCGCGTGCCGGTGGCTGAACGTGCCGCGGCCGGTATCCTGGCCGGCCAGGCGCACATCGAACCGCTCGAGCAGCAGCGATCCCAGCGCCATCACCTCGCCCGTGCCCCAGTCGATGCGGTCCTCCTCGACCATCTTGATCCGCTCGGCCAGCAGTCGCGCGATCTTGGGATGCGGGTGGAACCCGGGCGGCAGCACCGCGGCGCTGCGGATCACGCGTTCGAGCGTGGCGCGGTCGACCGCGGTCCGCGCGCTCCAGTCGGCGCCGGCCCATTCGAACCCGTTCCACGCACCGCCGAGCGGCACCTCGTCGTTCAGCGTGATCTCGGCGCGGGTCCGCCGGTAGGCGGTCTGCAGCCGTTCGTCGAACTCGTGCTCCATGGCGGTGACCGCCGCGGCGTCGAGCACTCCGTCCGCGATCAGCCGCTGCGCATACTGCTTCGCCGCCGGCACGTGGCCCGCGATCTTGCGGTACATCACGGGCTGGGTGAACGTGGGATCGTCGAGCTCGTTATGACCGTGCTTGCGGTAGCACACCAGGTCGATGAACGCGTCGGACTGGAACGCGCCGCGGTAGGCCGCCGCCAGCCGGATCGCGTGCACCGTGGCCTCGGGATCGTCGCCGTTCACGTGGAACACCGGGGCCTTCACCACCTTCGCGATGTCCGTGGCGTAGGACGTGATGCGCACGTCCTCGGGCGAGGTGGTGAATCCGACCTGATTGTTCACGATGATATGGATCGTGCCGCCGGTGCGATAGGCCGGCAGCTGCGCCAGCGCCAGCGTCTCGGGCACGATCCCCTGCCCCGAGAACCCGGCGTCGCCGTGGATCAGCACCGGGATCCCGTGCGCGCGCGGCTCGTCGTGCATGACATCCTGCCGCGCGCGGACCGAGCCGAGCACCACCGGGTTGACGAACTCGAGATGGCTGGGGTTGAAATTGAGGTCGAGGTGGATCGCGCGGCCGGTGCGCGACGTGTACAGCGCGGAATATCCCATGTGGTACTTCACGTCCCCGTGGCCCTGCACGTCGGCGGGCGCAAACGACGACTCGAATTCGCTGAACATCAGCTCGAGCGGCTTGTGCAGCACGTTCGCCAGCACGTTGAGCCGGCCGCGGTGCGGCATGCCGATCACGACCTGCTCCACGTCCATCGCCGCGAGCGACTCGAGCAGCGTGTCGAGCATCGGGATGAGTGAGGCCGCGCCCTCGAGCGAGAATCGCTTCTGCCCGACGTATTTCACGTGCAGGAACTGCTCGAACACGTCGGCCGTGACGAGGCCGCGCAGCGTCCCGATCCGGTCCGCGGCGGTGAGTGCGGGGCGATTGAGCCCCGATTCCATGCGGTCCTGCAGCCATTCCCGCCGCTCCGCCTCCGGCACCGCCATGTACTCGACGCCGAGCGTGCCGCAGTACGTGGTGCGCAGCGCCGCGATCAGGTCGCGCAGTGTGCCGCCCGCGAACGGGCCGCGGAACGGATGCTGCCCGACGGGCGAATCCAGATCCGAGGCGCCGAGTCCGTAGTTCTCGAGCGCGAGCAGCGGATGGGCGCCGGGGGGCCGCTCGAGCGGATTGATGTCCGCGTTCAGGTGCCCGAATTCCCGGTAGGCGAACACCAGCCCGAACACGCCTCCGGCCTGCGGACCACCGGCCGGACTCTGACCTCCCGAACCCAGCTCGAACCCGGCGAAGAACGTCCCCCAGTCGGCAGGCACCGAGGCGGGATCCCGCCGGAATTGCGCGTATTGCTGCTCGAGGTAGGCAGCGTTGGCCTGCTGAAAGGCGTCGAGTGGGTCAGGCATGGTCCTGGTGGGATCGAGTGTGGGAACCGCGGGAGCCTATCACGAAAGTCAGACGGCGCTCGCGCAGGCCCGGCACTTGGTGGCGTCCCGGGGAATCGCCTCGCGGCAGAACGGGCACACCTTGGTTGGAGCCGCAGCCGGAGCGGGCTCGGGCTTCAGCAGCGCTTTGGTGATCATGAATACGACGAACGCCACGATCACGAAGTCGATCACGTTGCCGAGGAACGCGCCGTAGGTGATGGCGTTGGCGACGCTGCCGTCGGGCTTCAGGCTGAGTACGATCTTCAAGTCCCGCCAGGCCCCGCCAGGCATGGCGATGCCGATGACCGGCATCAGGATGTCGCTCACCAGCGAGCTGACGACCTTGCCGACCGCGGCGCCGATGATGACACCCACCGCCAGGGCCAGAGCATTCGTCTGGAGCAGGAACTTCCGGAAGTCCTTGAGCACGCTGCCTCCTGGGCCATGAGAACCCTGGGATAGGGGAACGCCGGGATGGTCCGGCCACCACCGGCGCAGCATGCCACAGGCCGGCTCGGAAACCACCGATGGCGCCGCCGCGGGTCGCCAGGGGGCGACGCCGGACCCTGCCGGGCATTCTGCAACGGGCGCCGTCGAATCGTGCAAAATCGTGCTCTGAAAGCCCTTGAAACCTCATATTGCCGTTGAAGCAACGGTAATCAAAGTGAGATAGTCGTGAGTGCCCAGGCCCCCCTGACTCCGTGTCCGCCAACCGGCACAATGGGTACCCTCCCAGTACGCACGACCGACATACGACGACGGACGTACGGTTCATCCGGCCGAACGCCATTTCGAATTCCGCCACCGAGCACCCCCATCGCAAGGAGGAGTCATGACGTCGCCGGGACGATTCGTCTGGATGATCCCCTTCGGCCTCGCCGTCACCGCATCGATCGCCGGCGCATACGTGCGAGTGGGCTCGGATTCCGAAGGTGCGATCGGCACGATCGCCGACCGAGTGCTGCGTGAGCCGCGTCCCGCCGTGCAGCGCCAGCTGTCCCAGGCCCCGGCCTGGAGTTCGTTCCAGCATCGCTACGGAACCTGGACCGCAAGCTGGAACGAGGCCACCCACACGCCGCACCGGGCGTTCGGCCGCGCCATTCCGCTGACCGGATTCCGCGACGACGCCACGGCGGTGGACCGGTCGGTGCGCGATTTCGTCGCGCAGAACGCTCCGCTGCTCGGCAGCGCTCCCCAGCTCGCGCTGACCGACACGCACCGGGCGGGGAACGTCTGGTACGTGCGGTATCAGCAGATGGTGTCGGGCGTGCCGGTGCTGAACGCGGACTGGGAGTTCCGCGTGGCGGTGAACGGCAACCTGATGGCGTTCGGCGCCGATCACTACGCGGTTCCCACAGGCCTCGTGACGAGCCCGCGCATCCCGCTGTCGGTCGCTCGCGAGGCCGCCAAGCGCGGCCTCGCGTTCGACGCGGCGCGCGACCGGGTCGACGGCGACCGGCTGTACATCCTGCCCGTGAACCGCGGCGGCGCCACGAACTTCCGGCTGGTCTACGAGCTGCATGTGATCACGATGGACCCGCGCCAGAGCTGGTACACGCTGGTCGACGCCGCCAACGGCGAGATCGTCCAGCGCAGCTCCATGCTGCGGCATCTCATGACGGGCAACGTCAACGCCACCGTTCACCCGCTGCTGCCGACCGACCCGCTCCAGACCAAGCCGCTGCGCAGTGCCACCGTGAACATCGGCGCGCTGGCCGTCAACACCGACAGCCTCGGCAACTACTCCGGAGCTTCGACCGGCACGGTCGTGGTGACGTCGGCGTTCCTCGGTCCGTACTGCAATGTCGACCGGTGCGTGAGCGATGTGTGCCCAACCGGCGACGGCAGCTTCTCGAAGAGCACGTCGTCGTCGCCGACGAACATCGCGTGGCTGTCCACCAACTCCCAGCAGTCGGAGCGCGATGCGTTCTATCACGTGAACCGCGCCCACAGCTACGTCAAGACGCTCGACCCCACCTACACCGCCAACGATTACCCGCTCACCACCTACACGGACCTGAGCGACAACTGCAACGCGTTCTGGGATTTCGGCACGAACTCGCTGAGCCTGCTCTCGGCCGGCAGTGGCTGCCCGAACACCGCCAGCACCGCCGATCTCGTGTATCACGAGTACGGCCACGCCGTGAACGACAACCTGTACGTAGCCCACGGCAGACCCCAGGGCCTGGCCAACCAGCCACTCTCCGAAGGGCTGGCCGACGTCTATGACTCGTACATGATCGACAATCCGGTGATCGGCAGCGGCCTGTTTGGCCCCGGCACGAGTCTCCGCACCTGCCTGAACACCCGCCAGTGGCCGCAAGATTGGAACGCGGTGGATCCGCAGGAGACCGGTGAGATCCTGGCCGGCGCGATGTGGGAGCTGCGGCAGTCGTTGGGGCTCGCGACCGCCGGCCGGTTGATGCATTACGCCAAGTACGGTCTGGCCGACGATAACGACGACGGCGTCGCGTTCAACGAGTACTTCGTCGACGTCCTGGTCGCCGACGACAACAACGGCAATCTTTCCGACGGCACCCCCCATTACAACCAGATCGTCGCCGCGTTCAACAATCATGGGATTGGCACGAACTACTTCATCGGCATCGACGTCGTCGCGGACGACCAGCCGAACACCGGCCCGTTCCCGGTCACGGCCACGATCTCCTACAACGGCACGTTCGGCGGGCTCGATGTGACCTCGCCGCGGCTGTTCTACTCCATCAACGGCGCCGCGTTCACCTCGGCACCGATGTTCCCCACCGGCAACCCCGACGAATACGGCGCCCAGGTGCCGGCGCAGGCGTCGGCGGTGATCCGCTGCTACGTGCGCGCGAGCACGATCGACGGCGGCGTCAAGACTCAGCCGGCCGGCGCGCCGGGACGCTACTTCAGCTTCATCGGCGGTCCGTTCTCGACGCTGCTCGAGAACGATTTCGACAACGACCTCGGATGGACCGTCGGCGCCGCAGGCGACGCGGCGACGACCGGCATTTGGATTCGGGCGGTGCCGGTGGGCTCGGCGGTGCAGCCGGGCGCGGATCACTCGCCGAACGGCACGCTGTGTTACGTCACCGGCAACGCGCTGCCCGACGACCCTCCGGCCGTCAACGACGTGGATGGCGGCAAGACCACGCTCACGTCCTCGACGTTCGATGCCACGGCGGGCGGCCTGATCCGCCCCGTCGTCAGCTACTGGCGCTGGTATTCGAACAATGGCGGCGACAATCCCGGCCAGGACCCGTGGAAGGTCGATATTTCGAACAACGGCGGCTCGACCTGGACGCCGGTCGAGAACACGCTCGAGACCGACCAGTCCTGGCGGCGCGTGATGTTCTCGATCAAGGACTACGTGACGCCAACGAACAACATGAAAATGCGCTTCGTGGCCACCGACGACCTCACCTTTCCGTCGATCGTGGAGGCCGCGGTCGACGACTTCGCACTTTACGCGTTCCCCACCAGCGTCGGTGTGGACGACCATGCGCCGGCGGCGGTGTTCCAGCTCGCGCCGGCGAGCCCGAATCCGTTCCGCGGTTCGACCCAATTGGTGTACTCCCTGGCGTCGCGCGGACCGGTGACGCTGGCGGTGTTCGACATCCAGGGCCGCCTGGTGCGCTCGCTGGTGGCCGGGAATCAGGAAGCCGGGCGCCACTCCTCGAACTGGGATGGCCGCGACGCGGCGGGCCGCCCGGTGGCGAACGGACCCTACTTCGTGCGGCTGGCCCAGCAGGGGGCCAGGTCGTCGCAGGCCATCGTCCTCATGCGCTGATATCGAACGACCCGGGATCCCGGCACGTCCTTACCATGCGGCCACCCCTCAATGGGGTGGTCGCTGTGTTTCAGATCGCGGCCTGCCGCCCGGCGTGCGCGATCAGGGCCCGGGCGCGGTGCATGGCGGCGCCGGTGTCGGCGCAGAAGTTCTCGTGACCCACGAGATCGACGACGCCACCGCGCGTCAGCAACTCCGCAGGCTGGCTGCGCGCGCCGCACAGGATCAGCGTCCGTCCGGAATGGCCCAGCCGCACCGCCAGATCGTGAATCGCCTGGAGCCCGGTGGCGTCCAGCGCTGACATGTCTCTCAGTTTGACGACCACGATGACGGGCATCGAATCGATGCGGTCCGCGATCGACCTCACCTTGTCGGCGGTGCCGAACAGCAACGGGCCATGCACCCGGAACACCGCCACCTCGGCCGGGATCGACTGTTCGTGCAGGGCATGCGCGCGGGAGCTCTCGAGGTCCTCGGGAGTCACCGCCAGCACCGAGGTGGTGGCGGCGATCTTCCGGATGAACAGGAGGGCCGCCAGGATCATGCCGGCCTCGACGGCAACCGTGAGGTCCGCGAACACGGTGAGCGCGAACGTCACCGCCCACACGCTCACGTCGGCCCGGCTCAGCTCGAGCAGCCGGGGGATTTCATACCACTCTCCCATGTTCCAGGCGACCACGAGCAGGATCGCGGACAGCACGCTGAGCGGCACCCAGCGGGCGAGCGGCGCCGCGAACAGGATCACGGCGAGCACCGCGAGCGCCGCAATCATGCCGGCGAGCGGCGTCCTGGCCCCGGCCCGGATGTTCGTGGCGGTGCGGGCGATCGCCCCGGTGGCCGGCAGGCCGCCGAACAACGGCGAAACCATGTTCGCGATGCCCTGCGCCACCAGCTCGACGTTGGGATTGTGGCGGTCGCCGCTCATGCGGTCCGCAACCGTCGCCGACAGCAGCGACTCGATGGCGCCGAGCATCGTGACGGTGAGCGCCGGGGACATCAACGCGTGGATCAGCTCGGGACGGAAGTGCGGCAGGCGGATCGCGGGCAGCCCCGAGGGAATGCCGCCGAACCGCGTGCCGATCGTCTCCACCGGCAGCTTCCACCACGCCACCGCGGCCGCGCCCAGCACCAGCGTTACGATCGCGCCGGGCACCCGCGGCCAGCGTCGCGGCAGCACGAGAAGGATCGCGAGCGCGCCCAGCCCCAGCAGCGTCGTCGACGACGACAGCCCGGGCAGGGCGTGCGCCACCTCGATCAACCGCGGCAGGAATACGCTCGACGGGTGCGGGATCGGGAGGCCGAACAGGTCGCGCAGCTGGGTGCTCGCGATCAGCACGGCGATCCCGTTCGTGAACCCGATCACCACCGGGCGCGGGATGAACTTCACGGCGGTCCCCATGCCGGTGGCGCCGAGGATCACCAGCATCACGCCGGCCATCGCCGTGCACATGAACAGGCCGTCGACGCCATGGACCGCGACGATTCCCGACACCACCACCACGAACGCACCCGTCGGTCCCCCGATCTGGGTGCGCGAGCCTCCGAGCGCCGAGATCAGCAGGCCTGCGACGATCGCGGTGTAGATCCCCGACTGCGGCGGCATCCCCGACGAAATCGCGAACGCCATCGCCAGCGGCAACGCCACGAGGCCCACGGTGATGCCTGCCACCGCGTCGTTGGGGAGCGTCGACAGCCCGAATTCGCGCAGGCAGGTGACGGATCGCGGCCACCACGGCTCGGCTCGGGCGGCCAGCCGTTCGATCAGCGCCATGCGCCGGCCCGCGGGGGCGCATCGCGCGGGCCCGTGCTCTGAACCTCGAGCGCCGGCATCGTCACTCCAGTGAGATCGCCACCGAGAACCGGCGGCCCGAGGCAGGCAGGAACCGCTCGTCGCCGAGCGCGCCGATGAATCCGGAATCCGCGTAGCGACGATCCAGCAGATTTGCTACGCGCGCGGTCGCGTTCACGCCGCCGCGCCGCGCGGTCAGCGCCAGCTCCGCGGTCGCGAAATCCGGCAGCACCTGCTGGTTCGCCTTGTCGAGCCATTGCTTGCCGGTGTAGCGGACCCCGGCCTCGACGGTCGCGTGGGTCTGCCACGCCCAGCTCAGCGCGCCGTAGGCCATGCCCTGGGGCACGCCGTTGATCTGCCGGCCGTCGTTGTCGCCGCCCACGATCGTGGTGGGTGTCCAGGCGCCGTTCAGCGTCGCGGCGAATTTCGCCGGCAGGCGCTGCCAGGTGCCGAACTCGACGCCGCGGTGCCAGCTGCGGCCCAGGTTCGCGTAGGAGAACCGGCCGAGGTCGAAGTCGATCTCGTCGCGCACCCGCACCGAGTAGACGCTGAGCGCCGCCCACGAGCCGTCGGCACGGTCTGAGCGCGCGCCCAGCTCGACGCCGATCGAGCGTTGCGGCTCGAGATCGGGATTCGAGATGAAGATCGTCTGCTGGCTCGAGGGATCGAAGAACGGCCGCGCGTCGTAGAGCTGATGCAGAGTGGGCACCCGGAACCCGGTGCCAAAGCTGCCGTACACCGTTCCCGTGCGGCCGACCGTGCCGGACAGCGCGACGAACGGGCTCGCCTGCGACACCGTGCGGGTCCCGATGGACGCGGCGCCCAGGCGGTCGAGGGGTCCGAGCCGGATCGCATCGAGCCGCAATCCGAGCCGTGCCGTGATCACTGGTGTGATCGGGCCCCGCAGTCCCCCGAACACCGCACCGCTGGTGCGGCGCCCGTCGGTGCGCGTCTCCAGCTGGGAATCGGACGGCTGGCGATAGTCGGCCCGGAGCCGGGCCCGCTCGGCCTGCCCCCCGACATCGGCCGTCCAGGCTCGCGCGCCGCGACCCAGCGGGTGCTGCCACGTCAGTTCGGTGCCGGCGGTCGAGGCGGCGGTGGGATGGGACTCGGGAGTGAAGAAGATCGTCTGGATCCCGTCGGTGCGTTCCAGCCGCAGATAGGGCGCGAGCCGCCAGCGGCTCACGGCCGCGGGCGCCGACGCCAGATGGGCGCCGAGCACCAGGCGGCGCGTGTGCAGGTAGTCCGTCGAGGTTTCCGCCTGGGTCGGATCGGCGCGCAGCTGGTCGAGCGTGAGCGAGCCCGGATCCTCGCGCCGCGAGTCGAGCCACGCCGCGTCCAGGCCAAATTCGGCATGCGGGCCCGGTCGCAGCGTCGCGCTCGCGCCCGCCGTATACGCGTCCTCCTCGCTGCGGTCGCGCCAGCCGTCCGCGTGGCGGGCGCCGCCCCGCAGGCCGCTGCTCCAGTTCGAGCCGGCGTCGGCGACCGACAGGTTGCCGCCGCGCAGTCCGAAGCTGCCGCCGCTCACGGTCGCGAACGGGCGCCAGCCCGGGTTCGCGTCGCGGCGCACCAGATTGACGACGCCGCCTTCCGAGCCGTCGCCGTAGAGCCACGCGCCGGAACCTTGCACGACCTCGACGCGGTCCACCGCATCGGTGGGCAGCCAGTCCCAGTCGACGTTGCCGTTCTCGACGTCACGAACGTCCTGGCCATCGACGAGCACCTTGAGATACGAGCTCTCGCCGCTGGCGCTGAACCCGCGGGGATCGATCACCGACGGCTCCCCGCTGCCGGTGGCGCGATACCCGTTGAGCCCGGGCAGGGTGGCCAGCGCAGCCGCGATCCGGCCACTGCCGATCCGCTGCAACTGGTCGTGCGGGATCACGAACGTGGTGGCGGGGATGTCGCGCATCGCGTCATGGCCGCGCAGCGCACCCACTTCGACGACGGGCAGCGTCACCGCGACCGAATCGGGCGGCGGGGCCGCGGCGGCGCCGGCGGGCAGCACCAGGAGCCAGCCGACGGCGGCGCACAGCGGCAGCCGCGGCGCGCGAGTCCCGCGGGCGGGCGGGCAGTCCATCACGGTTGGCAAAGCTCGATCAAACCCATGGGGTGGCGCGACGCTCCGTGGCGTATCATTATCCGGAAGGTGACATTTCAGGACGCAGAATAGCAGAACTTGGGTTGGGCTCGGGAATCCAACTGTTACGTGTTTCCTGGCTGCGTAGACCGGATCGTACCACCCCGCCGAAGCCCGTCGCGGCTCCGACCGGTTTCGCGTTTCGAGGACCCCATGTTTCTACGCAGTGCGACCGTAGGGCTCGTTCTGTCGGCAGCGATCTGCGGCGCGTGCTTGGGCGTCACCACCGCCCACGCCCAGTACTTCGGCCGCAACAAGGTGCTGTACCGCACCTTCCAGTTCAAGATCCTCCGCACCGAACATTTCGACGTGTACTACTACCCGGAGGAAGCCCGGATCGTCGATCAGGCCGGGCGCATGGCGGAGCGGTGGTACGCCCGGCTGTCGCGCGTGCTCGGTCACGACCTGTCGAACCGGCAGGCGCTGATCCTCTACGCCAGCCACACGCACTTCGAGCAGACCAATGCAATTCCTGGCGAGCTCGAGGAGGGCACCGGCGGCGTCACCGAATCGCTCAAGCGCCGCATCGTGCTGCCCGTCGGCGCATCGCTCGCGGAGACCGATCACGTGATCGGCCACGAGCTGACCCACGCGTTCCAGTACGACATGACCGGGCGGTCGCAGGGCTCCCAGCCGGCGATCCAGCGGTTGCCGCTGTGGTTCATCGAGGGCATGGCGGAGTACATGTCGATCGGCCCCGTCGACCCGCACACCGCGATGTGGATGCGCGATGCCGCGTACCACAACCACCTGCCGACGATCGAGAAGCTCAGCGATCCGCACTACTTCCCGTATCGGTTCGGCCACGCGCTGTGGGCCTACATCGGCCAGCGCTGGGGCGATCGCGCGGTCGCCGAGGTGATGCGCTCGGCCGCCCGCGGGGGTGAAGTCAACCTGGCGTTCTCGTCGCAGCTCGGCATGAATTCGGATTCGCTGTCGCGCGAGTGGCAACGGTCGTTGCGCGCGCTGGCAAACCAGGTGCCGCGGCGCGATCCGGGCCAGGACGGCCACGCGCTGGTGAAGAACCGCGGCGACGTCGGCCGCTACAATCTGGCGCCGTCGGTGAGCCCCGACGGCAGCCGCATGATGTTCCTGTCCGAGCGCGACCTCTACACGATGGACCTCTACCTCGCCGACGCGCACTCCGGCAGGATCCTGCGCAAGCTGACCCGGGCCACCGTGGACCCGCACCTCCAGAGCCTCGAATTCGTGTCGGGCTCGGGCGCCTGGAGCCCGGACAGCCGGTCGTTCGCGTTCTCGACCGTGCGCAACGGCGAGGCGTCGATCACCGTGGTGAACGCCACCTCGGGCCGCATGACGCACGCGTACCAGTTGCCGCAGGTCGACGAGGTGCTGAGTCTGTCGTGGTCCCCGGACGGAACGACGCTCGCATTCTCGGCGCTCGTCCATGGGGAGAGCGACCTCTACACGCTGAAGCTGGCGGGCGGCGAGCCCGAGCGGCTCACCGAAGACCTCTATGCCGACCTGCAGCCCTCCTGGTCCCCCGACGGCCGCACGATCGCGTTCAGCACCGAGCGGTTCTCGACGAACCTCGACAGCCTGGCCGTGGGGTCGCTGCGGCTCGCGACGATCGAGCCCGCGACGGGCACGATCCGCGAGCTCCCGCACATCGAGGGCGCCAAGCACATCAATCCGCAGTGGTCGGCCGACGGCAACTCGATCTACGCGGTGGTCGACCGCGGCGGCATCTCCAACGTCTATCGGCTCGACATCGCGAGCGGGGACTGGTCGCAGGTCACGACCGTGTCCTCGGGGGTGAGTGGCATCACCGCCTACAGTCCGGCGTTCTCCGTCGCCCGCGACGCGGACCGCATGGTGTTCGCCGGCTACGACAACGGCACCTACAACCTCTACTCGGTCGATTCGCTGTCGCACCGCAACACTCCGTTACGCGACCTGCCCACGCCGAACCCGGCGAGCCTCATCGCGGACGTTCCGGTCGAGCCGCCGCTGCCGCTCGCCCATCGCATGGCGCCGCCCGACAGCGCACTCAAGGACCGCCAGCCCCCGATGCTGATCCCGCGCTCCCGCACGTCGATGTTCGACGACACCTCGCTGCCACCGGTCGTGACGGCGAATGACACCAGCACCGCCTGGCGCACGCGGGTGGCCGGTCCGGATGCCCCCCGGGTCGCGACGCTGATCGGCGATACCCGGTTCGGACGCACTGACACCAGCTCGTTCCAGCACTCGCGCTACCGGCCGTCGCTCACGCTCGACAAGGTGTCGCAGGTGGAGGTCGGGTTCGGCTCCACGGGCACGGGCGTCGCCGGCGTCGGCGGCGCCGCGCTCTACTGGAGCGACATGCTGGGCGATCACAACCTGGACACGTACCTCCAGCTGAGCTCCGACGGCAGCGATTTCACGCGCAACATCGCGGCGGTTGCCGACTACACGAACCTGCGCTCGCGCCTCAACTGGGGATTCGAGCTGAGCCAGTTGCCGTACATCACGCGCCAGATCACGCAGGACATCGATCCGGTCAGCGGCTACCTGCGCCAGCAGGACGTCCGGTTCTGGCAGACCGAGCGCCGTGCCGCGGCGACCATCGCCTACCCGTTCTCGCGCTCCGAGCGCGTCGAGATGTCCGCGGGCTATCAGAGCCTCGAATTCGCGGCACAGGTCGAGACCCGGATCATCAACCCCGACGGCACGATCCAGTCGGACAACACGTCGAACCTCCAGACCGGGTTGCCGCGCGTGGATCTCGCGGTCGGTAACATCGCATGGGTGCACGACAACTCGTTCTTCGGCGGCACGAGCCCGATCGCGGGGAGCCGTGGCCGGTTCTCGCTCGAGCCGGTGACCGGCGATCTCCACTACACGGGAGTGCTCGCGGACTGGCGCAGCTACCTCATGCCGCGCAAGCCGTGGACGATCGCCGTGCGGGGCCTGCACTACGGCCGCTACGGCAGCGATGCGGAGGCCGGGGTGCTGAGCCCGTTGTTCCTCGGCTATCCCAACCTGGTGCGGGGCTACGACGACGGGTCGTTCTCGCTCGACGAAGTATCCCAGTCGCCGACCTACGGGCAGCTGTTCGGCAGCCGGCTCGCGGTGGGCAACATCGAGCTGCGGATCCCGCTGGTGGGAGCGTTCGGCCTGTTCAACACGCCCGGTGTGCCGCCGGTCGAGCTAGCGCCGTTCTTCGACGCCGGCGTGGCGTGGAACTCGGGCGGTTCACCCAGCTTCTCCGGATCCGGCCACACGGGGGTGACGAGCCAGGGACTCGCGATGCGCGCGAACCTGTTCGGCTTCCTGATCGGCGAGCTGGACTACGTCCATCCCAACGACCGGCCGGGGAAGAGCTGGTACTGGCAATTCAGCGTCCAACCGGGCTGGTGAACGTCAGGGCGCGTAGGCTGCCCGATTGACGCGTTGGCTCGTCGCGACAGGCTGCGGAGTACCTTCCGATACGCCTCGCCTGTCGCTCCGCTCAGTTCCTCGCGGGTTCGGATTCCAGTTTGGCGTCGAGCGTGATCTCGGTGTTCAGCAGCCGCGAGATCGGGCAGCCGCGCTTGGCGTCCTGCGCGGCCTTGTCGAAGGCTTCGGGGGTGGCGCCGGGGACGCGGGCGCGGAGGTCGAGGCGGATCGCGGTCACCGTCCAGCCGGCATCGGTCTTGTCGAGCGTCAGGTTCGCCGTGGTCTGGATGCTGTCGGGCGTCAGGTTGGCCTTGCCGAGCTCCCCCGACAGCGCCATCGAGAAACACCCCGCGTGCGCGGCCGCGATCAATTCCTCGGGGTTCGTGCCCTGTCCATCTTCGAAGCGGTCCCGGAAGGAGTAGCGGACGTTCTTCAGCGTTCCGCTGCCCGTCGACACAATTCCCGCACCGTCCTTGAGGCCGCCCTTCCACTCCGCTGCTGCCGTGCGCTTCATCGTTCGGCTCCGTGATTGCGCCGGGACCCAAGGCCCGGCTGCGTGGGTTGGCGGGATTCCCCCGCCCTACGTGACTCGAACCGCACGGCGACCGGAAGCCGGGAGGCTCCGCGTGCGAGATCGAACTTCCATCAAACGGGAGCCGCCGGCTCCGCGAGCGGCTCTGCTCAGCAGTACCACGGCTCGCTGAGATAGGGAACCGGGGCCCGGCGCCAGGAGCCGGCGTCGGCGACGCGGCGCGCCGCCCGGCCTGCGCTCCGGGCGGCCAGCTCCCGCAACCGCTCGAACGTCGACGCTCGCGGCCACCCGGCGGCCGCTCCGGCCGTCACGACCTCGAGCGCCCGCTGCTGCAATAGGTCCACCTCCGCATCCGGATGCCGCCAGGGATGGACGAGCGCCTCGCGATCGAACGGCCCCGTCCAGCCGCGCACCTCCGGCAGTTCGAGCAACCGCGAGCCCGCCGGCACCAGCAGCCGGATCGCATGCTGGATCGGCGCCACGTGCTCGATCAGCCCCAGCTCCTCGATGGTCTCGAGCATGTCGAGCCAGCCGGCCGCCGTGGTCCACGGCGTGAACGCCACGAACGTCGGGTGCAGCGTGAGCCCGGCCGCCCGCATCCGTTGCGCGGCCATGACGAAGTCGGCCCGCGTGTGGCGCTTGTCGAGACGCTCGAGGATGCGGTCGTCGACGGCTTCGACGGCGCTGGTCACGAACAGGCAGCCGGTGGCGGCCAGCTCCGGCAGCCGGTCCGCGTGGGCCAGCAGATGTTCGATCTTGATCGTCACGTCGTAGGTCAGATGCGGGTGCTCGGCGTGCAACTCGCGGACCAGCGGCATCGCGTGTCCGGGACCATTCCAGAAATCCGGATCGCCGAACGTGATGTGGCCCGCGCCCTGCGCGACCTGCCGCCGGATGTCCTCCAGCACGATCTCGCGCGGCACGATCCGGAACCGTCCGTCGTAGACCGGCACGATCGGACAGTGCCGGCAGTGGTGCCGGCAGCCGCGGCTGGCTTCGGTGTGACCGGCGGCGCGGATGGAGCCGTCGGGCAGGTGGACATGCGCATAGCGCGAGGGCGGCGGCAGCCCGGTGCGATCGGGCACGCGAAACTCGAGCCGGTCGAGCACCACCTCGGGTCCCGTCTCGACGGTGCGCGGGTCGACCGCCGCCTCGATCGCGGCCGCCAGCGCCGCGAGCGCGCCTTCGAATTCGCCGCTCACGACCGAGTCGGCCCCCAGCGCCACGAGGTGATCGCGGTTGAGCGCGGCGTAGAGTCCGTAGAGCATGACGTGTGCGCGCGGGTTCAGCGACCGCAGCCGGGGCAGCAACCGGGCGGCGAGGCGCGTGGCCGTGTGCATAGGGACGTACACGGCGATCAGGTCGGCGGCGGCCGCGGCGGACTCGTCGAGCGGATCGATCGCGGTGTCGGCGACCGAGACGCGCCAGCCGCGCTCCCTGAGCCACGCCGCCGGGGACGCCAGGCCGAACGGCGAGTGCCCCAGATCGTAGGTGGAGACGAGCAGAGCGTGGCGTGGCGCGCGCCCGGCGCGCGGCGTCACGAGTACGGCGAGGCGCCGCCCTTCGCCGGGCGATAGTAGGGGTTCGAGCCCCCCGCATGATCCGTGGTGTCCACGATCCCGCGGATCGCCGGCACCATCTCCTTGATGCGGACCTCGATGCCCTGCTTGAGCGTGACGTCGGCCATGCCGCAGCCCTGGCAGCCGCCCCCGAGCTGCACGTAGGCCACCTGGTCCTTCACATCCAGCAGCGACACCCAGCCCCCGTGCGATCCCACCGCGGGATTGATGTCGTCATCGAGCACCTTCTGCACCGCCTGGGCGACCGGGTCGGTCCACAGCGGATTCGGATTGTCGATCTTGAACCCGCTCTCCCCGGGCCCCTCGACGAAATCGATGACGGCGCCCGTCAGCGAGGCGACGCTGTCGGCCTCGATGAACACCTGGAACGGCCCGGCGTCGACGACGGTATCCGACGGCGCGCGATCGGCCGCGCCCACGAATGCCAGCTTGTACTGGAATCCGCCCGGCCCGCGGCCCTGGACCCCGAAGCGCAGCGCGAGTGCCGGGGCGGCCGGCGCCGCGGCGTCGTCGGGGGGAGCGCCCGCTGCCCGCTGGGCCGCCTCGGCCTCCATGAACTCGTGAATACGTCCGATGGCGACGGGAGTGATCGTGATCATGCGGAGTGTCCTTTCGCGATCCGTGCCGCCTGCGGCGCGGCCTCGCTGACGATGTCGAATTCGAGCAGCCCGTGCGCGGCCCGCAACGCGGCTTCCACCGCTTCCGGTGTGCCGGCACGGGCGAACACGAATCCCAGATACCGTGCGCCCTCGGGCAACGGCACCAGCCGGTCCCCGACGGGAATCGTGATGCGCACGTCGTCGATGCCCGCCACGGCGCGGGCCGCCTCTGCGCCGCGAACCCCGGCGAGCGTGCCCGCGCGGGGAATCGGCAGCATCATGACCCCCGAAGCCCGCGATTCGCGCTCGACCCGTTCGATCGGGTCGCCGAGCGCGTGGCGCAACAGCACGCTTTCGAGCGAGCCGTCGGGATCGAACCGCAACGCCCGTGAGCATAGCCCTCCGATCGAACGCGGGGCAATCTCGACCACCACCGCCCGGGATCCGTCCCAGCGCACCTCGGCGTGCACCGGTCCGTGGTCGAGGCCGAGGGCCCGTGCTGCAAGGTCCACCGCATCGACGATTGCCTCCCGGACCTGCGCCCGGTGGCGCGACGGGGTGACGTAGAGCGTCTCCTCGAACCACGGCCCGTCGAGCGGATCGGGTTTGTCGAACATCGCGAGCACCCGCAGGACTCCCGCGGTGAGCACGCCCTCGACCGCCACTTCCACGCCGGGCAGGAACGATTCGACGAGGATCGCACCGGGGGCGGTCGCGCCCGCGGCACCGGCGGCCCTCGGGCCCGTGATCGTCGCGGCCGCCGCTTCCACGATCGCGCCGGTGCGCCGGAACGCCTCGACGAATTCCCGGGCGTCGTTCGCGCGAATCACGCCGCGGCTCGCGGCGAGGCGCGTGGGCTTCACCACGCAGGGATAGCTCATCCGCCCCGCGAACGACGCGGGATCGTCGGCGGTGGTGAAGCGCTCGACCCGCGGTCCGGGCAGTCCCGCGCGCTCGAACGCCGCGCGCATCAGCGCCTTGTCACCCGCGGCCGCCACGGCCCCGGGCGCGGCGTGACGCAGACCGAGTTCCCGGGCCGCCAGCGCCGCCGCCCATGCCCCTTCGTCATCCGTGGCCACCACGGCGTCGAGCGGGTGACGCCGCCCGAAGTCGGCGATCGCCGCCGCCGCCCGCGGGGGATCGGAGAAGTCGAGCGTGAGGTGTCCGGCGGGGTGCAGCGCCGCCAGCGCCTGCGCACGCTCCGAGGCCACCGTGACCTCGACGCCCAGCGTGCGCGCGGCGTCGAGAAACGCCCCCGCGCGGTAGGTGTGGGACAGCATCGCCAGCATCACCCGCATGGGCGCCTCCCGGTCTCGTGTTCCGCCCGGCCAGCGGCGCACCCAAGCGAACGGGACTGCCGCCTCGCGGCGCAGTCCCGTGATCGCCTCGTCGCCCCGCGTCTTATCGAACGAACACGGCGCGACGCATGTCGGAGCCGTCGGCGCTGCGCAATTTCACGAAGTACACGCCGGCTCGCACCAGACTGCCCTGATCGTCACGCCCATCCCAGTGGATGTCGTGGCTGCCCGCGGCGAACTCGCCATCGGCGAGCGTCCGCACCACGCGACCCTGGAGGTCCAGCAGGCGCACGGTCACGAGCCCGCGGCGCGGCAGCGAGAACGGAATCGTCGTCGCGGAGCGGAACGGATTCGGCATCGGCGCCCCGAGCGCGAGCGCGGTCGGTTCGGAGGGGTCCGTGACCCCGGTGGTCTTGCAGTTCATGCGGCCGGTAGCGGTCCACGTCCCGTACGTGTTGGTGCCGAACGAGTCGAGGATGATGTAAAAGGTGCCCGTGGAGTGGAACTTGTACCGCAGCGTCTCGGTGTCGCCGATGCCCGCGCTGTCCTCGCCCGCGACGCAACTGCCGTTCGTGTCGTTGCAATTGGTGAGGATGTAGATCGAACCGTCCGCCGTGCTGCGATAGTCGATCGCCAGGCTGTCGCCGGTGGTGGCGTAGACCTTGTAGACCACGTCCCGGCCCGCCGCCCGGTAGCCGGTGCACGACTGGGCGTCGGTGTCGAACGAGTAGTTGTCGCTCGCGAGCTGGGTGCTGCCCGACAGGCTGAAATTGCCGCACGGAATCGGGTTCGCGAACTCGCAGATGTCGTTCTTGGGCGGCTGCGGGCAGAGGTACTCGCCGCTCATCGTGAACGTGCCGAAGCTGTTCAGCGCCTTGGAATCGAGCACCAGGTAATAGGTGCCGCCGAAATTGAACCGGTAACGCAACTGCTCGGTCTGGCCCGCCCCCACGGCATCGGCGCCGACGACGCAGGTGTTGACCGGATCCGCGCAATCGGCGATGAGGTACACGGCGCCGTCCGTCGAGGAGTTGTAGTTCACCCACAGGCTGTCACCGGGGCCCACGACCAGCTTGTAGGTGACGTCCTTGCCCTGGGCCATGGAGTTGAAGCACGACGCAGCCGCGCTCGGGAACTGGTAGTCGTTGGTGGCGAACTCGGTGCTGCCCGAGAACGAGAACGCGCCGCAGGTGATCGGCGTCGCGGTGTTGCAGCGGTCGTTGGACGGCGGCGGCGGCTGCACCACGCAGATGAGCTGGCCGGTCGCGCTCCACGTGCCGCCGACGTCGTTGCCGAATGAATCGAAGATCATGTAGTAGGTGCCGGCCGCCGTGAACTTGTAGCGCAGCGACTCGAGCTCTCCGACATTCGTGCTGTCCTCGCCCACCACGCACGACCCCGAAACGTTGTTGCAGTCGGTGACGATGTAGATCGCCCCATCGGTCGAGGCGGAACTGAAGTCCACCCAGATGCTGTCCCCCGCCATGGCGTTGATCTTGTACACGACGTCGCGGCCGTTCTCGATGAAACCGGTGCACGAGGCGTCGTCCGACGGGAACGTGTAGTCGTTGGTGGCGGTGCTGGTGTCGCCGGACAGGTTGAACGTGCCGCACGGAATCACGATCGCGCCGGCGCAGGTGTCGTTGGACGGGGCGAGCGTGGTGTTCGTGGGGCCCGAGGCCGCGCGCTGCGAGACCCACGGGCGGGCCGCCAGCAGGGGGCCGGCCCAGGCCGGGGACGACGCCAGAGTAACTGCCGAAACCAGTGCCAGGAAACTCGCGATCGTTGTGCTTCGAAGCACGGGGGCACCGCTGCGCATGATGTCGCTCCTCGTCTGCCGTCCGAACCGCGCCGGAGCAGCGATCCTGGGCGGGTACGTGTCCGCACGGGGGGAAATCGGTTGGGTTGCACGTCGGAATGCCGCCGGATGCGAGTGTCTCCGGCGGGCGAGGGTCCGTTCCACATTACCACGACTGAACAATCCGCCGCGAACCCAATCACGAGGCAGCACGGGAACGGCATGGCAAATTGAACGATGGCCGGTCACACCGGGCAGGATTCCCGATTTCGGGGCGGACGCCCCCCTGGAGGCTCGACGGAGCGAGGGGGCGGCCCGGAGGGGGCCCGGCCGCCATGATCACCCCGGGAACGATCGGGCAGGCGGAAGGGGTTGCCTGCTCCAGGCTCCCGGAGTCGAACCGCTCGCTACGAGGACCGGTGTCGCTCCATGACCCGCGAACGCTCGCCATGCAGCGCGTGAATCGACGCGAAGGCCGCCCGCAGCGCGTGGCGATGCAGCCACAGGCGCGGAGACCCCACGGCAGCCGCGTCGTTCAGGTCGCGATAAGCGGCGACGAACGTTTCGCGCAACGGCACGGCGGCATCCTGCTCGTGGCCGAGGAGTCCGAGAACGAGCGCATAGACGCAGCCCTGATGACGTTCCACGAATGCGTCGAACGCTCCGGTGTCGCCCCGCCGCGCCAGTTCCACGAGCCCGGCGTCGCTGCGAAGCTTGTATCGAATCGAGATGACGTCATGACCTGTGAGGCGCACTGCGTCCCCCCTCGATGTCTACGCGTCAGCCTGGATACGGGCCCAGACCGACCCGGAGATAGGGCATGCATCGTGCCATCGACGCGCGCGGACGGCGTCCTCCAAAACCCCGCTGTTTTCTCCGATTTCCGTACGCCGGCCCCGACGGTGATGTAAGCCCTGCTGCGTTCCGGTGTAGCCGCTACACGAAGAGATGACATTCGGACCCGCTTGCCCCCCGGTCCCGGCGGTCGCATACTTCGGCGGTCCGACATACTCCAACTCGCGGGTGCACAACCGCCTCGCGAGCCGTTCCTTCGAATTGACGAGGCACTGAATGCCGCATGCTTTGATCATCGATGACGATCCCGATTTCATGGAGAGCCTGGCCGAACTGGTTCAGCGCCAGAGCTTCACGGTCGCCACCGCCAAGTCTCTCGCCGAGGCACGGACCCGCCTCACCGAACAGCGTCCGAGCCTGGTGCTCGTCGACCTGTCCCTGCCCGACGGCAGTGGAATCGACATCTTCAAGGACCTGCAGGACGGCGGCGAACCCACCGACATCGTGATCGTCTCGGGTCACGGCACGATTCATTCCGCCATCGACGCGCTGCGACTGGGTGCGCTCGACTATCTGACGAAGCCGCTCGACGTGCCGCGCCTCAAGACCATGCTCGCGAACATCCTGCGCGCGCGCGGCCTGCAGGAAGAGATCGGGACGCTGCGCAACGAGCTGCGCCGTCTGGGCCGCTTCGGACGGCTGATCGGCGCATCGCCGGAGATGCAGAAGAAGGTCTACGACCTGATCGCCAAGGTCGCTCCCACGAACGCCTCGGTGTTCGTCACCGGCGAGAGCGGCACCGGCAAGGAGCTGGTGGCCGAGACCCTCCACGAGCTGAGCCGTCGCAAGCGCCAGGTGTTCCTGCCGCTCAATTGCGGCGCCGTGCCTCCGACCCTGATCGAGAGCGAGTTGTTCGGCCACGAGCGCGGCAGCTTCACCGGCGCCACCCAGCTGAGGCGCGGACACTTCGAGCAGGCGACGGGCGGCACGCTGTTCCTCGACGAGATCACCGAGATGCCGATCGAGCTGCAGGTGAAATTGCTGCGGGTGCTCGAGACCGGCACGGTGATGCGCGTGGGCGGCAGCGATCCCACGCCGGTCGATCTGCGGGTCATCGCGGCCACGAATCGTCCCGCCGAGGAGGCGGTGCGGGCGGGCAAACTGCGCCAGGATCTGTATTACCGTCTCAACGTGTTCCCGATTCACATTCCACCGCTGCGTGACCGCCAGGGTGACGTGCTGGTGCTCGCGGAGCACTTCCTCGAACTGCTCAACCAGGCCGAAGGCACCGCGAAGCGATTCAGTCCGTCCGCGCGCGCCAGCGTGGTGGCGCACACCTGGCCGGGCAACGTGCGCGAGCTCAAGAACGAGGTCCAGCGCGCCTACATCATGTCGGACGACATCGTGGAATTCGCGGAGTTGTCGACCGGCACTCCCCCGCCGGTCTCGAACGGCGGCGGCGCAGATTCGGGCCCGACGCAGTCGTTCCACATCGGCACGCCGCTCGCCGAAGTCGAGCGACGGCTGATCCTCGCGACGCTCGAATTCTGCAGCGGCGACAAGCGCAAGGCGGCGGCCATGCTGGGCATCAGCCTCAAGACGCTCTACAACCGGCTCAACCTGTATTCGACGGTCTGAGCATCGGCCCGGGTCAGCCGGCTTTCGCCGGCGTGGCACGCCGGTGTTTTCCGCTCTTGGCCTCGGAGCGCCGCGTCGCCTCTTCGATCGAGTGCGACTGGCCGACCGTGGATTCGCGTTCCGCGAGTTTGATGATCTGCCGGAAGTGCTTGTCGAGGACGTCGAGCTGCGCTTCCGGCAGGCGCTCCACCCCGATCATGCGATTGCTCGCGCCATCGAGCGCCGCGATGATCTCGTTGAGCTTGAGCGCCACCGCCCGCGAGTCCTTGTTCTGCGCCCGCTGAATGAGGAACACCATCAGGAACGTGACGATGGTGGTGAAGGTGTTGATCACCAGCTGCCACGTGTCGCTATAGTGGAATAGCGGACCCGTGAGCACCCACACCACCAGCAACACCACCGCTGAGAGGAACGCCGGCGTGCTGCCCGTCCACACCATCGCGGCGTGGGAAAAACCCTCCATGATACTGCCGAACCACGCGAACACGCCCGGCCGCTGCTTCTTCATTCGAGACTCCTCGCGAGGGAACGATGGGTTGGTTCCTAAGGGTTGCCGCCTCCGTTCCGGCAGCCTACGCAAGCCCCGCGCCCGGTTTCGGCCCGGAACATTCTCCGGACGGATCTTGGTCCGCTTGTTGCTCTTGACGATCCACGAATCCCGCATGGCGCGCGAACGCGCCCCCTGCGGGCGTAACTGGCAGTTTTCTCCAGAAAGGAGGGGGTGAATGAGCCTGGTTGCCCAGATTTGCGTTGTAATTGTGACACTCGCCCTCGTCTTCACCGCGGTCGTGATCTGGAAGGCGTCCAAGAAGTTCGAACAGCTCGCGCTGAAGGTTTCGCTGGGGGTCGACGAAGCCCGGCGTGCCACCAGCGAGGCCCAGCAGGTCATCGCGACCCTGCAGCATGCGGCGAAGGGCATTCAACGCAGCTCCGCGCAATTCGAAACACTGAGCACGCGCGTGACGGATCTGTCGTCGCTGGTGATCGATGAGATCGAGGGACCCGCCCGCAGCGCGGCGGCGCTCGCACAGGGAGTCCGAGCCGGCGCCGCAGCATTGCTGGGCCGGCGTTCCCCGGTGGTTTCCACGCATCACTTCAACGGAGGGAAGCGAAATGTCTGACAATCGGGATGGCAACATGGCTCTGCTGGGTTTCCTGGTCGGAGCCGCGGTAGGCGCCGGGGTGGCACTGCTCATGGCACCGGCGGCGGGGGAAGACACGCGCCGGCACATCGGCGAGACGGCCAAGCGCATCCGCTCGACCACCAGTCACCGCCTGGGCGACCTGAAGGACACGATGGTCGAACGCGGCAAGGAGGCGATTCATGCCGGACGCGACGCCTACGAGCGGGAAATGGACGACTCGTCGCGCGAACCGGTCTGAAGAGTTCGTGGACCAGAGCTCGGTGACATAGGCCGTCGACGTCCGGCGGCGCACCTGGCCTTGGATGGCCGCCCACCACACGGAGGACTCACATGAAGGTTCTCGGAATCATTCTCATCCTGATCGGAATCCTGTCGCTGGCTTATAAGGGCATCACCTACACGCAGGAGCACAAGGTCCTGGACGTGGGCCCGATCCAGGCGAGCGTCGACCAGAAGAAGACGATTCCGGTGTCTCCGTTGCTGGGCGGCCTGTCGCTCGCAGCCGGACTCGTGCTCGTGCTGGCGGATCGCCGCCGCGCGTAGCGCGTTTTCGAATCCGCAACTCCGCGAGGAGCGCCCGCAATCCGGCGCTCCTCGCAGCATTTCCTGCGCACCCCGGTCCCGCGGCAGACGGGCACAACGTGCGGTTGCGGCATGTAACGCATACAACCGCGACGCCATTCGGGGACGTTTGTGAAGCTTTGCGCGCCTAACTTGCGTACCGCACACACACACGTCACGGCACGAGCCTTGTACTAGCGCCGTGCGGTTCGCAACGTCCGGCTTCGCCGCGAAGCGGGATTCACCTAGGAGGAGGTTCATCATGAAGATCATCGAATCGTCACGTCTGGCGCCGGTCATCGCCGCCATCGTGGCGTCGGCCGCGCTCGTGGCCGTCGCATCCACCGTTCGTGCCGGCGAGATCATTCCTTCGATCGGCATCACGAAGCTGGTCCACGAAGGCAACTCGGACGCGACGATCTATGGCGGTCTCGCGTTCCGCGGCAACATCACATCGTTCCTGAAGAGCGAAATCGGTGTCGCCTATCGCACCGAGGATCGCAACGACGGCCTGCTGAAGGTGCGCCAGTGGCCGATCACCGCGTCGTTGTGGCTGTCGCCGGTTTCGGCCCTGTACCTGGGCGGCGGCGTGGGCTGGTACAACACGACGTACGACTACTCGGCAGCGGTTCCGGCCCGGGACTTCACCAAGCAGGAGTTCGGAACGCACCTGGGCGGCGGCGTTCAGGTGCCGCTGGCTCCGTCGCTCGCGATCGACGTGAACGGACGGTACGTGTTCCTCAGCAAGCAGATCAGCGATCTGCCTCCGAACAAGTTCGACCCCAGCTTCTGGTCGACGACGGCGGGCCTCGCGATCCGTTTCTGACGTCATGACGCACGTGCAGCCACTCGAAGGGTGCGGCGCGATTGCCGCACCCTTTGCCATGCCCGTCAGTTCGCGATGATCACCTTCGCGACGCGGCGCGCGCCGCCGGCCTCGAGCGCGATCACGTAGGACCCGGCGCGCACCCTGCGCCCCGCCCGATCCTGGCCGTTCCACTGCACCACCATCGGCCCGGCGGGTTCGTCGCCCTGCTTCAGCGTCGCGACCCGGCGCCCGGCGAGATCGAGCACCACGAGGCTCACCCGCTGGCGGCGCGGCTGCGAGAACCGCAGCACCAGGGTCCCTAGGCCCGGCACGAACGGGTTCGGCGTCGGCGGCGCGAGTTGCAGGTCGTCCGCGACCGGCCCGCCATCGACGCCCGCGGTCCGGGTCACGGTGACGATCGTCACACCCCCCGCCGGCAGCACGCACGCCACCTCGACCTCGGTGATGCCGTCGTGGACGAACTGCTGCACCACGCTGCCGCCGGTCGCCGCGTAGCCGCCGCCCGGCTGCATCTTGAACACCAGCCGGCCGTGATCCCAGGTCTCGCCGAAGCGGTTGGTGACCGTGGCCCCGAGCACGGTCGCGCTGCCGTCGTTGGCGCCGGTGAACGACACCGTCAGCGAATCGAGCGGCGTGCTGGCGATGCCACCGCTGTGGTGCATCGGTCCCGGCGAGATCACGCCGTTCACGACCCGGAAGATCCGGAACGCGCGATAGTCGATCACGGACTGCAGTCCGAGATTGAACGGCTTCGCGCTGCGGTGTGTAAGCGTGTCTTCCGGCACGGAGTGGAAGTGCCCCCAGATCGCGCCGTTGACGCCTAGCGCCACCGGATTGATCTGCGTGTACATCGCTCCCGGCAACCCGTTGGACAGCGTGCCGCCGAAATCATAGTGGTAGAACAGCAACTTTGTGTGCCCGGCCGGCACCGTCGCGAGATGCGTCGTCAGCCAACTCATCTGCTCGGCGGACAGGCTCTGGGCGCCGTACTGTGCCGTTCGGAAGTGATCGTACGAACCGTTGTTGATGTAGTTCTCGAGCCCGACGCAGTGCAGCAGGCCGTAATCGAACGCATAATCCTGCGAATGCACCGGGTCCCCGGCCGGCGGCGAGTCGAGGTAGGGCCAGCCGAACAGCCGCCACCAGTTGTAGCGTGACGTGCCGTCGGGGGGCGCGGTCGCCTGCCAGCCGCCGAGGTCGTGATTGCCCGACACGACGAACACCGGGTCCGCGAGCCGCGACAGCGCGGCCTTCGCCCGGCTCATCTCGTACATCGCGAGGTATTGCTCGAGCTCGCCTTCGTTCACGAGGTCGCCGGTGTGCAGGATGAACTCGGGATGGATCACGTTGAGATCGGCGGCCACCGCGTCGAAGTCCGCGAACCCGGAGGTGTCGGCGGTGTTGATCATGCCATTCATGCTCAACGCGTGCGTCGGCAGGTGCGTATCCGAGATCTGCGCGAAGTAGAACGTATCGCGATAGGCCGGCAGCACCTTGACCGCGTGCCGGCTGGTGTCGGGAGCCGTGGCGCTCGACATCAGCACGAAGTCGTAGACCTGCCAGCGCGTCCCGGCCGGCACCACGAAGCCCAGCTCCCACCGCGCCCGGCTCGCCACGTAGGCGCCCCCCGCGGGCGGCATCGCCACGGTATACGAACCGTACTGGAGCAACGCACTCCAGCCGTTCGCCCCCGCCGGCGCGCTGGCCCACACCGACAGCGTGTCGCCCGGCCGCGCGAGCTGCGGCAGGTTCGGCAGCGGCTTCCAGATGGTGGTGAGCGTGTCGCCCCACGTCCACGCATGCGCGGCGGCGGGCATCAGGACACAGGCCGCCAGCACGCAGGCGATCCGGCGCAGGCCCAAGGCTGTGTGAGACGTCATGCCCACCCCCGTTCGATGATGTCCTGCGTCTCGGCGACCGCCACCTGCCACAGCTCGAGCACGTCCGAATCCGCGCGCACGTAGCGGCCGGCGAAATTGCCGTCGCCCAGCCGCTCCCGGATCGCCGGCGGCCCCAGGTGTGCCGCACCCGCGTAGTCGACCGGCGGCTTCTGACTGTGGGGCAGCTCGACACCTGGAATCCGGGTCCAGGGAAAATTCTCCATCCAGGAGGCGTGCGACGCAACCGGATCGATCTGCTGCACCCGGGCCCAGGTGAGCGGCGCGTTCCACCAGCTATGGAACTTGACCTGGACGCCCGGCCGGCGCGCCATCCATTCGTGGGTGAACCCCTGCACGGGCGAGTTCCCGCCGTGGCCGTTCACGATCACGATCCGCCGGAAGCCCTGGTTCGCGAGCCCGTCGAGTACGTCCGCGACGATCGCGATCAGCGTGCCCACCCGCAGCGACACGGTGCCGGGATAGGCCGTGAAATTGGGGGTGATGCCGTAGGCGACCGCGGGGAACACCGCGACCCCGAGCGGCTCGGCCGCCTCCTCCGCCACCCGCGTGGCGAGGATCGTGTCGGTCGCGAGGCTCAGGTAGGCGTGCTGCTCGGTGCATCCCAGCGGCAGCACCGCGCGGTCCTCGCCCGCCAGGTACTGTTCGACCTGCATCCAGTTCGCGGCGGCGATCCTCATGTCGTCCCTGCGATGCCCGTGGCGCCGGGCGGACGCGCCGGGCCCAGGTAGACGTTGGGCACCCAGCGCTCCATGTAGCGATCGGCGTTCGCGACCGACGTGTAGCCGAACTTCCGGTAGAGATCGTGGGCGTCCCGCGTCAGCAGCACCCAGCGGCGGAAGCCCTGGAGATCCGGATGCGTGTCGATGCACTTCATCAGGAATCTCGACAGCCCGCGGCCACGATGCTCCTCGAGCACGAACACGTCGCCCAGATAGCCGAACGTCGCGCGATCCGTGACCACGCGCCCGAACCCCACCTGGGCGCCGGTGGCGTCGTGGAGGATCGAGAAGTTGAGCGACTGCTCCACCGCGCGCCGCACCACTTCGATCGGGATGCCGTGGGCCCAATAGCAATTCGTGAGGAACCCGTGGATCACCGCCAGGTCGGCCCGCGCCGGATCGGTCGTCACCGTGTACCCATCCCGCTGCCACTCCGCGTGCACGCAGGTCACTGAACCCTGATCACCGCGCGCTGCCAGCGGCCCGCGGCCGTGCTCAGGCGCACGAAGTACACACCCGTCGCCACCGCGTGCCCGTCCGTCGCGCGACCGTCCCAGCGCAGCGTCTGCGGGCCCGCCGCCATCCACTGCGCGCGGGCGAGCGAGCGCACCTCGCGGCCCATGATGTCGAACACCGCGACCGACACCGCACCCCCGCGGGCGAGCGCGAAGTCCACCGTCGCCGCCACGCGGAACGGGTTCGGACGCACCGCACGCAGCCCGTCGGTCGGCGTGATGGCGCCGGGAACTCCGGCCAGCGGATGCGACGCCGGGTCGCCGGGATCGGTGCCCGCCGCCAGCTCGTCGCCGTCCTTGAACGCGTCGCGATCGCGATCGATGCCCATGCGCTGGCCCGAGCCTGGCGGCACGCCGGTCACCGTCAGTTCGTGCCCGGTGGCCGCCAGCGCGATCATCGTGGAGCGGGTGAACGGACCGTCGCTCGACAGGTCGGACTCCCAGGCGCCCGCGCCCCGGTACAGGTAGCCTCGCGGAGTTGAGCCGACTCGGCCCTTCGCGATCAGCTCGCAATTGCCGAGATCGGCCTGCGATTCGAGCGTGTCCAGGCGCGCGAGCAGCGCGGCGTTCGAGTTGTTGGTGCCGTCGAACGTGACCTGCACGCCCACCGCCGGCGCCATGCCGGTGTCGAAGCTCAACAGGAACCGCTCGAGATCGCGGCGCGTCGCGTCGGCGACCGGCTGGTTCAAGCCGAAGTTGAAGCCCGGGAACTTGAGGAAGTCGAACAGGTTGTCGACCGAGCCGTCGTGCGTGTAACCGAAGCCGCGCTTGTTCACCACGCCGATCGAATCCTTGAAGCCCGACTTCTTGTACAGGTTGCGCAGCTGCGGGACCTTCATGTCCTGCGGCGCCTGCAGCGCCGTGTGATCGATCACCTGGCCGTTGGTGCCGGTCGGCAGCGCGTGGCAATCCGCGCACTTGAGCGGGCCATCGACCGCCTGGTTGCTGAAGAACGTCTGGCCGCGCAGCGCGCTCGGCTGCCCGGGGGGCGCGTCGACCATCGTGCGATTCAGGTACTCGTTGGGATTCGGCGGGTACGCCAGCGGCATCACGAAGTCGGCGAACGCCGCCATCTCGCTGTCGGGCAGCTGCGAGCTGCGTCCCATCAGGCTCACGAACGCGCCGTTGAACGCGGTGATGTCGGAGCGGTCCCCGCGCCAGTGCAGCAACCCGGTGTTCAGCAGCCCGCGCAGGCTCTGGGTCACCATCGGGCCCTTCATGGGGTGATAGCCCTGCAGCAGCGGATCGGTCTGATTGGGCGGCGCCGGCGCCATCGTGCCCTGCGGGTTGCCCAGCTCCCACGCGAAGCCGTCCGTGTCGCCGAACAGATGGCAGCTCGCGCACGCCTGGTCGCCGTGGCCCGACGTGAAGCCGCCGTAGAAGAACTTGCGGCCGTTGACGATCGCATCGGGCGTGGGATCGAACCCGATCGATGTCACCGACAGGCTCGAGAAGTTCGCGGTCGACAGCGTCTGGAGCTGGTTGTGGAAGCGGCCGACCACGTAGAGCCGCGGCCGCAACGGATCCGCGATCACGCCCGTCGGCCCCGCCAGAGTCGAAACGCGCGCCTTGAGCACGCCCGCCGCGTCGAACACTCCGATCTTGTCGGTGGCGAGCGACGTCACGTAGACGCGCTGCCCGTCGGCCGACCAGCACACGCCGTCCGGCATCCCGAGCGACGAGTCACGCTCCATCGTGGGACCTGGCGAGACGCTGTAATTGATGAGCGGATTGAGTCCGACCTCCGTGCGGCCAACGCTGAACCCCGGCAGGATCGCCAGCCGTTGCTCGGTAAAATGCCCGCGCAGGTTCGGCTCGAGGCGCGTCTCGATGATCGCGTAGGTGCCTGTCACGGCGGCCGCGCCACTCGCCGGGCTCACCGCGCTCGCGAGCAGGATCGAAGCGATGTCGCCGCGGGTGGCCATGACGGTGTTCGCGGGGATGGTCCTGGTGCCGCTCGGCAGGACCGTGATCGTCGTGTCGATCGTGGACAGGTACACCACCTCGACCAGGGGCACCTGATACGGAACCTTGGAATCCCAGCGGTGGCCATTCGAATCGAGCCAGCCGCCGTTCATTCCACCGGTGCGCTTGAGCGTCAGCCCGGTCTTGGGCACCGGCGGCAGTCCCGCCGCGAGCGGCGGGCTCGGCGGCGGCAGCGAGTCGCCGGCTTCGAGGGCGCTCAACGTGGTGGATTGAGCGCTCGAGTTGAATACGTTCACCAGCACCTGCGAGCCATTGAGCGAGCGCGCCAGCGAGCGCGGCGTGCGGCCGGGAATCGGAATCACCAGCGGCGCCGCGGCCAGATTCGCCGGGTCGTACACCTTGACCGCGTCCTCCTGCCCCACGCTCACGTACGCCTTGTTACCGGGCCCGGCGAACACCACGTCGTTGGGCTCGTCGCCCACCCGCAGCGTCGCGCGCGTGTGCAGCGTGGCGAGGTCGACGATGCTCACGTCGTCGGACAGGTTGTTCACCACCCAGGCCTCGCCGTTCGTGCGCACCGCGACCGACACCGGCTCCATGCCCACCGGGATCTCCGCCACCCGCACCGGCGTGGCGCCCGTGACGTCGAACACCGTGAGGCGGTTATCGGGGGTATTCACCACCAGCAGCCGGGACCCGTCCGGGGTCATCACGGCCGGATGCACGTGGCTGCTCTCGAAATGCACGAAGTCGGGATTCGTGGCAACGCGGGAAACCAGGTGGCGCGGCATCGCGATGACGGCGAGCAACACAGCGAAAACCGTGAACATCAAGGGCAGGCGGCGCATCGGCTCTCCGTGGCAGACAGGATGTTCAGGGTCGAGAGGGGTGGCACTGTCCACAAAGATAGCAGCCGCCGCGCCATGTCCTGAAAGCGAAAATCCCCCGGGCGGCCTGCCCGTATTGGCGTGACCCGAAAGCGGTCGGAACCAACCCCATTTGTGGGGAACAAACGTTGGATCAGGGGCCCTGAGTGATCTGGATCGGGATCGGGCTCGGACTCCCTGCGGCCCCGGGTCGCGGACCGACGACGGGGCTCGAGATTCTGCCGTTCGCCCGGGGGCCGGAGTCGTTCGACGTTCGCCGCCCGCGATGCGTCGCATTCCAGCCGAGGAAAGCCAGCGCGGCCCGAACGCGCTCCTCGAGCGAGGCATCCAGCAGGGTCTCGCAATATTCCGCCGCACGCCGTGTCTCCTCGGCACGGAATCCGAGACGGCGCAGCCAGGGAACCACGTCCCATTCCGGGTTCGCGGCCCGGGCCTTGGCCTCGGCTGCGGCTCTCGCCTCGGCCGCCTGCGACCGTCGCTGCGCCGCCGCCTCCCGCGCGAGGTCGCGCTTGCGTTTCATGAAGTCGGCACCGAACTCGCATTCCGCCGTGTACTGATTGTGAGCACGGCAGCGGAGCCGCATCCGTGCCACGCACGTTTCGCCACCAAGTGCCACTGGGTCAGCGTGGTCGTACTCGAGCAGGCTGCGCGCTGCGCAGCGATGGCCCGTCTCGCTCACGAACGTGCACTGACCGCCGTCCCGCTCCCAGACAGCGCGCTTTACTTGGGCCGGAACATGTTTCCGCCCCGCACTCGGATGCTTTGAACGCCGCGCACTCACTCGCGGCCGCGTCGTCGCGGCGAACTTGCGCCGCTCGAGCTTGTGAATGAGCGTGTCCAGGGCCTGGTCGAAGAGCCGAGGCAGATCCCCCGCGGGGATCGAATGACTGGCCAAACCCTGCGCATACTTGAGCTTGTCGTAGGTGGCCTGGTCGATCGTGAACTGCAATCCGAAGCGTTCGGGTGCCAGCGGCATGACCTTCGTACGTGGAGCGACTTGCTCCAGGGCGAACTGTCCGGTGTAGTCCTCAACCGTCCCCGGGGACGGTTGCTCATTCCGCGCCGACATCGGCGTCACCTGCGCCGCAATGTCCGGCCGTGGGAAGCGCTGCGCGAGCAGCCGGGCGATTTCGGACTTGGACTGGTGCGTGGCGGCCGCGATCAACTCGCCCGGGTTGGCCGGAGTCAGCTTCGAGGCCAGCACGATGACGGCGGCTTGACGCAGCCGGCCCTCGGCCAGCGCCGGGAAGATGGCCGGGAACTTGTAGGCCGTGCGCGCCACGCGGATGAGCTTATCCGCCACCTCTTCCGTGCGGTGCATCACGTGGACGCAATACGAGTGCATCGACGGGTAGGCCTGCGGCAGGTAGAGCTTG